>NZ_JBLYEG010000009.1:0-217949 GCF_048514875.1 Flavobacterium sp. T12S277 | reverse complement strand
GAAAAAATATAGTTTTTAATCAAAACGGAGGTGGTCATTTTGCTCCGGAATTAGGTGGTCATTTTGAACTGGAATCAGGTGCTCACTTTAAAACGGAATGGGGTGATCAATATAACCGGAATTTGCAGATTATCCACTAAATGATATAATGCAAATTTTTCATGTCATAAAACGTTCGTTTTAACATAAATCACTAATAAATAGCTATTTAAGTCCGCATATTTAAAAATTAAAATAGTATTATCCCCGCCTTAATAGATATATTTTTATCTGTTAAGGCGTTTTTATATGGAATAAACTGCATTTTATAGATATTAAATTATCTCATCCCCTAACCGCAACACTAACCCCAAAGCTAACCGCAAATACAATAAAGTTAGCTTCTCAAAAGAATCAATATTTAAGGTTTTTGAGCATAAAAAAAGCCGTTTAAATAATATTTTAAACGGCTTTTAAAGAGTGCTTACTTCCTGTTTTTAAGGTGCTAACGGTAGTTTTAAGGGTATATTCATTTATATTTGTAATTGCCATCATTTAAAGTGTTTAATAGTAGCAATTAAAAGGTATATAATAAGTAGTTAATATACTTTTTGTTTTGAGTTGGTTCGACAGCCTTTTTAGGCTTAAGCACTGATTTTAAGGGGTTTTTCAGGGGTTTTTATGTTTAGTATATTTATACTTTTGGTTATACCCCCTATAAAAGCTTCGACTTCGCTCAGCCTGACACATAGTACCCCATAAAGAATTGACATTTGGAATTTGGAATTTGGAATTTGGAGTTTCAAAAAATTGGAATTTCCCCTCCCTCTTACTCCCTCACAATCTCGATTTTTCTTCTAATTTCATTACCAAATGCATCAACAACTGTAATGTAATGTGTTCCTGAAGTTGGAGTAACAGGCAGTTCATGAAACGTTTTTGTGGTTGCTTTATAAACGTCATCCACATACCAAAAGAGCTCTTTATCCCTCTCCGAATAGGCTACTTTCAGGATTACCGGCTGGACTTCGCTATTAAAATTCTTCGTTAAATAAATTTTGCCGTTGGTCTTCGGATAAATAAAATCCATTGTTGTGGTTTGTGTACCCTGACAGCCCTCTTTAAACGGAGGCAGTGGCAGGTATTCGATGTGCTGGCTCTTGTAATACCAGGCCATAACCGGAGGCAAAACAAACCAATTTTTAGTCACTATATTATCAATGTTTTCACAGCTGCTATTCACCTGAAATTGTTCTGCACGATCCAAATGAACAGTTTTATGGTACGGACAAACGGCTGTCGATTTTCCTTTTTTGGGAACCCATTGTTTTATTTTCGGACAACCGTCTTTGGCTAAGTAACCGCTTAAACGACACACCTCAACCTCTTCTAAATCCTTATAAGGCGTTTGAAACCATTTTTGTCTTGGCAATAAATTAAAAACATCAAATAAAATTGGTGCTGCACTTGTGACTCCCGTTAAAGTAGGTCGGCCCTCGCCTGTTGCATTTCCAACCCAGATTCCTACCACATATTTTGAATTTGTACCAATTGCCCAGGCATCGCGATTACCAAAACTGGTCCCGGTTTTCCAGGCAATTTTAAGAGAGCTGTCGTAAAACTTCCAGGCTTCATCTCCTTCCGGTCTATTGACCTCTTCCATGGCATTGTAAGTCGCCCAAATTGATCCGGCGCCCAAGATGTTCTTCTGATCACTTTCTGAGCCAAAATGGGGCTCAAAATCGTTCTTGTAATTTAACTCTGTAAATTCATTCGTTCGGTATTCTGCCTGATTCTTAACATAATAATTTAAAGTAGAAGACAGATTTGCATAGGTTCGGCATAAATCCCACAAATTACTTTCGGCTCCTCCCAAAATAAGCGATAAGCCATAATGATCCGGTGTTTTATTAATGTCGCGCAATTTAAACTTTTGCAGTTCTTCATAAAATTTATTAACTCCAAACTCCTGCAGCATTAAAACCGACGGAATGTTGAGTGAGCGCGATAAAGCCCGATGTGCGGGCACTGCTCCATCAAAGGTCAGATTGAAATTTTGCGGTGTGTAACCTGCAATCTGCGTTGGTACGTCGGCAATCAAAGTGTTGGGCAGTAATTCGCCATCGTCCAGCATTCCGGCATATAAAAGGGGTTTCAGGATACTTCCTGTACTTCTTGGTGCGTCGATAATATCCACATCTTTTTGGTGGTCTTTATCCGTTGGAGCATTACCAACGTAGCTGATCACATTTCTATTGGAAACATCAATTACCAGAATCGCCAGATTGTGCACCTCATTCTGCTTGTATTGATTGTAATAGTATCTCGCAATTTGATTGACTCTGTTTTGCAAAGCATAATCAATTGTTGTTTTGACCCTGGTTCCTTCCTCGTTTTTAGCCACTCTTTGTAACAGATGCGGTGCTATTTGTGGCAAATCGTATGGTTTTTGCGGCAAAGGTTCTTCAACTGCAAGTTCATAGGTTTGTTTGTCAATTACACCTTCCTGATGCAATTTTAGCAAAAGTCGGTTTCGTTTGTTCAATAATTTTATTTGATTTTTACCCGGATAAATTAAACTCGGTGCATTGGGTAAAACTGCCAGTGTCGCATTTTCTGCCCACGACAATTGATTCGATTGTACACCAAAATAACGCCACGCGGCCATTTCGAGTCCAACAACATTTCCTCCAAACGGAGCATGAGCCGCATACAATTCGAGAATTTCATTCTTAGAATAACCCAATTCCAATCGGGTCGCGAGAATGATTTCGATCAGTTTTTCAAAATAAGTTCTTCCCTTTCCTTTTCGGGACAGTCGGATCACCTGCTGTGTCAGTGTACTTCCGCCACGAACTACTTTTCCTGCTTTTCGGTTTTGCTTGATCGCATTTACCATCGCAACCGGGTTAAAACCGGGATGTTTATAAAAGTACTCGTCTTCAAAATAAACGATGCATTTCTTGAATTTATCGGGTACGCTGTCCTGTGCCGGAAAACGCCATTGTCCGTCACGGGCGATTTTAGCGCCAAGCAGTTCTCCTTCTTTACTTTCAATAACCGTTGAGTACGGCTCTTTAAACAACGTTCGGGGTATAGAGAAATAATAAATCAGCAAGAGCACAAATGCAATTGCTGATTTTATTTTATTCTTTTTAATCCAGTTTATAATGCGTTGTGAAAACGCTATTAATCTATTTTTCAAAGTTTAGTAATGATTTTAGCCCACGGGTTTTACAGATTAAACAGGTTCGCACAGATCTTTTTTATTGGATTAGACTGAATTAAATTTAACCCGTGAACATCCGCTTAATCCGTAAAACCCGTGGGCCATTTTATTTTCTATTTCACAACCTCAACCCAGAATCCTTTTGTTCTGGCCAGGAATGTATTGTCGTACATGGCTTCGCATTGTAATCCCGGTAAATAATAATTCCCTAAATAGGACGCGTTTAACAATATTCGGAATACTTTGGTTTCTCTGGCTTTCATTCCAAAATAGAAATTGGTTCTGTCGTCGCGAATGTCAATATAGTCTGCGATATTATTGGTTGCATCACCGTAGTCGGTGAAACGGGTATTAACGATTTCAAATCCTGAAGGCAAAATTTGCGACAATGCCACATTCTGAACGCTTTCATTTCTTTGATTTCTTACCGTAACTTCTGCCACAAACTCGGTTCCCTGACTGATTTTCGAAACATTAATGACACTGCCTTTTCTATTTTTGAAAACAATATTGGCAGAAACATCACTCTGAATTGCATTTTCCTGTCCTATTGGTAATATTCCGGTATTTAAAACACGAACATAAACGGTGTTGTTTTTAAGATTCTTTAAAACCACACTATTCGCACCTGCCTGAACAACTAAACCTCTGTCAGCGATTGTTTTTTGCGTGTTTATGGTTTCGCCTTTTCCGTTTTTGCTGAACTGAAGGTTGATTCCTTTTGGCCCGTTACTCGCCGCAAATTTAGACATCGCATACAGGCAGTATGCTGTTGTTTGTGTGCTCATCCATTGGTTTGTCGACATTTCTTTTGCCAGTTTTGAAGCCATAGTGAATGCTTTTTGCGTTTGTCCTAAAAGAAGCATCGTTTCTAAAGCCATTGCTCTGTTTCTTTCGCTTGAACCATAGTAGTAATAATTATACTCATTGGATTCATTGTCGATACTGGTACGCAATAATAAATTTTGTCCGGCTGATTTTTGCCCGGCCAAAACATATGCGGCTGCCAGTCGAAGCTTACTTTCGTTTGAAATCCCTTTAGTTTCACGCAATCTGTTCATCGAAGACAAATCGGCATTGCCTGCCAGTGCCAATGTATACAATCTATAGGCCTGAGCAAGATCATTGCCATACTTCGCTTCAAAACGCCATTGTTTGGCTTCTTTTTGCTGGTATGAAATCCATTTTGATTTGAAGTTAATTGGTAAAACATACCCTTTTTTCTCTGCTTCAATCAGGAAATGTCCGGCATATGAAGATCCCCAATCATCGGCGGTTGTATTTCCCTGCCAATACGACAAGCCTCCGGACGGCAATTGAAAACTTCCTAATTTCGTAATTCCGGCAGTGATATTTTTCTGAATGATTCCTTTTCGGGTATTGTCCAAATCGACAATATCACTTAAAAACAACTGTGGAAAAACAGACGAAGTCGTTTGCTCTACACAGCCATGCGGATACTGGATAAGGTATTGCAGCCTTCCATTCAAATTGATGGTTGGCATTGACGAAACTTCCAATCTGGCTTTATTACTTCCTGAAACTCCAAAGGTTTTCCATGTAATTGTTTTGGTACTGTTTGGAGGTAAAACAACATCGGTATAGGTATTGGTAACCGGATTAGGATTGGTCATATCGATTTCTACATCATAAACTGATCGCTCTTTTCCGGAGGTCGCAATTACCTGAACTTTAGCAATTCCGGTAGCAGAACCTACTACCAGATTAAAATAGGCCATCTTTTCGTCAGGCTGTGTAAAATTCAGACTTTGGGCAGCACTTCCCATTACTTTTAATCCGTTGCTCGTTTTAAGCTGAAGGGTTACTCTTTTAATATTTTTTTCGGTCGCAAAAACAGTAACCGGAAGGGTCACTTTTTCTGAAGGCGATATTTTTCTTGGCAACGAAGCCAATACCATCAACGGACTTTTAACCGGAGTTGCTTTTTCTACACTTCCGTAAGCACTTGTATTGGCATCACCCGCCACAACCATGGTTCGAACAGAACCTATGTATTTTGGTAATTTTAACTGATGTGCTTTTGTCTGGCCTTTTTCTAATTTAAACGGTCCGTAATACAGCACTACAGGTTTGAATCGGTTGGCTTTTTTGGCTTTTCCACCACCTAAATCCTGATCTCCACCAATACTGAAGATTTGATTTATTTTTCCGCCATAGGCCCCGATTACGTCATCGTAAATATCCCAGGTTTTAACTCCTAAAGCTTCGCGAACATAAAAACTATCCCAGGCATTTGGTGTTTTAAAACGGGTTAAGTCCAGAAGTCCTTCATCTACAACTGCAATCGTATAGGTCATTTCTTTACCGGTTTTCTCTCCCACTTTTACCGTAAAAGTCTGCTCCGGTTTTAAAACATCCGGCATGGAAAGGGTTGGTGCTAAAATGGTGTTTTTATCTACTACTTCGATTGGAACGATTCCGTACATACGAATAGGCGAATCGTTTTTAGTCGAAGCATGCGGCTGTAAAAGTGTGATGTTAAAATATACGTTTGGCGCCATCGCTGCCGTAATTGGAACCTCCACTTTGGTTTCGCCCTGTTTTGTTTTGGCCCAGATGGTCTGCACCACTTTTGAGCCGTTTTCAATCGAAATCAAAGCACGGCCACCTTCACTTGACGGGAACGAAATTTGCGCTTTTTCGCCTACCGCATAATTTTTCTTATCGGTAGAAAACACTAACATATTGGCTGTAGACGCATCTCTGTTACGAGTTTTTCCGGACCATACTGGCCAGTCAATATTTACCGTTAAAGCAGTTGCATGTCCATCGGTATTATCCGCAACACGTATTAAATAGCGTCCCCATTCTTCATCGCTTAAAGAAAGATCAATACTTCCTTTCCCTCTTGAATCGGTATCGATCACAAGGGTTTTATAAGAGGTGGTCGCATTTGATGAATTATAATTCGAGAGATTATCGCTAGAAGCATCCCACCACCAGCGCCAGTCTACTTTAAACACTTTTACTTCCAGATTTCGAACTGATTTTGGTCTTCCGTTTTCATCCACGGTAACAATATCAAAACTGTTGTTCTTTCCGGTTTCCAGCATTCCGTATTTATTAGGTTCCGGTGCTTTTATCCCTACGTAGGTTTTGTAAGGCGAATAGGTGGTCGAAATAACATCGGTACTGAAATCGCCTCCTTCTTCATATACTTTTGTAATAAATGAAGCGCGAAGCATTCCCGGAGCCTGTCCTTGCAGTTTTGGCTGAATAGGAACTGAAACTCTTCCACTCTCGTTTAATTTTCCGGAGAAAACATTGATTTCTTCCGTGCTGAACTGGCGTACCAGATCGTCAAAATTAAATTTCTCATAGCCTTTAAAAGTAGTCGTTTGCTGCGAAAATTTCGCCTGCATTTCTACATTCAGATTTTTTGCAATGGCACCATGAAGCCAGGTCACTTCAAGATTGCTGTTGTTCGGATAAGAGGACGATAGCGTTTTTCTGGAGAACGTATTCTTGATTTTTAAACGATTCGGTTTGATCGTTTCTATTTTTATGCTTTTGTAAAACTTAGCACCTCCCACGCTTATCATTGCTTCCCAGTTTCCGGTTGGCGCATCGGCACTTGTCGGAATTATAAAACTATAATGATTCAGGTCATTTGTTTTCTGAATGGTCTGATAGGTCGTTTTACCATTCGGATCGTTAAGTCGCAATTTAATTGGATGTGATTTCGGAAGTTTATTTGACGCATCGTTTAAGATAAAGGACAAATACACATTATCTCCCGGACGCCAAACGCCACGCTCTCCATAAATAAACCCTTTTAAACCTTTTTGCAAAGTCTCTCCTGCAACATCAAAATTACTCACCGATAACGAATATCCGTCATCCAGTTTCACATAAGTCGATTGATCACCCAAAGTAACGATAGCGAAATAGGCAAATTTATTGAGCTGAAACGAAGCAATTCCTTCGCTGCTCGTAGCCGCAGTCGCAATTTTTTGCTGTTGAAAGGTGTACAAATCCACTCTTGCGTTCGAAACAGGTTCTGTGGTTACAATATTATTTACGGCAAATAAGTACGATTTATTTTCACCTCTTTTGGCTATAACTCCCAAATCTGTCGCTAAAATATTGGTCGCAATTCGGGCATTGTAATAGTAAGATCCTGAACAAGGGTCCTGACTTTCTCTCCAGTCGTAGTCGTCATAATAGTAATCATCGTACGAATTGCCACTGTAGTTTACATCATCTTCATCTACCTCTTCTTCCTCTTCACCTTCTGAATCTCCTTCAGACGTTTCACATTTGTACAGTGAATATTTCTTTTTGTAAACAAATTCTACGCGATAAATAGCTCCCGGTTCAGGCGTAATTATTTTAGACAAATCCAAAGCAAAGGTGTTCCATTTCGCCGGATTTATCAGTTTGCTTTCGATTAAATTCAGTGTGGTTTTCGCCACCGGCTGCGCCACTTTCTTAAGGTTCTGACTTCCGTTCAGCTCATTGTATTGCAGGAACTGAAGAATGTTATTTTTGTAAATTTTATACACTTTTACATCTACAGCACTTAGATTTACCGCTTCAAAATTCAGTTTCAAATTGTTTGAACTTGGTAGGATAGTTCCGTTTTTAACAAATCTAACGTTCGGTTTTATCTGGTCAAAATTGATTTTTTCGGTATAATTTGCGTCCATCTTTTTGCCGTACTGGCTCTCAATTCCCTGAAAAACTTCAAGCAGCAATTCCCCCGATAAAACTGGTTCCGGCTCTGGACTAGCTTCCTCTTCCTGAACTACCACCACAGCACTATCGGTCGCTACCGCTGCAGAATCGACCACAACAGCTGCAGAATCAACCGCTATAGCTGCGCTTTCTTCTACCGCTACCGGCACTGGCACTTCTTTTTTCTCCGGGGCTGTATTGCTAAAATATACTTTCAGCAGGTTTCCCTGAGTCGAAAACTTGAGATTGTTGGTATTCTGAATCGAAACCAATCCTTTAAAATCCTGGCCTTTTTCTAAGGGCTCCGAAAAATTAATTACAACGGATTGATTGCTTCCCTCGGGAATATCAACTTTTACAATTTTAAATTCTTTTAAACCCGTAACGGCATAATCCAATTGCCCTTTCTGGTCGATATCAAAATCACCGCCATCGTATGCGATTTCCAGATTCGAAGCTTCTAAATAGCGTTGAATACTGTCGATTTTAAAATTGAATTCTTTGGCTGAGCCTGATTTTTTCTCGAATTTAATTTTAAGATCACTACCATTCTGACGGGCCGTAATTAATTTTTTAGCCGTTTCGACATCCATATTGTCTGCCGTTTTTAAAACGCAGTTCAGATACTGGTAATCTTTGCTGTACGACTGAATATCCATCGTATTGATGGTAAAATCCTGTTTGATTGTTTTGACTGTGAAGTTGAATTTCGAAAGTGTCTCCTCCTTCTCTTTCGGAATGGTGATGAGCTTGTCTAAGTTTAAGGTCACCTGATATTCTGTTCCTGCTTCTAATTTTTTCTCCGGAATAAAAGCAATCGTATTGGTCGAAAGTGCCACTACTTTTCCGCGCACATTTGGCGAAATATCAAATAGATCGTCGTCTAATTCCTGATTGACTTTCCATTCTTTTTTATCAAAAGCCAAAACGACTCTAATGTCAGATTCCGACGAGACGATTCCTCCCGTAAAACTGACAATGTACTCTTTGAATAATGAAAAATCGGAATTGAAATCGGCAGCTGATTTTCTGCCGCAGGATTGAAAAATAAAAAACACAAAAAACGCGAGAAATAGTCCTTTTACTTTCACTTTAATTTAGAATTACAAGGTTTATGAATTTGGAATTGACAGCATGTTTTAGCTTTAACCGCTCTATGATTAACTAGTGGTTTGTCAATTATATTGCATAAATATAATGTATTTTTCTAAATCTTTTAAGAGGAAAATTCAGCAGAGTGAATTATTTAAATGCTCTTGAAAGCAAAAATGGTTTTTAGCGCTTTCAGTAGCTATTTTCTATTCTTTTCTTACCAAAAGAAAACCTTTCATCAAACAGCAGTTTTTTACAATTCTACCCCCAGCTTGGACAATACTTTATCCAAGGCTATAAAATGTTCTTTGGTGTTTGCGGCATAAAACAGTTGATTCGTATCCTGCAATACAATTACATCGTCATCGTAATTACCGTAGAAACTTATTCCTCCAAGCCATTGCTTAAAAGAGCATCCTTTATTTTTGAAGTTGGCACGAATAAAATTCAGTTCCTCCTGTTCTAATTCGTAAAATGTATTAGCAGGGAACTGTAGTGCAAAGCCCGCCTGAAGAAAAGCCATTGCAGTAAAAAAACCGCTTAAAGTTTCTGTTTCCAAATTCCAGTTTTTTTCGTCTTCGCTCATGTATACCGGCGGATCAGCTTTTGACAAATCCTCTTTACGGATTCCCCAAACACAAGCCTTTTGATTTTCAGAATAAAAGATCAAATAATCCTTGTGTGTATAATATTGAAAACGCTCCGGTACGATTAATAAATCCTGCGTATGGTTTAGGTCTTGAATTTTACCCAACTCGGTATAATAATCCACAAATACCTGAGGAAGTTCGCCAAAGATGTTTTTAACAACATTCATTTCACTAGCTGTAAAACCACTAGATTCCGTGAGGTGAAATAGTTTTTTTATTATTGAAAAATCAGTCATGATTTATAGTAATTATTTCCTTCTCTCCACAAAAAAACGTTTCATTAAATCGGCAGCTTCATTGGCCATGATTCCTGAAACTACAGTCGTTTTTGGGTGCAATTTGGTACCCATGGTCATAAAACCACGCTGCTCATCACGTGCGCCAAAAACAATTTTTGAAATCTGACTCCAATACAAAGCTCCCGCACACATCTGGCACGGTTCGAGGGTAACATATAAAGTGCAGTCTTTGAGATATTTTCCGCCCAAAAAGTTAGCCGCAGCGGTTATGGCCTGCATTTCGGCATGAGCCGTAACATCATTAAGCAATTCGGTTAAATTATGACTTCTTGCAATGATTTTATCGGCAACTACAATGATTGCTCCAACAGGAATTTCGCCTTTATCAAAAGCCATTTCAGCTTCCTGCAAAGCTTTTTTCATAAAATATTCGTCGGTGAAGGGATTTATCATAAGTGCAAAAATAGGTTTTTTTGAAATAATTTCCCCTGAGTTAAAATCAAGAAAGCGCTAATAAAAGTGAAGCTTTTACTTATTTTTTGATAACCAGGTTCAAATCATACGAACGATTTCGGCCTTCTCCTCTTGGCATCAAAATCTTTTTTTCTGTCAAATCCTGTAAATCTCTTGTTGCAGTTGCTCTTGAAGTTTTAGCAATTGAAATGTATTTTATTGCCGTCATCCCGCCCACAAAACCGGAAGTTCCTTTTTCGAACATTTTCAAAACAACTTTTGTCTGTCTCTCATTCATTCTATCCTTAAACTCGTCCATAAATTTGCTCTTACTTAATGTAAAAAGTATAATTTGTTTCGCATTTTTTTGAGCGTCTAAAATCAAATTAGAGAAATAAAAAATCCAATCTGTAATCTCCATAGTGCTTTGCGCTTCTTTTAAAGATTGGTAGTACTTTTTTTTATTTTTCTCAATCGCACTTGAAATACTCATTAAAATGGGTCGATTTAAAGATTCCGAAAGACATTTTTCAGCAATAGCCCTTCCAATTCTTCCATTTCCATCTTCAAACGGATGAATGCTTTCAAAATACAAATGTGCAATAGCTGTTTTAATTAATGCTTTTTTAAAATCCGTGGCTTTGACTTCAAAAGCATTGTACCATTGAATGAATTTTTTCATTTCATCCGGAACCTGTTTGGATGGAGGTGCTTCAAAATGAACCGTTTCTCTACCATAACTTCCGGAAATAATTTGCATAGGTTCTTCTCCGGATCTGTAATTTCCAGGACTAATATGTTTTGAATATTCCATCAAAATACCATGCCATTGCTTTATCGAAAATTCCGTTAGTTTATCTGAATAGGCATTCCTTATTGTGACCATCAGCTTTCCAATTGCCTGTGCATTTTTATTTCGAATAGGATCAAAAACACCAGCAATCCCTAAATTTTTCTTAATAGAAGACATTATATCTTCTCTGCTAAAAAATTCTCCTTCTATTTCAGAAGTTTTAATCGCTTCCGAAATCATAAATTGTAAAATAGTTTCCTGCTGAATTATCGTTGACAAGGAATCGACAAGTCCTTTTACCTCTCCTGTTTCAAATGCAAATTCAACACATAATGAATCTATTACAGTATCATCATATGCGAATTTTTCCCAGTCCGGTAACTGCCAATTGTAGCTCATGAGGCAATAAATAAAATTAATCGCCTCAAATATAGCGATTTTTTGAGGCAATTAACGCTTTTAATTGCCTCATTTCTATAAAAACCATCTATTTAAGGTTCGCGTTAAACATTCAAAAAACAATAATTAAATTTAAAACCGTAAATTTGCTTTTTACCTTACAATGAAAAGCAACTTACTCTCCAACATACACAATTCCGCCGATTTACGCTTGTTACCCGAAGCGCAACTTACTCAGGTCGCACAAGAATTACGCGATTTTATTATTGATGTTGTTTCGGTCAAAGAAGGGCATTTAGGATCCAGTCTGGGTGTAATCGAATTGACTATAGCGCTGCATTATGTGTTTAATACGCCTGACGATTTATTGGTGTGGGATGTTGGCCATCAGGCTTACGGTCATAAAATTTTGACGGAGAGAAGAGCCATTTTTCATACCAACAGGCAACTGGAAGGTATTTCCGGTTTTCCAAAAAGGAGCGAAAGCATTTACGATACTTTTGGTGTAGGACATTCCTCTACTTCTATCTCGGCGGCACTTGGAATGGCCATTGCCTCAAAACTAAAGGGTGATTTAGACAAACAGCATGTTGCGGTCATTGGCGATGCGTCGATTGCTTCGGGAATGGCTTTCGAAGGTTTAAATCATGCCGGAGTTACAGATGCTAACCTTCTGGTGATTTTAAATGATAACGCTATCGGAATCGATCCGAGTGTGGGTGCTTTGAAAAAGTATTTAACAGCCGTTAAAAACGGGAAAAACCCAAAGCAGAATAACATCATCAAATCGTTAAACTTTGATTATTCGGGTCCGATTGACGGTCATGATCTTCCGACATTAATCAAAGAACTCCATCGCTTAAAGAAAATAAAAGGCCCAAAGTTCCTTCACATTGTTACCACAAAAGGAAAAGGTTTACAGCAAGCCGAAGAAAATCAGGTAAAATATCATGCACCCGGAAAGTTTGATGCTTCGACTGGAGAGGTTTATTCAAAATCAGAAGAAAACTTAGCGCCCAAATATCAGGATGTTTTTGGTTTGACTGTTTTAGATTTAGCCAAAAAGAACGAAAAGATTATCGGAATCACTCCTGCAATGCCCTCCGGAAGTTCGCTTAAATTTATGATGGACGAGATTCCGGAACGTGCTTTTGATGTGGGAATAGCCGAACAGCATGCCGTAACACTTGCAGCCGGAATGGTTACACAGGGTATGATTGTGTATTGCAATATTTATTCGACTTTTTTACAGCGCGCTTACGATCAGGTCATTCACGATGTTGCACTGCAAAACTTGCCAGTTATTTTTTGCCTGGACCGAGCAGGCTTGGTAGGCGAAGATGGTGCGACACATCACGGTGTTTTTGACATTGCCTATTTACGAGCTATTCCGAACATTATTATTTATGCTCCGCTCAATGAAATTGCTCTACAAAATATTTTATATACCGCTCAGTTAGGATTAAATCACCCCATTGCCATTCGATATCCAAGAGGCCGTGGCGTTTTACCAAATTGGGAAGTAGAAAATTTCGGACATTACAAAAAAATTGAAATTGGCGCAGCGACCTGCTTAAAAACGGGAACAAAAACAGCCGTTTTATCCACCGGAACAATTGGAAATAATGTAACCGCAGCACTAAGCGAATGTGCCAATTCTGACACTATCGCCCACTACGACTTTCCTTTCATTAAACCACTAAACATCAACATTTTAAATGATATTTTTTCAAGCTTTGAGAGGATCATTACGATCGAAGATGGTGCTATAAATGGTGGTTTTGGAAGTGCCATTTTAGAGTTTGCAGCCTCAAACAATTTCAAAAATACTATCGAAGTTTTAGGTGTTCCCGACAAGTTTATCGAGCATGGAACGGTAAATCAGTTACAACAATTGTGTAAAATTGACGTTAAAAGTTTGGTAAATCTTTTTTCAAACGACACAAAATAATTATTTTGCGCTGTCAAAAAATAAAAATCACAATGAAATTATTGCGTTCTACCCTTTTGCTTCTGTTGCTTTTGTGTACTTCAAATAACTTTGCCCAAATCATCCAAACGACTTTAGACCCGGGTGAATTACCTGCTCCACCGTCAAACTGGACGAAAAAAAATCAACTGGGTTTTGACATTTCTGAGATTGCTTTCGTAAACTGGAGTGCAGGGGGAACAAGTTCGATTTCAGGACTTTTTAAAGGCGAATTTAACCGAACTTACGTTAGAGGAAACCACAAATGGGCGAATGAACTTATTATAAAATACGGTTTAAACCAGCAAGACGGTACCGAACTCCGAAAAACCGATGATGCGATTTTATTCAACTCGACTTACGGTTTTAGAAAAGATACCATCTCCAATTGGTATTACTCGGCAAAATTCAACTTCAATACGCAATTCACCGACGGATACAATTACCCGAATAAGGATGTTGCGATCTCCAGACCTTTCGCACCTGCTTATGTCTTTCTTGGAGCCGGAGCTGAAAACTCTAATAAAAAGAAAAACAGAACGCTTTACTTCTCTCCAATAACCTTAAAAACTACTTTGGTTCTGGATCAGGCCTTAGCCAATCAGGGAGCTTTTGGGGTTCGAAAAGCGACTTATATGGTAGACCCTATGGATCCAAATTCTAAAATTTTACTTGAAAACGGACAGAAGGTTAAAGCCGAATTTGGTATTCTGCTTACCGGATACATGAAAACCGAGATTTACAAAAATATCTTTTACGAAAACAGACTGAGTTTGTACACCGATTATCTGAACAAATTTGGAAATGTCGACATCGATTATGATACCCGCCTGGACCTTGTGGTAAATGCTTATGTAAAAGCCAATATTGGTGTACACCTGGTTTATGACGACGATATCAAAACCAAAATAGACGTTTGGGATCCTGCTACCGGAGCGACTTCGCAAGTTAACAACGGACCAAGAGCCCAGCTAAGACAAGTCTTAGGCGTGGGTCTGGTTTATGCTTTTCAATAGCGTATTACTTATTTTTTCTTCCGTTGATTGTTTCAAACAATTCAAGGGCATTCCCGTCAGTTAACAAAGAAACGTAGTGACAAATATGCAGCAAACGTTCGTATAAATTGGTTTTCTCTAAATGGTGTTTTTCAGGCAGCATTTTCAAAAGCAGTTTGTCATAGTTTGAAGCTGTTCCTTCGTATTTATTGTTAAAAGCAGTTATAAACTTGTCCAGTAAGGTCTGGATAATCTGATAGCCTACAATTTCTTTTTCAACCACTTCACGGCTTTGGTAGATTTTATCGACACTTAGCTTGATAATATCATCCATTTGTGCTTTGTATTTGCTTTTATCTGTTAAGGCAAAAGGAAATTTACCCTGTAGAATAGCCTCTTCATTTTCAACAAAAACATTCACAGCATCATTAATCAGGGTTCCGATAGCCAACGCACGTAAATAACTAATTCGGTCTTCTTTTGTTGTTAAAGTCTTGTATTTGGCTACTCCGATATTGTCTTTTACCAGTTTGATTAAGTATTCCAGCGCATAATCCTCCGAAACTAATCCCAGATTTATTCCATCTTCAAAATCGATAATGGTATAACAAATGTCGTCAGCCGCTTCGACCAAATAGGCCAAAGGATGTCTCTCAAAACCAATATCGTCTCCGGATTTGTTGACAATCATACCCATATCATTGGCCACCTCTTCAAAAAATGATTTGTCGGTTTGAAAGAAACCGTATTTTTTATCGGCGATATTCTGCGTTGGTTTTTTAGGTAAACTTTCTTTCGGATATTTCATAAAAGCGCCCAGCGTAGCATACGAAATACGAAGTCCGCCCTCGATTCCCGGGCGACTAGCCGTAAGAACCGAAAAACCGTTGGCATTACCTTCAAAATCAATTAAATCCTGCCATTGTTTTGCCGTCAACTGCTCTTTGTATTTCAATCCTTTTCCTATCGAAAAATATTCGCCAATTGCTTTTTCTCCCGAATGTCCAAAAGGGGGATTTCCAATATCATGCGCCAGAGAAGCTGCTGCCACAATGGCCCCAAAATCGTTCATATGGTAGCCGTGAACTTCTTTTAAATGAGGGTATTTTTCAATGATTTTTTTCCCAACCAAACGTCCAAGAGAGCGTCCTACCACCGAAACTTCCAAACTATGTGTTAATCTGGTGTGTACGAAATCTGTTTTTGAAAGCGGAATTACCTGAGTTTTATCCTGTAAAGAGCGAAAAGCTGCCGAAAAAATAATTCGGTCATAATCAACCTCAAACCCCAGTCGCGTATCGTCTTGTTCTACACGTAATCTTTTGCTAGTGTCGCCTTGGCGCTTGAGTGATAAAAGTTGTTCCCAGTTCATTTTCAATTTTAGATTTCAGATTGTTGATTTTAGACTTTTGGATCTAAACGCCAAAAATACGTTTTATTTTAGGATAATATTGAAGAAAAATAGGCCCCAGATTAAAAAGATTAACGCTGATTTGTCGGCCACGAATTCACGAATTAATCTAACCGCAATGATTTGCGATAATTTGTTCATTACAAAATCCTGATAACTGGCCATATCCTGAACCAGAATCTTGAGCATAAAATCGTAATCACCGGCAATATTATAACACTCTATAATTTCAGGAAGGGCTACGATATCTTTCACAAAATTACTTCCTACATTTTTAGCATGCTCTTTTAAACGCACATTGCAAAAAACAATCATCCCGCGATTCATTTTCTTCTTATCCAACAAGGCCACATATTTGGTGATATATCCGTCACGTTCCAGTCTTTTTATACGTTCATAAACGGGCGTTACAGTTAGAAATAATTTGCTGGCAAGATCTTTTGTATTGATATTGGAGTTTTCCTGAAGGTATTTCAGAATCAATAAATCGGTTTTGTCTAAGTTTTCCATAGTATTTTTTACGGCTAAAGTTCTTCTTACAAGATTTTATCAGTAATATAATCTTTTAAAATCAGCTTTTAAAATACATTTTACTGAAATACAGCTCAAATATAAGTTATAAAATCCAATACAATAAATTTGTACAGTAAAAAATACTGAATCAAAAATGAAAACAAATAATTTAGGATACCCAAGAATTGGTAGCAACAGAGAATTAAAAAAAGCCTGTGAATTGTACTGGGCAGGAAAAATATCGGCAGACGAGTTAATCGAAACCGGAAGAGACATTCGTCGTAAAAACTGGTATTTACAATCGGAAGCCGGAGTAGATTTGATTCCGTCTAATGACTTTTCGTTTTATGATCAGGTTCTGGATCTGACTTTAACGGTTGGTGCAATTCCGGAACGTTACCACGAACTGGCAAAAACAAACAGTTCTATCGACCTGTATTTTGCTATGGCAAGAGGAGCACAAAAAGACGGTCAGGATGTTGTGGCTATGGAAATGACAAAATGGTTCGATACCAACTACCATTATATTGTTCCTGAATTTACGAAGAATCAAAAATTCGAATTGTTTTCTGAAAAAATCATTACTGAATTCAAAGAAGCTAATACTTTAAAAATTGCTACTAAACCTGTTTTGATAGGACCTATCTCTTACTTGCTTTTGGGAAAAGAAAAAGAAGAGGGTTTTCACCGTATTGACCTGATTGACAAACTGCTTCCTGTGTATTTCGAAATTTTCAAAAAACTGCAAGAAGAAAATGTAGAATACATTCAACTTGATGAACCTTTCCTGGCGTTAAACTTAACCGATAAAGAAAGAAGCACCTTCACAAAAGTATACAACGAAATTCATCAAAATTTCCCTCAAATTAAAATAGTTCTGGCCAACTATTTTGATTGTTTTGGAGAAAACCTAAGCACCGCTTTGGCTTTGCCGGTGAATACCTTTCATTTAGATTTAGTGCGTTGTCCTTCTCAATTAGATGATATTTTAGAATCAGGTCAGCTGGCTCCCAACACCAGTCTTTCTTTAGGTGTAGTTGACGGAAGAAACATCTGGAAAAACGATTTCAGCAACTCTTTACAATTGATAAAAAAAGCCACGGATGCATTGGGAGAAAACCGAATTCTGATTGCGCCATCCTGCTCTTTAATTCACAGTCCCTGCGATTTAGACTTAGAAACAAATGATGCAACGCTGACTCCTGAAATCAAACAATGGCTTGCTTTTGCCAAACAAAAAATCAGCGAAATTGTGGTATTGAAGCAATTTGCTTCTAATGAAACTGACATTAAAAACTCGGCAGATTACGAACAAAATGTGATCGCCAACAACAATCGTAAAACCTCAACATTAATTCACAATAACGAAGTTAAAACGCGTGTTGCCGGAATTACAGCTTCAGATGACAAGCGTAAAAGCACTTTTGCAACCCGCAGAAAAAGTCAGATCGAAGCTTTAAACCTGCCTTTATTTCCAACCACAACGATTGGATCTTTTCCTCAAACCGCTGAAGTGAGAAGCTGGAGAGCGAAATTTAAAAAAGGAGAGTTAACGACCGAACAATACAATGACTTAATCGAAAAAGAGACCGAAGCTACGATTCGTTTTCAGGAAGAAACAGGAATTGACGTTCTGGTTCACGGGGAATTCGAACGCAATGATATGGTGGAATATTTTGGAGAACAATTGTCCGGTTTTACTTTTACCAAAAATGGCTGGGTACAAAGTTACGGAAGCCGCTGTGTGAAACCTCCGGTTATTTATGGCGATGTTTCAAGACCAAATCCTATGACGGTAAAATGGTCTAAATATGCACAATCCCTGACTCCGAAATGGGTTAAAGGAATGCTTACCGGGCCGGTTACTATTTTGCAATGGTCGTTTGTACGTAACGATCAGCCGCGTTCGGTAACCTGCACACAAATTGCTTTGGCGATCCGCGATGAAGTAGTGGATTTGGAAAAAGCCGGAATCAAAATTATTCAGATTGACGAGCCTGCCATTCGTGAAGGTCTGCCTTTGCGAAAAGAAGAATGGGCCAACTACCTGGATTGGGCCGTAAAAGCATTCCGTATTTCTGCAAGTGGTGTTAACGACGATACACAAATTCACACCCACATGTGCTATAGCGAATTCAATGACATTATCCAGAATATCGCCGATATGGATGCCGATGTGATTACGATCGAATGCTCGCGCTCTCAAATGGAACTTTTAGACGCTTTTGCCAACTTTAAATATCCTAACGAAATTGGTCCCGGAGTTTATGACATTCACTCCCCACGTGTGCCTTCAAGTACCGAAATGGTTCGCTTGTTAGAAAAAGCAGCTGCGGTTATTCCAACAGATCAATTGTGGGTAAACCCGGATTGCGGTTTAAAAACCCGTCATTGGGATGAAACCAAAAAGGCTTTAATCGAGATGGTTGCTGCAGCCCAGGAAATGAGAGCAGCAGTTGAAAGCACCGCTACTTTTTAATTTTATTTGAATATATTTTGTTTTTTTACTGCCAACCGGCGGAGTCGAAACTCTTGTAGTTATGATTTTTTTCGACTTCGCTAGGGTTGGCATTTTTTTTAGCAGCAGAAGATTTTTTTTTCAAAAGACCTTCAGTCCCGCTATCCGTTATATCTTTTATGGCGAACCCCGCCACAAAAGGATAGCACTTCTATCGGGGCTAAACGACAAATTTTACTTTTCATAAGATAGGCAATAAAAAAAAGCATCCGCTGCGGCGGATGCTTTTCAATTTTATATTAAATCTGCAATTAAAAGTTTTTAGAAATCCCGATGTTAACTGTTTTACCAAAATTAAAAGAGAACTTACTATAGTCATCATCAGCATAATTTAATGTTTCATAGCTTAAACCTCCAATACTAAAATTTAAACCAAACCCTTTCTTCATATTAACAAAAAGAGCCGGAGTCAGACCGGAATAAAAACCGTCTATTTTACGATTTGATACAAGTGATCCATTTACATAATTTTTGCCTTTTTGATTTTGAAAACCTGCTCCTAAATCAGCAAAAACCGAAAAAGTTTCACTCAACGGCACAGTATATCGTACAAATGCTCCCGTTTTAAAATTGTTAGCTTTACCTTCTCCCTCTCCAAACTCACTTTTTGAAGATTGTACCGAAAATTCTATTCCAGCAGTCCAGTTGTCATGAAATTGATATCCAACTTTTGGTAAAAAATCAAAACTATTGTTTTTCACAGGCGAAGTTTCCCTATCAATTTTTTCAGAAGTATAACCAATATTTCCACCAACTAAAATTGTCCCCTTTTGGGCATTTGCAAAGCCAAAAACTGACAATGCAAGAATAAGTAGCATTTTTTTCATGTGTGATATTTATTAATATTTTACATAAAAACAACAACAAGAATACCAACATTGGACACGATTACACTTATTAACAATCACTTAAAAAAGAAGACTGTTTTACAAATGAAAAATGAAGAAAACAAAAAGGAATTGTTACCATAAAAAAAAAGCACCCGCCGCGGCGGATGCTTTTCTGAAATTGAATATCATTTAAGACTAGAAGTTTTTAGAAACTCCGATGTTAAATGTTCTACCAAAATTAAAATTGAAGTTTTTAACTTCTGGTCCATTGTTATCATAGTTTAAAGTGTTGTACCCTAAACCACCAATGTTAAAGTTTAAACCAAAACCTTTTTTCATGTCGATAAAAAGAGCTGGTGTTACACCAATGTACATACCATCTGCTTTTGCAGTTGAAGTAATTGGTCCAGTGTACGTTTTATCTTTTGCACTTTGAAAACCAGTTCCTAATTCAGCGAAGAAAGAGAAAGTTGGATTCAAAGGAATAGTGTAACGTAAAAATGCACCTAATTTAGTAGTGTTGTTTTTAATTTCGTTTACTCCACGATCTTCTTTACTTGAACCAAAAGAAGCCTCACCCCCTACAGTCCAGTTGTCGTGAAATTGGTAACCTACTTTTGGAGAAAAATCAAATTCATTCGTTTTAACCTCATTGTTTCCTAAAGTTCTGGTTTGAGAAGTGTAACCAATACCACCACCAACTAAGATTGTTCCTTTTTGTGCGTTTGCAAAGCTAACCATAGCTAATGCAAGAACCACCAACATTTTTTTCATTATAAATTATTTTAAATTTGATTTCCTTTTAACAAGAACGATGCCGCAACGACTGGCTTTTATATTTTTTTTATGATTTCTTTAAAAGATAAAAATGTAGTAATCGAGCGTATTTCTGTTTACTTTTGTAGCAAATAAAAAGTCATGTCGATAGCAGTAAACAACATATCAAAAAGTTACGGAACTCAAAAAGCGCTAAACGAAATTTCATTCTCTATTGAAAAAGGAGAAATCGTCGGATTTCTTGGTCCAAACGGAGCAGGAAAATCTACATTAATGAAAATTTTGACCACCTATTTGTTGTCAGATAACGGCTCAGCCCTTGTAAACGGTCATGATGTCATGACGAACGCGAAAGCAGTTCAACGTTCTATTGGCTATTTACCCGAGCACAATCCGTTGTATTTGGATTTGTATGTTCGTGAGTATTTGGCTTTTAATGCCGATGTTTATCAGGTTCCAAAATCAAGAATCGAAGAAGTCATTCAACTGACAGGACTGTCAGGTGAAAGCCATAAAAAAATAGGACAATTGTCTAAAGGATACCGCCAGCGTGTGGGACTTGCCAATGCTTTACTGCACGATCCCGAGGTTCTGATTCTGGACGAACCTACTACCGGACTGGATCCCAATCAGTTGATGGAAATTCGAAACGTAATCAAAAATGTAGGGAAAAATAAAACCGTTTTTCTGTCTACACATATTATGCAGGAAGTAGAAGCCATTTGCGATCGTGTCATTATTATTGACAGAGGGCAAATTGTGGCCGACAAAAAATTAGACCACCTGGTTTCTGAAGATAAAGCACAAGTAATTGAGGTTGAATTTGATTATCAAATCGAAGAACAGCTTTTGGCAAAACTGGAAAATATTACGGCTTATAAAAACACGCATGATATGACCTGGGAGCTTACTTTTGTGGCGGACAAAGATATGCGTCCGGCTATTTTTGACTTTGCCAATGCAAATGGATTAAAGACACTACAGCTGAATCAGAAAAATAAAAACCTCGAAGCCGTCTTTAGGGAAATCACAAAATAACCCCCCGGGACTCCGCTTCTTTTCAAAGATAAAACCAATTTATGCTGCTTCAGGATAAATTGGTTTTCTTTTTTTTACTCCGCCTCTCTTCCGAGCTTTTTCCAAAATCCATGAAGCCTTGTTTTTACTGGTTTTAGCATCGATTTCACCTCCTTATTTTCAATTTTTCAGTTTTTCATAAAAATAAAAACCCCTAAAAATCAAGGAGTTAAAATATTTGTCGCAAATTTTAACTATATTTATTTAGACTTATTATAAATAGTGTTATATTTGACAACTGAAACTTCAAATAACATTCCATGTTTTCCATACTCCTCCCTATAAAAACGACCGTTTTCAAGTTATCAAACCGTTTGTCACTTCTTCAAGATATGCTTTCTGACAAACTCGAACAGCTCGTTCTACAGTAGAACACGACTGCCAGAGAATATCAACTTTCTGCTTATACGCCAGATAAACAAATTACTTTAAATCCCCTATCGCATAAAATATTACAAACATCATGAAGCATATTATAACATCTATTGTACTCGCATTTTCAGTCTACGGATACTCGCAGACAGAAAAAGGAAGAGACAGCATCGTCGAAACCTCGATCAATGCACTAGATGAAATTGTAATCACAAAAAAGAAAGTTTTATATACTCAAAAATCAGATCGATTGGTTTTTAATGTCGAAAACAGCATTGTTTCTGAAGGAGGTACTGCTTTAGACGTTTTATCACGCGCTCCGGGCGTTGTAGTGTCTCAGGACGGAGAGTTATCGATTCGCGGACAACAGGGTGTCGGGGTAATGATTAATGGTAAATTAACGCAGCTTTCGCAAAAAGAACTAGCCAATTACCTAAAGTCAACCACCTCATCCAATATCAAACAAATTGAAGTGATTACCAATCCTTCTTCAAAATACGACGCTACCGGAAAAGCCGGAATTATTAATATTGTTCTAAAAAAACCCAATGCAGGCGGACTTAAAGGAACGGTGTTTACCAATTATGGAAGAGGCCGTAAAAACCGAACAAATTCAGGCGTAAACCTGAGTTACAACAAAGATAAGTTTGGCGTTTACGGAAATTACAGTTACACTTTCAGAGGAGAAGAAGAACGCAAAGAATTCGATCAGATTCAATATACGGACAATACCCGTCAAACCCTTTCGACAAAAAACCATCAGACTTCGATTACTGACGAACCGCTGACTTCTAATAATTTTAAAATTGGAACCACTTATGAGGTTTCTCCCAAAACCAATTTAGAAGTATATGTGGATGCAAAACTGGGCCGTTACGAAAACATTGCCAATGGTAAAAACATCTTGCTGAATGCCTTAGATCAGGTGCAGTTTGATGCCTTTACCTACAATGACAGCAAAGAAAAATGGAACGATTATACCTATGGTTTCTCCGGCGTTCACAAGTTTAATACCGAAGGAAAAAACATGTCTTTTGATTTGGAATATGAAACATCAAAGTTCAGATCAAATCAGTTTCAGAGTGCCAAAAACACCAATCCTACAGCTGTAGCTGTTAACGACCGCAGAGGTTTTATTCCGTCGCAGTTGCGTGTTTTTACAGGAAAAATTGATTTCGTCAATCCGTTAAAAGAAAAACAATCTATCGAATGGGGAGTTAAAGCTAGTGTGAAAAACAACGACAATCCATCGGTTTATGAATATTACGATAACAATCAATGGATCGTTGATGCTAATTCAACCAATCATTTTGAATACAAAGAGCAAATTTATGCCGCTTACGCCAATTATAAATACCAGCTCGAGAATTTCAATATTCAGGGAGGTTTAAGAACCGAATATACGGCCATAAATATTTTACAGAAGACCTTAAATGAAGAGCACAAAGACGATTATTTAAAATGGTTTCCGAGTGTTTCTTTGAAATATGAGTTAAGCAGCGATCATTCTTTGCACGCCTCCTATAGTAAAAGAATCAACAGACCAAGTCAGTTTGATTTAAATCCGTTCCGTTTTTATGATGATTCATTCAACTATTCACAGGGAAATCCGAATCTGGTTCCTGAGATTACACATTCAACAGAAATTGGATATGCCTGGAAAAGTGCTTTTATGGCTTCGTTGTATTTCAGCAAAACCAAAGATGTTTTTACAGAGGTTTACGATTACAATCCTGCCAATAACACCACGGTGACTTCTCAAATTAATGTGGCGAAATCATACAATTATGGGGCAAACATTACCAATACAGCCGAAATTTACAAATGGTGGTCGGTGAATACCCTTTTCAATATTTTCGAAAACAGGTTTATGGGGAATGTAGTGAATACGGATAAAATTGACCCGATTGTTACTTTGAATCTAAGTGTTCAAAATTCCTTTACGATCACCGAAAGCTGGAAAGCCGAAGCCAATGCACAGTACCAGTCAAAATCTAATCTTGGGATTTATGAAAGAGATGCTTTTTTTGATTTTAGTATTGGTATTTCAAAACAGGTGCTGGCTAAAAAAGGAAATATCAAACTTAATATTACAGACATTTTTAATACTAATAATTTTCACATCAATTCGGTTATAGCGCAAACGAGCATCAATAAAAGATATGATCTTGACAATCGTATTGCCACTATAGCCTTTACATACAGAATTTAATATTTTGGATCTTTAGTTTCCTTGTTTTTGTTTTTTTTTTGAATGAAAGAGCCTGTTTGTAGTTAGCAGGCTCTTTTTGTTTGTGGGGTTAACCGTAAAGTATAGTGTTTTTTGCTCGCTAAGACGCAGAGACGCAAAGTTTAATTTTCTGGCGCTTAACATCTTGTTGGGATTATTTATCCAGAGCACACTACCACAAATAAAAACCTTGAAAATGATATTGAGACCTTTGTCAGACTGAGCGAAGTCGAAGTCCCCCCAAAGTAATTCGACATACATAATTTCTACTCCTATTCGTCTAACAATCGCATAAGCCTGCCTGCTTTTCATTCCTTACCAAGCAAAAAAAAGTCTTTTGAGGAATCTTACTTCACACAAAAGACTTTAAGGAAACTAACTAACACTAAACAACTAAAATCAGATGAATTTACCCTTTTGATTTTAGTTTTTTCTTTCTTCCCCACCAGATATAAAATCCGGTAAGGGGTAAACTGGCACAGATTAAACTGGCGGTGAAATAAATGATCTTGGTCGACAATCCTCCTATTGCACCAATATGGAGACTATAATTCGATCGCATCAACCAATCCGAAAAACGTTCGTTACCAATATATTTTTCTGATTTCGGAAGTAATTCAAGCGTTTTGGAGTCAAAATACAGATCTCTCCAAATGCCTTTGTGCATATCCGTACAAGCATAAAAATCTTCTTTAGGATCATCGGGAAAATGAATGATGACCGCTTCTTTATTTTCCTGGGCAATTTCTGTCCGAACCTTTTTCCAGATAAAATCGGCAGCGGCCAGCTTATCCAGTTGGGGCTTAGACAGAGGCTTTGCGGCCGAAACCGTTTGTTCTTTTACTTCTTCCCATCCACCACTAATCCAGTACGTACTTTCTCTTAACCAATGAAAACTCATTAACAATCCGGTAAACGAAATTAATAGCGCCAGTATAAGTACATAAAACCCCATTACATTGTGCAAATCATAGTTGAGACGTTTGAATTTAGCATCCCACTTTACTTTAAAACTACTGTTAATGGTTGTTTTGTTCCATTTTTTCGGAAACCATAATATAAGTCCGCTGATCAGCAAAAAGAAAAAAATAAAGGTTGCCCAGGCTGTGATCTGCGCCCCAATATCCCGTTCCAACCAAAGATTTCGATGTCCTTCGTCGATAATATGAAAGAAATCTTCATGATCTACCATTCCGGTAATTTTAGCCGTATAGGGATTTACATAAATCAACGAATCCGATTCGATATCGACTTTAACTGATTTGTCTAAACCATTATACCAGACCCCATGAATTTCTTTGTTGGGCAGTACTTTTTGCACAGCGGCATAAATTTGAGAAGGAGGCAGCAATCGCTCCGGACTTTGAGCCTCGACATTAAGCCAGGGCGAGGTAAGCTGTTTGATTTCATGCTCAAAAACCAATATGCAGCCGGTAATTGCCATGATAAATACAATTATTCCCGAAGCAAGTCCCAGCCATAAATGCAGCCAGGCGTTGATTTTACTAAAACGTGATTTTCCTTTATTGGGCGGCTTGCCGGTACGGCTTTTAAAAATATTCATTGCAATAATAATTAGGAACTAAGATGGTATTGATAAACAAAACGGTTTGAGGATTGTTTCGTAATCCTCAAACCGTTTAAAATTGCATTACTTTAGTAGGTAAGTTTACCAATTGAAGGCAAGTAAAGACCTTCTTTGATAAGCGCTCCGGCTTTTGCAGCACCGGTTGCAATATCAATTTGGTACACGCGGGCTTGTTCTCCTGTTACAAAACTTTTGTACGCTTTTCCGTTTTCTACAAACATACTTCCCAATCCGAAGAATTCATCTCCTCCATGATCCGGCAATCCTGTAACGGCTAAAATGGTTTTGGCAGATAAATCAAGTATAGCCGATTTGAAAATAGGTTTGGTACCAAGGAAACTATAAACGGAATTGACAGCATCAACCTCGTTAGGAATATAAGAGATAAAAACTTTTTCTCCTCCTAAAGGATACGCAGCAAGAACTTTTCCTTTTAAGGTACTTGACTGAAGGTCGAAAAAGTAACCCGGATCAAACTTGGCATCACCTTTTCTAATACGTAAAACTCCGGAAGAAACTCCTGTAACCGGATAACCTCCTGCACAGGCATTAGACGAGAATGTATACACATCTCCTGATTCTGTCTGAACAATTCCGGTATTGGTATAATAAAGTCCAATGGCGGTTGTTCTCGCATCTTTTATTGTACTTACATATTCCAAAGAAGGGTATTTGTAAACTCTTACCGTAGCATCCGATGATAATACTTTATTGGTTCCGTCACTAACATCTTTGGTATAAACCGGAACAAAAAGTTTATCTCCGGAAACCGCCGCTCCTGTTGGCCAGTATAATATTTTTTTATTTGCCGGATTAACGCTAAAATCGTTAAACTTACGACCATCGATAGAAACTGTAGTCGGATTGTAAATCATCAATTCATAATCGGATGAACTACCGTCCCAGGTTGCCCCAATATTGATCATTTTTTTATCGTCGGTATATCCTACAGCATACGAAGACTCAAAAGAAAGTTTATCTCCTGCTGCTAACTTTCCGGTATTATTCAAACGAAACGATACTGATCCTTCGTCTCCGGTACTTAGGGCAAAAAAGGTATTATTCACCGGAAAACAGCTTCCTTCCTGCTCGATTCCAACTCCTTTTGCACTAATTTCTCCGGTCATTAACTGATCTGTAGAATTAAAATCCAATATATACTGCGTATAATCGGCCAACCAGTACGATGCAACATATTTAGTTCCATTTACAGCTGGCGTTTCCTCTTTCGACGAATCATCACTGCTGCATGAAAAGGTAGATAATGACAGAAAAGCCAATGCAAAGCATTTTGCGAATTTGTTTACAAACATGATTATAATTATTTAAGGGGTTATTATTAAAATTGAATTACTGCAGAAAGTATCTGAACTTCACTGAAAAAGCACGTCCCGGTTTTTGAACCTTAAAGTAGTCGTACACCTTTACATCCGTAATGTTTCGACATTCGAAAGCCAGATTGTATTTGCCGTGCAGGAAAGAATAAGCCACCATGGCATTTTGTGTAAATTGCTCGGGGATTGCTTTTTTGGTTTCCAGACTTCCCAATACCGGCCATGTCAGATAAAAAGCATCGATATAATTGGCACTTACGTTTAAAGAAAGTTTATCGTCCTGATATCTGATATTTTTAAAATTAAACGTCAGGTCAGCATTTCCGTAGAAGATTGGAACGTTGGGCAATTGTGCGTTATACAAGGCGTCAGGACTGGTTGTTCCCGTTTTGAATTTGTTTTTATTGAGGCTCTTTTGATAGGTTCCGTTTACTTCAAAATTTACGAAGTCTTTATACCCGTATCTCAAAACACCGTCAACACCTGTTATTTGTACGTTTTGAAGGTTTTCATAAACAGTTTTGTCACCCTCTTGTCTTTCTCTGATAAAATCTTTTGCTTCTCTGTAAATGATACTCGTTTCGGCATTAAAATGATTTTTGCTGTTCTGTGTATTAAAAGCCAGCCCCAGATTGGCATTGTCACTACTTTCCGGTTTTAATCCGATGTTGCTATTTATGGTCAACCCGTCACCCAGCATTTCTGTAGCCGATGGCAAACGATAAGCATGCTCATAAGAACCTTTAATTTGAAATTGTTCGGACAAATGGTAGGCTGAAGTTGCACCATAACCATAATTTGTCGACGATAAAGATTGTGTTACATTGTTGACAATCATTTGAGTGGCCAAATCAAACATTTTTCCAAAACCCGAAATCGCCAATCGATTATCGAGACCACTAAAATTGTAACTCAGTCCCAGTATATTTTTATCAATAGTGGGTTCGCCCAGTTCAACAACTCTTAAGTATTCATTGGTTTCTTTACGTTTGTATCCTAAATAAGAGTAGTTAACCGCCAATGAATGCTGTTCATTTAGCTGATATTTTAGATTTGTTATGACCTGCGAATTGGTCTCATCATAAACGTACAGGGTTTTATTTCCTAGTTCCCCCTTATCATTGGTTCCGGCAAATTGTCGGTACACATAATTGCCTGTCCAGTCGTACACTCTTGACGAAGTATCAACAGAACGGTTATTTACTAAAGCATAAGTGGAGTTAACACTCAAGGACAATCCCTTCGTAAAAAGATCACTTTTTTTGAACTTCAGCGAAGTAATAAAACTTTCACTATCTGTAAAGGCCTGCCCTACGACTTTTTGCATTGTTCTTCCCTGCTGAATTTCCTTTTTGTTACCGGCTACCGCAAAACCAACAAGCAGATAATCGGCAAAACTTTTGTTTTTAAACCCGGCTTCGGCCATTATGGTTCCCGATTTATATGCATCATGAAAATGCTTGTATTTTTGTTCCGGCAGAAACTTCGAAGTATTCTTATCCACCACACTTACATCTACTTTATAATCGTTGTCAGCATAATTTGCAAAAGCGTTAATGTTGGCAATAAAACCATCTCTGCCCGAGAATCTGGTATTTATTGCGGCCCTGTGCGTGTTAAACGAACCGTAACTGTAAGAAGCATCAATGTAGCGGTTTACATTTTTGTTGGTAACAATATTCACAGCACCACCCAACGCATCTGCTCCCAGTTCTATAGGAACAACTCCTTTGTAAACATCGATTCGTTCGGCCATGTTTACCGGAATGTTGTTGAGCGTAAGGGCTGAACCGTAGCTGTCCATAGGTATTCCGTCCAGAAAGAATTTAACCTGATTGCCGGAGAAACCATTCAGCGAAAAGTTAAACGTGGATCCCAATCCTCCATATTCCCGAATGCGGACTCCGGTCGTTTTATTCAAAACCTGATTCAAATCAGCCGATGTGTTGTAGGTTTTCTTTAAATCTATGGCAGTAATGTTGTAAGCCTGCTCGCGTGCTCTTTGTACTTTGGACTTTCCGGTTACCGCAACTTCGTTTAAAGCCGCCATATCTTCTTCCATCGTAATATTTTGAGTTGGTTTTCCTCCCTGCTTCAAAAAAACTGCCGCTTCGGTTGTTTTATACCCTATATGAGTAACAAGCAAAGTATAATCTCCCGGTTCGGCACTAATTGTATATTCTCCTTTACTGTTGGTTAGGGTCGTATAGGCTGTTCCTTTTAAAGCTACCGAAACCCCTTCGGCTGTTTTCCCCAAATGGGTGACAATAACTCCGGTTAAATTTACTTTGTTCTTTTGCGAGTGCCCCTGAAGTGAAGTCAAAAAAATGGCGATCAAGAGCATTAATCTACTTATTTGCATCCGTTAAATTTTGGTTTGAAAATTAAATTAGCAACAAAATTAGGCTCTCAAAAGGGTTTTTCCTAACTATTTTTAATTATTCTAAATAAGAATAATAATTAACTTTTAAACCTAAGAATAAATAACGAACAGACTAATTCTTAAAGAATAATTAAATTTAGCTTAAACTTTCATTAAGATTTTCCGACATAAAAGCTAAAATTTCCGGAGTCCTTCTCCTTAAAATCTCAAAAAAGAACAAAAAAAAGCCCGATCACAATGCGATCGGGCTCTCAAAAATTCGTTTAACCGGATTAAAGATCCAGTTCAGAAATGGTGTTTTTTATTTCTTCCATAATGATTCTGATGTCATTTTCGGTGGTACGCCAATTGACAAATGACGCTCTGATTCCTTTACGGTTTTGATACACTGTTGGTGTCATAAATACTTTCCCACTATTATTTAAATGTGTCAAAAACTTACTTACATGTTCCTGATTGTCGTCTCCTCTTAGCGTAAAACAAACATTATTCAAGCGGATTGGGGCTAAAAGTTCAAAATTATCGTTTTCAATCAATGCGTTTGCAAAGTGCAGCGCCAATGAAGCACTTTTTTCTACAATGTCCTGAAACCCTTCTTTTCCGTACGCCAATAAAGAAAACCAAACTGGTAATGCTCTTAATCGGCGTGAATTTTCAGGTAACACGTTCAGGTAGTTAAAATTCTCGAGCGGGTTCCCTAAATAAGGGGCATTAGAATTCTGAAACGTTTCGATTTGCAGTCCGATGTGCTCTTTTTTAATCAAATAAAAAGCACTTTCGTAAGGCACGTTTAACCACTTATGGCAATCAATTGTAATACTGTCTGCTCCTTCCCATCCTTCTACAAGATGTCTGAATTTTTCAGAAACCGCAGCAAATCCGCCAAAAGCGGCATCGATATGCCACCAGAATTTGTATTTCTCTCTAAGTTTTGCGATGGCTGTAAAATCATCAAAATCGGCAGTATTAACGGTTCCTGCACTCGAAATCAGTAGGAATGGCTTTCCATTTAATTGCTCAATCTTCTTTTGCAGATCCTCGATATCAATTGCCTCGCGGTTGCCTTCTGCGGTTTTAAGTACAGTGTAATTGCTGCTGCCTATCCCCAACATCGATAAGCTTTTTACCGAAGAAGAATGAGGTGTCGCCGTTAAGATATTTACAGGTTCCGAAATTCCATTTTTAGCAAAGTCTTTTCCCAACTGCGCTCCCAGCCATTGTCTTGCCACACCCAGACAGGTAAAATTTGACATGGTCGCTCCCGTCACAAATCCTCCTAAAAAGGATTCCGGCAGTTCCAATAACTGTCGCAACAAATGAATGGTCTCGAACTCTATTAAAGCCGAAGTCCCTCCCTGCCCTTTTACTGCCTGCGTATTCTGATCGTATACAGTAGACAGCCAGTCGCCCACAATAGAGGCTGGTGTCGCCCCTCCCGTTACAAAACCTAAATATCTCGGACCAGGCGAAGCGACCATCAGAGGCGCCAGTCTTTCCTTAAATTCTTCCAAAGCCCCCAAGGATCCTAAACCTGTATCGTTTAATTTTCGGGTGGGGTCAATTGTTTTTGTACTGGAAGTGGGAACGTTTTCAAGATTGTCCAGAAATGCTATTCCGTGTTGTTTTGTTTTTTCGAGGATGTTTTCAAGATCGTTCAGATCATTTTGAAGTATTGAATTCATTGTAAACTACTTTTTTACGCCTAGCTGTGTTTCTCTACTGCCAAAAATTGGCACACGAATTTTACAGCTTAAGCAGATTAACGCTGATTTTAATATTAAGTTAATTTGTTGGGTGTGATTTATTTTAACACATAGTGACATAGGTTTCTGCGTGGAATTAAGGCATTTCACTTTTTATAAAACACAGAACACTATGCGAGAAAAACATGTTTCTTTTAGATATTCTTTTCACATCTCACAAAATCTACGTTCCTTTTTGGCTAATTACAACCAACAGATTACGTTAGATTTATTTTGAAAGATGCCCGCTACCACTTTGTTTTTTCGGAAAACCGCGAGACCATCATCGAACAAATGAGGTCACCGTTTGCATTTAAAAGGGTAGCAATTGGGTCGACTAAGGTTCCTAAAATCATGGCAACCGGCAAAGCCTGTTCCATTGGCAGTCCGTAAACTGTAATTGCCAGGACCTCGCCAATATAACCTCCATTTGGGATTCCACCTTCGACAATAGAAACGATTACCGTAATGCCCAACGCCAAAAGTATAGTTGAAGGCGCGGTGAAATCTTTACCAAACATGGCAAAAAGAACGGTAATTTTCAGAATAGACGACATGCTTGAACCGTCTTTGTGCAGTGGTGCTCCGAGCGGAATAACCAGATTTCTGACATGCTTTGGGATGTTCATCTTCTCGGCTCCTTCCAGATTTGCAGGAATGGTTGCAATACTGCTGCAGGTTCCAATGGCGGTTAAAGCGGGTGTGATATTATTGCTCCAGAATACGACAAAACCTCTCTTGCCTCCGGCCACTACCGCATACAAACTAAAAAACACAAAGAAGTAAAAGGTACAGGCGGCATAATAAACGCCCAATGGCTTGGCATAAACCCCAAACAATTGTGGTCCAAAAACACCAACCTGATAGGCAAAATAAGCCCCCAAACCAATTGGAGCCAATTTCATAATGAGGTTCAAAAGCTGCTTCATGACTTCGTTACCGGAATCTAAAAAGCTTCTGAAAGCACTTCCTTTTTCACCGGAGTGCAGACTCGAAAAACCAATTAAAAAAGAAAAGATGATAAGCGCCAGCATGCTTTTTCTGGACAGCAATTCAAAGAAATCATTTACGGTAACCAGTTGTGCTATTTGCTCGCCAACGCTTCCGGATTGAATGTTTTCTAACGGAACTTTAGACAATACTATGTTCTGATGAATCGGAAAAAGATAAACGGCGACAATCATTACGATTGCCGAGATCAAAATGGTCCCTAAAAAAACAGCAACCATTACCACGAACAGCTTCCCCAGCTTTTCTGTTTTTTCTAAACTGGCAATCGAAGACGCAATGGTAAAAAAGATTAAAGGAATGATTGCCGTAAAGAGCAGGTTCAGAAAAATATCTCCAAGCGGTTTTATGACTTCTACTTTTTCTCCGAAAACTAATCCCAAAATACTTCCGAGCAGGATTCCTCCCAGAAGCAATAAAATACTGCTGTAACTTTTTAGAAAATTGATCTTTTTAACCTCCATAATTTTAACGAATTACATTCAGAAATAGAAACTCAAAATAAAAATCAATGAAATTACTCAAAAAAAGAGTATTAAAACGGACTGTATCCTTTTTTAATTGCAAAGCACCAAATAAGTATAACGCTTTTGAAATATTTGAAAATAGGCGACAAAAAACTGCTGCTGAAGATGGAATAACTAGCGTTTTCCTAAAACGAGAGTTGTAAAATCCCGATCTACCAACTCACCTGTTTTACTTTTTACTTTTTCAGTCAGCGTTTCTTTGTGTACGATTTGAAAAGCAGTTTTCCCAATCAGTTTTTCTGCTTTTTCAGTACTGTAAAGTTCAAATTCAAACTGAGTAAACGGCAGCTGTTTCATGAAACTTTCTTCGGCAAAGGTGATGCAAAAAGTGCCTTTTGGCTGTAAAACTCTGTAAATTTCCGAGAGTAACTTCTCCGGTTCCTGCCAAAAGTAAATGGTGTTTACCGTGAATATTTTATCAAAAAAGGCCTCTTCGAATGGAATATCAGTTCCGTCATAAAGAGAAAAATGAGCCTGCTTTTTAGCCAAGGCCGCAGCATTAATTTGCTGGGCTTCCTGACACATTAACGCCGACATCTCAAGTCCGTAATAGGTTAGATCCTGAGCCTGGTTCACTATATATTCTAAGTGTCCGGCATTTCCATGACCCAATTCTAAAATTGTATTTCCAGCTGTTAATTGCAGATTTTGAACGGAATGGCGCGTCATATTGATGTTGGTTTCATGCATCATATTGGCCATTTCTATTCCTTTTTCTCCTGAAGGATGCTTTAGCTGTGACGCTATTGCCTGTAATTCTTCTTTTTTCATCCTCGTTACCTTTAAATTTTAATTCATCACGAAGCTTCGGAGCCAAATTCCAAGCTGTTTTTTGATTTACTACGCCAATTCGCTATCGCTCGAGTCTCCCTTCGGTCGAAATGACAAAAGGAACTCCACAAAATAAAGTGCCAATCTTTGTCGATTAGCGAGTGTGATTTCTCCCTACGGTCGAAATGACAAAAGAAACTCCGCATAGAAGGTTTTCAGTCCTTATCAAACCATTAATGTAATTTCTCCTTTCAGTCGAAATGACAAACGTTTGGCTTAAATTCTTAAAAAATATGGCTCGCAATCTGGCGGATATTCTCTGATTTCCCCATTGAGTAATAATGCAATACAGGAACTCCAGCAGCTTTTAACTCTAATGATTGCTGAATGGCCCACTCGATTCCAACTTGCTTGATTTCGGCATTATTTTTACATTTATCCACTGCATCAATCAAATCCTCTGGCAAGTCGATTCTAAAAATCTGCGGTAAAATCTGTAAGTGTCTTTGAACCGCAATTGGCTTGATTCCGGGAATAATTGGAATTGTGATACCAATTTCTCTTGCCTTTTCAACAAAAGCAAAATATTTCGCATTGTCAAAAAACATTTGTGTTACCACATAATCTGCGCCCGCATCAACCTTCTCTTTAAGTCTTTTTAAATCCGATTGTAAAGATGGGGATTCTAAATGTTTTTCGGGATAACCGGCAACACCAATACAAAAATCGGCTTTGTTATCAGCATCCATCACTTCATGCAGGTATTTTCCACTGTTTAAGTTGTTGATCTGACGAACCAGATCGATTGCAAAACTATTTCCACCGGCTTTTGGCACAAAAGACTGCTCGTCTTTCATAGCATCACCACGAAGTGCCATTACGTTATTGATTCCTAAATACTGACAGTCTACCAGCATGTATTCGGTTTCTTCCTGTGTAAAACCGCCACAAAGCAAGTGTGGTACGGTGTCCACATTATATTTATGTTTTATAGAAGCACAAATTCCAAGTGTACCCGGACGCATACGCGTTAGCTTTTTGTCTAAAAGCCCGTTGCCTTTATCAATATAGATATACTCTTCACGCGAAGTGGTTACATCGATAAATGGTGGTTTAAATTCCATCAAAGGATCGATGTTGTCATATAATTCCTGAATGCTTTTTCCTTTTTGAGGTGGAATAAGTTCAAACGAGAATAATGTATTTCCTTTCGCGTTTTCTATATGTTCTGTTACTTTCATTTTTTAAATTATGTGTTATGAATTATGTGTTTTGAAAAATTGTGTAAAAAATCTGAATCAAAAACATAAATCAAATATTCTTTTTGTTTCAGGTTTCAGGTTGTTCCGAAGAACCTGAAACTTAAAACTTGAAACCTTTTTTAGTCTGCTATATTAGGGTTTAACCATTTCATTGCGTAATCGGTTGGAACATTACGTCGTTTGGCATAATCAACCACCTGATCTTCTTTTATTTTCCCCAGTCCGAAATACTTACTTTCCGGGTTTCCAAAATAGTAACCCGAAACTGATGAAGCGGGCCACATCGCCATGCTTTCGGTCAGGGTCACGCCTATTTCTTTTTCTACATTTAAAAGCTTCCAGATTGTTGGTTTCTCCAAATGGTCAGGACAGGCCGGATAACCCGGAGCAGGACGAATTCCTTTGTAATCTTCAGAAATCATTTCTTCGGTGCTTAAGTTTTCATCTGATGAATACCCCCAAATTTCCTTACGTACTTTCTCATGAAGATATTCGGCGAAAGCCTCAGCAAAACGATCTGCCAATGCTTTTACCATAATCGAATTATAATCGTCCAAATCCTTTTCAAATTCAGCTGCCCATTCGTCAACACCAAAACCGGTTGTTACACAGAATGCGCCCATATAATCGACTTTCCCGCTTTCTTTTGGAGCGATAAAATCAGCCAGTGCAATATTGGGTGCCCCTTTTGTTTTTTGTGATTGCTGACGTAAAGTCAAAAATGTCTGTAATGGTTTTCCGTTTTCGTCGGTCAATTCGATATCATCATCGTTGATCTGATTGGCCGGAAATATTCCGTAGATCCCTTTTGCAGATAGTTTTTTCTCTTCTAAAATTACTTTCAACATTGCCTGAGCATCTTCAAAAACAGAAGTCGCTTCTTTCCCCACAACCTCATCGGTTAAAATTGCCGGATATTTACCAAACAATTCCCAGGTTCTGAAAAACGGTGTCCAGTCGATATACGGAACCAAAACGTCCAGGTCGACTTCAACAATCTGCTCTCCAATTATATTAGGCTTCACTGGATTAAAATTTTCCCAATCCAATTGCAATTTATTCTTACGGGCGTCTTCAATGTTCAGGAAATTTTTATCTCTTGAACGGTTCAGGAATGTTTCTCTAAAAGAATCATACTCTGCACGAATATCGCTTGCATATATCTTACGATTGTGATCTAATAAATTCCCTGCAACAGTAACAGCTCTCGAAGCATCGTTTACGTGAATTACAGTTTCTCTATATTGAGGCGCAATTTTCACGGCGGTATGCGCACGCGAAGTGGTTGCTCCACCAATCATAATCGGAATTTTAATTCCTTGTTTGTCTAGTTCTTTGGCCAGATACACCATTTCGTCAAGCGAAGGCGTAATCAATCCGCTTAATCCAATAATGTCTACATTGTGTTCTATGGCAGCCGCAATAATTTTTTCCGGAGGCACCATAACCCCAAGATCTACAATCTCGTAATTGTTACAGGCCAAAACCACCGAAACAATGTTTTTACCAATGTCGTGAACGTCTCCTTTTACAGTAGCCATCAGAATTTTTCCGTTTCCTTGTTTGTCTCCGGCCTGCTTGCTGGCTTCAATATAAGGCAATAAATAAGCTACGGCTTTTTTCATCACACGTGCCGATTTTACAACCTGCGGCAGGAACATTTTTCCGCTTCCGAACAAATCTCCCACGACATTCATTCCGGTCATCAAATTGATTTCGATAACTTCAATTGGTTTTGTAGCAGCCAAACGCGCTTCTTCTACATCTTCTTCAATAAAAGCATCCACTCCTTTTACCAACGAGTGCGTAATACGCTCCTGAACGGTTCCTAAACGCCATTCCTGAATTGCTTTTTCATCTGATTTTACTTCTCCTTTTACGTTCTCGGCAAAATCTAAAAGTCGTTCAGTTGCATCATCACGTCGGTCCAGAATTACGTCTTCCACGTGTTCCAGTAAATCTTTTGGAATATCATCGTAAATCGAAAGCATTTCCGGATTCACGATTCCCATAGTCATTCCGTTCTTGATGGCATGGTATAAAAATACCGAGTGCATCGCTTCACGAACGGTGTCATTTCCTCTGAAAGAAAACGAAACGTTACTTACTCCCCCGCTAATATGCGCGTGTGGTAAGTTATCACGAACCCATTTTGTTCCTCTAAAAAAGTCAATCGCATTCAGACGATGTTCTTCCATTCCGGTCGCAACCGGGAAAATATTCAAATCAAAAATGATATCCTGTGGAGGAAAATCAACTTTGTTTACCAGAATATCATACGAACGCTGACAAATTTCAACTCTTCGTTCGAAGTTATCAGCCTGGCCCACTTCGTCAAAAGCCATGATTATGGCTGCCGCTCCATAGCGCTTGATTAATTTAGCATGATGAATAAAGGCTTCTTCTCCTTCTTTTAACGAAATCGAGTTTACAACGCTTTTTCCCTGTACTACTTTAAGACCCGCCTCTATGATTTCCCATTTCGAACTGTCGATCATAATAGGTACTCTCGAAATGTCCGGTTCTGATGCAATTAAATTCAAAAATTTAGTCATTGCCTGAACACCATCCAGCATTCCTTCATCCATATTAATATCGATGATCTGTGCTCCTCCCTCTACTTGTTGTCTTGCAATATCAAGTGCCTCATCATATTTCTCTTCCTTGATTAAGCGAAGGAATTTTCTTGAACCTGTCACATTCGTACGCTCTCCAATGTTTACAAAAACGCTGGTGGGTGTAATAATTAACGGTTCTAATCCTGATAATACAAGGTCTCTTCTGTTTTCTGCCATTTTTCTTAAGGTACTAAGTTCCTAAGGTTCTTAGGTTCTGAGTTTTTTATTCTATTTTCTTTCCTATAGGGCTTCTAAAACCATGTAGGCATTTATGTTTATTAATTTGGGCGTGTTTCGCCGCGGCGAACCGGGCTATTCGCTACAAGTCCTCGACCAATTCCGTTATCACTGCATTGGTCTGTGGGCTTTTCACTGCTATCCCTCACGCAAAATCGGTTTCAAAATAATTTTACATTCTTCACGATTTCAATTACCGTTTTTGACATGTTTTTCATCAACGGAATAAATTCCGTTGCTACAAAATGTATCGTTCCTTCGGAACTTTTATTTCCATTTTGTTTTTTTATGCCAACACCTTATGTAATGTTTCGTTCCTACGGAACCCTTACTGATAAATCATTTTTTTCAACGGAATAAATTCCGTCGCTACAAAATGTATCGTTCCTTCGGAACTTTTTAAGAGCCTTAGGCTCAGGGCTATTTTGTAAGGATGGATTTTAATCCATCCGCGAAATCAATAAAATTGTATTACGCAAAAACCGGCGCTACTCTTGGCTTATAATCTTTTGCCACCTCAGCAATTAGTCGAATATGATCCGGAGTAGTTCCGCAACAGCCTCCAATAATATTGATTAAATTATCGTCTAAATATTCTTTGATTAAGGCTTGTGTCTGCTCCGGGGTTTCGTCATATTGCCCGAAAGCATTTGGCAAACCTGCATTTGGATGTGCCGAAACATTAAACTGTGTATGCTGCGATAAGGTTTTTAGGTAAGGTTTCAACAAATCGGCCCCTAAAGCACAATTAAAACCTACACTCAATAACGGAATATGAGATACCGAGATCAGAAATGCCTCCACCGTTTGTCCCGAAAGTGTTCTTCCAGAAGCATCCGTGATCGTTCCTGAAACCATGATTGGAATATCCAGATTACGTTCTTCTTTTACTTCTTCGATCGCAAAAAGTGCCGCTTTGGCATTTAGCGTATCAAAGATGGTTTCTACCAAAAGTAAGTCACATCCACCATCCATTAAGGCTTCTGCCTGCTGTTTGTAGGCAATTCGCAAATCATCGAACGTTACCGCTCTGTATCCCGGATCGTTTACGTCCGGAGACATACTTGCCGTTCTGTTTGTTGGTCCGATTGAACCAGCAACAAAACGTGGTTTGTCCGGATTTTTAGCGGTAAATTCATCTGCTACTTCACGGGCAATTTTAGCCGATTCGTAGTTCAATTCATAAACCAAATCTTCCAGGAAATAGTCGGCCATACCGATCGTAGTTCCTGAAAAAGTATTGGTTTCTACAATGTCTGCACCTGCTTCATAATAAGCAGCGTGAACATCGCGGATTGCTTGTGGTTGTGTTATGGATAGTAAATCGTTGTTCCCTTTTAAGGGATGAGGGAAATCTTTGAAACGCTCTCCTCTAAAATCTTCTTCCGAGAAATTATAGCGCTGCAACATCGTTCCCATTGCCCCGTCAAGGATTAGGATATTTTTTTTTATTGCTTCCTGAATTGTTATTGACATATTGTTTCCTCTTTTAGCTGCTGCCGCACTAAGGCGCTGAGCTGCTAAGTTTATTTAATTCTATTTCCGATCCTAAACCCGACAGGTTTTAAAAACCTGTCGGGTTTAAATTAGTCCCGATGCGTCAATATCCTCGTAATGAAACGAAAAGATATAGGCGAAAGCGGGAACTGTTGACTGCAAAAATGCGCCAATGATTCGCTCCTGTTACTAAATTGCTTTAGTAAATATTGTATGTTTTCTGGAAAAGTTTTGAGAAATACGTGTAATGTATTTGTGTTATCTATCTTAAATACAATGAATTTGTATTAAGTAGAATGTAGCACCTTCTTTATGATAAAGGGTTGCTAAGGTTTCATTGGGTCTTTCCCTCCGCCTTTCGTGATAACTGTCAATAATTTTAAGAACAGTGCAAAGTAAAGACATAAGCTTAACAATTGCAAGTTTTTTTTAAGTTTCTGAGGGGCTAAGGTTCTGAGGGACTAAGTTTAAAGTTTTCCCTATGTTTTTTGATACTGTTCTCACCTCTATAGTTGAGCTCCAGCAGAGCGACATTGCCTTTCTCTTGCTGATTTATGTATCGCCCCTCTGGGGCTTTTTTCACAAATACCTTTAATCCTATTCTACAAATATGTAATCCCTAAGGGATTAAAAAAAGTTTAGCTCCAAAGGAGCGTAATACTTATAGAAAAACAATTATACAAACAAAAGAGCTCCAGCGGAGCGACATTGCCTCTCTCTTGCTGGTTTATGTATCGCCCCTCCGGGGCTTTTTTACAAATACCTTTAATCCTATTCTACAAATGGATCATCTCTACGGGATTAAAAAAAAATTAGCTCCTAAGGAGCGTAATACTTATAGAAAAACAATTATACAAACAAATGAGCTCCAGCGGAGCGACATTGCCTTTCTCTTGCTGATTTACATATCGCCCCTCAGGGGCTTTTTTACAAATACCTTTAATCTTATTCTACAAATATGTCATCCCTAAGGGATTGAAAAAAAGCTCAAACTAAAAGTTTGAGCTTTACTATATTAAAAATCTTAGCGCCTTAGTCCCTTAGAACCTTAGCAACTTAAAGATTAAATGATCGCTTTAACAACTGCTTTCGGTGCTTCTTTACGAGTTCCGTCAAAACCGTCTACACCAGAAACTGTAGTATATTTTAAAACGTATTTTTTACCCGGATTGATAATCTGGTACGCTGCCTGACACATTAAAGTTGCTTCGTGGAATCCACAAAGAATCAGTTTTAATTTTCCTGGATAAGTGTTTACGTCTCCAATAGCGAAGATTCCCGGAATATTGGTTTGATAGTCTAATGCGTTATTTACTTTAATGGCATTTTTTTCGATTTCTAATCCCCAGTCTCCGATTGGTCCTAACTTTGGTGTAAGTCCGAAAAGCGGAATAAAATAATCCGTTTCGATTTTACGGTGTGCTCCGTTTTCTTCGATATCTAATGATTCAATATGCTCAGCACCATTGATTCCGATTACTTCTGCCGGTGTAATTAGTTTAATTTTTCCAGCAGTTTTTAATTCCTGTACTTTTTCTACAGAGTCTAAAGCTCCTCTGAATTCGTTTCTACGGTGAATCAAAGTAACTTCTGAAGCTACATTCGCCAAAAAGATACTCCAGTCTAATGCTGAATCTCCTCCTCCGGCAATTACCACTCTTTTGTCTCTGAATTTCTCCGGATTTTTGATGAAGTATTTTACTCCTTTATCTTCATAAAACTCAATATCTTCGATAAGTGGCTTACGTGGTTCAAAACTTCCAAGACCTCCGGCGATAGCAATAACCGGTGCGTGAAATTTAGTCCCTTTATTTGAGGTTACAATGAAACTTCCGTCTTCTTGTTTGTCAATCGTTTCTGCACGCTCTCCTAAAGTAAAACCAGGCTCAAATTGTTTGATTTGCTCTTGCAGTCCGTCAATCAAATCTCCTGCTAATACTTCCGGAAATCCAGGAATATCATAAATAGGCTTTTTTGGATACAATTCTGAAAGTTGCCCTCCCGCTTGTGGCAAAGCATCTAAAATATGACATTTTAATTTTAATAATCCTGCCTCGAAAACGGCAAATAAACCTGTTGGGCCTGCTCCAATTATAAGTATATCTGTTTTAATCATTATGTTGTTGTTTATAATCATTCTTAATAATGCAAAGGAACGAATAATTTATTCTATTTTCAATGATTTTTGTCATTGATTTCTTTGCGGAAATTTTTACTCTTTATTTTTTAATGAAGCGGTTATCTCGTTCATCCATCGGGTTAAAACCCGACGCTACAATAGGAACCGTTCTTTCGGAACTATTACTATTCCTTATTTTTCAATGAAGCGGTTATCTCGTTCATTCTTTTAACCTTTTCTTCAAAATTACCTTTTAATGTCTTTCGATATTCATTAAGGTTTTCAACCATTGTATTGATATCTTCAGGAATTACCTCTTCAAAAAACTCCCTGAGCCTTTTGGCTGTTGTTGGTGATTTTCCGTTGGTCGAAATGGCAATTTTTACATTCCCTTTCGTTACAATTCCTCCCAGATAATAATCACACAAATCCGGTGTATCGGCTATGTTGCAAATCAAATAACGCTTTCGGGATAATTCGTATACCTTTTTATTGACTTTTAAATCGTCGGTACAGGCAATTACCATATGGCGTTTTTTGAGCATTTTCTTTTTGAACTTCGATTTTGTCAATGTAATCGAAGGATGTTTCTCGGCCAAAACCTTTATTTCTAAATGAAAATTTGGTGCTACCACCTCAACATTTGCATTCGGACTCGACTTTAGTAAAAAAGAGAGCTTTTCTAATCCAACATTTCCTCCGCCAACAATGAGAACATTCAGATTGTGAAGTTTCAGGAATACAGGATATAATTCGTTTTGTTCCATTTTAATTTTTATTACCGGTGCAAAGTTCGCACAGAACAATTTATCATGCAAACATCGGGTTAAAACCTAAAGCTGCAAAATTGGTTGTTCCTGACGAGACAATTACTAACGAATCATTTCTTTCGAGAGAAATTCTTCATAAAATCCTTTCAGTTTATTGCTTTCGCGAACAACCTCTCCAAGAACAATAATGGCAGGCGAACTCAGTTTTTTCTCTTTTACGATTTCTAAAATCGAATCTACCGTTCCTACACCCACTTTTTCATCGGCCAATGTTCCGTTTTGAATAATCGCTACGGGCAAATTTCCTTTGCTTTCTTTATGAAACAAATCAATAATCTGAGGCAATTTGTGCATTCCCATCAAAATTACGACTGTTGCAGATGATTGTGCCGCCAACGCAACATCCGAAGACAATTTCCTGTCAGAAGTTGTACCGGTTATGGCCCAGAAGCTTTCCGAAACACCTCTTTTGGTAATCGATATTCCCTGACTTGCCGGAACTGCCACTACCGAAGATATTCCGGGAACTACAAACGTCTCTATTCCGAAACTTTCTATAAATTCAATTTCTTCACTTCCACGTCCAAAAATAAACGGGTCCCCCCCTTTTAAACGCACAACGTTACCATAAGTCAACGCATTATCGACAATCAATTGATTGATCTGATCCTGCGTGTAAGCATGATTCCCTATTTTTTTCCCTACAAAAATACGGATTGCATTTTTAGGAGCGTGTGCTAATATTTCTTCATTGGCCAATGCATCGTACAAAACCACATTCGCTTCAGCAAGTGCTTTTACAGCTTTGAGCGTAAGCAAATCCGGATCGCCGGGACCCGCACCAACTAAAGTTACTTTTGGTTTGATATTAAGCATTTTCTAATTCTTGAGCTCTATATTTTTCTATGGTATCAAAAAATGCAATTCCTTCCTGAATGTATTGTTTTGCAAAAGCTTCTGAAGGCTGTGTTGTATTGATTTGATACACTAATTCTCTGAATGACGTTGCCAGTTCAATTTTACCGGTTGCAATGAAAACGGTATCAAATAAATCAACGATTCCTGCGTGATTGTTTGTTTTTTCGTTTTCAGAAAGCAGTAACGCTTTGGCACCGTTTACAAATCCGGCGTAAGCATGATAAATAGCATCCGACCATTTGTTTTCATCAAAAGATTCCTGAGCAAAAGTTAGTTTGTCTTTGGCTTCCAGCAATAAAGTAGCCACCAAATCAATTACCACTCCGGCACATTCTCCCACTCCAACTGCTTTTACGTAATTGTCGGCATTACCCCAATCTACAAAATCAGCTTCGGTTAAATTTGTTACATCTGACAAAGGTTTTAAGATTTCATAGAAATATTTTTCTCCTTTTTCATCATAGTAATTCAGGAATTTTTGTCCGTTTGCATTCGCATTAAAATCATTTAAAATGGTACGCAAAGCATCCGGTCCTCTTCGGCTTGGAATTTTGATTACTTTATCAGCAAAACGTCCTGCCCCATTTCCTAATCTTCCTCCGCCTAACAAAACCTGTAAAGCAGGAGCTACCAATTTTCCAGAATTGATTGACATTCCCTGAAAACCAATTGCCGACATATTGTGCTGCCCACAAGCATTCATACAACCACTGATTTTGATTTCAATTTCGCGGTTGTTTAAATACTGAGGATATTCAGCACTTAATACTTTCTCTAATTCTTCTGCAATTCCGGTACTACTTGCAATCCCCAAATTGCAAGTATCTGTACCCGGACATGCTGTAATATCTGCTGTTGAATTATACCCCAAATGAACAAAGTTCAGCTTGGCTAATTCCTGATAGAAGAATGGTAAGTTTGCTTCTTTCACATGACGTATTACAATATTTTGACGCAATGAAAAACGAAGTTCATTTGCAGCATAGTTTTTAATTAAATCAGCTAATAATCGGGCTTTATCGGTGTAAAAATCTCCTAATAAAACTTTGATTCCAATAGCATAATAACCTGCTTGTTTCTGAGCGATTACATTTGATTTTTTCCAGGCTTCATAAGCTGCTGTATCTTCAATTGTAACTTGCGGAACTTCTAATAACGGTTCCGGAATTGGTCCGTCAAAAGCAGTTGTATCAATTTCGTACGTTTCAAAAGCGATTGCTTTTTTCTCTTTTTCAACCAGATCAAGGAAAACATCTCTTCCCATTTCTTTGATTAAGAATTTCATACGGGCTTTCATTCTTTTTGCACGTTCACCGTATCGGTCAAAAATACGAATGATCCCTTCTGCCGTTGGAATAATCTGATTCGCCGGTACAAACTCTGAAAGCAATTCGGCATGAGCCGGCTGAGAACCTAATCCTCCCCCAAACATGATTTTGAAACCACGCTCGCCATTGACAATTTTTGGAATAAATCCTAAATCGTGCAAATAACTCAAAGCAGTATCTTCGTCTGAAGATGAGAACGAAATTTTGAATTTACGTCCCATTTCCTGACAGATTGGGTTTCTTAACAGATATTGAAATAAGGCGTGCGCATAAGGCGAAACGTCAAACGATTCGTTTACGTCTACACCTGCTAACTCGCTTCCGGTAATGTTTCTAACGGTATTCCCGCAAGCTTCACGTAAGGTAACATCGTCTTTAGCCAAATTTGCCCAAAGCTCCGGAGTTCTGTCCAGACTTACATAGTGAATCTGAATGTCCTGACGTGTCGTAATGTGCAAACGTCCTGTAGAATATTCATCAGAAACTTTTGTAATACGAATCAATTGTTCGCTCGTTACTTTACCATAAGGCAATTTAATACGAATCATTTGAACCCCTTCCTGACGCTGCCCGTAAATTCCGCGCGCTAAACGAAGACTACGAAAACGTTCATCATCAATTTTTCCTCCACGGAACAAATGAATCTTTTTTTCTAAATCGATAATCTCTTTCTGAACTACCGGATTTTCTATTTCTGTTCTAAAACTTTCCATTTTCTTTCTCTTGCTTTAGGCTTTAAGCTGTATGCTTTAGGCTTTTTTAACTTTGTGTTTTTAGCTTACAGCATATGGCTTAAAGCTTATAGCAGGTTTACCTTATGAATCCTACTCCTGCCGTTGTATTGGTTGCTGTATCAATTAAGATAAATGCCCCGTTTGATTTATTGTCGTTGTAGGCATCAAAATATAAAGGCTTGCTTAATTTGATGCTTACTTCTCCAATTTCGTTGATTGCTAATTGTGAAGCTTCTTTTGTTCCGGAATAATCCGTTGAGATGGTATTTTTGATACTTTCAACTTTTGCCAAAACCGAATTGGTGTTGTGCTGAACGATATATTTTGTACCCGGAACCAGTTTTTTACTGTCCATCCAGCATACTGTTGTGTTTATTTCTTTTTCAATTTTCGGAAGCTCTAACGATTTTACAATCATATCACCTCTTGTCACATTGATATCATTTTCTAGTTCGATGGTAATCGAAGAACCTGCGACAGCCTCATCAAATTGCTTATCGAAAAAATGAATTTTAGTTACTTTTGATTCTGTTAAAGAAGGCAATACGGTAACCGCATCTCCTACTTTTAAAGAGTTTCCGTACAGCTTTCCTGCATAACCTCTAAAGTCGTGGTATTCTTCTGTTTTAGGACGAATCACAGTCTGAACCGGGAAACGTGCTTTTCCTGCTTCAAAAACATCTGAAGAATGCAGTCCTTCCAAATGCTCCAGAACCGTTTGCCCATCGTACCATTTCATGTTCTCCGATTTATCCACTACGTTTCCTCCGTTGATCGCACTTAGCGGAATGTAGCTTACATTTTGTTCTTTGAAAGTACTCTTAGCATTTAAGGCCTGGAAATCGGCTTTGATTTTATTGAAAACTTCCTCCGAATAATCCACTAAGTCCATTTTATTGATCGCAACGATTACCTCTTTTACTCTCAATAAATTATTAATAAAAAAGTGACGGTACGTTTGCTCAATTACTCCTTTTCTCGCATCAATTAAGATGATCGATACTTGTGAAGTTGAAGCTCCCGTTACCATGTTTCTGGTATATTCTACGTGACCCGGGGTATCGGCAATGATGTAACTTTTCTTTGCAGTCGAAAAATAAATATGCGCTACATCAATCGTAATTCCCTGCTCTCTTTCAGCTACTAATCCATCCGTTGCCAATGAAAAATCAAGGTAATCGTATCCTTTTTGCTTGCTGCTTTTCTCAATCGCTTCAATCTTATCTGTTGTCAATGATTTTGTATCGTACAATAATCTTCCGATCAAAGTACTTTTTCCGTCATCTACACTTCCTGCTGTTGCTATTTTTAAAACTTCCATTCTGTATTTTTTGTTTCAGGTTTCAAGTTTCAGGTTTCCTCAAAACTTATAAATCTGTATGTTTTTTTGATCTTTACTTTTTAATTAATAATTTATAATTCACAATTAATAATTATTAAAAATACCCTTGTTGTTTTCTCTTTTCCATTGCAGCTTCAGAACGTTTATCATCAATTCTGGCTCCTCTTTCTGAGATAGTTGAAGTTCTGATTTCTCCAACTACTTCCTCAATGGTTGCTGCATAAGATTCAACAGCTGCCGTACAGCTCATATCTCCAACGGTTCTGAAGCGAACAATTCTTTCTTCGATTTGTTCGTCTTCTTCCTGGTACACAAAAGGAGAATGTGACCAGATCAAACCGTCTCTCAAAAAAACTTTTCTTTTATGCGAAAAATAAATAGACGGAATCTCGATGTGCTCTTTCTCGATATAACTCCATACATCTAATTCTGTCCAGTTTGAAATTGGGAAAACACGAACGTTTTGACCGTTCTCTATTTTTCCATTCAGAATATCAAATAATTCCGGACGCTGATTTTTCTCATCCCACTGACCAAAATCGTCACGAACGGAGAAAATACGCTCTTTTGCTCTTGCCTTTTCCTCATCACGACGTGCTCCACCAATACAGGCATCAAACTTAAATTCTTCAATGGCATCTAAAAGTGTTGTAGTCTGCAGGCTGTTTCTACTGGAATATTTACCCGTTTCTTCAACCACTTTTCCTTCATCAATAGCATCCTGAACATTACGTACGATTAATTCCAATCCTAATTCTTCCACCAATTTATCTCTGAAAGCGATAGTCTCAGGGAAATTATGTCCCGTATCAACGTGCAAAAGAGGAAACGGAATTTTTGCCGGGAAAAATGCTTTTTGTGCCAAACGCACTAATGTTATCGAATCTTTTCCTCCAGAAAAAAGCAAAACCGGTTTATCGAACTGTGAAATTACTTCTCTGAAAATGTATATTGCTTCGCTCTCTAAAGCGTTTGTTTTTAATACTGAACTCATTTTGTTTTTTTGTTTGATATTTTTTAGCCTCAGGTTTTAGATCTTAAATTTTGTGAGTTGCCCTAAAACCTTCCTCTATTTATTCTGTTATTATCCTCTCTTCAACGGGTTAAAATCCGTTGCTACATTATAAATCCTTTTCCCATTCCCATCGGGTTAAAACCCGACGCTATAATATGGATCGTTCCTTCGTCATCATCGGGTTGAAACCCGAAGCTACAATATGGGGCGTTCCTTCGGAACTCAAAATCTATATTCTCTAGCTTCTTTCTTCTACTTACTCTTTTTTAGCGCTATGCAAACCACATTCTTTATGACTTGATTCCCACCACCATCTTCCGGCTCTGATATCTTCACCCGGGAAAATTGCTCTGGTACAAGGCGCACAACCAATGCTTACAAAACCTTGCTTGTGTAAAGCATTTTGAGGAACATTGTTTTCTGATAAATAAACCTCAACCTCTTCTAAAGTCCATTTTAGTAATGGGTTGAACTTTATAATTTCAAAACCTCCGTCGTATTCAAACAATTGCAAATCATTTCTATTCTCCGACTGCTCTGCTCTTAAACCTGTGATCCAAATGGAATTTCCTGCCAACGCTTTTCGTAACGGAACTACTTTTCGAATGAAACAGCATTCTTTTCTGTTCTCAACTGAATCATAAAAACTGTTTGGGCCTTTATGTTTTAGTAAATTTTCTACTGCTGTTGCTTCCGGAAAATAAACCTCAATCGGTTTTTTGTATTTTTTTAATGTCTTGTGAAAAACGTCATACGTTTCCTGAAATAATCTTCCGGTATCTAGTGTGAAAATGGAAATGTCCTGATTGCTTTTTGCAATAAAATCAGTGATAACCTGATCTTCCTGTCCAAAAGATGTTGAAAAAATTACTTTCCCCGGATATTCAGCTGCTAAAAAAGCTAAGGTTTCATCAAGTGAAAAGTCTTTCGTTTTATCTAATAATGATTGTATAATAGTCGCACTCATATTCTCTTTCTTTCCTTCTAAAAAATATTACAATAATTTAGATAATGTTTTTAAACTCAATAGTATAATTAAAACTCCAACTGCAATCATCATTGGTTTTCTTTTGATTTTATTTAAAAGATAAGCTCCTAATGGTGCTGCAATTACACCTCCTAAAATCAAACCTATAATAACCTGCCAACCGTGGATTCCTCCAAAAAGCATGAAAGTTAAACCGCTTGCAAACGAAATTGCAAACTCAGCAGCATTTACAGAACCTATGGTATATCTTGGGTTTCTTCCTCTTCCTAATAAGGTTGAAGTCACTATCGGCCCCCAGCCTCCGCCTCCAACTGAATCCATAAAACCTCCAAAGACAGCCAGAAATCCTAATTTTTTAGTTTTCTTTTTGACGATCTTTTTAACTAAGGCTTTTCGAATAATTATAAGCGCCAAAACAATCATATAAACTGCAATAAAAGGCTTTATAATATCACCGTTAATAACATCCGACAATAAATAAGCTCCAATTATTGAACCTAAAACACCCGGAATCAATAAATGCTTGACCAGCTTTTTATTGATATTTCCAAATCGGTGATGAGAAAGTGCCGATGCTCCCGTAGTAAACATTTCCGACACGTGAACCGCAGTACTGCTAATCACTGGCGGAACTCCGTAGGCCAATAAAAAGGATGTGGAAGTTGCTCCATAACCCATTCCTAAAGTCCCGTCGACCAATTGTGCAAAAACTCCAATGGCAAAAAACACTAAAAACTCCTGATTGAAACCATCAATAAACGCATCCCACGAAAATTCAGCATGGTGATTGTAGATCAACGTTGTCAACAAACCGATTAGTAAAACAGCCGGTACTAAAACCCACAATCTTTCTTTTATTGCTGTATCAGACTTAACTGCTACGGTATTTATTTTTAGCTCTTTTTCCATTTTAATGGTTCGTTTTATTTTAAAAATCCATTACCCTATCGGGTTAGTAGATTGAATGGCAAAATTACTACTTATTTCTAAATATCAAAACAATATTTGATATTTTTACGTGGCTATTTGATATAAGGCTAATGGAGTGCCCCACACAAAGGTATCAACAAATCATTCTCACAAGTAAAAAAACTCATTATATTGTATTTCAACACTATAGCTCTTAAACTTTTCGTATTCTTAGAATACCTTTTTTAAAGTCTACCACATCTATAGGATAATTATAAAATTGTTGCTATTTTTACCTCAAATTTTTATTCATGGATTTTCAAATAGGTCTTGTAATTGCGGGTTTAGTTGTAGGTTTTGTCGTAGGTCTGACGGGTGTTGGAGGCGGCTCTTTGATGACTCCCATTTTATTATGGTTTGGCATCCCTCCAACGACAGCAGTTGGTACCGATTTATTGTATGCTGCTTTTACCAAAATGGGAGGCGTTTTTGTACATCATAAAAAAGGCAACATCAATTGGTCTATTACAGGCTGGCTCACTCTGGGCAGCGTTCCTGCCGCTTTGCTGACTTTATGGATCCTAAACAGTATCAAAACAGATATTACTACTATAAATGCGGTCATCAAATACAGTTTGGGATGGGCGCTACTGTTTACTTCGATTGCCATACTATTCAAGAAAAGACTATTGGTGTTTTCGCAGAAACATGCGGGTGACAAATTTCACAGTGAAAGTCACACACAAAATATGCTGACGGTTGGAATTGGAGTTTTACTGGGCGCAACCGTAACCCTTACTTCGATTGGAGCCGGAGCACTTGGCACCGTTACTTTGTTTTTCTTATATCCGCTCTTGCCTACTCCGCGTTTGGTAGGAACCGAAATCGCACACGCCGTACCTTTGACACTGGTCGCCGGAATCGGACATGCCTCAATGGGAAATTTAGACCTTATTTTATTGGGACAATTGTTACTAGGATCACTCCCTGGAATTTTTATAGGAAGTATGTTAAGTGGAAAAGTACCCGATTTATTTCTTAGAAATGCGATTGCCGTAATGCTTTTTCTGGCCGGTTATAAATTGATTTTTTAAATTAATTACAGGCTTTCAAAATAAAATCTGAACTCAAAAAGAAAAGACCATTTCATTAAGAATATTGAAATGGTCTTTTTTTATAGAAATTCTGAAGGGGAAATCGAATTAAAATGCGATATCCGCCAACGAGTTACTTTCAAGAATTTTGAGGGTATTATCCCTAACCTCCGTCATTAATCGTCGTGCAGCACAGCTTGCCTCATCATCGCAGTCGTCGCATCTTTCATAAAAATTATGACTTGCACAGGGAAGCAATGCAATAGGTCCCTCGAGAATACGATACACCTTAGCCATACTAATATCTTTGGGGTCTTTTATCAGATAATAACCGCCGCCTTTTCCTTTTTTAGCTCCCAGAAAACCTGAGTTCCTAAGCAGCAGCAAAATACTTTCTAAAAACTTAATCGAAATATGTTCACTTTTCGCAATTTCAGCAATTTGTACAGGCTCATTGTTTTCACGTCTGGCCAGATAAGTTAAAGCTTTAATTCCGTATTTTGTTTTCTTTGAGAGCACGTTCTATCTATTTTAATTGCGGATTGCCAATTTTAGGCTTTTGACCTAAAACAACAATCGTCTAGTTTTTCTGCCACAAAAATAAACTTTTTAAATGAGAATAGTAATAGAACGAAAATTTAAATTCTACTAAATTAGTATAGTTTAAATAAAGCCCAATAAAAAACGGCCTTTAACTGTTTTTTTTCAGTTAAAGGCCGTCATCTTAATAACGTTTTCAAAATATCATTGCAAACCAAGAACGCATTATTTTCCGTTCTGTATAGCTGATGATTCTCTTTTTTTATCATTTTATGGACCACATTCAAGTCCAAAAACCATTGTGAGTCTGGTCTGTTTGAATCTTCTTCTCCAAAATATAATTTTATACTGCAATTTGGGGCTTCCGTTTCGTATCTCAATCTTGTTGAAGAAACAGCAAATAGACCAACAATGTTCAATCCTTTTAAAGAAGCTTTCCAGCCGATTGTTCCTCCAATGCTAAATCCTAAAACCGTTACTTTATCATTTTCTAATTTCAATAAAGTCTCAACTGCCCTATCCATTCCTTCGCTAAGAAACTGATTATGAATATCGCTTTCCACAAGGTTATCAGCATTAATGCCGGCTAATTCAAGCACATCATAATACTGAATCTCAAATTCAGATTTTAATAAATCAGCATAGATTTTTACCCAGTCCGGGGCTTTACCTCCAAATAAATCTGATAAAATGATTAGTCTTGGTTTAGTCATATATAAAAGATACGATTTTAGATATCAGTTTTCAGAAATCTAATATCTAAAATCATCAATCTAAAATTTAACTTAGCGCCTGTTTTAAATCGGCAATTACATCTTCTACCGTTTCCAAACCTACTGAAACACGTACTAATCCCTGAGTTATTCCAACCGCCAGCTGATCTTCTTCAGACAATTTACTATGCGTGGTTGAAGCAGGATGCGTCACAATCGATCTCGTATCGCCAATATTTGCCGACAGGGAGCACAATTTTATTTTATCTAAAAATTTTCTTCCGGCTTCAATTCCGCCTTTAATTTCAAAGGCAATAATATTACCCCCCAATTTCATTTGCTTTTTGGCAATTTCGTATTGAGGATGTGATTTCAGGAATGGGTATTTGATGCTTTGTACATTTGGGTGCGCTTCTAAAAACTCCGCTACTTTTAAAGCGTTTTCACAGTGTTTTTCAACACGAATTGCCAAAGTTTCTAAGCTTTTTGACAAAACCCACGCATTAAACGGAGACAAAGCAGGACCTGTGTTTCTGGAGAACAGGTAAATTTGTCTGATCAAATCTTCACTTCCAACCGTAACTCCTCCTAAAACTCTACCCTGACCATCAATCAGTTTAGTTGCTGAATGTACGACCAAATGCGCTCCAAATTTTATAGGCTGCTGCAGATAAGGCGTCGCAAAACAGTTGTCAATAATTAAAATCAGATTGTGTTTTTTAGCAAGATCTCCCAGCAACTGCAAATCGATCACGTCAACACCCGGATTTGTAGGCGACTCTGCGTATAAAATTTTTGTATTCGGTTTAATGAATCCTTCGATTGTTTCCGGCTTCGTTATATCAAAATAAGAGGTTTCGATGTTCCATTTTGGAAAATAAGTCATAAATAGAGCGTGTGTCGAACCAAAAACACTGCTCGCCGACACGATATGATCACCTGAATTTAATAAGGCTGCAAAAGTAGAATATACGGCTGCCATTCCGGTTGCAAAAGCATAACCCGCTTCTGCTCCTTCCATTTTACAAATTTTATCAACAAATTCTGTTGTATTCGGATTGCTGAAACGGCTGTAAATATTCCTTTCTTTTTCTTCTGTGAAAGAAGCTCTCATGTCTTCAGCATCCTCAAATACAAAGCTTGACGATAAGTATAATGGCACCGAATGCTCTAAATACTGGCTTCTTTCTAATTGTGTTCTGATGGCTTGGGTTTCAAAACCAAATTCTTCTGTGTTCATTTTTTTGTTTTTGTTTAACACGAATTGCACTAATTAGCACAAATTCGCTTTTTTATAAAATTTCACAAAGATTCACAAAGCAAAACGCAATGCATCAACTAAAGTTTAATGTGAATTTTCATTGTGTGATTAAAAATCAAAAAATTATCTAATTATCAAATTGACTAATTACCTAATTACTTTAATTCTTCGTTGTTCAGGACCACTTTATATTTTACTGTAGCGGTAGGCTCAATTGTTTTAGAAACCGAGCAATATTTCTCAAAAGAAAGCTGGGCAGCCCGCTGTGCTTTTTCAGGATTAACATCTCCCTCTAAATAAAAAACCACATTGATTTCTTTAAAAGGTTTTGCTTCACCAACCTGCACACGCTCTCCCTCTACCTCAGCATTAAAAGAAGTGATCTCCTGACGTTGCTTTTTTAAGATCGAAATCATATCAATAGCACTGCATCCCGCAACTCCCATTAATACTAATTCCATTGGACTTGCACCTAAATCGCTTCCGCCAAATTCGGCTCTGCTGTCAACATCCACTACATGACCACGTTCATTTTTAAGTTTAAAATGAAACGCGTCGTTTACTCTGTTCAAAGTTACTTTCATTGTGTTGTTATTTTTTTTTATTTTTTATTCTTTGCAATCTTTGTCATTTCGACCGAAGGGAGAAATCACATTAGATTGTCGACAAAGATTAGATTTTTTCGTTGCGGAGTTCCTTGTGTGATTTCTCCCTTCGGTCGAAATGACAAACGGAGCTTACAAATCAGAAATCTAAACTCTAAAATCTGCAATCTAAAATCCTTACCCTTTATCTGATAATCTCAAAATGTCACCAAATACTCCTCTCGCCGTTACAGCAGAGCCTGCACCAGCTCCCTGAATTACGATTGGACGGTCTCCGTAAGATTCTGTATAAATTTCGAAGAAAGAATCAGATCCTTTTAATCCGCCCAAGGCAGTATCAGAAGGCACTGAAACTAATTTTACTTCCAAAATTCCTTTATCATTTTGCAAATCTCCTGACAATTCACCAATGTATCTTAATACGTGATTTGGCTTTTGATCGGCTTTTATTTTTTCATAAATTGGGTCGAACTCTTTCAATTTCGTTAAGAAGTCTCCAACGTTTCCTTCACGCAAATGCTCCGGGATTAAGTTCTGAATGGAAATTTCTTCAAACTCATTCTGCAAATCCAGCTCTCTCGCTAAAATCAATAATTTTCTTCCTACATCATTTCCGCATAAATCCTCACGAGGGTCCGGTTCTGTATATCCGTTATCAATGGCCTCCTGCAAAATTTCACTAAACGGAACATCTTTTGCCGAGAAATTATTGAACAAATAACTCAATGTTCCGGAGAATACTCCTTTTATCTTTGTGATATTTTCTCCCGAAAGATGCAATAGTTTAATGGTGTCAATCAATGGCAATCCTGCACCAACATTGGTTTCATATAAATAATTCTTCTGATTTTCGGCTAAAGCTTTTCTCAGTTCTTTATAAAATCCATAACTCAGCGTATTGGCCACTTTATTAGAAGAGATCAAATCGAAACTGCTCTCAACCAGTGGAATATAATTCTCAACAAAAGAAGCACTCGCTGTATTATCGATAGCGATTAAGTTTTCTAAATGATGTTGGTTGGCATAAGCAATAATGTCCTGAATGGTATAGGTAAGCCCTTCTTTATCAATATCTGTTTTCCAGTTTGAGCTTACTCCGTTTTTATTTAAAAGTACCTTTTTAGAATTGGCAATTGCAAAAACATTCAATCTCACGTCTTTTCGTTTTTCGATAGCGGCAGTCGATTCTAAAATCTGATTGATTAAGGTTCCTCCCACTAATCCATGACCGATAATGGCAATGTTGATTTTTTTGGAAACTCCGAAAATCTCACCGTGAATTACATTTAAAGCTTTATGCAGTTCTGTTTTTTTAACCACCAAACTCACGTTTTTACCCGTAACGGTGTTGTTAAATAAAATCGGAACAATTTTATTTTTGATTAATGCCGTGTAAGGTTTATGGAAAGTACTCAAATCCTGTCCGATAATCGAAATTACCGAAACATTATCGGTTACTGTAATCTGATTTACATCTTTGGAATAAAAATCATTTTCGAATTCTTTTTCCAGTTCGACCATGGCCAGGGTAGCTTTCTCAGTGGCCACAACAAGGCCAATGCCTCGCTCTGAAGAACCTTGTGAAATGATACTCACACTGATGTTATGATCGCCCATTACTTTAAAAATTCGGGCATCTACACCCGATTTCCCCAATAATCCACGGCCTTCAAGATTGACCAAAGAAACGTTCTCTAAAACAGAAAGTGTTTTAATTCCTTCTTTAGCAGAATCAGAAGTAATTAAAGTCCCGCGATTTTCATGATTAAAGGTATTTAAAATACGAAGCGGAATATTTTTTTCCAACAAAGGAATGATGGTTTTAGCATGTAAAATGGTAGCGCCAAAATTGGCTAATTCGTTGGCTTCATTAAACGACAGGTATTCGATCTTTTTAGCATCAGCAACCAAATCAGGATTTGCCGTGTAAATTCCGTCAACATGGGTAAAGTTTTGTAATTCTTCGGCATTTAGATAATTCGCAATTAGCGATGCGGTATAGTTACTGCCGTTTCTACCTAAAGTGGTCGTATCGTTGTTATTGTTAGATCCGATAAAACCGGTTACGATGTTAACTGTTGTACCGTTGTGTTCTTTGAAATAATTGATAACATTTTTCTTAGAAAGCTGCTCCAAAGGCTGTGCATCTCCAAATTTAGAATCGGTTTTCAACAATTCTCTTGAATCTACAAAGTTCGCAGGAACACCTTTTCCAATTAAAATGGCTGTCAGTAATTTAGCCGAAAGCAGCTCGCCTTTTGATAAAATCTGATCTTTGATTTTGTTGCTGTAATCTCCTATCAGGCTTACTCCTTCAAAAAGTTTCTCCAGTACATTAAATTCTTCCGACAAATCTACCTCAGGGTAATCTGAAACCTGATACGTTTTAAAATTCTCAAATAAGGGTTTATAGTTGCCGTTTTTAGCCGCAATTTTTAAAATGTATTCCAGCTCATCTGTAGCATCTCCACGAGCCGAAACTACTACTGCAATTTTTTCGTTTTGCTGTACTTTATCTGTAATAATTGAAACTACTTTATTAAGTCCTTCTCCGTTTGATAACGATTTACCGCCAAATTTTAATATTTTCATTTTATTTTTCTATTGTTTCTGCCTTAAAAATATCGGCAAGTAAATGATCTAATTGTTTGTACTCGATTAAAAAAGCATCATGTCCGTGAACAGAATCTATTTCACTGTAAAAAACATTGTCTTTGAACTTTTTTAATTCCTGATAAGTCTCCCGATTTTCTTTGGGTATAAAAAACAAATCCGAATTGATTCCGACAATGTGAATCGCGGCGTCTGTTTTAGATAACAAAGTCTCGAAATCTTCTCTGTTTCTGGTGATGTCTATGGTTTTTAGCAATTGGTTCATAAGTTTGTACGAAGCCAATTGGTATCTTTTTTGTAGTTTTTCGCCGTGATGTGCCAGCCAGCTTTCAATATTAAAAACCGGGCGATTGGCATTGATGGTACGTTGAAATTTCTCTTTGAATGATTCAGGAGACCTGTAACACAACATTGCATGAATTCTGGCATCCTCAATAGGTTTTGAGGAATTGTTCAAAATTTGCTCTTGTAAATAGCAATTGGCGATCATCCAGTCGGTCGACTTCCAATCTGTTGCAATGGGAATTAGGTTTTGAGTAATGTTAGGTTCTAATGCAAGTATTTCCCAGGCGATGCCTCCGCCAACCGAACCTCCAATGATGGTGTGCAATTGGTGAATATTTAAAAGTTCTAAACCTTTAATAAAAATGCGGGCAATATCTCTGGTAGTGAAATCCTGATAGTTTTCGATGATAAACGAATCATTTCCGTTTCCGGGTACATTAAAAGCCAGTACGGTAAATTTATGGGTATCGATTGTTTTGTCTTCACCAATGAGGTCATTCCACCAGCCATTTGCACCGGTGACCTCAGCATTTCCTGTCAAAGCATGATTGACCAGAACTATAGGCGCGCTAAATAATGGTAAACCGGAAAGTGTAAAACTTAAGGGTAATGATGAGTAGGACACACCACTTTCGGTGATGAATTCCTGAATTATAATGGGACTTGGTATATTTTCCAATTTCAAATCTTTTTATTTTTGATTTGTATGTGGAAATATTAGAAAGAAAGTCTAGAGTGAAACCAGAAAATTTCTTGTTGTTATCTTTCCACGTTTGGGCGTGGTAGAATGCAGCACCTTCTTCGAATTAACGAAGGGTTGCTAAGGATTCATCGGGTCTAATCCCTCGTCCTTTCTTTATAACATTTCAATACGTTTTTGAACTTAAAGGTGCAAATTAACTACTAATTTCTCAAACAAACAAATTTTATCGAAACTGATTCCTCAATTTCTTAAACATAATTCAAACAAAAACTAGTGTACGCAAAAAATTACCGAACAATTTGCCCAGTAAAATTAAGCAGGTTTCCCCCTATTTTATGATGCTTCCCGATTTAGATAAAAAGCGTTTCATTCTCTTTTGAATACATCAAAAACAATAATGAGTCCGGATTTTTTTTCTCCACTTTTTTATCTGTCTCAGTCATCCCGAATCTCGGATGTACCAATTCATTTGTTGGTGGTGGCGGGTTGTTTCTTTTAGCTCTCATGTTTTTCAATGTTGAAAAAGTCTTTGTTAAGTAGTTTAGTGTGCTCATGATATTTAAGTTTATGTTAGTTTGCGTATTATTATCTTTATTTTATGTTTATCTCTTTGTTATCGTAACCAGATGGAATAAAAAAACCCTTTTGGGTTTGAATACCAAAAGGGTTTAAGTTTTTATAACTTATATATACTTTTAGTATCAACAGACGCGTACACAAATACGTGCGACGTTAAACATCTTATTCATCTGTAGGGACTTATTCATCTGGGACGTGATTGCTATTTTAAAAAATTCTTGCATTTTTTCTATTTTAATAAACTTCCTTAAACTCTCAAAATATTTTTAATTTACTCTCTTTTTAGATCAGCCAAAAACAAAATCTATTCCACTTTTGTTTCAATCGGCATCACTTTTACTCAGTATACTAAATTTATTCTTTCTTTAGTTTTGAAGTCTTACAAATTTGCGAATATTTTCTCAATTATACAAGTGGGGATCAACAATTTAATCCCAAAAAACGTTAAAAAACGGCTTTTTTCCGTTAAAAAACATCTTGCAAAATTAACATTGCTAAAATTAAAAGATAAATCTTACAAAAAATAACACAAAAAACTTTCCTGTTTCATTATATCAAAGAACAACTTACTATTATTTTGGAACCACTTACAGCCAGACTGCTTCTTTGTTTTTGATTTTTTCAGCTACTTTCAAAATGTCTGTAATTACTCCTCTAGAAATAGCCTGTTTACATGCCGAAGCACTTTGAATTACGATTGGAACAGCTGCGTACGATTGCGTATAAATTTCAAAAATGGTGTCTGATCCTTTCAGCTGACCTATTGCTGACGAAACGGGCTCTGAAACCAGTTTAACTTCTAAGGTGTTTTTTACCACATCAAATTCACCTACATAGCGCAGAACATTATTATCAGCCTGGCTAATTTTAGCAATCTTAAACGATCTGTCGACCGCTTCTTTATTCAAAATACCGTTTTGCTCCAGATGTTCTTCTTGTATAAGCGAATTGATTTTTATATCCGAGAGCTCAAAATCTTTTCCAATTTCCCTCGTGAGAATCAGTAATTTTCTGGCGGTATCATTTCCGGACAGGTCTTCTTTAAACGTTGAACGCATCAATCCAAGCAAACTCGCATCTTTCAACAGAGAAGAAAAAGAGGTGTCTTCGTTGGCAAACCGATTGAATACATAACTCAGGTTATCTGAAAAAACACCCCGGATCTTAGTGATTTTTTCACCCGAATAATACAAATCTCTTAAGGTTTGTAAAACCGGGAAACCGGTATCCACTGATGTTTCATACAAAAACTCTTTGTCGTACTTTTTAAGGTTTGCTCTGATCTCTTTGTACAAATCAATCGGCAATGTATTGGCTTTTTTATTTACCGCTACTATATTAAATCCGTTTTCGATCAATGTATTGTAATGATGTATTAATTCATCACTAGCAGTAGCATCTACGGCGATTAAGTTCTCAAATTCATTTTCTTTGGCAAATTCAATAATATCCTGCACTTTAAAAGGCACCGCCAGTTCCAGAAAATTGGTTTCCCAGGCATATCCTACGCCTTCTTTCTCGAAAAAAGCTACTGTTGAATTTGTGATAATCGGAAAATGAAAATCGATGTTTTTACTTTCGAGAAAAAACTCCTGACTTTCGATAATTTGATTGATCAAAGTACTTCCGATATTTCCAATTCCAAAAAGGATGATATTTATTTTAAGCTTTGACATAATTTTTAATTTTTAATTTTTTAAATCCTATAAGTAATGGATGTTCCTGTAAAGCTTTGCGTTACGCACCGGTTTTCCTCAAGTTGATCTGTATTACTTACAGGATTTAAAAATTTTTATACTGATTTACTTTTTATAAAAAATCACCTCTAGCAGAACTCACGCTGCTAAAGGCAATTTTTCAAACAAAAAACAAAAAAACCTAGTTTTTATTAATGCTGTATTGTGACTGGGTCACGCTTGCAAAAACAGTTTGCAGATCAGCTATTAAATCCTTGATATCTTCCAGTCCGACAGAAAGTCGCACCAGATCTTTTGAAACTCCCGTTTCTAATTGTTCCGCATCCGACAATTGCTGGTGCGTTGTACTTGCGGGGTGAATGATTAATGATTTTGTATCACCAATGTTGGCCAAAAGCGAGAAGAGTTTTGTTTCGTCTACTACTTTTTTGGCCGCTTCAAAACCGCCTTTTAATCCAAAAGTAACTACTCCACTTTGTCCTTTTGGCAAGTACTGTTGTGACAAGTCGTAATACTTATTGGTTTTTAATCCCGGATAATTTACCCAGGCTACTTCTTCCTGTTCTTCTAACCACGAGGCCAATGCCAGCGCATTTTCACTGTGTTTCTGAATTCGGATTGGCAAGGTTTCTAAGCCCTGTATGATTTGAAAAGCATTAAACGGACTCAGAGCCGCGCCAAAATCACGTAAACCTTCAATTCTGGCTTTTGCTATGAAAGCTGCATTTCCTAAAGCTTCGTGATACACCAGACCATGGTATCCTGGGGAAGGTTCTGTAAATTCAGGAAATTTACCGTTGGCCCAGTCAAAAGTTCCGGCATCGATAATGGCGCCTCCTAATGAAGTTCCGTTTCCTGAAATATATTTGGTTAGGGAGTGAATGACAATATTAGCTCCGTATTCAATTGGATTTAACAAATAAGGTGTTGCCACTGTATTGTCAACAATAAAAGGAACTTTAAAGTTTTTAGCTTCTACCGAAATCCCTTTCAGGTCCAGTACATCTAATTTTGGGTTTCCTAAAGATTCTACAAAAAAAGCGCGTGTATTTTCTTTGGCTGCTTTGGTAAAGTTCTCAGGTTTTGAAGGGTCTACAAAGGTAGTTGTGATCCCTAAACGAGGTAAAGTTACGCTCAGTAAATTATAAGTTCCTCCATATAAACTGTTCGAAGCCACAATATGATCTCCTGCTTTTAGCAAAGTCAGTAAAGCAGTCGAAATTGCCGAGGCTCCTGAGGCTGTAACTACTGCCCCAATTCCGCCTTCAAGCGCTGCAAGACGTTGTTCCAAAACATCGTTTGTCGGATTGTTCAATCGGGTGTAAATGAATCCGGCTTCGGCAAGACCAAATAAATTGGCTGCGTGATCTGAATTGTTAAAAACATACGAGGATGTCTGATAAATTGGAACTGCTCTGGTTCCTGCATTTTTAGTAACATCGTGTCCTGCGTGTAGTGCGTTTGTGGCAATTTTTTGTGTGCTCATGATTTCTTAGTTTTAGATATTGTGAATAGCTTTTGGTTTATTATTGATTTCTTAGGTCGTTTTTTATCTCATATAAAAAGATCTTCTTCTTCGTGTAAATACATTTGAAAGAGCAGGGAGTTTGATTCACTCGAATACAACTCTCCTTTTATTTTAACTGCATTTGCTTTTTTGTTTTTAAGTATGCCTGCAAATCGTTTAAAATCTGTTTTCAATCGGTATACAATCTCTCTTAATATAATATGTAGTGTTTTCATGATCTTCGTTTTAGTTTCAGCATTAAAAAAAGCCCTTTCGGATGGCGACCAAAAGGGCTTATAGTTCTAACTATAACAAAGATTCACTCTTTCACTTTTGGCAATAGCAATTTGGGATGCACATTTGCATCATCTCACAACACATCATCATACTATTTGCTATTGTTTTCATTTTTATTTGATTTAAAATTAATGCTTTTTTTAATTCGACTAATTCTATAGAGTAAATGTAATAAGTATTTTCTGAACTACCAAATTAAATAGTAATATTTAATGTAAAATTTTTATTACCCCTTGTGAATGCTGGTCTTACGCTGAAAAAAAAGCCACAACTTATATTGATTAAGCAGATTTGTATTGATCCTATAATCATTTTAACCCTTATAAGCTGTGGCCAATATTATGTTCTTTAGAATTTAAAACTCAATCTGGCAAAACCAAATCTTCCGTTCAATCCAAATTGTGATACTGCTCTGGAATAAGCAAACTGATTGGCATTGCTTAAATCTGTACTTGGAGCCGGTGACAAGGTTGGTGTTGTATTAGTAAAAGCCGGTGTTGCAGGATTATTTCGGTCCGGATAAACATCACCTATATTATTAAACCCAACTGTGAATCTGAATTTCTCGTTAATCTGATATCCAAAAGACAAATCGGTCACCAGTTTAGCGCTGTATTCCGGATGTTCGTAAACAGAAGACGATCCGTCTAAATTTACATCTGTTGCTCCCGGATCTGTAACGGCTCCGAAATAACTGTTTCTTAAATAAATGTCCAGTTTTTTAATGCTGAAAGTCGTCATTAAATTGGCTTTTAGTTTTGGAATAGCTTCTTCTAAATAAATTCGGCTTGACTCTGGAAAAAATGAATATTTAAAAGGCTCTCCACCTGCATTGATGATCGATTGCGGAACATTTAATTCTCCTACTCTTTTGGTGGTATTGTAGCTCAATGCAAAATCGTTTCTGATGGTGAAATCCGGAATAACATTGTATTTATGTGAAATTACAACATCAATACCTTTAGTCTCCGAGTTGATTCCGTTGGTCCAGAACGAAGCTCTTTCAACACCTTTTAAGTCAAATGCCTGTTGAAATAAGGTCAAAGCATCTTTTTGTTCCGGTGATGTTGCTCCATTTATCTGTGCATCTGTTGGTCTGGCATACTGTCCTGTAAGCACCACTCTGTCATCGATTCTGGTAAAATAAGCATCTGTTGCAATGGTAATGTTTGCTTCAGGAATTTTGAATGTAAATCCGGTACTGATACTTTTTGATTTCTCCGCTTTTAAGTTTTCAACTCCAATACTTTTGGCCGCTTGCGAATCGTTTGTGAAATAACCCACCTGATAAGGCGAACCGTTTATGAACTGAGTTGAACTGCTTTCAAAATACTTTTGCTGTAAAGAAGGAGCTCTAAAACCTGTTTGTCCCGAAACTCTCCAGTTGATATTGTCTGTCAATTTTAAAAGAGAGGCCAGTTTAAAGGTAACCGTGCTTCCAAAATCAGAATAGTTCTCGTAACGCGCTGCTCCGTTTAGAAGCCAGTTTTCGGTTGCATTTAGCTCTAAATCAACATAAGCTGCACCACTTTTTCTATCTTTAACTTTAGCATCTGAAGGCTGAAATCCTGAAAATCCTTGTGCTCCTGCTCCTCGTTTGTTTCCAAAAAAGTCAGTTACTATTAAAGGTGAATTGCTTGGTAAAATTCCGGGAACCAAATTTCCGTTGCTGTCATACAGTCCGTAAGAAGCTTCTTCTCCTTGTTGAATCTTATAATTTTCATATCTGAATTCTCCACCAAAGGCAACGTTCAGTCCATTTAAAACATCGTACTTTTTACTTAAATCTAAGTTGGTTGTACTTTGCAAAAACGAAACTTTACCAGCATAAAAATTGGAAGCCGAATTGGTTCCCAAAGTAGCATTAATAGTATTGTTTACATCATATTTAAAAGAGTTTGTTCCAAGGTTTGTACTGATATCTGTATCAAAACCAAATAATTCTGTCGTAGCTCCAACCGCTGCAGAAGCGTCTAAAATCGAAGATTCTATTTCCGGTAAAAATCCATTCTGGTACACCTGCGTGAAGGTTCCCGAACCGTTTGGAAGCCTGTTAAAAGCATACGATTTACCATTTCTATAAGAAAGCCCTCCAAAAGAGTACAATGAAGTTGTTTCGGTCAATGGGTATTTGGTATTGTAATACAATTGTCCCGATGCCAATTCAGACTGCCCCACACTCATGTTATAGTCGCTTCTTTCCTGACCTCTGTACGCCAATTCATTGTTGGTTGTATCAAAATTCAAAGCAGTTTGCATTTGCGCAATAGTTCCCGCCGAAGCAATGGCACTTTGCTGTGCCGGTGTAAAATAACCAACCTTTGGCGCATACTGTTTCAATGAATTCAGAATTTGTGCCGAATTGGTTGTGTTGTTGATATTACTAAAGAAGGAATTAATATACACCCCGTCCTGAGCCGCTCTGTTCTCAACAGCATTGTAAGCATTAAAAATTGCGTTGCTTCTAATTCCCGCACGGCTTGTTGCCTGTCTGGTCACAGCACTACCGGTAACATTTAAATAACTACCTGCTTTACCCAGGGAAGTTCCGTAATTTAAATCAACTTGCAGATTTTGCCCGTCGGCTCCTCCTTTAAAGTTATTCGATCCCGAAGATAAGTTAGTACCATACTGTATATCTCCTGAAAGATAGTTGGCATTCTTTTTCAACACTATATTAATAACTCCCGCAATAGCATCTGAACCGTACTGAGCCGCTGCACCATCGCGCAAAACTTCGATTCTCTCGATAGCAAAGGAAGGTATCGCATTTAAATCCGTTCCTACCGATCCTCTTCCCGGCGAACCGTTAATGTTTACCAATGCACTGGTGTGTCTGCGTTTTCCGTTTACCAGAATTAAAACCTGATCCGGACCTAAACCTCTTAACTGTGCAGGGTCAACGTGGTCTGTAGCATCAGCCGTAGAAGTTGCATTACTGGTAAAAGAAGGTGCAACATAATTTAAAATTTGGGTCACGCTGGTTTGCGGTGCTCCTTTAGTTATTTCGGAAATATTAAAAACATCAACCGGAACCGGTACATCTGTTTTTACTCTGTTTTTACTACGTGATCCTACAATGGTCACCTCGGTCAGTTCATTATTCTTTAAACTGTCCTGCTCTTTTTTATTTTCCTGTGCATAAATACCCGAGAATGTCAAAAGACCTAAAGCTAATACTACATTTTTTTTCATTACTTTCTTCTGGTTTATATTGTTTTCTGACTTAAAAAGTGATTTACAATTTGGTTTCTTTTTGAAACAAAAAAACCCCTGCGAGCGGCAGAGGTTCTATATGTATATTTTAAAAAAAAACTACAACAGCGTCTCTGCGGAAGGCTCCGGCATCATACATGACATATTGCAAATTGTTAATTTCATTTCTTGTTTTGTTTTGATGGGGCAAATTTGCGAACTATTTTTCAATCAGCCAAACAAAAACAGAAATAATTTCTATTACCCTATCAAAATAGTATGTTATGTTAAATTTCTGCTTATAAAATCAAAAAAATCAAAAGTTTAATTTGCAAATCAAAATGGTTTTATACCTTTGCACGCGAATACAGAGGAAAAATTTGAACTGATTGCAACCTCTTCATAATGAAACGGTTCGTTATGGGTACTGAAACATTGATTTCGGTAGTAAAAAATGCTAAAGCAGAAATTCTCCTTTAGCCCTTTTTAGCAATTATTTTTTCTCGCTTAATTTTAATTTAATAAATTATTATGGCTTATTTATTTACGTCAGAATCTGTTAGTGAAGGGCATCCAGACAAAGTTGCAGATCAAATTTCGGATGCATTAATTGATAACTTTTTGGCATTTGATGCTGACTCAAAAGTAGCTTGTGAAACTCTGGTTACTACAGGTCAGGTAATTTTAGCTGGTGAAGTAAAATCGAATACTTATCTTGATGTGCAGCAAATTGCTCGCGAAGTAATCCGTAAAATTGGATATACTAAAAGCGAATATATGTTTGAGGCTAATTCTTGTGGAATTCTTTCGGCAATTCATGAGCAATCAGCAGATATTAATCAAGGAGTTGACAGAGCTAAGCCGGAAGAGCAAGGTGCTGGAGACCAGGGAATGATGTTTGGTTACGCTACAAACGAAACCGAAAACTTCATGCCATTGGCACTTGATTTGTCTCACAAATTATTACAGGAGTTAGCTATCCTGAGACGTGAAAATAAGGAAATCACTTATTTACGCCCTGATGCTAAATCACAGGTAACTTTAGAATATAGCGACGACAATAAACCAACTCGTATTGATGCGATTGTAATCTCAACGCAACACGATGATTTTGACGAAGAAGCTACCATGCTTGCTAAAATCAAAAAAGATATTATCGAAATTTTGATTCCAAGAATCATTGCTAAAAATCCAGCTCACGCGCATTTATTCAATGATAAAATCAACTACCATATCAACCCAACAGGAAAATTCGTTATTGGAGGACCTCACGGAGATACTGGTTTAACAGGAAGAAAAATTATTGTGGATACTTACGGTGGAAAAGGTGCTCACGGTGGTGGTGCATTCTCTGGAAAAGATCCAAGTAAAGTAGACAGAAGTGCTGCTTATGCAACACGTCACATCGCTAAAAACTTAGTAGCAGCAGGTGTTGCTGACGAGATTTTAGTACAGGTTTCTTACGCAATTGGTGTTGCTGAGCCAATGGGTATCTTTATTGATACTTACGGAACTTCTAAAGTAAACTTAACCAATGGTGAAATCGCTAAAAAAGTAGAAGCTATTTTTGATATGCGTCCTTACTTTATCGAGCAACGTTTGAAATTGAGAAACCCTATTTACAGCGAAACTGCGGCTTACGGACACATGGGACGTAAACCAGAAACTGTAACTAAAACTTTCTCTGCTCCGGGTGGAAACGAAAAAACAGTTACTGTTGAATTGTTTACCTGGGAAAAACTTGATTTCGTTGATCAGGTAAAAGCTGCTTTCGGATTATAAATCCTAGCTTATCAGACTAACTTAGATTTTTAGATTGTCAGACAACTATTTATCTTAAGCATAAAAAAAACCGGTTTCTATTTTTAGAAATCGGTTTTTTATTTTAACCTATATTACTCGACAAAAGCAACTTTATATTTTAACGCAGATGACGCGGATTTACTTCGTAAAAACGCTGATAAAAACTGATTTACTATTTAAAAACTATTGAATTAGCTAAAAATACGAAAGGCTTTCTTAAATTTTAGAAAGCCTTTTTTGAGTTCTTTTCTAGTTAAAAAATCAAGAAAAAATCCGTTTTTATCCGCGTTTTCGCGATAGCGAATCTGCGTCATCCGCGTCTAAAACTCAACGCAAACCACTATTTGCTATCGCTCTAATTGCACATTAGGCAAGGTCTTAGGACGACCTGCATCATTCGATAGAATCCAGCCTGTACGGTAGATCCATTCGGTCATTTTATGCAATTTCACGAAGTCAATGTTTTCAGACTCGTCCATAGGTGTATGATACTGACTGTGTAAAACACTGGTATAAAAAACAGATGGAATTCCTTTTCTGGCGTAAGGCAAATGATCGGAACGGAAATAAAAATACTCCGGATGTTCTGGTCTGTCCCAAAGTTTGTCTAAGTCAAATTTAGGTCCTTCATCGTTTGCTTTTTTGGCAATAGCCACTAAATCAGAAGAGTTTTCATGAGGAGAACTGGACCCTAAAAGAGCCGCCTGATTGACGTTGTTTCTTCCAATCATATCTCCGTTTAATACCGCTACAATGTCTTTTTCAGGAACTGTTGGATGCGAGGCATACCATCTTGACCCTAATAAACCGCGCTCTTCTGAACCGTGAAAAACAAACAGAGAGGTTCTTTTTCCAGGCTGTTTTTTATAGGCTCTTGCAATGGCCAGCATGGCAACACAGGTACTTGCATTATCATCGGCTCCATTGTAAATAGAATCCTGTCCGTACTTTTGTCTTACCCCATCGTGATCCTGATGCCCGCTAAAAAGAACATATTCATTTTTTAATTTTGGATCAGTTCCTTCAATTTTACCCACAACATTCACCGAAGGGTATTTATAGGTTTCTGAAATTACTTCTGTCGATAAAAGATCTTTGGTACTTTTCAGATATTCCAATTGATCGTTGTGCACCCAAAAAACAGGCATAGTCGCACCAATTTTATCACGAAAACCTTCAATTCCGTAGATTCCTCTTGTCATTTGCGGTTCCACTTGAGACCAGCTTTGTTCTGCCAGCTCATCAGCAACCATAATCAGAGCTGTTGCTCCTTTTTTGACTACAAGATCGTAATATTTGTTTCGAACCAGACCCGGATAACGTCTGTCAAAAAGTGAAATATCGTCGGCAATACCTTCTTTGGAAGCCAGTAATACAACTGCTTTTCCTTTGATATCGGCTTTTTCAATTTCTCCTTTAGTGGCTGCGCCTAAATAAAGCAATGGCGCTTCTACTTTAATGTTCGTGGTTTCGGCTACTAAAACATCTTTCCACAATTTGTATTCTTTTTGTCCAATTTTAAATTTTGTATTGGGCGTCACCTGATGCCTGTACAAATCAAAAAACTGAAAATAGGTTCCGTCATCACCTGCCGGAGCCATTCCTGCTTCTTTGGCTTTATTGGCCAGCCACATGGATACTTTTAATTCATCTAAAGTTCCTGCTTCACGACCGTTAAAGTGATCACCGGCCATTTGGTACATATCGGTTTTTAGGTCTTTATCTGTAATTGCTGAAACTAAAGGTTTTTTAATCGCCTGCGAAAAAACTACTCCTCCGTAAGCAATCAAAACGAGGATCATTTTATTTTTCATACGTTTTAAATTTAGTATTCCAAACTTAGTGATTTAAAGAGAATAAAAAGCGGCCTAGCCTCTTAAACATTACTGAAATGCAAAATCGGTAAAATGTCCTCCTCATTTTTTCAGCATTGCAATTTTTATTTGTTTATCTCTTACAATTTACTTTCCTTAGTACAAAATAACTGATAAAAAAATGAGTAAACTCCCATCGTTACAAAACGTTTTGAACGCAACGCTGAAAACAATTCTTCGATTTCCTTTAGAAATTTTAACCGCCATTTTAGGAACTGTCTTTGCCATAATTCTTAGCGAAGGAAATTACAACAATCCCAACAAAGAACTTTATGAAAAAATTTTAATGAGCTGTTCTTTAGGTCTGGTTTTGTTTCTTTCTGTCAGTCTGTTTTTTCTGGCGGCTAAAAAAAATAATCTCCTGCGTTTTGCCCTTAGTATTGCTCTTGGAAGCCTTGTTTTTCTATTCGTCAATACTTTTCACAAGTACACCACAGATGTCGAAATACAGCAGTTTATGGTACTGAATATTGTATTTCATTTGTTGGTTTCGTTCGCCGGTTTCCTGCCAAGAGCTTACAATCAGGATGAGTTTTGGGAATTCAACAAACAGCTTTTTCTTAGAATTCTAACCGCCGGTTTGTATAGCGTAGTACTCTATTCGGGTTTGGCATTGGCGATTTTAGCGGTTGACAAGCTCTTCAATATTGATTTTTACGATCGTATTTATATGCATGTCTTTTTTGTGATCGCCGGTATTTTTAATACCACGTTCTTTTTAAGCGGAGTTCCGGAAACCAACAACAGCGCGGCTCCTCTGGTTTTGAATTACCCTAAAGGACTTAAAAACTTCACTCAATTTGTATTGTTGCCCCTGATTAGTCTGTATCTGGTGATTTTAATTTGTTATGAAGCAAAAATTCTGCTCACCTTTTCCTTGCCTGTAGGCTGGGTTTCCTATCTTGTTTTGGTGTTTGCTATTTTCGGGATTTTATCTTTTTTATTGGTTCATCCCATTGCAACCGAAACAGCTAATCTCTGGATGCGAACTTTTAACCGATGGTTTTATTTTTTATTAATTCCGTTATTGGTATTGCTTTTTTGGGCTATTTTGTACCGAATCAATCTATATGGTTTTACACATGAACGCTATTATGTACTGTTAATGTCGGTATGGTTATCCGTTGTTGTGGGGTATTTTCTAATTCAAAAGCATCCTAAAATAAAGTTCATCCCGATAAGTTTATGCCTCGCAGGCTTGTTTTCTATAGCCGGACCACAAAGCGCCAATTCGATTTCGAAATACAGTCAGCTGGCCCGCTTTGAAAGTTATATGCAAAACAAAACCGCTAAAAAACTAAATTTCGAACAACAACAGGATCTAAGCAGTATTGTTTCTTTTTTAGAGCGCAATTATGGTGTTGAAATTATGGTTCCCTATGCCAAAACCAAGCTGGATGCCCTCCTTAAAAAAGAGAAAGACCCAAGCGATTATGAAATCATGGAAGCTTTAGGTTATGAATATCAGTCAGAATATGCCAGAGAAGAACAAATCAATGATTCGTTTTACTTTTATTACCAGCAAGATAAAGTGATCAATATTCATGAATATGACTTTTCTGTTGACCTCTCCAGTGACAACCCTTATGAATGTAATGATTGCGTAAAAATTGAGAATAAAAGCTACTCTCTTAAATCTACGGTAGAAGATTACGGATTAAACTTAGAGATTAACAAAGAAAGCATTCCGTTAAAAATTGTTGATTTTATTAATGCAACTCCTGACTTCAAACGAAATCAGGTGTATGACAAAAAAATAACGCAGGAGGTGCAAACTTCAAAATACAAAATTCTGATTACGTACCTCAGCGCCAATGGCAAAATTGAAGACAATAAGAAAACCGTAAATCGTTATATGATAAACGTACTGGTACAAATTAAAAAATAAAAAATACCCCCGACAGTTCCTGGAAACTGTCGGGGGTATTACTTTTCGAAAGACTTCGTTTTTAATACGTCCCGTTTTGCATTTTTGTTAAGGTCTCTCTAATTTCGCTTGCTGTTTCTTCTGCGACATCACTATTTAAATATTTAGTAGCTAAAAGCTGAGTCTGAACTGCTTTTTCTTTTTGCCCGTCTTTGTAATACAACTGCGCCAAAGTATCCAAATAGTACGGATTGTTTTTAGTCACTGCCAGACTGTATTCAGACCAGCCGATTGCTGATTTCATAAAACCGTTATTTCCTGGCTTTGAAACCACTGTCCATGCCGCCGAATTGCATAAGTTCGAATGGTATTCTTTAAATGAATTCCATCCGTTATAAGAATATTGAGAATTAGGATCAATCGAAGCAAACATTTCGTCTAATTTTTCAATCGCACTTCCTTTGTCTGTTGCTAAATTTGTCTTGAAATAGGTAGTAAATTCTTTCAAATAATTGGTATTGGAACCATCTGTATCTACTACCTCAGCTAAATAGGTAAAGTAATTTTGATAACACTCAAAGTTTCCTTTCCCTGCATTTATTAGCTTTTTATAGACCGCAATCGTTTTGTCATTCTTTTTTTCTGCCAATGCATCATTTTCATAAACATATTGATTTTGCTGCAATGCAAGCGCAATTTCAGTATTCAAACTGCCAATTGAATGTGTTTCTCCTTCTTTAACATTGAAAGTCAGACGTTCGGTATCAATAGCATCATAATGTTTGATTAAATAGTCTATCGAAAGAAAATCTGTATCATTTAAAACCCTATCCTCGCTAAAAAATTGCTTAGAGAATCCCTGATTTTTGATTTCTTTCAAAATAGTTTCTACCAGATACATGTTCGGTTTTGTATCTTTTTGATGGGTTTCAATTAGTTTTTTCCAGATTTGAGCCACTTCTTTTTTATCTAAAACAGTACTCACGAACTTAAATTCAGCAGGATTTTCATCAGCTGCGGATTCCACATCATAATCGTATGGTGTTTCCAGAACTGCCAATTTATTAAAAGCCTGAATAAAATCAGTATCATTTGACTTTTTATTTTTCACGGTTTTATTAAAGGCCAATAACCCTGAGGTTCTTTGCAGTTTTTTATAAAAATCATCATAATAGTTAAAGTGATATTGTTTTTCCTTTAAACTAGCTTTTGCAGAGGCTAAAATTTCACCGTTGGAATCCAAAATAACAATAACGGGTGTATCTGTAATTTTGTTTGTTTTCAGCCATTTTTTATCTTCGGCTGTAGTCAAATAATAGTTGTACAAATCATATTCCGGATGATAGGAATCATACATCGTATAGGCAAGCTGCGTTTCCTGATCTTTTACAGCCGCTTCAAAATCAGTTTTTGCTGAAGCATTTTTGCTGTCAATTACAACGACCTGAAATTTAGTTTTACTTTCTTTAGTTGCCGAAAGAGCGCTTTTAAGATTGTTCTCGACTTTAAGTTTAAAATCATATTTTTCAAGAACAAAAGAAGAATCAGCCGCTGTAGCAGCAGAATCGACTACGGCATACACTTCACTCTCTGCAATCTCTTTCCCCGGATAAGTCCAATTTACAATACTCTTAATTTCCAGCGGAACTACTTTTGACATTCTTTCAGGCAGGGCATCTTTTTCGTTAACAAAAACTAACGGATCCTTTCCGGGCCTCTCCGAAACCATAAGTTCATTGGTATTTTTATTAAAGAAACCGACAATATTCAAATCCCCAAAAAGATCGGGTTGGTAGTTGATAGTCACTTCTGAAACTTCTTTTGGCAAAGCAAATTTCGAAATTTTACTTTCTCCCTTATAATCTTCGCAAACCAGATACAGGTAATCTGCACGGTCAATTTCAAATTCAGCGTCAGGGCTGGCATTGTCTGTATTTTCCTGGCTCCAAATATCTGATAATCGTTGGTACTTAACCTCATTCGATCCGTTTTGTGAACCAATAAAAAAGGAATAAAAGGAAGGATTAATAAATTTAATTTTAACTTTTTTGGCCTTTTTATCATTTTTAAAAGCAAGATCAAAACCACTTTCGAACTTGTCAATTGGAGTAAATAATACTGAATCTCCCTTTATCTTATAATCGCCGGAGTAAAAAACCAATTCGTATTTGTTATTCTCTAATAAATTCAGTTTGATGTTCTGACCTTTATTGGCGGAAAGATAAGTTCCTTTTTCAACCGTTTTTGTTTGAGAAAAAGAAGTAAAAACGAAACAAAAAAACATTAAAAAACTCCATGTAAAATTGCGCATGTTCAAAATTTTGGTTGTTAATATCGCGCGCAAAGATACCGTATTCTAATTAAAATGAATACTGAAAGTCCATACTTTGTACTTAAAATACTATAAATTATATTTCATCGAAAAGATGATGTAACGGGGCTGTACCGTATATTGAGAAACCCTTGTAGAAAACTGTGAGAAGCTGTCGTCATTGAGATACTTTGTATTTAAAAGATTAGTCGCCGCGATTTTATACTCCCATTTGCTGTCCTTTTTTTGATAAATTAAACTGGCACTTAAAAAATCATATTCGTTATCCACCGTTTTGTTGCCATTGTAGTAGTGGTAAAACTCATATTCTGAAACAAACGAAAAGCTGTCCAGAAAGTAATAATCCAATCTTGCAAAAGGCTTATCTGTATAAAAGGTTGAGCCACTGTATTTGTTAATTAGTGCATTATATCCAAATTCGATGTTCGGAAAGTTTTTATAGTTTGTTGAAGCTCTTAAGGTATAACTTTGACTAAAACTTTCGGTAGTGGCCAGTACATTATTCTGAATGTTATTGAATTTTGACCAATTGAAGCTGGCATTAACCGAAGCTTTATAGTTTTTCAGGAAAGAGCGCCCGTAATTCCCCATTCCGGTAAAAGTTTCATCGGCCAGATTGGAATTATACGGCGACGAGGACTGATTAATTCCTTCAAAATTTGCTTTCGTTTTAATAGCATCGACTTTTTTAGTATAGGTTGCGTTGGCAAAAATGTTCTCAAAATTGAACATATTGTATTTGAAATAACGCAGCGAATGTACCTGTGATGTTGCATTCTCCAGATAACGATTCCCTCGGAACAAACTGCTGTAATCAGACAAAACATAACCTGAAGCCAATTGATTGATATCGGTAAAATCGTTCGACAAAGCAAAATTATAAGTCAGCGTTTCCGATTTTTTGATTTGATACAGGGCAAAAAAATCAGGCAATACTTTGATGAAGTTTTGCGAATAATCTGTACCGGATTGGGTGTTTTTCATGTTGTAAGTATGCACACTCACCCCCGGTGTCAGGGTAAATTTCCCAGCCAGTATCTTGTAATGAAACCCCAGAAAGGCATCATTAAAATTGTACTTTACCAGGTTATTATTCCCCGGATCGTTCAGGTCATTTTTAGTACCATTGTCTAAAATCTGAAAAATGTGAGAGTTAAAATCCTGAAACGAAAATGTATTTCCAAGGGTAATATTGATGTTGCTTTTTGGCGTTACCATATAGTAATAATCCAGTTTGGCATCTACTTTATTGGTTTTCACAAATCGATTCTGGTTCAGATCGTTTCTGGCCTGTCCTGAAGTATAACCCGCCAGGTCAAAAGGCTGCGTGCGCAGATTGGCATTGTAAAACGGGTTTTCATCCTGATACAAATGCTGCATTTCAAAAGCAAAAATATTCTTGTCGCTCTGCGTATAATACAAACTCAAATCCTGATTGATCGAGGTTGGATCCTGCTTTTTATTAGTTAATATAGTCTCCAGGGCCGAAACATTGTTTACAACCGATTCCCGCAGCAGATTGGTGTCTTCATTTTGCTTGGATAATTTTGTCAGGATATCATAGTCAAACTGAAATTTGTCGTTGGGTTTATAAGTCGAACTGAGTTTAAACAATCCCAAATTATTTTTCTGATGAGTTAGCTCATCTCTTTTTTGCTCGTTTCCTGAATCTAAAATAGTGGTTTGCGATTTGGTTTCCAGATCTGTTTTTGAAGCCGATAGTATTCCGAAACCGCTAATATTCCATTTTTTTGTAATGGAGTAGGCAAAATTTGTGGCTCCGAATTTTGTTTCAATTTCTTTAGCCCGATTGTTTCTCAGAATCGAAATTCCCAAGTCGTTGGACGATACATTAAAATTACTCCCGCCCTTTTTCATCATGTTTTTAAAGCCTCCGGTGAACTTAAAATAATCCTGTGCGGTAAGAGGCAATTCGCCAATATTGTTAAAATTGGTAATTAAGTTAATGCTGTATTGCGGGCTGTAATAAAACAATTTAGGGTTGATGATGTAGCGACTATCGACTTCCCCAACCCCTGTTCCGGCTGTTACATCGCCAAACCAAAAGTTCTTTTTCCCTTCCTTCAGTTTAATATTCATTGCTACATTGTCCTGATCGTTCTCTAAGCCTTTTAGTGCCGAAACTTCATTGTAGTTTCTAAGAACCTGAATTTTGTCAATAGCATCGGCCGGAATGTTTTTAACGCCAAGTTTGGTATCTCCGTCAAAAAAATCTTTTCCTTCGACCATTAGTTTGCTGACTTTTTTACCTTCAACTTCAATTTCTCCATCGGCATTTACCTCAACACCCGGTAGTTTTTTCAATACATCTTCCAGTTTTTTTTCGGTTCCGGATTTAAACGAATCAGCATTGTAAACGATGGTATCTCCTTTGATCGAAACGGGCATTTCACGAACGATCTCAACCCCTTCCAGCTCAATACCGGCATCATCCATCACTATATTCTGAACGATATTGGTGCTTTGCGTTGTAATCGCAATTTCTTTCGATTTCATACCGAGGTAACTGATTTTAATCGAATAAGAAGTGTTTGGCTTCAAGGTCAATTGAAACTTTCCTTTGTCGTTGGTAATTCCATAAGAGTCCATCGCTTTTGTAGCGGTGTTAACAGCCATAATATTGGCCATCTCCAACGGATTCTTTTTTTCATCCTGAATAAAACCATCAAAACGAACCGTTTGGGCAACACAAAGAGAGGTCATTAAAAAAATGACTAAGAGAAGTATATTTTTCATCGGAAAAAACTAAAGGTGATGCACTACAAATTAACGTCTTATCAATACAGGGCCACCGCCAGGACCGCCTTCACGGCCACGGTTCATTTCTCTAAATTCCTCCATTTTTTTAATGACTGTTTCGTCATAGTCCTTTTGAGAAATTACTTTCCCTTTTTTAGAAGGTTTGATTTCTGCTTTATCTTTGGCGTTCAATACTATTTTTGAACATAAAATGGTAGTTCTTCCGTCGTTTACTTCCAGAATTAATCCCGGTAGTCCCCAATAATTCTCAGGTCCTTGATTTACCGGAATCTCCGGCGAATACCAGGCAGTTATAATAATCTCTTTGGGCATTTCAAAATTGTCAGCGAAGTTCGTTTTGGTTTCTCCCGAAGTTTTTCCGGCATCGTCTTTTTTCGCCTCCGGTTTTTTATCGTCCTTATCTTTAGGTCTCAAATTCCTAAAATCGGTTTTGCTAGGCTCTTTAATTGCCGTTGCTTTGTAGCAGGTATATCCTCCTATCTGTTTCGTTTCAGCTTCCATTTTCCAGTTTAGCTTCGGCAGAGAATCTATTACGAGGAATTCTTTTCCCATAAACTCCTTATCTACAGTGTAGGTTTTGCTTTTTACATCTTTATAAAAGGTTCCGCCACCACCCATAAACGAATTTACCATCACACGCATTCCTCCTGCCTGCTGTCCCGGAGCATCAAGCTTCTCTTCTTCTTTATAAATAGAAGCCGACTTGTCAAAATTCAGAATGAATGTCTTTTCAAGCATTTTCTTCATTCGCTCTTCAATATTCTTTTGCATTTCGGGCGTAATATCACGATTGCCTCGCATTTCCCCCATTTTTGGAGCCTGTGTTTTTGATTCGTAAACTGCCATTCCCTGAAATTCTTTCTGAGCCTGCAGCTGTGTAACTACAAGCAGCATTGACATATAATAGATTACTTTTTTCATTGTGTTTTCTTTAAAAGGTGAGAGGGTCTAACAAACTTATATTCAAATGTATTGTTTATTTTAAAATACCGAAAGTTAAATATATCAACTCCCCTATGCTATAGACAAAATCGCCTATTGGCTAGACTATTACGTTTTCTGAAGTGCCAAAGTCTAAATCTCGGTGTTTTACGCAATTTCTACTATACTTTTGCGCAATTTCTACCGTAGTTTTTTGTAATTTGGCTCTTAGAAACGTAAACATCATGAACAGAGCGGCACATCCATTTCTTTTATCCTTTCTTTTTGTGATCTGTTCGTTCTCCGCGGTTTTTTCGCAAAGTCAAAAAATAAAGACGGTACCTCTTTCTCATTTAACCAATACTGCCGATCAGTTTCTGGGTTATGATTCTTTTGGATACTACTATCAGATTAAAAATAATGTATTCAGCAAAATCAAAGAAAAAGAGGTCTTTGAATATAAAAATGTCTCACTCGGAACAATCACGAAAGTCGATTTACAAAATCCGCTTAAAATAGTTTTGTTTTATGAAGACTTCAATACTGTTATTTTACTGGACAATCAGCTCAATAAAATTACAGAGATTAATTTCTCCCTGAACAATACCCCTATTATTGCTTCTGCCATTGGAATGTCAACGCAAAATCGGTTGTGGATTTACAATAGTTTAAATCAGCAAATCGGTCTTTTTGATTATCTGAATAACGAATACAAAACCGTTTCGACACCCTTAACAGAATCGATAAAATATTACCTGACCGATTTCAATACTTTTTATTGGATCGACAAAAAAAACAATTGGTTTTCGTGTACTATTTTTGGAAAAACCACCGCTTTGGGAAAAGTACCCGATTTTGATGCTATCGAAATTGTGAACCATCACCAGTATATTTTCAGCAAAGCTAATTTGCTGTATTTTAAAGACATTACTACTGCAGATCCAAATGCATTTTCTGAAATTGAAGTTTTAGAAAAATCGTTTGACAAATTCTGCTACAAAGACCAAATTTTATCTATTTTTACAACTAAAGAAATCACAAATTATAAAATCGTAACACCGTAATGCACATAGCAATAGCAGGAAATATAGGAGCTGGAAAAACTACTTTAACTAAATTATTGGCTAAACATTTCAAATGGGAACCCCATTACGAAGATGTAGTTGATAATCCATATTTAGATGATTTTTACCATCAGATGGAGCGTTGGTCGTTTAATCTTCAGATTTATTTCTTAAACAGTCGTTTCCGTCAGGTATTGCAAATTCGCGAAAGCGGGAAGAAAATCATTCAGGACAGAACCATTTATGAAGATGCTTATATTTTTGCTCCCAACCTGTATTCGATGGGATTGATGACAAGCCGTGACTTTGAAAATTACACCTCTCTGTTTGAATTAATGGAATCCTTAGTAAAAGCTCCTGATTTATTAATTTATTTAAGAAGTTCAATTCCAAACTTAGTGGGTCAGATTCACAAACGCGGACGCGATTACGAAAATTCTATTTCAATTGACTATTTAAGCCGTTTGAATGAAAGATACGAAGCATGGGTGCAAACCTATACCAAAGGAAAATTATTAATTATTGACGTTGACAATATTAATTTCGTAGACAATCCTGAAGACTTAGGAAACATCATTAATAGAATTGATGCCGAGCTAAACGGACTGTTCTAGAAACACGAATTTCACAAATTTATACCAATAAAAATGCCTCTAAATATTTAGAGGCATTTTTTGTTGTTTGTATCTTTCGAAACCGGATTAAAATCCGGTTCTACAAAATAGGTCGAGCCGATGGGGCTTTTTTTCAGAAATAATAAAAGGGGGGCTTTTTTAATTTCTTTTTTGTAAATAATTACTTACTTTTATTTTGCCTTTTAATCATTTCCCAAATTGGGAAAAAATTTCTATCTTTGCCAAATCAATTATGAGAATAATAGCCAAAAGAACCTTGCAAAATTTTTGGGAACGTTTCCCAAATGCAAAACAACAGTTATTATCATGGTATCAAATCTTTGATAAAAATAATTTTGATAATTCGAATGCAATAAAATCAATATTTGGTTCTGCAGATTTTATCGGTCATAATAAAGTCGTTTTTAATATTTGTGGCAATCATTATCGGTTAATTGTAAAAATTAATTATGAAACTCAAATTGTCTATATTTTATTTGTGGGTACCCACCGTGATTATGACAAACTTGACGACATTAAAAACTTATAAGTAATATGGAAATACGACCTATTAAAACGGAACACGATTATGATCTTGCTTTAGAGCGTGTAAATGCTATTTTTGATGCGAAACCTAATACAGATGAAGGTGATGAATTAGATATTTTGGTTACACTCATTGAAAAATATGAGCAAATAAATTATCCCATTCCTGAACCTGACCCAATTGAAGCCATTAAATTTATGATGGAACAAAATGGACTTACTGACGCCGATTTGGGGGTTATTTTAAACAGCCGCTCAAGAGTATCCGAAATTTTCAAACGAAAAAGAGCCTTAACTTTAAACCAAATCAGGATTTTGACAGAAGCGCTTCATATTCCTGCTTCAACCTTAATTAAAGAATATGCTTTAAATCCATAAAAAATGCCTCTAAATATTCAGAGGCATTTTTTGTTTTTTATATGTTTCGAACCTACGGTTCTTTGTTTTGTGTTTTTTCTCTAAACCGGATTAAAACCGGTTCGACAAAATAGATCGAGCCGATGGCTCTTTTTGGGGAATACTCATCGAAAAATACGAAGAAATATATTATCCGATTTCAAAACCCAATTATCCTAACCGATTTTAAAAACCTGTTAGGATAGGTATATTTATTTTACTGCTTCAATTTTTGCTTTTACTTCGGCTTCTGTTCCTTCAAAAACTTCTGTGGTGGTTTTACCGTTTTCGGTTTTGGTTACCGTTCCTACTGTGACACCGTTGGCAGTTGATAAGTTAACTTCTACTCTTTTTTTACTGTATTTTGTAGTATCAAAACAATCTGTTTTTTGGTGAATGTATTTTCCGTTGGCATCATAATGTGACAGACATTTTGCGGTTTCTTCTGCAGAACAGCCTTTTTCTTTGCACATTTTAATACATTCTTCTTTGCTCATTGCAGAGAAATTGCCACATTTCGAAACACCAGCTGCATGCATTTCCATTTTGCAACAAGTCCCTTTTTCGGTCGTTCCTGAAGACGAATGTCCTTCTCCTAAAATAGGTGCAATTACCAAACCGATCAAACAAGTCAGTTTGATTAAAATGTTCATAGAAGGCCCTGATGTATCTTTAAACGGATCTCCAACTGTATCTCCTGTTACTGCTGCTTTGTGTGCATCAGAACCTTTATAAGTCATTTCACCATTGATTAAAACTCCTGCTTCAAATGATTTTTTAGCATTGTCCCAGGCACCACCGGCATTGTTTTGAAAAACAGCCCAAAGTACTCCGGATACCGTTACTCCGGCCATATATCCTCCTAACATTTCAGCTATTAACTGATTGTTGTCTGCATAAACTAATTTACCTAATAATACAATTGCAATTGGAAAACCAATGGTTAGAATTCCCGGAAGCATCATTTCGCGCAAAGCTGCTTTTGTGGAAATTTCGACACATTTACCGTACTCCGGTTTTCCGGTTCCTTCCATAATACCCGGAATTTCCTTAAACTGTCGACGTACTTCATATACCATATCCATCGCTGCTTTTCCAACAGAATTCATCGCCAATGCCGAGAAAACCACAGGAATCATTCCACCCACAAACAACATGGCCAAAACCGGTGCTTTAAAAATATTGATTCCGTCAATTCCGGTAAAAGTCACATAAGCTGCAAATAATGCCAAAGACGTTAAAGCCGCTGAGGCAATGGCAAATCCTTTTCCGGTTGCAGCGGTCGTATTACCAACTGAGTCCAAAATATCAGTTCTGGTACGCACTTCTTTTGGTAATTCGCTCATTTCGGCAATTCCTCCGGCATTGTCTGAAATTGGTCCGAAAGCATCAATTGCCAATTGCATGGCTGTAGTAGCCATCATTGCAGAAGCCGCTAAAGCCACTCCGTAAAATCCTGCTAAGGCATAAGAAATCCAGATGGCAGCAGCAAATAATAAAACAGTTGGAAAGGTCGAAATCATTCCGGTTGCCAAACCTGCAATTACATTTGTTCCTGCTCCAGTTGACGATTTTTGTACAATCGCCATCACCGGTTTTGTTCCCAATCCAGTATAATATTCGGTTACTGATGAAATAGCTCCACCCACCACTAATCCAACCAATGTGGCATAAAAAACACGCATGGATGAGATGTCTTTGGATCCTTCTCCGAAGAAACTCATTTGCATGGTTTCCGGCAGCATATGCTGTACTAAAAAGAAACAGGCAATTGCGGTTAAAACAATTGAAACCCAGTTTCCTATATTTAAAGCTTTTTGTACCTGTGCTTCTTTGGCATTATCATCGGATATTTTTACCAGTGTCGTTCCGATAATCGAAAATAGAATTCCGAAACCGGCTATTGCCATTGGAAGTAAAATGGGTCCGATTCCTCCAAAAGCATCCTGAATGTTGCCTCCCATATCTTTAATCACATAGTTTCCTAAAACCATTGCAGCCAGAACTGTCGCTACATACGAACCAAATAAATCGGCTCCCATACCGGCAACGTCTCCTACGTTATCTCCTACGTTATCCGCAATTGTAGCCGGATTACGAGGATCGTCTTCCGGAATTCCTGCTTCCACTTTACCTACTAAATCGGCACCAACATCGGCAGCTTTAGTATAAATTCCACCTCCTACTCTTGCAAACAAAGCAATGGATTCAGCGCCAAGCGAGAACCCGGCCAATGTTTCGAGAACAACCGTCATTGTTTCTGTGTCTTTCCACACTCCTCCTGATAAAAGGTTAAAGAAAATGATAAAAAAACCTGTAAGTCCAAGAACAGCTAAACCCGCAACACCAAGTCCCATTACGGTACCTCCGCCAAACGAAACTTTTAAAGCCTGCGGTAAACTTGTTCGGGCTGCCTGTGTAGTTCTAACATTAGTTTTAGTGGCTATTTTCATCCCGATATTACCGGCATAAGCTGAAAATAAAGCTCCAAATATAAAAGCTACTACTATTAATAAATGCGTTTTAACTCCCGGGATAAAAGTAATTCCGGCTAAAGCAATACTGGCAATAATTACAAAAATGGTCAATAATTTATATTCTGCTTTTAAAAAGGCGAGGGCTCCCTCGTAAATGTGTTCTGAAATCTCTTTCATTTTTCCGTCGCCCGCATCTTGTTTTAAAACCCAAGCCCTTTTTATTCCCATGAAAAGTAATCCTAAAATTGCCATAACGATTGGCAAATAAATCATAAATGCATTCATAATATAGTAATGGTTTTTTGGTTAATAGTTAAAAGTCAATAAACTAACTCGAACGAATTTAAACAAAAAAGCAATACTCCTGACGGTAGTATTGCTTTTTTTATAATGGTGCGGGCTAAAAATTATTTAATGCTAAATAATCCCTCCGGTTTGTTTTCAATATCATCAAAACGTTTGGTACACTCAGCGATAATTGCAAATGCTTCGTTTACATCTCCCCATCCTTCTACATCTACTTGTTTGTTTTCAAGATCTTTGTATACCTGGAAAAAGTGCTCGATTTCTTTTAATAAGTGTCCGTTGATATCAGAAAGATCATTTAATGAATTCCAGATTGGATCAGAAACTGGTACACAAATAATTTTTTCGTCTGGTCCTTTATCATCTGCCATGTGGAAAACCCCAATTGGCTTCACTTCCATAACACATCCTGGGAAAGTTGGTTCGTTTACTAAAACCAATACATCAAGAGGGTCACCATCAAGAGCTAAAGTTTCCGGAATAAATCCGTAATCAGCCGGGTACATCATTGAAGAGAATAACATTCTGTCGAAACGCATTCTTTTAATTTCAAAATCGTATTCGTATTTGTTTCTGCTTCCTCTTGGTATTTCGATTAACACATCGAAAGTTGTTAGTTTGTCTGCGGTCATTTTCGTTTTTTATTGTTTCTATAATTTCGACTGCAAAAGTAACTAAAGAATCCCTTTTTACAATAAAAAACTGCATTTATCTATGTACTTTTCTTTTAAAAAACAGGGAGTTAATAGGTAATCTTTCGATTTCTTTTGTTTAGATAATAATGCCAAAGCAAATAGGTCGCATAGGACCTATACGGACTCCATTGTTCGGCATGAATTTCCATTTCCCGTCTGTCGTGAATATTCAGTAATTCTTTGATGGTGTTGACAACTGCAATATCTCCTAATGGAATCAAATCGGGTTCCTGAAGGCAAAACATCAGATAAATATCGATTGTCCAGTTTCCGATTCCTTTCAACTGTATAAGCTCGTCCCGAACTTCTTTTGCCGATTTTACGGCCAGACTTTCAATGTCCAGTTCTTTACTCAGGACGGCTTCTGCCAGTATTTTAATGTATTTTGTTTTTTGACGGCTTACACCCAATGCGCGGAATTCTTCATCTGATAAAACCGCCATGGCTTCAGGATTACAGACGGTATAGGCTTTTATTTTTAAGAATGTAGCTTTCGCCGAATCGATCGAAACTTGTTGCTCCAGAATCAACAATACCAGGGTTTCGAAACCTTGTGGACGTTTTGGAATTGGCGGCAGTCCATATTTTTCGATAATTTCCAGAAAAACCGGATTTTTGGCAGATAGAAAATCGATGGCTTCTTGCATAACCTTATTTTAAGTGGATTCAAAATTAAATAAAATTACGGCAATTATTATCCTGAAATATATTCCCCATAAGGAAGTTTATTGACAGCGTAGATAATAACAGCAGACAACAGCAAACACAATAGCGTCGTAATAGGAATGGCCAAAACCGGATTTATAAAATCATAATCGATTCCTGAAGACACCAGAAACCGCAAAACCAGAATATGAACCAGATAAATACCATAGCTGTATTTGTTGATAAAACCAATCACCCGAACGAGAGTTGGATTTGAAATTTTCGAATTTTTGAAGAAAATAAACAATCCAATAGAAACCAGCATGACATTAAAAGTCAGGTAGCCATAGAAATATTCATTAAAACAGTCTTCTGCTGTCGACAGGAAATAAGTTCCGAGAATGGTAATAAGAGCGCCTAAAAAAAGCAACAACACCGAAATCTGTTTCAGCCTTCGGGCATCGTATTGAAAGGACTTAACCGACAAATAGTATCCCAAAACCAGATACCCTAAAAAACCTGTAAAGTAGGTCAGATCAACATTGATTCGAAAGGCAGCAAAAATGGGCTGATTAAGCATTAAAGCAAAAATCCAAATGCCTAAAAAGTACAAGATCTCTTTTTCAGTAGCATTCTGAATCCACTTGCTTATAATCGGAATAAAAAGATAGATCCCGATGATCATATAAATGTACCATAAATGAAAGGAACTCCCTCCTATAAGAAGCGTGAAGGCCCGATTAAAAATATCGACAGCTTTTTCAGATTGCACCAAAAATTCACTTCTGACGGTTAACAGTATGTAGAAGAAACTCCAGAACAGGAAGGGCAGAATTATTCTTGAAAATTTTCTTTTCAAAAAATCACTCAGTTCGTATTTTTTATTGAGCATTAATGCTCCGGTAAGCATCAGGAAAATCGGAACGCAAAAACGTACCAGACCGTCATAAACATTACCAGTCCACCAGGTAAAATTGGATATCGTACCATACTGATACAGAATATCACAGGCTACGTGTACAACAATTACACTGACAGTGGCTAAAACTCTAAGATTATTTGTCCAATTTAAATTCTTACTTTCGATAGCTATACTCATAGCAACTAAATTAAGAAAAAATCTGACAATTTATCTAAAAATAAAAACCAAACGATCCTTTTATTGCAAACTTAGTAGCGTCCGGCATGTTCATATAATTTCCTCTCCAGGAGAAATCAAGACGGAATACTTTGAAGATATTTCCAATCCCGGCATTGTATTCCCAATACACATTTTCCGGCGCATTATAAGGCAATCCTGAAGCATTAATGGCACGGTTAGCATTAGAAATAGTTCCGTGTACCGCTCTTACTCCTACAAATTCTCTCCAGTTTAATTTTCTCATGAACGGAATTCTTGCAAACAGCCTTCCTCCAAAGTCATGATTCCATTGTAAAGTGGTATACTGGTCCGTTATAAACTCGTAGAAATTTAAGTTACTAAAGGTATTTTCGATGGTAAAATAAGTCTGATTTCCGGGAATTACACTCATCAATCCTAATGGAATGGTACCAAAGGTTTTTCCGGTTTCAAGGATAATATTCGATCTTCCTAATGGCCCGATAATAATAGGCTGCTTGTAAAACAGCTGTACTTTTTGGTAAGCAAAATCGCTGTTTAAAACTCCTTTCAAACCATAACTAAAGTTTACAAAGAAATGACTGAACGGACTGTCAACAATATTTCGTTCTACTCCAAAACCGATTGTCTTACGATTAGGCATAAACTCAAACTGAATATTCGCTTCCGACTGCGTTACCTTGTTTGCTATTACCCCAGCCGGATTTGCTGCTGTTGGCAAAGTAGTATAATAGTCTAAACTAAAGATCGGAGAAGCCGATTCTAAAGTTCTGTATGAAACTCCAGCCTGAACAACAAAATTCTTCATAGGCTCCATTTCAAGCGAAATATTACTCAGATTAATGTTGGTCAATTTTCCATTACTTCCCGTGGTAAATAATGCAGAAGAAGCAAAACTTCGTCCTAAAATATCATTTGTAGTCGTTAAGCTGGCACCAATTTGCTCGATGTCACGCCTGTTTCCTCCGGAGATAATGATTCGGTTTTTCTTATCCACCATCCATTTTCCGGAAACTCCGTATTTGAATTTATTATCGTCAAAACCATATGCGGTGTAAGCCTGTATACGCCATGGATCATTAGGGCCAAAATAAGTCCTTCCTCCTGCTCGCAATCTCAACCCTTCAACTTCATTATACCCGAAAGTAGAGAAGATAGGTCCAAAATCAAAATTCTTAAACTCAACGTAACCACTACCCAAAATAGAAACTAAACTATAGAGCTGTTTGAATCTTTTGACTGTTTGCAGCGTATCAAGCATTTTGTAAATACCCTGCTCGTCCTTGTTGAGTTTTTCAAAACGGTTTTCATCCCAAAATTCATTCGATTTGTTGTAAACAGCATTATCAATAAAATTGACTTCCTGCTTGTAAAAACTCTCCGGTTTTTGAAGATTAAATTTATGGCCTTTATACAAAGTTGTACGTTTCCCGTAAACTCCTTTTGATTTTTCTTTTTTATTCAAAGCAAAATCAGACATCATATAATCACGGGTTAAGAGAAATACAGAATCATTCTCCACCTCAAATTCCTGTTCGATATAAATATCTTTTACCCAGTTAATATTGGCGCTTTTAGTAACGGCCATATTAATTTTTTTGATCGCAAAAGTGGTATCGTTTACCCAAAAATCTCCTTTAAAAGTCAGCTCATTTTTACGTCTTGGGTAAAAAACGATATTGTAACACCATTTTTTATCGACATAAGCACTGTCTTTTAAAACATAATTATACACATCAATTCCTGTTCGGGAAAGCGGACTTGTAAAGCTCTTATCGAAAAATTTCAGGTGATTGTCGTAAATATTATAATCGGAGTACAGATCCTTCACGAAAGATAAAATCTGCTGATTGCCATTGAACCCGGAAGTTTTATTTCCGGTCAGGTTCTCTTTTGTTTTCTTTAATTTATTATCTCCATACACATCATACAGCGACTCACTAATAAAAATCGGCAGATATGTTTTCCCAGTAACTTCAGATGTATCAACATGTTTGAATACAAATTCCATTCCCTTGAAGAGTTTATTTTTCATAAAAGCACTGTCGATCGTGTTCATATCAAACTCGACTTTCTCGTACTTTTGCATCTGATACTGATTGAATTGGTACAGTCCGTTTTTACGTTTGCGCTCCCATATTTTTCTCAGAATATCCAATGCCGGATTATTTTTCTTAGAGGTCTTTCCGGTAAAAATCACGACTTCATTCAGTGCTTCAGCTTCGCTTAAAACGATCTTAAAGTCATAGTTTACGGCTTTTTCCAGCGTAACCTCCCGATCTGAAAATCCAGCCGAACTTACTAATAAGGTGGTGTAAGTATTAGGCGATTCGAGATAGAAACGTCCATCTTCATTAGAAACGATCCCCGTATTGGATCCTTTAAAAACAACATTAGCAAACGGAATTGGCTGATTAGATTTATCCAAAACAATTCCACTCACTTTGGTTTGTGCAATAACGCTACCCGCCATTGCGAGTACAAAAAACAAGCTGAGTAAAATTATTTTTTTCATAATCTGGCAAAAAAAAACTTCATCAATAATAGGTATGACTGATGAAGTTTTATAAGTATCGTTTAATTTACTATTTGTACATTACTTTCTTTACTGCTTTTACTACATCAGCTGCATTTGGCAACCAGTCTTTTAGTAAAACAGGAGAGTAAGGCGCAGGTGTATCTGCAGTTGTTATACGTTGAATTGGCGCATCAAGAAAATCGAAAGCCTGTTCCTGAACGATATAAGTGATTTCAGATGAAACACTTGCAAACGGCCATGCTTCTTCTAAAATTACCAAACGGTTTGTTTTTTTAACAGAAGTAAGAATAGTCTCTTTATCCATTGGACGAACTGTTCTTAAATCGATAATTTCACAAGAGATTCCTTCTTTAGCCAATTCATCAGCAGCAATAAAAGCTTCTTTGATAATTTTACCAAAAGAAACAATTGTAACATCTTTTCCTTCGCGTTTAATATCGGCAACTCCTAATGGAATTGTATATTCTCCGTCCGGCACCTCTCCTTTGTCACCATACATTTGCTCAGATTCCATAAAAATTACAGGATCATTATCACGAATAGCAGATTTTAAAAGTCCTTTTGCATCATAAGGAGTTGAAGGTACCACAACTTTAAGTCCCGGAGTATTAGCAAACCAGTTTTCTAAAGCTTGTGAGTGAGTCGCTCCTAATTGACCTGCAGAAGCAGTTGGTCCACGAAAAACGATAGGCACATTAAATTGTCCACCTGTCATTTGACGCATTTTAGCAGCGTTATTTATAATTTGATCAATACCTACTAAACAGAAGTTGAAAGTCATATACTCTACAATAGGACGACATCCGTTCATAGCTGATCCTACTGCAATCCCTGTAAAACCAAGCTCAGCAATTGGAGTATCGATTACTCTTTTTTCGCCAAACTCAGCAAGCATTCCTTTTGAAGCCTTGTAAGCTCCGTTGTATTCTGCAACTTCTTCGCCCATTAAATATATGGATTCATCGTGACGCATTTCTTCGCTCATCGCTTCACAAATGGCCTCTCTAAATTGTATTGTTCTCATATTTATATTGTATGTTGAATTTTCTGAAGAGCAAAAATAAATATTTTAAATAACTTAAAAGCATAAATTAAATTTAAAATCACACGAACTTCCTTCTGTCATCCGCTTTTAACTTTTTAAATTTTATTGTGACATTTACGAAATCGATGTAATAACTACTTTATCACCCAAAAAACTTTTTTCAGACAAACTCAACTTTTTTTGTTGGATTCTGATTCAGCAAAATTCTTCCTCTCTAACGCAGCATCTCAAATTATAGTATAAATTGAGGCAAATTTTAACAGTTCTCCAGCTCCCCCATTTTGAAAAATCCCTAAGAATCAGCAAACATCACTACATTATCACTATTTGATGCCCCTAAAAGGCTTTCATAATTTCAGAATCTGCGAAAACGTAATAGTTTTAAAAAAATATTATGCATGCATAGTATATTATTTCAATTTTAATTTCTAAATTTGTAGAAGCATTTTATAATTTATCAAAATATATACTTATGAAAATATTAGTTTGCATCAGCCATGTGCCTGATACTACTTCAAAAATTAACTTCTCCAATGGTGACTCAGAATTCGATACCAATGGTGTTCAATATGTAATTAATCCTAATGACGAGTTTGGTCTTACCCGTGCAATCTGGTTTCAGGAGCAACAAGGTGCAACTGTAACCGTTGTAAATGTTGGAGGACCTGATACTGAGCCTACTCTACGTAAAGCTTTGGCAATTGGTGCAAACGAGGCGATTCGTGTAAACGCTAACCCAACTGATGGTTTTTTTGTTGCAAAACAATTGGCAGAAGTAATTAAAAACGGCGGTTATGATTTAGTAATTGCCGGAAAAGAATCTTTAGATTATAACGGAGGAATGGTTCCTGGAATGATCGCCGGAATCTTAGGCTCTAACTTTTTAAACTCTTGTACTGCTATCACTGTTGAAGGCAACAATGTAAAAGCAGTTCGTGAAATCGATGGTGGAAAAGAAACGGTAAGCACTACTTTACCTTTGATCATTGGTGGTCAAAAAGGTCTTGTTGAAGAAAAAGACCTGCGTATTCCAAACATGAGAGGAATTATGACAGCAAGAACAAAAGCTTTAACTATTCTTGAACCAGTTGATGCTCCTGTAAATACAAAAGCGGTTAAATTTGAAAAACCAGCTCCTAAATCAGCAGTAAAATTAGTTTCTCCTGATAATTTAGATGAGTTAATCAATTTATTACACAACGAAGCGAAAGTAATCTAGTAATCAGTATTCAGTCTCAGTTTTCAGTTTGCATAAACTTGAAACCTGAAACTTTAAACTTCTAAACAAAAAATTATGTCAATATTAATATATGCAGAATCTGCAGAAGGAAAATTTAAAAAAGTTGCTTTCGAATTGGCTTCTTACGCTAAAAAAGTAGCCGAAACTTTAGGAACAACAGTTACCGCTTTAACTGTAAACATTAGCGATGTAAGCGAATTATCAAAATACGGAGTTGATAAAGTATTAAAAGTAAATAACGACAAATTAGCTGGTTTTACTGCCAAAGCTTATGCGGATGTTATCAAACAAGCCGCTGAAAAAGAAGCTACAAAAGTAGTTTTACTTTCTTCTACAACAGACAGTATTTACCTTTCTTCATTAGTTGCAGTAGCTTTAAACGCTGGTTTCGCTTCAAATGTAGTTGGATTACCATTAAGCACTTCCCCTTTTCAGGTAAAAAGAAATGCTTTTTCTAATAAAGCTTTCAACATTACTGAAATCGCTACAGACGTAAAAGTTCTTGGTCTGGCTAAAAACTCTTACGGAATTTTTGAAAATGCAGGATCTGCTACTGAAGAAGATTTTAACCCAACCATTGGTGACAATGATTTTGGAGTAAAAGTAGAATCTGTAGAAAAAGTAACCGGAAAAGTATCTATCGCTGATGCTGACGTTGTAGTTTCTGGAGGACGTGGATTAAAAGGTCCGGAAAACTGGGGATTAGTTGAAGATCTTGCTGCAGTATTAGGCGCTGCAACAGCATGTTCTAAACCGGTTTCTGACTTAGGATGGAGACCTCACAGTGAGCACGTTGGACAAACGGGAAAACCGGTTGCCACTAACTTATACATTGCAATAGGAATTTCCGGTGCAATTCAGCACATTGCAGGTATCAACTCTTCAAAAGTAAAAGTTGTAATCAACAATGATCCTGAAGCTCCTTTCTTTAAAGTAGCTGATTACGGAGTAGTTGGTGATGCTTTCGAAATTGTTCCGCAATTAATTGAGAAACTAAAAGCTTTTAAAGCACAACATTCTTAGTTTAAAAATTCTCTATAAAAATATAGCTACCTAAAAACAAGATAAATCGTATCTTTGTTTTAGGTAGCTTTTTTGTTCCATATTTTTTGATTAAAATTGCACCTTTATTTTTCAATCAAAAAAAGTATTAAAATGAGGCAATAATTGCCCTTTTTTTCCCACATATATGAGTCTAGTAAAATTATCTATAAAAGGAATTTCATACAGTCAAACTCAAAATGGCGCTTATGCCTTAATTTTGAATGAAGTTGATGGCGAAAGAAAATTGCCAATAGTTATTGGTGCTTTTGAAGCACAATCTATTGCTATCGCCCTGGAAAAAGAAATTAAACCTCCTCGTCCGTTAACACACGACCTGTTCAAAAACTTCGCTGAAAGATTTGACATTGTGGTGAAACAAGTGATTATTCACAAACTTGTTGATGGTGTTTTTTATTCGAGTTTAATCTGCGAAAGAGATAAAATCGAGGAAATTATCGATGCCCGAACTTCTGATGCTATTGCATTGGCTTTGCGTTTTAATGCACCGATTTTCACTTACAAAAATATTCTGGACAAAGCCGGAATTTATTTAAAATCAAATACTGCAGAAACCGATCAGGGTTCTCAGGAAATTGATGATGTGCTTTCGAATCCTGAAACCTTTGGCCGTGAAGAAGAAAGCAACCAATCCGGAGATGTTTACGCCAAACATAGCCTGCAGGAACTTAACGAGCTTTTAGATCAGGCCGTTTCTCAGGAAGATTATGAAAAAGCAGCTAAAATTCGGGACGAAATTTCGAAAAGATAATTTAAGGCGATAAGCCACAGGCATTAGGCCGTAAGCTTAAAGCGCGAAACATAAAAAACAAGCTATAAGTATTTAGGATAAAGCCTAAAGCTTAAAGCCCAAAGCTTAAAGCACCATGAAGCAATACTTAGATTTAGTACAGCATGTTTTAGATAACGGCTGTCAAAAAGGAGATAGAACAGGAACAGGAACCAAAAGTGTTTTTGGTTACCAAATGCGATTTGATTTAAGTGAAGGTTTCCCAATGGTTACTACCAAAAAACTGCATTTAAAATCGATCATTTACGAACTGCTTTGGTTCTTAAAAGGAGATACGAATGTAAAATACCTTCAGGAAAACGGAGTAAAAATCTGGGATGCCTGGGCAGATTCTAATGGCGATTTAGGTCCTGTTTACGGACATCAATGGCGCAATTGGAACAGCGAAGAAATTGATCAGATCTCTGAATTGATTACAGAGCTAAAAACGAACCCGAATAGCCGAAGAATGCTGGTTTCAGCATGGAATCCTTCGGTATTGCCGGACACCAAAAAATCATTTGAAGAAAACGTTGCCAACAACAAAGCAGCCTTACCTCCCTGTCATGCCTTTTTTCAATTTTATGTTACAAGTCCTGACACTGAAAAAGGAGAAACAAAAGGAAAACTTTCTTGTCAATTGTACCAACGAAGTGCTGATATATTTTTAGGAGTTCCGTTTAACATCGCTTCTTATGCTTTGCTTACCTTAATGATTGCACAGGTTTGCGATCTGGATCCGGGGGAGTTTATTCACACTTTTGGAGACGCACACATTTACAACAATCATTTTGAACAATTGGAGCTGCAACTAACACGCGAGCCAAAACCTTTACCAAAAATGGTTTTAAATCCGCAGATTAAAAACATTTTCGATTTTGATTATAACGACTTCACGCTTTTAGATTACGAGCCGCATGCCGGCATAAAAGGAAGTGTTGCTGTATAAAACATAAAAAAATCCGCTTAAGATTTAAGCGGATTTTTTTATACTACCAGAACGCTATTTTCGCTTCCGGCATAATCATTCCACTTATACGAATCTGCTTCAGGATCGTTCGCATAAACGCCGTCAATTACATATTTGAATTCGTAAATAGCATCTTTCACCAAGTCATAAGTTGCTTTAAAAGTTCCGTTTTTCAACTTACTCAAAGTTCCTTCTTCGGGATTCCAATTGTTAAAATCGCCAACAACCGCTGCCGAATTTGCCTCTTTTGCTTCTATTGTAAAGGTGACTTTACATACCGGTTTTGTTTTCACAAATTGTTTCTTTAAAGACATAACTGTTTAATTTTTAGATTCATAGACTAAATTACACAAATTCGGCTGAACTCCGGACACCCCTGTAATCGATTTGTGATAATATCAAAAACACATTATTTTTTTAACCATATCAATAAATAAATCCACATAAAATTTTGGAATTCAAAGTGCTAAGTCGCTTTAAAAGAAATATTCCCGAAACTAAATAGGGTCATTACAAAATAAATTTTAACTTTATGACCTCATTTATATCTTATGGAAAAGGAAGCACACGAACAATACGAATATGCCAGAAGAAGAATCAGACAAAAGAAGATCCTTTATTTTCATTTTGTACTTTTTCTTTTAGGAAGTTTATTTTTGTTTATCGCCAATAGATTTTTCGGTTTAGGAGCCACCACCGGCCAAAACTGGTGTATTTGGGTCATCACAATCTGGTTCTTTATCTTTATTTTACATTTCATCAAAGTGTACATTACAGACCGTTTTATGAACAAAAAATGGGAAAGAGAACAAATTGACCGCCTTGTTGCTTTGCAACAGAAAAGAATTACTCAGTTAGAGTCGAAAGTAAATGAAGATTCTGAAAATAAAATTTAGTTTAGAATGCCATGATTATAATGATAGCGGCTGTTGCCGAAAATAACGCACTTGGAAAAAACAATGAATTAGTTTGGCATTTACCAAATGATTTTAAAAGATTTAAAACTCTTACGACCAATCATCACATCATTATGGGGAGAAAAACTTTCGAAAGTTTCCCTAAACCTTTACCCAACAGGGTTCATGTTGTCATAACACGCCAGAATGATTATCAACCGGAAGGCTGTATTGTGGTAGATTCTATTGAAAAAGCAATCGCAATCTGTCCTGAAAATGAAGACTCCTATATTATTGGAGGCGGTGAAATTTACAACCTCGGCCTGCCTTACACGGATATCATTGAAATTACCAAAGTACACCACACTTTTGACGCAGATGCTTTTTTTCCTAAAATTAACGAAAATGAGTGGCAGCTTGTAGAAGCAGAAGAAAACTTTAAAGACGAGAAACATCTTTACGATTATACTTACGAGACTTATATCAAGAAATAAAAAAAACATCCTCTTTTGGGAGGATGTTTTTAAATGTAATTAACCTTGATAATGGACTCACTCAGGAAATAAGTTTAAATAGAATAACAAATGCCAGAATAGCATCTGAAATAATTGAATAACACTGTTTGTTGAGATTTTATCTCACGGGCCGTCTTTAATAACAAATACCACTAAGATATTAAAGACAAATTTCCAAAAACAAATTTAATCCTAAGAACGTATTTCACACTTTAAAAAAAAGAATAGAGTATTGACCCCCAAGAACAATACTTTTTTTCAACCTCTTTCCTGAACAAATTAAGTACAAGTGTAAAGTAATACTCAATTGTTTGAGCCATTTTTTAAAGATCAATCTTTAAAACTTCATTATTATTACTAAGACAAAAGTGCACATAAATGCATCGTCCCACAATACCCACTTTTGGTGATTTTTTCAAAATAACCATTTTTGGTGATGCCAGAAAATGAAATCTCCCACACCAATTAAAAGGCTACTTTTAAAACAATTAAAGCACAAAATAAAAAACCCAATTACAGTTAAGACAGATTGTATTATATTTGCGTAAATAAAAAAAATGTCTGAAAAAATAACCCCATATAAAGACTCTTCTTTAGGTAAAAAAGAGCAGGTTGCCCAAATGTTTGACAACATCTCCGGTAACTATGACAATCTAAATCGTGTGATCTCATTTGGAATTGACACCAAATGGCGAAAAAAAGTACTTAAAATTGTTTCGGATACCCAACCAAAAATTATTCTTGACATCGCAACCGGAACAGGTGATTTGGCGATATTAATGTCACAAACCAACGCTGAAAAAATCATCGGTTTAGACATTTCAGCCGGAATGCTGGAAGTAGGAAAGAAAAAAGTTCAGGCAAAAGGATTATCCAACACTATCGATTTGGTTTTAGGAGATTCTGAAAAGATTCCGTTTGACGACAATTATTTTGATGCTATAACGGTTGGATTTGGAGTTCGAAATTTCGAAAACCTGGAGAAAGGTTTTGCAGAAATCCTACGAGTTTTAAAGCCAAATGGTGTTTTTGTAATTCTGGAAACTTCCGTTCCGGACAAAACACCTTACAAACAAGGCTATAAATTTTACAGCAAAAACATCCTTCCAATTATTGGAAAACTGTTTTCTAAAGACAATTCAGCCTATGGCTATTTGTCTGAGTCTGCTGCAGTTTTTCCTTACGGAGAAGCTTTGAACAATATTTTAAGAAAAATTGGGTTTATAGATGTTGTGGCAATGCCTCAAACTTTTGGCGTTGCAACCATTTATTCTGCATCTAAAAAATAGTATGAAAAAAACTGTAGTCTTACTTCTATTAGTCTTATCGACACAAGGATATTCGCAATTTGCTAAGAGTATGTTTAGCAAAGATCCTATTATCAATCTCGAAAACTGGCAAAAACAACGCCTGTATTTTGGTTATTATCTTGGATTTAACAGTTTCGATTTTAAGTTTGACTACAAAGCTCCCGGTCCGGATATTCAGGTAAAAAAAACAACCGGATTTAATGTTGGTGTCGTAGCCGATTTAAGACTGCAGGAATACATCAATCTTCGTTTTGAACCGGGATTGTACTATACAAAACGTGACTTGCACTATCCAAATTTACCTTTACAGAAAGACTATCTTAGAGAAGTAAACAGTACGTACATTCATTTTCCTTTGCTTCTGAAATTCTCTGCTTTGCGTACCGGAAACATCCGTCCTTATTTAGTTGGCGGAATGTCTTCGACACTGAATTTATCGAGCAATGCCAAATCAAAAGACGACAACTTTGAAGGGAAATTCAGGGTAAAACAATGGACTGCTGCTTACGAACTGGGTTTTGGAATTGACATTTTCTCTGAATATTTCATCTTCTCTCCTTCTATACGAGGAATGTTTGGGATCAGCGATGAACTAATTCGTGATAATCCAGCAAACGGACCTAGCCCATGGACGGACAATATCGATTCGATGAAATCAAGAGCTATTTTAATAAATTTTACTTTCCATTAAAACAAATACTTAACTATTTCGTTTAAATTCACTAAGAATAATTGCTGTTGCGGTAGCTACATTTAAACTTTCGGTTTTTTGAAGCTCTCCAAATCTTGGAATTGTGATTCGGCTTGTGACCCTTTTTTCAATTTCTGCCGAAATACCATTGGCTTCATTACCCATGATAATGATTCCATCCTGAGGCAAATTGGATTTGTAGATGTTTTCACCATCCATAAAGGTTCCAAACACAGCTAATTTGGTTTGAGCTATAAAAGTTTCGAGATCGACATAACTAACATTTACTCTGGTAATAGATCCCATTGTGGCCTGCACCACTTTTGGATTGTAAATATCAACGGTTTCTTTAGAACAAACAATTTGTTTGATACCAAACCAGTCACAAAGACGCAAAATGGTGCCTAAATTTCCGGGATCGCGAATATCGTCTAATGCTAAAATCAAACCCGAATCGATTATTTCCTTTTCGGCAGGAATTTTGAAAACCGCCAAACAGGAATTTGGAGTAGACAAAGCACTTATTTTTTTAAGTTCCTGCTCATAAATCAGCGTTCGCTTTGAAGAATGAACTTCTTCAAAATCATTTAGAGTCGTGTATAAATGCTCTAATTCAAAATTGGATTGCAACAATTCTTGAATTACTTTTACTCCTTCGGCGAAAAACAATTGATTTGCAAAACGTTGCTTTTTTTGATGTAAACCTGAGATAAGTTTTATTTGGTTTTTACTAACCATAAAATAATGTACTTTTGAATTAAATATTTAAGAACACTTGAAAAAGAATTCCACAAAAATAATAGCATTTATCCTAATAGCAATATTTATTTGCGCTTGTGATGCTGTAAAAAGAGTTCCTGATGGAAAAAATCTTCTTGTTAAAAATACTATTCTTGTAAATGGCAAGTCAACTAACGACGAAACGGCCTTCAATCAAATGTATCAGAAACCAAACGGTACCCTATTAGGATATCGTCTTCGTTTGAACTTATACAACTTAGCCAATTTAAATCCGGATTCTACCTATAAGGCTAAATTCAAAAACAATCCGGGGTTGTACGAACGCCAGTCCAAACTTTTATCGGCCAAACAAGTCGATCGTCTTGGACAATCTTTCCTGTACAAAGGTATTCATGAGTTCTTAAAAAGCACCGGTGAAGCACCTGTAATTATTGACACTGCCAAAACAAAGAAAACACTTCTGCGTCTAAAATACTATTATTTTAACAATGGTTATTTTAAGGTAGCAACAGATTATAGCATTGACAGTGTTGGAAGAAAGAAAGCCAAAATAAATTACAATATTACAACTGGTCCTGCCTATACCTTAGACACGATTAAAACCAAAATAATGACTCCTGCGTTAGACTCATTGTATCGGATTAACAATGACCCTTCGGCTATAAAATCAGGAAAACAATACAAAACCAGTGATTTTGAAGAAGAAAAAAACCGTCTTACAACCTATTTCAGAAACCACGGAGCCTATTATTTTCAGCCTACATATGTGACTTTTGACATCGATACTATTGGCAAAAAGGACAAAGCCAATGTAATGCTGATTGTAAACAACAACAATATTCAGGAAAGAGATTCCAGCAGAACAGAGCCTTTTAAACTGTACAAAATTAGCGATGTAAACATCTACACCGATTATTCTGCTGCAAATGCCAAAAACAAAATTACAGACAGTACTACTTACAACAACTTCAACCTGTACAGTTATAAAAAACTAAAATACAAACCACGCGCCATTACCGATGCGGTTTTTATCAATAAGGGAAATACTTTTTCGGATACCAGAACGACCCTTTCTTCAAGAGCATTGAACAACTTGAAAATTTTCAATTATCCGTCGATTCAATATGAAGTGGACAAACGCGACTCGACCGCACAGTCCTTAATTGCAAATGTTTACCTTACGCCAAGAAAGAAATACAGCTTTGGAGCTACTTTTGACGTTACACACTCTAATATTCAGGATTTTGGTATCGGAGCCAGTATTTCCGAAACAATCCGAAACGTCTTTAACAGAGCTGAAACTTTAGAAATTTCAACCCGTTTGAATTTAGGTTCGTCGCGCGATATGGCGAATCCGAACAACAATTTCTTCAACGTTTCGGAGTATGGTGTTGATTTAAAACTAAATTTCCCAAGAATCTTATTGCCTTTTGGAACGGAAAAAATTATTCCGAAAAGAATGATTCCTTCCACCAGCATTGCGGGAGGTTTTTCCAAACAAAGAAACATTGGTCTGGACAAAGAAAATTTCACCGGAGGAATTGCTTACAACTGGTCTCCTAAACGAGGGAATACTGCAAAATTTGAATTGCTTAATGCACAATTCGTACGCAATTTAAATCCGAATAACTATTTTAACGTATACACTTCTTCCTATAGAGAGCTTAACAATATCGGTAAAAACTACAATATAAACGACTCCTATTTTGACAACACTACCGACAAAAATCTTACTATTCCTGAAGGAACTGCCGGATTTACTAGTGATGTATTATCCCGAAAAACAACCCTGACTCCTTCAGATCCGAACTATAGAGATGTAGAAAGCATCGAAGAAAGAAGGATTCGTCTGACTGAAAATGACTTTATTTTAGCCACCAGCTATAGTTTTACCAAAACCACTAAAAAAGATCTTGCCGATAATACTTTTTATCAGTTTAAAACTAAAATAGAATCGGCTGGTAGTTTGTTATCTGCTATTTCGCGTGTTGGGAACTTTCAGAAAAACGGAAACGGTAATTATGAAATTTTCAATCTGGAATATTCCGAATACATCAAAACCGAATTTGACTATATCAAACACTGGGATTTTGGAAAAGAAAAAGTACTTGCCGTACGAAGTTTTTTCGGAATTGCGATTCCATTTGGGAACTCAAACTACATTCCGTTCTCCCGAAGTTATTATGCCGGAGGTTCAAATGACAACCGCGCATGGCAGCCCTACGCTTTAGGTCCGGGAAGTACCGATGCCGTAAACGATTTTAATGAGGCCAATATGAAAATTGCAATGAGTGCCGAACTTCGTTTTAAAATTTTTGGTGCTGTTAAAGGAGCCATCTTTGCAGACGCCGGAAATATCTGGAATGTGCTCGATAATGTGGTTGACGAGAAGGCAAAATTCTCTGGCGTAAACGATTTAGCTGAAATTGCGTTGGGTACAGGATTTGGTTTACGCTACGATTTGAGCTTTTTTGTTATTCGTTTGGATATGGGCTTTAAGACCTATAACCCAGCACATGAGAAGGGAGATCGCTGGTTTAAAGAATACAATTTTGGTCACTCGGTTTTAAATTTTGGAATAAATTATCCATTCTAATGCTAATTAATTCTTATTTTTGCAACCTAAAAACTAAAAACAACTAAAAAAAATTACAATGGCACACAATATTAAACCAGGGGTAGCTACAGGAGATCAGGTTCAGGAGATTTTTAACTATGCGAAAGAAAAAGGATTTGCTTTACCTGCAGTAAACGTTACTGGTTCAAGTACAATCAATGGAGTTCTTGAAACTGCTGCAAAATTAAACGCACCGGTTATTATTCAATTCTCAAACGGAGGAGCACAATTTAACGCTGGAAAAGGATTATCTAATGCAGGAGAGAAAGCAGCAATCGCTGGTGGAATCGCCGGAGCAAAACACATTCATACTTTGGCAGAAGCTTACGGAGCAACTGTAATTCTTCATACTGACCACTGTGCAAAAAAATTATTACCTTGGATTGATGGTTTATTAGATGCTTCTGAAAAACATTTTGCAGAAACAGGAAAACCATTATACAGTTCACATATGATCGATTTGTCTGAAGAGCCAATCGAAGAAAACATCGAAATCTGTAAAGAGTACCTGGCAAGAATGAGCAAAATGGGAATGACATTAGAAATCGAACTTGGTATTACAGGTGGTGAAGAAGATGGTGTTGACAACTCTGATGTTGACAGTTCAAAATTATACACTCAGCCAGAAGAAGTAGCTTATGCTTATGAAGAATTATCTAAAATAAGCCCTAAGTTTACAATTGCTGCTGCTTTTGGAAACGTTCACGGTGTTTACAAACCAGGAAACGTAAAATTGACTCCGAAAATCTTAAAAAATTCTCAGGATTTCGTTCAAAACAAATTCAACACTGGTCATAACCCGGTAGATTTTGTTTTCCACGGAGGTTCAGGTTCTACACTTGAAGAAATCAGAGAAGCAATTGGATACGGAGTAATCAAAATGAATATCGATACCGATTTACAATTTGCATACACAGAAGGAATTCGTGATTATATGGTTAAAAACATTGACTATTTAAAAACTCAAATTGGTAACCCGGAAGGTGCTGATGTTCCGAACAAAAAATATTATGACCCAAGAAAATGGGTACGTGAAAGCGAAGTAACGTTCAACACGAGACTTGAGCAAGCTTTTGCAGACTTGAATAACGTAAATACATTATAATAAAAAAGTTGAAAGTTTCAGGTTTCAAGTTTCAGGTTTCGCAACTTGAAACTTGAAGCCTGAAACAAAAAAAACATTCAATATGGCTTGGTTTAAAAGACAGGAAAAAGGGATTACAACTGCTACTGAAGATAAGATGGACGTTCCGAAAGGATTGTGGTACAAATCTCCTACAGGAAAAATTATTGACGCTGACGAATTAGCCCGAAACTTATTTGTAAGCCCGGAAGATGATTTTCATGTTCGAATTGGAAGCGCAACCTATTTTGAAATTTTATTCGACAATAATGAGTTTGTTGAATTAGATAAAAACATGACTTCTAAAGATCCTCTGCATTTTGTGGATACAAAAAAATACGCAGAACGATTGAAAGACGTAATGGAGAAAACACACTTAAAGGACGCGGTGCGTACCGGAGTGGGAAAATCTAAAGGAAAAGAACTTGTAATTTGCTGTATGGATTTTGCCTTTATTGGTGGATCTATGGGAGCTGTTGTGGGAGAAAAAATCGCCAGAGGTATTGATCACGCGATCAAAAACAAATTGCCTTTTGTAATGATTTCAAAATCAGGTGGTGCACGTATGATGGAAGCCGCTTATTCGTTAATGCAGCTGGCTAAAACATCTGTAAAATTAGCGCAATTAGCAGAAGCTAAATTACCATACATCTCTCTTTGTACAGATCCAACAACCGGAGGAACAACTGCATCATACGCTATGTTAGGAGACATCAACATCTCTGAGCCTGGTGCTTTGATTGGTTTCGCTGGTCCACGTGTAGTTCGCGACACAACTGGTAAAGATTTACCGGAAGGTTTCCAAACTGCCGAGTTCTTATTAGAGCACGGTTTCCTTGACTTTATCACGCCAAGAAAAGAATTGAAAGACAAAATCAACTTGTATATCGATTTGATTCAGAATAATGATATTAGATAGTTTTTAAACTTCTAAATACACAAAGTCCCATTAGCGAAAGCAAATGGGATTTTTTTATATCTTTATTTTAAATCTTATTCTTTATGGCTAGAATTTTTATTGGTTTTATTATTTGTTTTCTTCTTTTGAATTGTAACAAGAAAAAAAACTCTGTCAAGAACAAACCTTATATTATTTCTTATGAAGACAGAAAACTTCAAAATTATATTGATTCATTAAAAAAAAGCAACAGTAAAACGGTAGCATTCCCAAGAAAAGGTTTTTACGGAGAACATCAATTGATTATTGATAAAAAGGGTGATTTTTATTTTTATCAGAAAGAATATTTTTTAGAATTTTGCAGTTATGGCAATGAAAATGATACTCTTCCACATCTTTTACGCTTAGAACCCAAAGACTTTGTTAGAATCCCTCAAAAAAACTTAACTGATTTTCTTTCTGAAAACATCTTAACTAAAGAAAAAAACAGACAAATTTTAATTATTGCTTCTCAAAAAGACACTATAAAAAACACTTCCTTTTTTGAGTTTTTAAACACTAAAAACATTGGCACTTATATTATCCGAAGAACTACTCAAGAAGAAGATACTGTTTTGCAATATAAAAATAACGACAGAAAACATTTTTACTATTATCCTGATTCAATCAAATGGAATAAAACTAAAATTAAACTTCCCTAATAATTAATGTACCGTTCCTACGGAACTTCTGAATGCGTAATTCATCATATTCAACGGAATAAATTCCGTTGCTACAAAATATTTCGTTCCTACGGAACTTTAAATATGACGTTTCACCTCTCAACGGAATAATTTCCATTACTGCCGACATTTCATTCCTACGGAATTTTTCTTAACTTGTAATTGTAATGACTAAATAATATTTGTCAGAAAAATTGTATTTTTACCAAAACCTATTAATCCCTTAAAACCCAACTTTAAAATCGTAACCTTATGAAAAAAATTGTTTATCTGGCCTTAATTATGCTAGCATCACTCTCCATCCAGGCACAAACGTCAAAAGAACTTATAGGAAAATGGCAACTGGTAAAACTTACTAAAAACGGAAAAGAAAAAGACATCAAAGAGAAATTCAATAGCGATCAGGTTTTTCAGGTCTTCAACGAAGATGGGAAATTTACAGGAGTTGTAGGAGAAAAAAGCATCAACGGCAAATGGAAACTCTCCAAAGACAATGATGTTTTAACCGTTACAGTTGATTTAATGCCTGTGAAATTTCAAATTGAATACTTCGACAGCCAAAAACGTGTGGTTACCCAAGATCAGCTTGGAACTTTAGAATACAAAAAGGTAGATAACTAATACGTCAAAAAACCTCATACTAACTCACACACCTAATAAAAACAAAAAGTCCGCAAAGCGCTAAGACAAGCTTTACGGACTTTTTTTATGTGATTAAGCTTCGAAGGAATATACTATTTATAACAAAAAACTCAAAATCTTAGCACCTCACAACCTTAGCTACTTCAAAGAAGCCATATCAATTACAAAACGATACTTCACATCACTTTTATTCATACGATCGTAAGCTTCATTAATGTAGGCCATATCGATAATTTCAACATCAGAAGTAATATTATGTTCAGCACAGTAATCTAACATTTCCTGCGTTTCTTTTATCCCTCCTATTAAACTTCCAATGATACTTCTTCTTTTCATAATCAAAGTAAAAACAGGAATTTCGGCAGGTGCGGGAGGAGCTCCAACAACAATCATGGTTCCGTTAGTCGTTAACAAATTCAGATAGGCATTATGGTCGTGTTTTGCCGAAACAGTATTGAGGATAAAATCGAAGCTATTCGCTAACGACTCCATTGTTTCAGGATTTGAGGTTAAAGCAAATTTATGCGCTCCTAATTTCTTTGCATCCGCTTCTTTTGAAGGAGAGTGACTCAACATGGTAACTTCGGCACCAAAAGAGACCGCAAATTTCACCGCCATATGTCCTAAACCGCCAAGTCCCAAAACCCCAACTTTATGTCCTTTGCCTACTTTTAAATAGCGCAACGGAGAATAAGTGGTAATCCCGGCACACAGTAACGGAGCAACTCCTTTTATGTCGAGCTTTTCAGAAACGTGAAGGGTGTAGCTTTCATCCACAATAATACTGTTGGAATATCCTCCACGTGTTGGAATATTGGTTCCTCTTTCAACACTGTTATAAGTTCCTGTCATTCCTTCATAGCAAAACTGCTCTTCTCCCGACTGACAGCTCGGACAAACTCGACAAGAATCTACAAAACAGCCTACCCCTGCCAATTCTCCAACTTTAAACTTAGAGACTTCATTTCCAACAGCTACAATTCGGCCCACAATTTCGTGACCTGGGACTAAGGGATAGTCAACAGGCCCCCAGTCGCCTTTTGCAGTATGAATATCAGAATGGCAAACGCCACTGTATAAAATTTCGATCTGAACCTGATGAGCACCAACTTCTTTTCTTTCAAACGTATAAGGTTTTAACGGATTTACAGCATCATAGGCTGCATAAGCTTTTACTGGTATCATATTATCGCTTTTTAAATTAGGGTATTAAAATTACGATAAAATTCAACAGCAAAGCCAAAATTAAAGTGCTTCGGAAATGATTTTTTCTGTAATGGGTTTACATTCCGGTTCGAATCGCTTCTACCGGATCTAAATTTGCAGCAGAAATCGCCGGCAGTATCCCGGAAATTAATCCGATCAGCGCCGCCAGTCCGGTTCCTAAAATGATATTTCCGGCGCTTAAAACAAATTCAAAGTCAAGTACTTTTGTCAAAACAAACGCAATACCCCAAACCATCAACAAGCCAATTATGCCGCCAATAACAGAAAGAATAACCGCTTCGAATAAAAACTGAAACAAAATAAATCGGTTTTTAGCTCCTAAGGATTTCTGAATTCCAATTAAATGAGTGCGTTCTTTTACGGATACAAACATAATATTGGCAATTCCGAACCCACCAACCAAAAGAGAGAATCCGCTGATAATCCATCCCACCACATTCATTTGTCCCAAAATCCCGTCTATAAAATCGGTAAATCCAGAAAGTACATTAATAAAGAAATTATCTATTTCGCCGGCTTTCATACCTCGAATGGCCCTTATTTTTTGTGCAACCTGCGCTTTATAGGCGTCCATGTCTACTCCTTTTTCCGGTTTTACAACAATTACGGGTGTCATCGCATCGCTGTCACCATACATTCGGCGTAAAAAATTGACCGGCAAATAAACCGATGTATCATTACTGTCTCCAAAGAAACCCGCCCCTTGTTTTGCAATTACACCAATAACCGTAAAACGCTGTCCGTACAAACGAATATCTTTTCCAATCGGATCACTTGTGCCGAAAAGTCCTTCGGCAATTTCGTAACCTAAAACAATAACTGCTTTACCGGAGTTGGACTCTGATCCATTATAAAACCTTCCTGTTTCAAAGCTCAACCCTTCAATATCTACAATTTCGCTTGACGAAGGAATAATATTAACATCACTTACGGTCTTTGAATCGTATTTTAAACTCTCGTGTTTTACAAAAAGCTGATACGCTACCTGATCGGTATTTGTTAGTGAATTCTTTAAGCCTACATATTCATCGTATTTTACATTTGGGAACTGATCTCTTTTCCATTGCGGAATTTCGGAGGGCCCAAAACTAAACTTCATTAAATAAATTGTATTTTTATCCAAGCTGCTCAAATCCTTAGAAATTTTACGATCTAAAGAATCAACTGCCGCCAAAACAGCAATAATTGAAAAAATCCCAATTGTTACTCCTAACAAAGACAATAAAGTTCGCAGTTTATTATTTCGCAAAGCATTAACAGCAAAGCTCAAACTTTCTTTTAATAATCTAAGATAAACCAGCATATAGTCGTATTTTTCAATAAAGTAAAATTCAATAATTTAAAATCAAAAACCTAATAAAAGTTAACTTACTCATCAGTAGATTTTTTTAGCATAATGTTACATTAATTTTCTTTAAAATAATGTTTAAAAAAACTACTTTTGCAGTCTCAAAAATCATAACTACACGATGAGCACAACTAAAACAATACAATCGGCATTAATATCTGTTTTTTCAAAAGACGGTTTAGAGCCAATCGTTAGAAAATTACACGAACAAAATGTAACACTTTACTCGACCGGAGGAACCGAAGACTTTATAAAAAATCTTGGTATTCCTGTAGTTCCTGTTGAAGATATTACTTCTTTCCCTGAAATTCTTGGAGGAAGAGTAAAAACATTACACCCGAAAATCTTTGGTGGAATTTTAAACCGTCAGGATAACGAAAGTGACGTTCAGCAAATGAAGGAATTTGATATTCCGCAAATCGATTTGGTAATTGTTGATTTGTATCCGTTTGAAAAAACAGTTGCCTCAGGTGCAAGCGAGCAGGATATTATTGAAAAAATTGACATTGGCGGAATTTCATTAATCCGTGCCGGTGCAAAAAACTTCAAAGACACAGTAATTGTAGCTTCAGTAAACGAGTACAGCCTGCTTTTAGATTTGATTACGACACAAAATGGAGCCACAACTCTTGAAAACAGAAGATTGCTTGCTACAAAAGCTTTCCACGTTTCCTCTCACTACGACGGTGCTATTTTTAACTATTTCAATACTGACGAAACCATTTACAAAGAAAGTATTGCAGACGGTCAGATTTTAAGATACGGGGAAAACCCTCATCAAAAAGGATTTTTCTTTGGTGATTTTGACGCTATGTTCAACAAAGTTCACGGAAAAGAATTATCATACAACAACTTATTAGATGTTGATGCCGCAGTAAACTTAATTAATGAGTTTAAAACTGACGGACCAACATTTGCGATTTTAAAACACAACAATGCTTGTGGTTTAGCTTCCAGAAAAACAATTAGCGAGGCTTATTTAGCAGCTTTGGCTTGTGATCCTACATCAGCTTTTGGAGGTGTTTTGATTGCAAATACTAAAATCGACCTGGATACAGCACAGGAAATCAACAAGTTATTCTGCGAAGTGGTAATTGCTCCGGCTTATGATGAAGAAGCAATTGCTGTTTTACAGGAAAAGAAAAACAGAATCATTTTAATTCAAAATGAAGTTGAATTACCTTCAAGACAAGTAAGAACATGTCTTAATGGTTTGTTAATTCAGGACAGAAATAATATTACAGATACTAAAGAGCATTTAAAAACCGTTACTATTACAGAGCCTACAGCTGAAGAGATAGAAGATTTAATATTTGCTTCAAAAATTTGTAAAAACACCAAATCAAATACAATCGTATTTGCTAAAAACGGAACATTAATTTCGTCAGGAACAGGTCAGACCTCAAGAGTAGATGCTTTAGTTCAGGCAGTTGACAAAGCAAAAGCTTTTGGATTTGATTTAACCGGTGCTTCAATGGCAAGTGATGCATTTTTTCCGTTTCCGGATTGTGTAGAATTAGCCAAAAAAGCAGGAATAACTGCTGTTATTCAGCCAGGAGGCTCAATAAAAGACGAATTAAGCATAAATTATTGCAATGAAAACAATCTTGCAATGGTATTTACGGGAACACGTCATTTTAAACATTAATTTGTTTAACTTTGTTCAAAATAATTTATAACATTTTAAACCCCTAAAAAACTTATGGGATTTTTTGATTTCATGACCGAGGATATTGCGATAGACCTTGGTACCGCAAACACTTTAATCATACATAATGATAAAGTTGTTATTGATAGTCCGTCGATCGTTGCACGTGATAGAATATCAGGCAAAATCATTGCTGTTGGTAAGGAAGCCAATATGATGCAAGGTAAAACGCATGAAAACATCAAGACCATAAGGCCTTTGAAAGATGGTGTAATTGCAGATTTTGATGCTTCAGAAAAGATGATCAACATGTTCATCAAAAGTATTCCGGCATTGAAAAAAAGAATGTTTACTCCAGCTTTAAGAATGGTGGTTTGTATTCCTTCCGGTATTACCGAAGTGGAGATGAGAGCGGTAAAAGAATCTTGTGAAAGAGTAAACGGAAAAGAAGTTTACTTAATTCATGAGCCAATGGCAGCAGCAATTGGTATTGGTATCGATATCATGCAACCAAAAGGAAACATGATTGTTGATATTGGAGGAGGTACTACTGAAATTGCAGTTATTGCATTAGGCGGAATTGTATGCGACAAATCTGTAAAAATTGCAGGTGACGTTTTCACAAACGATATCGTTTATTATATGCGTACACAACACAACCTTTTTGTTGGAGAGAGTACTGCTGAAAAAATAAAAATTCAAATTGGTGCCGCCATCGAAGATTTAGACGGACCACCAGAAGATATGTCAGTTCAGGGTAGAGATTTACTTACCGGTAAACCAAAACAAGTAGATGTTTCTTACCGTGAGATCGCGAAAGCACTTGACAAATCAATTCAACGTATCGAAGATGCGGTAATGGAAACATTATCTCAGACTCCACCTGAATTAGCAGCCGATATTTACAATACTGGTATTTATTTAGCGGGTGGTGGATCGATGTTAAGAGGTCTTGACAAACGTATTTCGCAAAAAACAGATTTACCTGTTTACATTGCTGAAGACCCGTTAAGAGCAGTTGTTCGCGGAACCGGAATGGCGCTTAAAAACATTGCGAAATTTAAAAGTATCTTAATCAAATAAGATTCAAAATAACAATCAATATATTTTTATTAGAGTTGAATTCAAACGTTCAACTCTAATAAATTTTGAAACCAAAAGCATATCCTGAAACAAAATAACCAAACAAGAAATGCAGCAAATTTTTAATTTCATTATAAGAAACAGTAATCGATTGCTGTTTTTGCTGCTTTTAGGTATTTCGTTAGCGCTCTCAGTTCAATCACATTCTTATCACAGAAGTAAAATAATCAGTTCGGCTAATTTTTTAACCGGAGGTGTTTATGAGAAAATCAATCACGTAAACGAATACTTGAACTTAAGAACTGAAAATGACGAACTTGTACTTGAAAACGCAAGATTAAAAAGTCTATTATTCAACAAACAAGACACCACAAAACTACCTTTAGCAGACAGCGTAAAAGGAGTTAAACCTGCGGATATTATTGTTTCAAAAGTAATTCACAACTCCTACAACACTCACGAAAATTTTATCACGCTTAACTCGGGATCAAATGATGGTGTAAAACCAGACATGGGAGTTATTAATAGCTTAGGAATTATTGGATTGGTAGACAATACTTCGCCAAGATATGCAACTGTAGTGAGTATTTTGAATATGAAATCACAGATCAACGCTAAACTAAAAAAGACAAACCATTTTGGTTCTTTAACCTGGGATGGAAAAAGCACCGGATTTGTACAGCTGGAAGATGTTCCAAGGTTAGCTTCTGTTAGAAAAGGAGATACCATCGTAACCGGAGGGCAATCTGTAATTTTCCCGGAAGGAATTAATATCGGTACTGTAGAAAATATATACAAAAAGGAAAATTCAAGTTTTTATGTTATAAAAGTTAAGCTATTTAACGATATGACCAATCTTGGACACGTATACATCATCAAGAGTAAGGACAGAGAAGAACTTATTAATTTAGAAAACAAGGGAAAAAATGAATAGCGCTTTGTTACTCAATATTTTTCGATTTATTATGTTACTAGCAATTCAGGTTGTTATTTTCAATAATATGAATTTTTTAGGGTACATAAGTCCCTTCCCATACATCTTGTACATTATTTTGTATCCGGTTAACAGCAACAGAACCGGCTTGATTGTATCGAGCTTTTTGCTTGGAATTATCATGGACATGTTTTGCAATTCGGGCGGAATTCATGCGACAGCCTGTCTTGTACTTGCGTATTACAGACCGTACATTTTCAAATTCTCGTTTGGACTTAGCTACGAATATCAAACCATTAAACTGAATGATTCCTTAACCCCGGAACGGTTTTCTTTTATTCTTGTTTCTGTCGTATTGCATCATATCGTATTGTTTGTATTAGAAGCTTTTCAGTTTAAATTTATTCTGGATGTTTTACTCCGAACTTTATTTAGCTCTATCTTTACAATAATCACCTCCATTATCATAATTTACCTTATTAAGCCTAATAAACGATGAGAAAAGTCCTGCTGCCCTCTTTAATTATTATTGCAGCATCTTTGCTAGTGATCAGGATCTTTTATTTGCAAATTATTGATGATACCTTTAAGTTAAAATCCGAAAATAACGCAATAAAGAAAAAATACGACTATCCTGAAAGAGGTTATATTTATGACCGACACGGGAAATTATTAGTTGCCAATCAGGCCTCTTATGATATCATGGTAATTCCGAGAGAGATCAAGGAAGACCTTAATATTCCTGAATTCTGTGCTTTATTAAACATTACACGAGAAGATTACGACAAACGAATTGCCAAAGCCAAGGTATACAGCCCAAGGCTTCCTTCGGTATTTTTAGCACAGCTGAACAAAAATGAGTTCGCCGCTTTTCAGGAGAAAATTCGGAAATACGAAGGTTTCTATTTTCAAAAGCGTTCGCTTCGTGACTATGACGTAGACTACGGTGCAAACATCTTTGGCTTCATCACACAGGTAAACGAACGACAAATTGCCAAAAATCCATATTACAATAGTGGTGATTTAATTGGAAAGCAAGGTGTTGAAGAAAGCTATGAAGATATTTTACGCGGTATTAAAGGTGTAAAATACATTCAGAAAGACAAATACAACAGAGAAATTGGCTCTTACAAAGAGGGTAAATACGATACTATTGCCGTAGCCGGAGAAGACATCAACCTGACAATCGATGCCGAACTTCAGAAATACGGAGAAGAATTAATGATCAATAAAAGAGGTGGTATTGTCGCTATCGAACCTAAAAGCGGTGAGATTCTGGCATTAGTAACCGCACCTTCTTATGATCCCGGAATTTTAGTTGGAAGACAGCGTTCTAAAAACTATACCCTTTTGTATCACGATTCGATCGCAAAACCGCTGTACGACAGAGGACTTTTGGCTGAGTATCCTCCGGGTTCTCCGTTTAAAATCCTGACTGGTCTGGTTGCTTTGCAGGAAGGCGTTATCAACGAACAAACCACCTTTATGTGTCACCATGGATTTAGCTATGGTCGAGGTCGTTTTATGAAATGTCACGGTTTTGGACCTCATCAGTTGCATAACGGAATTTACAATTCCTGTAACACCTATTTTGCACAATCTTATATGTTGACCATAAACAAATACAACAATCCTGCTAAGGCGGTAGATGTTTGGAGTGACCACGTAAAAAGTTTTGGATTAGGACAGTTTATGGGCTATGATTTGCCAACAGGTAAAAAAGGAAACATTCCGACATCAAAAACCTATAAACGAATTTATCCTAACGGAGGTTGGAGAAGCACCACTATTGTATCGAATTCAATTGGCCAGGGAGAGGTTTTAATGACCCCTATTCAATTGGCAAATATGATGGCAACTGTAGCCAATCAAGGCTACTATTACACGCCTCATATTATTAAAAAAATTGAAGGAAGAAAAATTGATGCTAAATTTACCACCAAACACGTTACCACAATTGACCAAAAATATTTCCCACCGGTCATCAGCGGTTTGTTTGACGTTTACAACAAAGGAACAGCTTATGCACTTCGCGTAGAAGGTATTGATATTTGCGGTAAAACGGGTACGGCAGAAAATTTTGCAAAAATTAACGGAAAAAGAACACAGCTTAAAGACCACTCTATATTTGTTGCTTTTGCCCCTAAAGACAATCCTAAAATTGCAATTGCAATTATGATTGAAAACGGAGGATTTGGAGCTACAGTAGCGGGTCCGATTGCCAGTTTAATGATTGAAAAATACCTGAGACATAAAATCACAAGAACCGATTTGGAAACCAGGGTTTTAAACAAAAGTTTGGCCAGTGAATATGCGAAACTAGGCGGTATGAACGAAGCCAGCGCAATTGAATCTACGCCAAAAGATTCCCTTTTAAAAGCTAAAATTGTTACTCCTAAACCGGTAACACCTAAAGCAGAAGTTAAAAAAACAGTATCAGACACCACTAAAAAGAACTAACAAAGATTATTTCAAATGAAAAATCAAAGTGTAAAAAATAACATTGACTGGATAAGCGTTTTTATCTACATTTCGTTGGTGATATTAGGGTGGCTAAATATCTATTCCTCATCATTATTATCAACAGAAGGAACTTATCAAAAACAATTAATCTTTATTGGATGTACCGTCCCTTTGATTTTTGTGGTCCTTTTTGTTGATGGAAAGTTCTATGAAAAATACGCCAGTATTATTTTTGGAGTTTCCTTATTGTCCTTAGCCGGTTTGTTTCTCTTTGGAAAAACGATTGCCGGACAGCGTTGTTGGTATGCGATCGGAAGCTTTACTTTACAGCCGTCTGAGTTTGCTAAAGCCGCTACATCATTGGCATTGGCCAAATATCTAAGTGATACGCAAATCAACCTGAAAGATACCAACAGACAAATTCAGGCCCTGGCCATTGTATTTTTACCGGTATTATTGATCTTACCTCAACCCGATCCGGGAAGTGCCCTAATCTACAGTATTTTTATTGTTGTATTGTACAGAGAAGGTTTACCATCCTGGTATGTATGGACTGGTTTTATCACCATTCTATTGTTTGTATTAACACTTGTCCTGGAACCTTATGTTGTTGTTCTAATTTCCTTGGGAGTTTTAACGATCATACATTTCAAAGGAAGAGTAGTTGATCGAAACATTATCTTAAGCGGTATTCTTTTACTTGTTATCTCAGGTTTTGTTTTCTCTGTAGATTACGTTTTTGATAACGTTTTCAAACAGCACCACCGTGACCGTTTTAATATCTTATTAGGAAAAAGCGTGGACATGAAAGGTATTGGATACAACACCAATCAGTCTGAAATTGCTATTGGATCAGGAGGATGGATCGGAAAAGGCTTCCTTGAAGGAACACAAACCAAAGGAGGATTCGTTCCGGAACAGCACACCGATTACATTTTTACAACCGTTGGCGAAGAATGGGGTTTTGCAGGATCTTTAGTGGTAATCGCACTTTTCGTAGGGCTATTTCTAAGAGTCATTTACCTGGCCGAAAGACAGAAAACAAAATTCAGCAGGGTCTATGGTTATTGTGTTGCGGGAATTTTATTTACACACTTCTTCGTTAATATTGCCATGGTTATTGGAATTTTCCCAACAATTGGAGTTCCTCTGCCCTTCTTTTCTTATGGAGGCTCCGGACTCTGGGGATTCACAATTTTGTTGTTTATCTTCCTAAAAATGGATGCCAACAAAGTGAATGAATGGTAGTTTTTTTTTTAAAGGTTCTGAGGTTCTGAGGTACTAAGATGCTAAGTTTTTTTTTAGTTCAGAGGCGTAATGATTCAGAAGTTGATATTTAGAGGTTACATCTCACAACTCACATTTCACGTTTTACATTTCACAAAAGAAAATATATCCCATAAAAAAAGTCCGAAACTTAACTGTTTCGGACTTTTTTATACCTTTTGTTTTAAATTACATCTTTTCGCTTGGTCTCTTTTTAAAAAGCTTTACCAATACCGGAAATGTAGATATGATTACAATTATAATAATGATGTATTCGATGTGATGTTTTAAATCTATTCCTTCTTTCAGGAACACGCCATATAAATAGTGTCCTGCGAAGATCAATATAAACGACCAAAGGAAAGAACTCAAAACATTATAGAACATAAATTTCTGTTTATCCATAGAAACGATCCCTGCCACAATAGGAGCGAAAGTTCTGAAAATTGGAAGAAAACGCGCATAGATAATTGCTTTTCCACCGTACTTCTCAAAGAAGTCTTTTGATTGCAATAAGTATTTTTTCTTGAACCAGAAAGAATCTTCTTTTTTGAACAGATAGTAACCGCTTTTGGCTCCAAACCAATATCCGGTCATATTCCCCAAGACTCCCATTATGGCAACAAGGGTTGAAAGTATAAAAACATTAAGAAAATCTGCCGGAATATCGACAACATTCTGCATTAAATCACGACTGTAAATACCTGCTAAGAAAAGTAAACTGTCTCCCGGAAGAAAAAATCCCGCAAAAAGACCTGTTTCTGCAAAAACTATAAAGAGAACAATAAATAAACCAATTTGAACCCCTCCAATGCTTAATGTTATATAAAATTCAGGGTTGATTAATTGCGTCCAATCAAAATTATTCATAAATGCGTTTGGTTATATTTATAAGTTTGTGAAATTAGCAATAATTTGCTTCAACCACAATTAAAAGCCATATTTTAAAGATAAATTAACTATTAAAAGCCCGAGTATAAACCCGGGCTCTGCTGTTTTTTTATTCTCTTACATACTTACAGCAAGAATGCAAATTGTCATAATCGGCATCCGTCGCTTTAACCTCTTTAGTATCATGTCCGACTTTAGCTACAGCAGCATTCAAATCTGCAGGAGATGATTTTTCTTCGTTTAAAATCACCGCTAGCTGATGAGTACTAATGTCCCATGTTGCCGATTTTACTCCCGGAACACTAAAGGCCGCCTTTTCAATACGTTTTTTGCATTGCTCGCAGTTACCATTTACCTCGGTTGTGTACTTTAAATTCTTGTTTTTCTTAGTTTGTGCCTGAGCCGAAAATCCTAAAAAAGTAATCAGCGCGATTAAAATTATTCTATTCATCTTATTTATTATTTAGTGTTATTATTCTTATCTTATGTGTGAGATGTTAGATGTAAGATGGTTGAATAAATTTTCACATTTTACAGCTCACATTTTACAATTACTTTATCTTAAACCGCAATCCTGCGTAATACATCTGTCCAAAAATAGGAGCATACGCAACAGAAGCATCAAAATTAGGACCAAATGGATCTGAAGCTCCTAAAATAGCTTTTTGCTGTTTGTAATTTCCAATATTCTCTCCTCCTACATATACTTCAAAAACAGAAGAAAAAATTCTAGTTACCTGAGCATTCATCACCGCATACGAAGGCGAAAAATCAGGAAACTGATCTGCAGTCGGGTTTGACGCTGTATAAGGCAATTGCTGTTTTCCAGACCAGTTAAAAGTATAATCAAATTTCCATTGTTTATCATTGTTCAGTTTGGTTTCATATTCCAGATTCCCCAAAAAGCGGTGTTTCGCCTGTAAGGGACGCTGAAAAGTACCACGTAGATAATCTGTTTGAATATCGTAATACTTGTAAGCCGTTCTTAAATTCAGGTTATGAATAAATTCGAAATTGAATTCCAACTGAAAGCTATTAGCAAACGAGCTTCCTTTCAGATTATAAAACAAAACATCCTGCGGACTTTGCATCAAGTCGACAACGGCCTGATTTTGAAAATCGGTACGATAGAAATCAAATCCAACTTCAGCATTTTTATTAAAAACACGGAATTTCTGAGAAAAACTCACTCCATAATTCCATGCGATCTCGGGATTCAACCCATAAATTTTTCCACTTTGATCTAAAATCGAAAACGTTCTGGAACTCGCAAAAAGCTGCTGATTTTCGGCAAAAATATTAGCCGAACGCTTCCCTCTTCCGGCAGAAACACGAAGCACTCCAAACTTCCAGGGATTGTATCTCATGTGCAGACGTGGCGTAACAAATACCCCCAATCGATTGTGATTGTCTACCCTACCTCCTAAAATCAAACTAAAATTATCGGTATTGTCATAAGTATACTCAAAAAATGCACCAACAGAATTATCAATTCGGCTGTAGTCATTTGCATTTACAAACTCCTGATACTGATCGTAAGCAAAATTTAAACCTGTAGAGAATTTATGCTTTGTATTGTTAATAATCGAATTGAAAATTAAATTTGAATAATAGCTATTTTGCCTGATATCATAAAGACTCAAACCAAAATAAGAGTTCTGATTGTGGGTATTGAAGGCGTTCTGAAAACCAATACTTTGATACGGCATGTCTTTAAACACATAGCCTATCTTAGTAGAAACATCAAAACGTTCTGTATTGATCTCCGAACCCCAACGGTTCTTTGTTCCGCGATCGGTATCTTTATCGAAATCTACTTCTCCGGTTTGTTTTTTATCATTCATATACCTGAAATTGATAAAACCCACCAAACCGCTATCCGGATTATAATATTGGTAACGGTTTAAAACATTAATTTGTTTCCCCAGCGGATTGTCTAAAAACCCGTCATCGTTCATGTCGTTTTTCGCTACACGGGCATTGCCATGAACAAATAAACTCGTTGCCCATTTATCCGATAATTTTTTATTGAAATGGGTATTCAATTCAAAACGGGCATCGGTAGAACCATAGGCGTTTAAGAAAAACGGGATATCACTTAATGGTTTTAAAAGCTCGGTATTAATTTGTCCTGAAATACTCTCGTACCCATTGATAACACTGCCCGCTCCTTTAGTAATCTGAACACTTTCTATCCATGTTCCCGGAGTAAACGATAATCCGTAAGCTTGTGAAGCCCCTCGTACAGAAGGAAGATTCTCTTCGGTAATTAATAAATAAGGACTTGTCAGACCAAGCATTTTAATTTGTTTGGTTCCGGTTAAAGCATCGGAAAAATTCACATCTATTGAAGGGTTTGTTTCAAAACTCTCGGCCAGATTACAGCAGGCTGCTTTTAGCAGTTCTTTACTTGTAATAACAGATGTATTGGCGGTAAGCGTATAGGATTTTTTTATTCCTTTTTGCTTTTTTGTAATTTTTACTTCCTGTAAATCTTCTTGTGAAAACACAGCTACTGACAGCAAAAATGCAACAAAAAGCATTATATTTTTTTGCATAAAAAATTGACTTTAATGTTAAATAGAAGGCCGCTCTGATGTCATTTCTTCCAAAGGAGAAATAAACAAACAGCATAGCACAAGCCAAAATGGCCCGGATCTAAACATTAAAATCAGGAATAAAAAATATATTGATGGTATAATTTGAACAAAGGAGGTGCATTCGCATCAGTATAATACGAAATGACCTGATTGCTTTTGAAATTTGAAATTCCAAGAAAAGCAATTGGCTGATACTCCTGAATTACCGGAGGAAAAGCAAGCTGAAAGAAGAAAAACTTTAAAGTAGCATCGTCTGATTTTTTCTCAAAATGAACTACTTTGTCTTTACAGCAGGATGATTTTTTTTCGGATGCCCCACAACAATTCTTTTCCGCAGCGGCGGCTGTTGTGTTTAACGAAACCGAAGCAATCTCACCACCGCAATAGTGCACATCAAAAGCAAACCCTATGTTGGAGACCAACAACAGGAAGGCTAAAAATAATCCGGTGCACTTTTTTAGTTTCATACTGCAAAATTATTTAAAAGACACCAAAAAAGACCGCATAAAGTGTTATTTTTTTAAATTTTGTTGCTGATAATAAAATGCAGAAATAAATAACAGCACAAATATGGGTTGAATAATGAATCGTCGTACATAAAAAAGAAGCCAGTTCCACTGTGGAAAACATTCGAGAATGACAAAAAACATTACCAGAAGCAGCACGGCAAAAAACGCATATAAAAATAGGCTGAATTGAAACATATCACGATCCTGAAACAAGGTATAGATTAATACAAGAGACAGAATCGCATTCAGGACGTATCGAAGTAACAGATTCCAAAAAAGAGCAAAGGTCTCTACTTCCGGGAAAGGCAAATTTTTAAAATTCCCGTCAAAATAACGCAGAAAAGGATCATAAAACAGTTGATTTTCAAAAGCTCTGATAACGGCAAAACACAGTACAATTGCTATTGCAATTATTAATTTGAATTTGTGCTCAAGGATTTTATTTAGCATACTTCGAAAATTTGTTTACCCAAACAATCCACAAAAGAAAAACGAAACCGTAAATCATTAAAGGAAACAAAGTTCCGTGTAAAAAATGATTGTGTTCGTGAAAACGAAACAACAAAACCACCAATAGTGCTATTCTGGCCACATTTAAAACATAAATAGAAAAGATTCCAAATAGTATAAACAGCAAAGTAGCTTTAAACTTTCCGGAGAATGCCAATACAAACGCAACAAACAGAATCATAACGCTTACAGCATTGCAGCCTTCAACGATTCGAACCGAATAATGTTTATTGTACCAAACTTCTAACCACGAATCGGTGAGGCTTTTATGAACTTTGATCTCACAATGAAACAATTGCATGAGCTGTTCGACATTTCGCCCCACAACATTGGTTATTCCATCTACTTCATTGGGTCCGAAACCGTTCAAATAGAACTTATACACCAAGGTTAGTACAATATAGGCCGCAAAAAAAGTGCTTATAAAAATCAGGAAGGGCTTAAACTGTACTAAATATTTTTTCAACGGAATTTTTTTTCAAATTTATGTATTTTTTGAGTTTAGCTTTAAATACTTTTGTATAAAATTTTAACATCATGACATTTCAAGAATTACAACCAAAAATAAGCGCTATTGTTTCTGATTCAGTATTAGTTAGAGACGAAAAATTATTAGCAATCTGTCAGTTATTGAACGAAAATATTGAATACTACAACTGGGTTGGTTTTTATTTTGCCAATCACGAGAACAAAACTCTGCATTTGGGGCCATATGTTGGAGCAGAAACAGATCATACTGTTATTCCTTTCGGAAAAGGGATTTGCGGTCAGGTAGCCGAAAGTAATGCCAATTTTGTAGTGCCGGATGTTGCCGCTCAGGACAATTATATTGCCTGCAGTTTTACGGTAAAATCTGAAATAGTAGTTCCTTTATTTGTTGACGGCGTAAATATTGGTCAAATCGATATTGACAGTCATGTTATTGATCCGTTTACAGAAGCCGACGAAAGGTTTTTAGAGTTCGTGAATGAAGAGGTTGCCAAGCTTTTCTAAGAAACTCAAATACAATTAGCCAAATCAATTTATGAGAAAAAAAATTTTCATTGCTTTAGCATTATTTCCAATATTCCTCTTTTCACAGAATTCTTCAGACAAAATCATTTATCGTGATTCGATTGGAAAAGACGCGTCAAAAGAAGACCATGCTTTTTATACAATAATCAAAGATTATTACACCGACAAAGATTTATATCAGGTTAAAAACTACTATAAATCCGGAGTATTGCAAATGGAAGGGAATTCTAAAACAAAAGATGGAAACTCAAGAGAAGGAGAATACACCCACTACTACGAAAATGGAAAGAAAAGAAGGATCGAGAACTATCTTAAATCAAGATTAAACGGAAGTATTTCAGAATGGTATGAAAATGGCAATCCTCTATTAAAGGGCGAATATATTGAATCTAAAAAAGGATTTAGTTCTGAAATGAAGATTTATGACTTTTGGGATGTTAACAATAAGCATATGGTCATAAATGGAAATGGAACATATGAAGAAAATGGTAAGCCTTTTTCATCAAAAGGAAGCTTAAAAAATGGATTCAAGGATGGCGAATGGAAAACAATAAATGAAAATACCGGCCATCAGTATGATGACATTTACAAAGAAGGAACATTTATTTCTGGCAAAAGCACAGATAATAACGGTATAGAAACACAATATAATATTCTTGAATCAAGACCATTACCTAAAAAGGGAATACAAGATTTTTACAATTTCATAGGGACAAATTTTTCAAAGACAAAAGAAGCAGTTGCAAATAAAATAAGCGGACGATTAATAATTCAATTTATAATTGAAAAAGATGGTAAAATAACTGAACCCAAAATACTAAAATCACTAGGATATGGCCTGGATGAAGAAGCTATGAGAGTCATTACCAGTTATGAAAATTGGATTCCTGGCCAACAAAGAGGCATCCCTGTTAGAGTCAATTACTCTATACCTTTAACTGTGACAGACAAGTAAAACAAATAAGGCCGCAAATTGTTCGAAAACAAAAATTACTGTTCTTTTTGAGATTCTTTTATTTTTGTTTGATTTTTTTGTTTTTTTAATCTAATTTTGCACCCGTCTTACAAAAGTTGTATGACATACATAAAAATCATTAAACAATATTGGAATGTATTTAACTAAAGAAAAGAAAGAAGAGATTTTCGCACAACACGGTGGTGCAACAAACACTGGAAGCGCAGAAGGTCAAATTGCATTGTTCACTTACAGAATTTCACACTTAACTGAACACTTGAAAAAAAATCGTCACGATTATAACACTGAGCGTTCACTTGTACTATTAGTAGGTAAGAGAAGAGCTTTGTTGGACTACTTGAAAAAGAAAGAGATCAACAGATATCGTGAGATTATCAAAGTATTGAATATCAGAAAATAATCAATATAGAAAAGAGGTGCGAGAGTGCCTCTTTTTGTTTTTACATTACAAGCATTTTATAAGAAAAAAAGTTTGGTTTTTCATTGGGTTTTAGAACAATAACTACACACAACAACAACTACAACACAACTAAAACCCATTGTATAACCAATAAGGAAAAATTATGATTCCACAATTATTTGTAGAAAAGATCGATTTAGGTGATGGCAGAAGCATCACAATCGAGACAGGGCGTTTAGCAAAACAAGCAGACGGTTCTGTAGTAGTAAGAATGGGCGACACGATGATTCTTGCGACAGCAGTTTCAGCTCGCACTTCTAACCCAGGCGTTGATTTTTTACCATTAACGGTAGATTATCGCGAAAAATTTGCAGCAGCAGGTCGTTTTCCGGGTGGTTTCTTCAAGAGAGAAGCTCGTCCAAGTGATAGCGAAGTATTGACAATGAGATTAGTTGACCGTGTTTTACGTCCACTTTTCCCAGACGATTACCATGCTGAAACTCAGGTTATGATTCAATTAATGTCTCATGACGAAGAGGTTATGCCGGACGCTTTAGCTGGTCTAGCGGCATCTGCAGCATTAGCAGTTTCAGACATTCCATTTTATAACTTAATTTCTGAAGTACGTGTTGCACGTATCGATGGAAAATTCGTAATCAACCCAAGCAGAGTAGAATTAGAAAAATCTGACATCGATATGATGATTGGAGCTTCTTTGGATTCTGTTGCGATGGTCGAAGGTGAGATGAAAGAAATTTCAGAAGCTGAAATGGTGGAAGCCATTAAGTTTGCTCACGAAGCTATTAAAGTACAAATCCAGGCGCAATTGCGCTTGCAGGCTGCTTTTGGTAAAAAAGAAATTCGTACTTACGAAGGTGAGAAAGAAAACGAAGAAATTTACAAAAAAGTAAAAGCTGCAGCATATGATAAAATCTATGCTATTGCAAAAGTTGGTTCTGCTAAACACGAAAGAGGTGCTGCATTTGCTGAAGTAAAAGAAGAAGTAAAAGCTTTATTTACAGAAGAAGAATTAGCTGCTGATGGAGATTTAGTTTCTAAATATTTCTACAAAACAAACAAAGAAGCTGTTCGTAACGTAGTATTAGAACTAGGTGTTCGTTTAGACGGAAGAAAAACAACAGATATCAGACCAATCTGGTGTGAAACTGATTACTTACCAAGAGTTCACGGATCTTCATTGTTTACACGTGGAGAAACTCAGGCATTGGCAACGGTAACTCTTGGAACTTCAAGAGAAGCAAACCAAATTGATTCTCCATCTGAACAAGGTGAAGAGAAATTCTATTTACACTACAACTTCCCTCCTTTCTCAACTGGTGAAGCAAAACCTCTAAGAGGAACTTCAAGAAGAGAGGTTGGTCACGGTAACTTAGCTCAAAGAGCTTTGAAAAATATGATTCCTGCTGATTGTCCTTACACTATCCGTATTGTTTCTGAAGTTTTAGAATCTAATGGTTCTTCTTCTATGGCAACCGTTTGTGCTGGAACAATGGCTTTAATGGATGCCGGAGTTCAAATGACGAAACCGGTTTCAGGAATCGCTATGGGATTAATTACTGACGGTGAGAAATTTGCTGTATTGTCAGATATTTTAGGTGATGAAGATCACTTAGGAGATATGGACTTTAAAGTAACCGGAACTGCTGACGGTATTACCGCTTGTCAAATGGACATCAAAATTGATGGTTTACGTTATGACATTATGGAACAGGCTTTAGGACAAGCAAGAGAAGGACGTTTACACATTTTAGGTAAACTGACTGAAACGATTGCTGCGCCAAGAGCTGACGTGAAAGCACATGCACCAAAAATCATTACCAGAACTATTCCTGGAAACTTTATTGGAGCATTGATCGGACCTGGTGGAAAAGTAATTCAGGAATTACAAAAAGCTACAGGAACGACTATTGTAATCAACGAAGTTGACGAACAAGGTGTAATCGAAATCTTAGGTACAGATCCTGCCGGAATTGAAGCAGTATTGGCAAAAATTAAGTCAATCACTTTCAAACCGCAAATGGGAGAAGCTTACGAAGTAAAAGTAATTAAAATGTTAGATTTTGGAGCTGTAGTAGAATATACTGCTGCACCAGGAAACGAAGTTTTATTACACGTTTCTGAATTAGCATGGGAACGCACTGAAAATGTTACTGATGTTGTAAACATGGGTGATGTATTCCAAGTGAAATACTTAGGTGTAGATCCTAAAACTAAAAAAGAAAAAGTGTCAAGAAAAGCACTTTTACAAAGACCTCCACGTGAGGAGAAAAAAGAGTAATCAGATCTTAGTTTACTAAAGGTTTATTCATAGAAAACCCCAATTCATGTATTTGAATTGGGGTTTTTCGTTTTTATTGCAATTTTTCACTAAATATCTCCTCAAATACCCGAATAATCACAAAAAAACACGACAAACCTTACATTTATACAGGAAAATAAAATATCTTTAACACGCCAAAAAAACAAATTAGTAATCCTTAAAACACAATTATGTACTTTAACATTACCCAAATCACAAAAATTAACGAGCAAGATTTTGTCTTTTCAGACCAAAGCGGTCTTACTTTTCCAATCCCGCCTCTAGCCTCAGCACAACTTTACAGAAATCAGGGTGTACTTACCTTAAAAATCTGTGCTACGGTATACATCAACTCTAAAGATTCACAAAGCCCGGTGGTTGGAACCCTAATCGAAAATGATACCAATATCGAAGTTTATTTTGATTATGACTGGGACGAAAGCACACCAGATACTTACGATGTTTGGTATGTTGAAATCGATTATATTTCCGATACAGTTAACAATATTAAGAGCGTTACATCTTACTTAAGAAATTTAGACCCTGAAACCTCTAGAGGTACAGAAACTAAGGTAGGCAACTAAAAAATGAACACACATCGCTTAGATCGTCACAAATCAAGCGATGTTTTTCTTTCTTAATTTCACATATAGCTAACTTACAACATGCTAAGAATTAATATTTTCATCACTATAATTCTGCTTAGTCTCCCGTGTTTACTTTTCTGTCAAGTAAAACCAATTATTATGACATTAAATAAAGTAGTCGAAGATGAAAGTAAAGAATTTGAAAAAGAAATTAATTTCGAACAAGCAAAAGCATCTTTTATAAAGAAGAATTGGGATTCCACTCTAACCTATTCCATTAGTGCTTTGGCAGTGGCAAAAAACAAAAAAATAATTGATTATTGCCACTTTTTCAGAGGATATAGCTTTAGAGAAAAAAGATTATTCAAAGAAGCCCAAAGAGAAATGCTTTTGGTATCTAACAGCTTCAAACTTTACCCTTTTATAAATAAAAACCTTGGGCAAATTTCTTTAGAACTAAGAGATTTTAAAAAAGCTATTTATCATTTCGAAAAAGCTGAAAAGAAACCTCTTTCAAATAATCAAGATTACAAATTAAGTATTATATATGAAAACTTAGGCATTTGTTATCTACATCTTAATGATTTTCTTAAAGCTGAAAACTACTTTTTCAAAAGTCTGAAACTAAAAGAAACAGAAAATGACTTAATTTCTTTAATTGGATTGTATATGAATATTGCCAATTTATATTATTCACAATACAAAGACGACCAAGCCATTCCTTACTTCACAAAAGCTTATAAACTCTCAACAAAAATAAAAGACTTTGACACTAAAAGAGTCGCTTCAAAAAACATGGCTGTTGTTGAAGAAAATAAAGGTAATTTTAAAAAAGCCTTAGAATACAGGAAAGAATCAGAGCAATGGAAAGACTCCCTCAACAATCAAAATAAAATTTGGGCAGTTGCCGATTTTGAGAAAAAATTCGCTGTAGCCCAAAAGCAAAAACAAATAAAAGTACTTGAAGTAGAAAACAAACTTAAAAATACCCAACGTAACGGTTTCTTTTTTGCTGCCGTTGGTCTATTGCTAATCTTAACAGCAGGAGTGTATCTCTACGCCCAAAAAGTAAAAAATGGCAAAACCATATTACTTCAAAAAAACAAACTCGATCAATTAAATACGACCAAAGATCAACTGTTCTCTATTGTAAGCCATGATCTGCGCTCGTCGGTAAATGCGCTCAAAACAAGTAACGCGAAGTTATCGGCAACATTGGAAACCAAGAATTATGATGAATTGAACCAACTCATTATTCAAAACAGTACTATTGCAAGCGGCGCCTATAGCTTATTGGATAATTTACTGCATTGGGCCATGTTACAAACCAAACAATTGTACTTTCACCAAGAATCCGTTCACTTGTATTCTATCGTGCAGCAAATCGAATACAATTACAAACCTTTGCTACTGGACAAAACCATTACTTTTGAGAATTTAGTTTCAAAAAATAGTTTTATCTTCGTAGACCTCGATTCGTTAAAAATTGTACTTCGTAATTTATTGGACAATGCGATTAAATTTTCGAATGAAAATGGCAAAATAAGCTTTTACACCCGGGAAACCAATCCTGATTTTTGCGATCTGATCCTTGAGGACGACGGAATCGGAATGAGCCCGGAAACCATCAGAGAATTACTTACCGACAATACTTCTTTACTCGCCAAAAAAAATAATTCTGAAATTATAGGTACCGGTTTAGGTTTGCAGCTGTGCAAACAAATGATCAAAAAAAATGGCGGAACACTAGCCATAGAAAGCGAGCTCAATATAGGAACTAAAATGATTTTGACTTTCCCAAAAACAACCACCGATGGATAACATTCATGTTTTAATTATAGAAGATACCCCGGAACAAAGCGAAGCGCTATGTAAGGTACTGCGGCAAAACAATTATAATATTGTAGGAGTTGCAACCAATTTTACCGACGCACTGAAACTTTTTTACGAGAATACGATAGACATCATTATTATTGATGTTTTTTTAGACGGGAAACCCGAAGGAATTACGTTTGCCGAATCAATCAACATTATTCCAAACGCCTCCAAACCATTTGTCTTTTTAACCAGTTCACAAGACCGCCAGATCTTTGAAAGAGCTAAACTTACAAAACCTTTCAGTTTTTTGCTAAAACCTTTTAACGAACTGGAAATTCTATATGCCATAGAAATGGCAGTCGAAAAGTTTTATGCCCAAACCAATGTTTTTCAAAATGAAGAACAAGATACCGTGATTAGCAATGACTACTTGTTTATAAAGAAGAAAAACTCTTTGAAAAAAGTAGCACTAAACGATATCCTCTACATTGATGTCGAAGAACGCTATTGCAACATCATTACCGAGAAGGAAAAATTTGTAATTCTGATTTCATTGACAAAAATCAGCAATTTGTTAGACAAGAACAGGTTCATCAAAACACATCGAAATACGATTGTAAACACGAATAAAATAGAAGAAATTATCCTGGCCGATAATCTCATTATTTTAAAAGGCGATCACAAGATAAATCTAAGCGACACCTATAAAGATTTCATAAAAAAGATGAACATTTTGTCGTAACAGCAAAAGCTCAAAAAATAACAAGTCTGCAAATCCTCTCCATCCGGGAGGATTTTTTTTGTTTTGAAAGAAATACTCCCAACCACAAAGGCTTCGAAAGATTTCATGACAACAAATTCAGCTTTCGTGACATTTTTAATTTCCTTCCCAAAAATCAAAATTACTTTTACCCCAAGAAACCCAAATTATAAAACGTAAATGAGAATTGAATTAAACAGACCATCAGACATGAAGCTTTTATCAATATTAAAAAAAATAAAAAACAACCCCTGGGTTGGCGTAACTGTCTCTCTTCTATTTATCATTCCTTGTTTATACAAAATTCTTGACGACATCACGGTTTTCAGAATAGAATATCTCTTGCTAGCCATTGCATTCCCAGTCTATATAAAATCACTTAAGAAAATCTTTGATGACATCTTAGACACCTCAGACGATTTTTCGGACTAAACAATATTTTTTGCCCCTTTTTTAATGAAACACTACTGCTTAATCTTTTAAGTCAGGGTGTTTTTTTATTTTTAGACAAAACAACTCTTAAATTCCATCGACATTGCATAAATTGCTTCTTTTTTAAGTCAAAAAACATCAACATCTTTAATATTTAACAAAAACACCGCGCTTATTAACATTTTTTTGATATTTTTGAGAAGCTATAAACCAAAATATCCAAAACAACCAATCCTTTGAAGAAAAATCAAATAAAAAACCACTACCTAATTTTATTTGTCTTATTCTTAAATGCATACACCATTTACGGACAAACAAGCAATGAAATCTCAGTATACAACTGGTTTGACAAAAACCTGGGTGTAGAATCTTTAGAATTTGAAAACGGCCCGGCTCATTTAAACTTCGACAAAACCGTCAACAATCAAAATCGTTATTATATTTCCGAAGATTTTAAAAAAGGAAGTATGCAGTATAATAATCAAAATTACGCTGATTTATTATTAAACTACGATACGTATACCGATGAACTGGTTATAAAACCGTACGGGGAGCAAAACACCACTAAGGTTAATCTTTTTACCGAAAACATTAGCTCCTTTACCATAGGCAATGAAAAATTTGTAAATCTGAACGTCCCTAATTCAGACAGTTTCAGAAAGGGATATTATGAGGAAGTTCCGGTAGGAAACAACATTATTCTTTACATAAAGCACTCCAAAGAAAAGAAAAAAATCAACAAAGCCGAAGTCGATTTAATAGGTTATGTACCCAAACATGAATTTATTCTTTTAAAACAAAATACATTTTATCCTATAAATGATAAAAAGGAAATCACAACACTGTTTCAGGATAACAAAAGGAAAATAAATGATTTTTATCTTATGTATAGAAATTTAAAGAAGGAAGATGCTGCACTATTTATGAAAAACCTCCTGAAGTACATAAATAACTAAAATCCGTAGCAATTATCCAAATGAGAATACTTACCCTTCTTTTATTATTTTTCGGTTTTAACCAATTCATTTATTCACAAGATCAAAAAATTAACCTCAATTACAGCAACATCAATCGGGTTGAAGTTTTAAAAAAAATAGAAGCTTCTACAACTTATAAATTCTATTTTCAAAACGAATGGATCGACACTAACGTCTTAATATCCGGAGAGTACACCAATAAAACAGTACAAGAGGTATTAAACAAAGTTTTTGAAGACACCGATCTTAATTTCTTTATCACCAAAAACAAAGTTATTTTAACGAAAAACAGTATCATCTACGACAAATTTCAGAATGATAAAGGTCGAACCGTTAATGCCCCGATCTTTTTTCAACAGTACGATTCCGTTACAAAAAACAAAACCGATCAGGCTGCTCCTATTGCGTTAATTGGAAAAGAAACCATCGACTCTGACACCGATTTCTACACCATTTCGGGCCGTATCACCGACCTGAAAAACGAAAAACCTTTAGCCGATATAACGGTAAAAGCAAAAAATTCGACGGCAACAACCGTTACAAATGCCGAGGGATTCTATAGTCTAAAACTACCCGTTGGATTGGCAACAATCGAAATCGAGTCGATCTTGTACAATAACACAGCGCGAAAAATAATGATCTACAGCGACGGTACGTTGGATTTCTCGATAATTGAAAAAGTAAATCAATTAAAAGAGGTGGTTGTAAAAGGAAAAAACAGCCAAAACATAAGAACTGCCATCACAGGAGTTACAACCATTGAAGCCGAAGGCGTAAAAACAGTTCCATTGATTTTTGGAGAAAGAGATGTATTGAAAATTGCGCTGACCATTCCGGGTATAAAAACTGCCGGAGAAGGCTCGTCAGGATTTAATGTCCGAGGAGGAAAAGAAGATCAAAACCTGATGTTGCTGGACAACGGAACGATATACAATCCTTCTCACCTTTTTGGGTTTTTCTCTTCGCTTAACCCTTATACCATCAATAAAGTTGACATTTACAAAGGAGGTATCCCATCCGAATTCGGTGGCAGATTATCGTCTGTTTTTGATATTACCTCTAAAAACGGAAACACCGAAAAATTTTCGGGAGAGGGAGGTATTGGCCCGGTTACAAGCAACCTTACCGCTTCAATTCCGGTTGTAAAAGGCAAGGCAAGTTTATTAGTAGGCGGAAGAGCGACTTATTCTGACTGGATCCTGAAAACCTTAGACGATGAAAACCTAAAAGACAGCCAGGCTTCTTTCTATGATTTATTTGCAAAATACAGTCACAAAATAAACAAAAACAATTCCGTTGAAGGTACTGCCTACTATAGCAAAGACAAGTACAGCATCACCCCTGACTCGCTATACCAATACAGCAACCGTCTTATTTCTTTGAAATGGAAACACGCTTTTAACGAAAAAAACAATAGCGAATTTAATGTGTCTAATAGCGAATACAAATTCAGTATCGACTATGAATCTGTTAATCCTGAATCTTTTATTTTCAAATACAAAATAAACGAAACTCAGGCAAGCCTTAAATTCAACAGCGAACTTAACAGCAAACACAAATTGACTTACGGAATAACGAGCAAATTATACAAAGTTAGTCCGGGCGAGCTCAATCCAAATGGAGAATCTTCAATCGTAAATCCCATAAAAGTTGATGATGAAAAAGGACTGGAGTCGGCTTTGTTTTTATCAGATAAGTTTAAAATCACCGAGAAGCTGCTGTTAGATGTTGGAGCACGATATTCTTTATATGCCGCTTTAGGAGCGTCTACTCAGAAAATTTATCAGGAGGGTGTACCTATGACCCCTTCAACCGTTGTAGAAGAAAAAACGTATGGCAATAACAAAGTAATCACAACTTATGGAGGTTTTGAACCAAGAGTTGCTTTGCGCTACATCTTTGATGAAAGTCTATTTGTTAAGGCCGGTTTTGATAAAAACTATCAGTACATCCATTTATTAACCAATAACACGACACAATCGCCTACCGACACCTGGAAATTATCGGATTTGAATGTTAAACCTCAAAGCGGATTGCAGTACTCTTTGGGTATTTTTAAGAAACTGGATTATAAAGATATCGAGTTAAGCCTTGAAGGATATTACAAAACGTCTAAAAACATACTGGATTACAAAGTTGGAGCAAACCTGCTCTTAAACAAAGATCTTGAAACCGAATTACTTCAAGGCAATGGAAAAGCTTATGGTGTCGAATTTTTACTAAAAAAATCCGTCGGAAGGCTTAACGGCTGGCTTGGCTACACCTATTCCAGAACTTTTATAAAACTGGACAGTCAATTTAACGATGAAAAGGTAAACAACGGAGCGTACTTTCCAACGAACTTTGATAAACCGCATGACTTAAGCATTGTACTGAATTACAAATTTACACACCGTTATAGCTTTTCTTCAAATTTTGTGTATCAAACCGGAAGGCCTATAACTTATCCTATTGGAAAGTACTATTATAATGGCGCGGAATATACGCTGTACAGCGATCGAAACAAATACAGAATACCGGACTATTACAGATTAGACATCGGAATAAATATTGAAGGCAACCATAAAATAAAAAAATTAGCGCATAGTTTCTGGAACATTTCCATTTACAATGTTTTGGGGCGAAACAATCCTTATTCTATCTTTTTCGTAACAAAAGAAGGGCAGGTAAAAGCCTATCAAACCTCTATTTTTTCTGTTCCGATACCAACAATTACTTATAATTTTAAATTTTAAAAGTGATGAAAAAGACCTTACTCTTTGGATTTCTTATAACGATACTCCTCTCGATAACATTCGGATGTACAACACCCTACTCCTATCAGACCAATGGATTTGAGGATGCTCTTGTAATAGAAGCAACCATTACAAACGAATTAAAAAGTCAGCAGATTAAATTGTCCAGAACCTATAAACTTGAAAGCAAGAAACCAATCTTTGAAAGTAAAGCGGTGGTATATGTAACAGATGATCAGGGCAATAAATACGATTTTCAGGAAAAAAATGAAACTTATGTTTCCCTGAATCCGTTTCAGGCCAGTCCTGACAGAGCCTATCAGTTGCACATCCTTACAAAAAACGGAAGAAGTTATGTCTCGAATGAAGAGAAACTGCCACAACAGACTCAGATCGAAAAACTAGAAGCAAAAACGGTGACCAAAAAAGGCGTACTAGGGGTTGAAATTACTGTAAGCAGTAACGATCCAACAAACAAATCCCGCTATTACAGATATGAATACGACGAAACCTATAAAATAATTGCTCCTAAAGCGTATTCTAAAAAAGCCGTGGCTGTTTTTTTTGCTCCAGGCTCCAATCCAAAAGGACAGGTTGTCTTTCAAGACAGAACAACAGAAGTCAGAACTTGTTACTCAGATAAAAAATCGAATGAATTAATCCTGACCAATACCAACCAGCTAAGCGAAGACAGAGTAACGGATTTCCCTGTCAAATTCATTAGCAGCACAGACCCGATCATCAGAAACAGATACAGCATTTTAGTCAAACAATATGTTCAAAATCTTGCTGCTCATACTTTTTATGAAACCTTAAAAGATATATCCGACATAGGAAGTATTTTATCACAAACCCAGCCCGGATTTTTTTACGGAAACATAAAACCGATTGACAATCCTGGTGAAAAAGTGATTGGCTTTTTTAATGTGTCTTCTTACTCTGAAAAAAGGCTCTTTTTTAATTTTAAAGACCTCTTTCCTATGGAACCGCTTCCTAAATACCAATACAACTGTCCCTACCCGATTCCTGAAAATGAAGCAGACGAGTTTTACTATAATTACTGCTTTGGTGCTTCAACGGAATGCCAGGGAAATGTAGTCCTGGACCTGCTTAACTCCGGAATTAGAGTTTATTTTCCCGACGAAAGTCCAAAGTACTTATTGTATCCCGTAGAATGCGGAGACTGCACTTCATTTTCATCAAACGTAAAACCATCATTTTGGATAGACTAAAATACATCACCATCATAGCTTTAGCAATGAGTTTTCAGCAAATTTCGTTTGCTCAGAAAAACAATGCCATAACTGAGCTAAACGAAATAGACAAGAAACTAAACGAGTCTGTTTACATCAGTACAAACTCCAATTCGTATGTAACTGGTGAATCTTTATTCTACCAGCTTTTTTGCATCAATAAAGCAACAAACGAAACATCAAAATATAGTAAAGTTGCTTACTTACAACTGATCGATAAAAACAAAACAACAATTCTGACCCATAAATTATTTCTTGAAAATGGAACTGCCAGCAGTGCTTTTTTTATTCCAACAACTCTCGAAACCGGAAACTACAAGCTAATAGGGTACACCAACTGGATGTTAAACAAAGAGGCTGCCGAATACTGCAACATTGACATTTACATCTTAAACCCCTATAAAGACAAACCTCTAAATACCATTTCTCAAAAAGAAACAGTTCCAACAGCAAGCATAACCAATACAAACATCTCGTTTAATTTAAAAAATAAAACCTATAAAAACAGAGATTTGGCAGAACTGCAAATCAACACTGGTTCTGATGAATTTGCAAAGGGCAATTATGTACTTTCGGTACGAAAAGCAGATGGGTTTGTTGCTCAAAAGAAAACAAATTTTGCGGAACTTGCTGCAAACAATACCTCTAACAATGCGGAAACACCATTAAAAAATCCTAATTTTCTATTACCGGAATTACGAGGTGAAATCATTTCAGGGAAAATAAAATCCAGTAGTGCAGAAACTAAAAACAAAAAAGTCGCCCTTTCGATAGTAGGCAAAAATTATGTTTTAAAGCTTGCAAAAACAGACAATGAAGGGAATTTTGTTTTCAATCTCGAAAAACCAAATCCAAGTTCAAATGTCATCGTTCAAATTCTTGAGGACAACAAACAGGATTATACGATTGAAATGGACAAACCTAAAAATAGCAATCTTTCAAATTTAAGCTTTCCGGAGTTTCAATTCAACTCCGAATTCAAACAAAACATTTCCGAAAGACTGATTTCCACCCAAATCGAAAACGCCTATTATAACATTAAAAAAGACAGCACCTTAGCTTCTACCGATACTATTCCTTTTTACAACAAATTATCAAAAGAGTATAAACTGGATGCCTTTACCCGATTTCCAACCATGGAAGAAACCATAACCGAAGTGGTAAATGGTGTCTATTTTTCAAAAGAAAAAAACAACTATGCCATTCACGTTTACGACTACGATCCTAACTACGAATCTGCCTTACCCGCTTTAATAATAGTAGACGGACTGATTATAGAAGACCTGACCGAGCTTTTTCAATACAGCCCAAAAAACATCTATAAAGTCAATGTGGTAAAAGGAATTTACTACTATGGCGCGAAATCTTTTAACGGTGTGGTTTCCTTTACCACTAAAAACGGTGATTACGAAACCAAACTTAAAGGCAGCTTTATCATACGACCTGAACTTTTAAGACCACAGCCTAAAAAAGAATACTTTAAACCCGATTATACCACTACTAAAAATGAAAGGATTCCTGATTTCAGACACCAGCTTCTATGGATCCCTAACGTTAATTTAAGTGATGCTAATTCAAAAATACAATTTTACACCTCAGATGTATCCGGCAAATTTGAAATAACGCTGGAAGGATTTTCCACAGCAGGAAAACCTGTTTTTATTAAAGAAATTATAACCGTAAAAGAAGACGTTTCAAATTAGAGCTCAGCAAGTTAAAAAAGATAAACCAATTAATTTTAAAAATAATTTAAAGTAATTGTAACCTTTTTTCAACTTCTTACGTATAACTACTTGTACACTTAAAAATTGAGGAGACAAAAAACATGAGACAACTTAAAATCACCAAGCAGGTAACCAATCGTGAAACTGCATCATTAGACAAATACCTACAAGAAATTGGAAAAGTTGACCTAATTACCGCTGATGAAGAGGTAGAATTAGCACAAAGAATAAAAGCCGGTGATCAAAGAGCATTAGAAAAATTAACAAAAGCTAACCTACGTTTCGTTGTATCGGTTGCTAAACAATATCAAAATCAAGGATTAACTCTTCCTGACTTAATAAATGAAGGAAACTTAGGTTTAATTAAAGCGGCTCAACGTTTTGATGAAACTCGTGGTTTCAAATTCATCTCTTACGCTGTATGGTGGATTCGTCAATCAATCCTTCAGGCTTTGGCAGAACAATCCCGTATTGTTCGTTTACCATTAAACAAAATTGGTTCTATCAACAAAATCAACAAAATGTATGCCTTATTAGAGCAATCTAATGAACGTCCACCTTCTGCTGAAGAAATTGCAAAAGAACTTGACATGACTGTAAATGACGTAAAAGAGTCTATGAAAAACTCTGGTCGTCACCTATCAATGGATGCACCTCTTGTTGAAGGAGAAGATTCTAACCTTTACGACGTTTTACGTTCAGGAGAATCTCCAAACCCTGACAGAGAACTAATTCACGAATCATTACGTACTGAAATCGAGCGTTCATTAGAAACATTAACTCCAAGAGAGGCTGATGTGGTTCGTTTGTATTTTGGTCTTGGCGATCAGCACCCAATGACTTTAGAAGAAATTGGAGAAACTTTCGACTTAACTCGTGAGCGTGTTCGTCAGATTAAAGAAAAAGCAATCCGTAGATTAAAACATACTTCCAGAAGTAAAATCTTAAAAACTTATCTTGGATAACATCCATAGTTCCAATTATAGCAATTCCAAATTCCGATAATTTTGTTGGAATTTGGAATTTATTGCAAAACTGCCTATATTGGACCCCAAAGCAAACAACAGTTTGATTGACTGTTCGTTTTTTGATTGATGATTGAAACTCCGGCTGATTACCGGAGTTTTTTATTGCCCTATTTCGAAGGATGTCGTTTATCCATAAAACGAGTACCTTATTTTAAATTTTCACCTTACTTTATCCACCTGTTCTTTGTTGTTTCTGCAGTTAATTATCATTGCAAAAGAACTTTGCGTTAATCCTTGTGAACTTTGCAATTAAAAAAATTATCTTTGCAAAAAATAACACAACACACAACTACACAATGAAGAATACACTTATTGCTCCTTCTGTTCTTGCAGCTGATTTCGCTAACTTACAACGCGACATCGAAATGATCAATAACAGCGAGGCCGACTGGTTTCATATTGATATTATGGACGGAGTTTTTGTTCCGAATATTTCTTTCGGAATGCCGGTTTTAGAAGCGATTTCAAGACATGCAAAAAAAACGATAGATGTACACTTGATGATTGTTGATCCGGATCGATACATCAAAACTTTTGCCGATTTGGGTGCCAATATCTTAAGCGTACATTATGAAGCCTGTACCCATTTGCACAGAACACTTCAAGCCATTAAAGCCGAGGGAATGAAGGCAGGAGTAGCGATTAACCCACACACTAATATTGATTTATTAGAAGATGTAATCAACGATATTGACTTAGTATGTATTATGAGTGTAAATCCAGGTTTTGGAGGTCAGTCGTTCATCGAAAACACTTATGCTAAAGTAGAGAAGTTAAAAGCCTTAATCACGCGTAAAAATGCTTCGACAATTATTGAAATTGACGGTGGTGTTACGAGTAAAAATGCAAAACAATTAGTAGAGGCTGGTGCTGATGTACTGGTTGCCGGAAGCTTTGTATTTAAAGCGGAAAATCCAACACAGACTATTGCTGAATTAAAAGCTTTGACTCGTTTTTAAATTCTTCACATTCGGAAAGAAATCAATTCCGGTCATTTTCTCAAGAGTTTCAATTGGAACTACAAAATCGTAAAGTGACTTATCGCTATCCTCATTCGGAACCAAAAAAGCGATTGCTTTATGCTCTTTTCCGGTTTTAGCTAAAATGATTTTATAAAAATATTTAGGAACAGCGACTTTCTCTGTTCCTATTTTTTTATCTGAATCTTTCAAAATCCCTCCTGTCACTACATAAACATCCTTGTACTTTTCAGCCCAGTAACGTGTTTTTTGTTCTAATCTGTTCCAGATTCCGCTATTGAAATCGTGATCCTGAGGTGAAATGTTTGAGGTGTAAAATGTATCGTTGTAAGCACTCTCATTAAACTCCATATCTCCGGCCGGACAAAGATGCCCTTTATCATAACCCGATTTTTTATAATTCCTCCAATCGGCAGAACCCGTTGTTACTTTTGGATCTTCAATGAAATAAGGACGTTTATAGTCAGCATTTTTTAAATATTCTTTCTTTAATTCATAAGCAACCCACTCTGCCTGTTCAAATTTTTCATTATAGGACAAGGTATAGTATTTGTGCTTTACGATTTGTTTGGTAGTAGAAGTTGGTAAATATGCGACTGTGAATGTAGAGTCTGTACTGCTTTGGTTTGCAACAAACGGAGCTTGTTGCTGCTGAGGCAATTTTTCACTTTCGTTGCTTTCTTTTTTACACGAAAACAAAACCAATCCCAATACACCCCAAACAATATAGTTTTTCATTTTTTTTTAATATTTAGTTCCTAAGAAGTTTGTTAAATTACAAAAAAACGCTCCAAAAAATATACTTTTTGGAGCGTTTTCTTAACAAATTAATCCTCTAAAGAACTAAGATTTTACTAATTTATCTCTTTTGATTTTAGTGGTATTGGTATTTTTCACCACACTTTTAACTTGTAAATCATCTAAAACATTCAATGCTTCTTCAACATAAACATCTTTAGACAACGCCTGATGCCAGGCATCTCTTTTTTCTTTTAACGTTGCATCGCTCTTCATTTCGAGCTCTTCGTAAGGCAATGATTTAAAAACCAGACTGTTTTTGTAATCAGAAATTGGTTTGTATTTTTTACCTTCATTTTCTACCTGCTCCTGAGTGGCTTTGAAACTTTTGATGTTTAAGCTATAGGTATTCTCTTTATTTTTAACATCAATCCATTTCGCATTGTCTTCAATTAATTTAAATTGCGCATTTTGAGCAATTCTGTTTCTACTGCTTTCAATTGCTTTGTTGAAATTTCCATTCGAATGCCATGTACTGTAATCAGCAGGATCTATTTTATCCCACGGCATCGCATTGTCAATATCGCGCTCTCCCATTTTTAAGTAAGCATAACGATCCGGCATTACCACATCACTATGAACTCCTTCTAACTGAGTTGAACCTCCATTGATTCTGTAAAACTTTTGTCCTGTAATTTTCAAAGCACCCAGATCTCCATAATTTGCGTTACGCACAAACTGATTTAAATCCAATACATTTTGAACTGTTCCTTTTCCGTAGGTTTGTTTACTACCAATGATCACTCCACGTTTGTAATCCTGAATTGCAGCAGCTAAAATTTCTGAAGCCGAAGCCGAGAAGCTGTTTACCATGATTACTAACGGACCATCCCACTCTACTTTTTTATCTTTGTCGTACAGTACTTCTTTCTTTTTTCCTGCCGATTTTACCTGAACGATTGGTCCTTCTTCAATAAACAATCCGGCAATATCCACTACAGTCGATAAAGATCCACCTCCATCGTCACGTACATCAAGCACGATACCGTTTATATCTTCTTTTTTAAGTCTTTCTACTTCAAGAGCAATGTCTTTCCCGGCATCACGACCGTCTTTATTTTCAAAATCGATATAAAATTTAGGTAAATAAATTACACCATATTTCAAACCGTTTCTTTCTACAATACTAGATTTAGCGTAAGTTTCTTCAATTTCAACTACATCTCTGATGATAGAAATGATCTTAATCGTACCGTCTACTTTTTTAACCGTAAGTTTAACCTCAGTTCCTTTGTGTCCTTTAATTTTTTTCACAACATCATCCAAACGCATTCCTACAACATCTACAGGCTCTTCGTTTCCTTGTGCAACTTTCAAAATTAAATCTCCGGCTTCAAGCTGTTTTCCTTTCCATGCCGGACCTCCTGAAATTAACTCATCGATTTGAGTAAAATCATTTTTCTTGGTCAGTCTTGCTCCGATACCTTCTAATTTTCCGCTGATGTTAACATCAAAACGGTCTTTATCTTCCGGTGCAAAATAACTGGTATGCGGGTCAAAACGCGTCATGATTGAGTTTACATATACTGAAAACCAATCTTCTTTGTTCAGATCTTTAATCAAACTAAAATTGTCGTCTAAAGATTTTAATGAACTTTCACGAGTTTCTTTTTCTAAAGTTTCAAAAGTTTTCTCCTTGTAATTAGGGTCTGTTTTCTTTTTATCTTCTTCTAATTTTTGTTTGGTTACCAACGAAGAAAGGGTAGACAATTTAATTTGTTTTCTCCATCTTTCATTAATCTCTGCTGTATTTTTTGCATACGGCAGTTTATCGTAATCCGCATTAAAAGTTTCATCCACATCGTAGTTGAAAGGCTGCGCTAAAATAGTCTTATAACGTTTTTTGCTTTCTTCCATTCGTTTCATCAATCTTGTATAGGTAAGATTGAAAAACGTTAAATCTTTATTCAAAAACTGATCGTCTAATTGCAGCTCATATTGTTTGAATTCATCAATATCAGATTGCAAAAAGAATCTTTTTGAAGGGTCTAATGCTTCGATATAATCTTTAAAAATTCCTTTAGAAAACTCGTCATTTATTTCTGCCGGACTGTAGTGTCCCTTTTCAATAACAAATGCTAATAATTCCAAAAGTGTTTTATCTCTATTCGGGTCCGGATCTACTGATTTGTCTGCATTTATCTTAAAAGCAAACAAAGTCAATGACAAGCATAATACGGCTATAAGTATTTTATAATTTCTTTTCATAAACTTAATAATAGCATTCATCAAATTTTTTAATCTAAGTTACGGTAAAAACTGTGCCAATAAAGCCAAGCCCGCTATAATTTTTTGTTAAAGATATAAAAATGTTTGATGCGCAAAAATCTTCTTCAAATTAGTTGACAAATTTTGGTTTATTTGTTCGTATTCTACCAAAATCTGTCACTACATTTGCTTAATACCCTTATATAACCTTACGATTTTAGCATGAAAAATGAGAAACCCCTAATATTAGTTACCAATGATGATGGCATTTTAGCTCCCGGAATCAGAGCTTTAATAAGTGTAATGGAAACGATTGGCGAAGTAGTGGTGGTGGCACCAGACAAACCTCAGAGTGCCATGGGCCATGCCATTACGATAAACAATACGCTGTTTCTTGACAAAATTTCTAAAGAAGAAGATGTGGTAACGGAATACAGCTGCTCCGGAACTCCTGTAGACTGTGTCAAACTGGCGGTAAATGAAATTTTAAAAAGAAAACCGGACTTGTGCGTTTCGGGAATTAATCACGGATCGAATTCATCTATTAATGTTATTTATTCAGGTACGATGAGTGCTGCCGTAGAGGCCGGAATAGAAGGCATTCAGGCAATTGGTTTTTCTTTACTGGATTTTGACTGGAATGCCGATTTTGACCCCATCAAGTCGTACGTTAAAAAGATTACTTTGGAAACGCTTGAAAACAAACTGCCGCCTGGTGTGGTTTTAAATGTAAATTTTCCAAAATTAAAAGAAGAAGAAATTAAAGGAATAAAAATTTGTCGTCAGGCAAAAGCCTACTACGCACAGAAGTTTGACAAAAGACAAACTCCATTCGGGAAAGATTATTACTGGCTTACCGGAAAATTCACCAACGAAGATCAGGGCGAAGATACCGATGAATGGGCTTTAGAAAACGGATATATTTCGGTTGTTCCGGTGCAATTTGATTTAACCGCACATCATGCTATGCAGCAGCTCAATACGTGGAAATTAAACGAATAAAACAAACCGCGAATTCTAGGACCAGAGGTATTGTTTTGACAGTCATTGTTCCGGCGATTTCAACTTTGTTTATTTAAATCTTATCTTTGTCCTGCAAAAATTCTTTTGTGTGTAAAGTTGGAAACACACTTTCAAAAAAAAAATATGAAATACTACATAATAGCTGGTGAAGCGTCAGGAGATTTACATGGTTCTAATTTAATGAAAGCCTTATACGAGGAAGATCCTCAGGCAGAAATTAGATTTTGGGGTGGTGATTTAATGCAAAAAGCCGGCGGAACTCTGGTAAAACATTACCGCGAACTGGCTTTCATGGGATTTGTTGAAGTTCTTTTCAATTTGAAAACGATTTTAAACAATATTAAAATTTGCAAAAAAGACATTACAGCTTTCCAGCCTGATGTTTTGATCTTTATAGACTATCCGGGTTTTAATATGCGGATTGCCAAATGGGCCAAAGCTTTGCATTACAAAACGCATTATTATATTTCGCCACAAATCTGGGCATGGAAAGAAAACCGTATTAAGGCAATCAAACAGGATATCGACAAGATGTTTGTGATCTTGCCTTTCGAAAAAAGTTTTTACGAAGACAAGCATCATTTTCCGGTTGATTTTGTTGGACATCCACTAATTGATGCGATTCAGAATCAGCCTTCGTTTGATGAAACGACCTTCAGAAAAGACAACCAATTGGGAGAAAAACCAATTATAGCAGTGCTACCCGGAAGCCGTCAACAGGAAATTACAAAAATGCTGAGTGTTATGCTTAGTGTTGTCGATGATTTTCAGGACTATGAATTTGTAATTGCAGGTGCTCCAAGTCAGGATTTTGAGTTTTATCAGCAATTTATCAGCAATAAAAACATCAAATTTATTTCGAACAAAACTTACGATTTGTTGCGTTCTTCAACGGCAGCTCTGGTAACCTCCGGAACGGCTACTCTGGAAACAGCTCTTTTTAAAGTTCCTGAAGTTGTTTGTTACAAAGGAAGTGCTATTTCCTATCAGATTGCAAAACGCATCATTACGCTAAAATACATCTCACTTGTTAATTTAATCATGGATAAAGAAGTGGTTACAGAATTAATTCAGGATGAATGCAATACCAAACGAATTAAAGAAGAACTGCAGAAATTGCTAACTCCTGATTATCGTGAAAAATTGCTAAAAAATTACGACATCCTGGAGCAAAAACTAGGCGGAATAGGCGCCAGTAAAAAAACGGCAAAACTTATTGTTGCTGACTTAAAAAACGTTTAATCCCTTTTTGATTTGAAAAAAGCAGCTCTTTTACTACTCGTCATTGTCCTTTTCGCTTCTTGTAAATCGGCTTCAACAGCGGTGAGCAATAAGGAAACGAAGCGCGAGAACAAGTATACTGTTACTCATTTAATTGAACACGCAACAGACAATATCGGGGTACGGTACAAAGCAGGCGGTACAACAAAAAGTGGCTATGACTGCTCGGGATTAGTGTTTACCACCTTTGAATCAGAAAATATAAAACTACCCCGAAATTCTTTTGAACAGGCCAAAGTGGGCAGGGTAATTAAGTTTAACGATGCCCGCAAAGGCGATTTAATCTTCTTTAAAACCAACAGAAGCAAACAAATCAATCATGTTGGACTGATTGTAGAAGTAAAGTCGGACGAAATTAAATTTGTCCATTCTTCCACCTCAAAAGGAGTGATCATTTCATCAACCAAAGAAGCTTACTACCAAAATTCATTTACTCAGATCAACAGGGTAATCGAATAATAAAATCATATTCTTTTTCTTACAAATAATTTAATACTTTTAACTGATGAAAGTATTAGATTTCCCTTTGACTAAAATTACCCTCTGCTTTATTTACGGTATTTTGGTTTCGTATTATGGTGTACCAGCATTTCAGGTGGTGGTTTCAGGCTTTCTCATTGGCTTTAGTCTTTTTTTACTGGTTTATTTTTCGATTCCAAAACATAAAAAGCTGTCGGTATTCTTCGGAATAAGCACGTATTGGGTTTCGTTTTTTATGGGAGCTTCGACACTTTTATTTCACACCGAATGGCTGCAAAAATCCAATTATACGCACAACAGGCAAGCTTTTACCGCACCTCAGACTATTACTTTTGTCATGCGCGAAAAACTAAAAAGCAATGCCTACAACGATCGCTATACTGCCCTGGTTAAAACCATCAACAACAGGAATTTCACCGGAAAAATTCTCGTAAACATTCAAAAGGACAGCGTAGCAAAGCCCGTTATTATTGGCCATATCCTAAAAGTCAAGACCATCTTACAACGCAATAACTCAAATAAAAACCCAAATCAGTTTGACTATAAAAAATACCTTTCGGACAAACAGACTTATGCTCAGGTATATCTGCATACGGCAGAAATTTCGGTGAGCCAAAAACTTCAAAAGGACATTTGGTATTATTCAGGCCGCTTACATTCCAGAATCTATAACAATCTGAAAAAGGCTGGCTTTAATCAAACAGAAATGAATGTGGCACTTGCGCTTATTTTGGGGCAACGACAAGAAATTTCAAACGATCTTATTCAGGATTATCAATTCTCAGGAGCCACACACATTTTGTCCGTTTCCGGACTGCATGTTGGTTTTATCATGCTGTTTATCCATTTTATTTTAAAACCGATTCCCAATACCCGAAAAGGTTCTTTACTAAAATTAGTTTCGATCCTGCTGTCACTTTCTCTTTTTGCGGTACTCTCCGGATTGTCTCCGTCGGTATTGCGCTCGGTTGTTATGTTTTCCTTTCTGGCTGTGGGCAACCATCTTAGAAGAGCTGGCAGTGTTTACCACACTTTATTGGTTTCTCTGCTTTTAATTCTGCTTTTTGAACCGTATTTTTTGTTTGATGTTGGTTTTCAACTCAGTTATCTCGCCTTGTTTTTTATTTTTTGGCTGCAACCTTTGTTAAAAAGTGTCTGGTCTCCAAAACTCCAAATTTCAAAATTTCTCTGGAATGCGCTAACCGTTTCCTTTGCTGCTCAGATAGGCACTTTACCGCTCTGTTTGTATTACTTTCATCAGTTTCCGGGTCTGTTTTTTGTGACCAATATTGTTGTAATTCCAATTTTGTCTTTTATAATGATCGCCGGAATTATCGTCCTCTTTCTTGCCATTTTTCTCCCCCCGCCTCTATTTTTAATTGAGATATTCGAAAAAAGTATTTTTCTTTTAAACCTTACGATTCACCACATAGCTTCGCTTGAATGGTTTGTTGTACGCAATGTCAGCTTTAACTTCTATCTTTTGATTGCTTCTTATTTTATCGTTGTTGCAGCCACTATTTGGGGCAGGAAAGTCAATTATACTACGACGTTTGCTGTACTGGTTTCTATTATCACCTTTCAAGTTTCTTTACTTTATACCAAAAGAGAAACAGAGTCCAACCAGGAGATGATTTTTTACCACCTCAAGAAAAGCTCTCTAATTTCGGAAAGAAAAGGCAGCACGATCAAGGTGTATTCAAATGATACTGTAGTGCTTCAAAAGCCAGAAGTAACCCTTCTGAACTCTTATTTGGTGGGAAACTTTGGCAAATTACACACTACCGCCAAAATGAAAAATCTGCTGTTTTTTAATGGTAAAAAAATCTTAGTGATCGATAGTTCCGGAATTTATGAAAGTAAAATTCAACCGGACATACTGCTGTTGATCCAGTCTCCAAAAATAAACTTAGATCGCGTTTTACAAATGGTACATCCGAAAATTATAATCGCAGACGGATCGAATGCTTACGCTATTCAGAACATCTGGAAAGGCAGCTGTACTAAAAAAAAGATCCCTTTTCACGCTACAGCCGAAAAGGGATTCTATTCTTTAACTGAATAAGCTGGGTAACAGCTCGCGAAAAGACCAACAGGCCTGTTCTTAAGAGCAGAATACTTTTACAGTCTTCACTTTCAGCAGGCAAAAAAGCTTATGGATTCAAAATTAGATTTGCATCTGCTATCCACGTTTTTGCGCCTCCCTGTCTATAAGGAACCAGTCCTAGATTGTTAAAGGTGGTTTTGCCTTTTCGGACGGAAGCCATCAAAAGACATACTTGTGGGAGTTCTGCGATGCCTAAAGCATTTTTTAGTTTCAGATTTTGCTCTTTTACCACATCAGACACGGAAGTATCAGACAGATCAAGTTTTACTAAAATAACATTATCACGCGACCATACCGCAAAATCAGGCGTAACAAAAATTTCACTCTGCATTCTCTGTGGAGCCCCCGCAGTTGTAAAAAAAATCAACAAAGGCCGTTTTTGTGTGTCACTTGCCATGATGGCATCATTCATATCTGTCTTCCAAATTAGGTTTTGTGAATGCAGACCAAACGCACCTAAAAAGAACAATAAGATAAGTAGTTTTCGGGTCATATTAAATTGGTTTTTAAGTAGGTTAATGCAACGAAATTAACATAATATCTTTACCAAACAAGATATATTTAAACAAAAGCGATAAAAAAAATAACAAAAATTCAAATTCATTAATAAAGTCATAAATTTTTAAGAAAACTAAAAAATATTCGCTTTTAAATGACAAAATCACTGATTAACAGCACCAACTGTTTCAAAAAAAATCCCTTCTCACCCGAGAGCAAAAAGGGAATCTACAAATTAAACTAAGAAACTTAATTTAAATTTTATCATTCGCTTGAATGTAGTATTGCATTTGATTCGGCAATCCAGGCTTTTGCACCACCCGGTTTATACGAAATTTTTCCTAAGGCGCTAAATGTAGTTTTATTTTTTCTGATCGAGGCGCTTGCGAAACATACTTCGGGTAAGTCCTCTACCCCAAAAGCAGCTTTTAGTTTGAGTTTTTGCTCTTTATCACTTTCATCGGCAGTACTGTCAGACAAATCAAGCTTTACGAGAATAACGTTGTCGCGTGACCAAACCGCAAAATCGGGAGTTTTGAAAATTTCGTTTTGAAGATTTTCCGGTACACCTGAGGCAGTGAATAAAATTAGCATTGGTTTTTTCTGTTCATTACTAAGTGCAATTGCATCCGTCATGTTCGTTTTCCAAACTAAGTTCTGTGCCTGCATAAAAATTGAACCGAAAAAAAATAGTAGGATAAGTATTTTTTTGGTCATATTAAATTGGTTTTTGGTTAGATTATCGAGACGAAATTAACATAATATTTTAATTTTCCAATTTTTATTAATACAAAAAATACATTATATACTTTTTTAACTAAAATTAAATATCAAATACTTAATAAGTGTAAAATCGGTAATTCCTTTTTCCTACTAAACAAAAAAACTCCTTACCAAAAGGCAAGGAGTTTTCTGAACTATAATTGTAACGGGGTATTTAGTTTAAGATTTTTTCGGATGTACAATTCCTTCCGCAACTGTTAACCAGGCAGTCGGACCTCCCGCCACGTATCCTGTCTGACCCAGTCCTTTAAAATTGACTTTGCCGTCTTTGGATTCAGCGCTTGTAAAATAAATAGTAGGGAATCCCTGAATTCCGAATGCTTGCTGCAATTCATTATTCTGATTTTTAAGCTCCGGCGTCTGCGGTGTTCTTCTTGGATAATCAAGCTCCACTAAAACCACATTTTCGGTTGCCCATTTTTTGAATTCAGCAGTTTTTAAAACCTCATTCTGTAAACGAATACACCATCCACACCAGTCACTTCCGGTAAAAAACATCAACAAAGGTTTTTTTTCCTTATTACTTATTGTGATAGCTTCTTTGACATCTGTATACCATTTTAGCTCTTGTGCCTGTGTTACAAATGCTCCGGTTAAAAACAGTGTTATTAAAAATATTTTTTTCATATCCCTTTTATTTTTCACAAATTTAAACAAAAAAAGAATCGCAAAATGTCGTCTATTTTACTTCTTGCATTAATTTTCTAATAATTGGCGAAATTGCCAATAAAATCAAACCTGCAACAAGCGAATAAATAGCCAGTTGGTAGTAACCTTCTGTATACGATTGCAATTTAGAAATCAAGGTGTCTCCGGTATTTGATCTGGAAATCTCGGCTCCCAGTTTACCCGCAGCCAACTGTCCAAAAGCACTTGCAAGGAACCACAATCCCATCATCATTCCGAATAATCTTTTTGGAGACAATTTAGTAATGATCGACATTCCAATCGGCCCCAGACAAAGCTCTCCAATAGTGGTTATCAGATACGCAAACGTAAAGACATTTAATGACGCAATTCCATTAGCATCAGCAAAGAATTTGGTCAGATAGAAGATGTAGAAAGAAGCTGCCAGGAATAAAAACCCAATTCCGAATTTAATCAAAGTATTCGGTTCAATTTTACGCTTCCCTAACCATATCCATAATAAACCAATAAGCGGACTTAAAACGACTACAAAGAAAGTATTCGAGCTGTTGTTCACAACGTTGGGATCAATTGTAAAAAACAACAATTTATTGTTTAGATTGTCTTTTGCAAAAAGCGATAATGATCCACCACTTTGTTCGTAAATAGAATTAAACAGGAAGTAGAAAAATACAAACAGAAAAGCAGCAAAAAGCTTCTTTTGCAATTTAGAATCTCCCAGTTTAAACAATTCATAAGCAAAATACAAAACGGCAACTGTACCAATAGTATACATGAAATAATCCGTATACTTCGTATTCTTAACCATTATAAAGATAAAAGGCAAACTCAAAATAGACACAGCATATACGGCTATCTCGCGAATTCGTCTCTTTTGCGGTGTTAAATTCAATAACGGAGAATCACCAATTGGTCCTAAATGTTTTTTCGTAAATAAGAAGGTGATCAAACCTAAAAACATTACAATTGCAGCGGATAAAAAGCACAATTGCCAAGAATAAAACTTCCCTAAATACACACACAGGGCACCTCCAAAAAGTCCACCCACATTTATTCCGGCATAAAACATTCCGTAACCCGCGTCTCTACGGCCATCTTCTTCATGGTACAATTCTCCTACCATCGAAGAAACGTTCGGCTTAAAAAAACCAGTCCCGATAATCGAGAAGGCAATTCCGTAATAAAAGAAATCATGAGGCGCAATAGCAATCAAAAGATTCCCCAGAATCATAACGATTCCACCAAAAAATAATGATTTTTTGAACCCCAGCACTTTATCTGCAAAAATTCCGCCTATAAAAGTAAAGGCATACACAAAAGCCTGAATGGCCCCGTATTGCTCGCTGGCATGATCTTCTTTCAAAAAAAGCTGATCTACCATAAAAATAACAAGAACACCTCGCATTCCATAAAAACAAAAACGCTCCCACATTTCAACAAAAAACAAGTACCACAGTTGTTTCGGGTAATTGCCTTTAAAATTTTGAATCTCCTCTAAAGTGATCTTCTGCTCCATTTATTTATACATAATTAATTAATTCCTTTTTCTTTCATTACTTTGTTAAGCTGTTTTACCAAAGCAAACATAAGTACTGTTGCAAACATTAACAAGGCGAAATTAACCCAAAAAAAGTTAGCTTTATTGTCGTAGGTATCCCACATACTCGCCAAAACTCCGCTTAACTTATTACCTATCGAGGTCGATAAAAACCAGCCTCCCATCATTAAAGAGGTAATGTTTACCGGACTTAGTTTAGATACTACTGATAATCCCATCGGGCTTAAAAACAATTCTCCTATGGTTATGATGCCGTAATTGGCCACCAGCCACCAAACACTCACTTTCTCTGCTCCATTATGACCAATTTGAACCGCAGCGATCATCACTAAAACTGACAGGGCCGAAATTAATAAGCCAAAAGCAATTTTAGTAGGTGTTGAAGGTTCTTTTTTTCTTGCTCGTAAAAAAGAGAAAAAAGCAACGATCAAAGGGGTTAATATGATTACCCAGGCCGGGTTTATCGATTGACTTAAATTGGTTGCCCACAGGTGTACTTTGCCGCCTTCTACCGGAAGTTTCTCTGGCGCAACGTTTCGAAAATATAGCGGATAATTTACTTCTTTCTGAACTTCTCCGTTTACTTTTTGCAAACGAAACTGATCATCGTAAAGTTCTAAAGATTCTTTTTTGTATTCGACTTCTTTGGCTAGTTTTAATTTTCCAACAAGCTGCCCCGTAGTTCCGGTAACTTCTCTGTCGGTATAGCGATCTGCCCAGGTGGTAAGTGCCGAGCCATTCAGTTTAAAAACTGCCCAAAATAAAATGACAACACCAAAAATAGCCAACAAAGCTCCTATTGGTCGTTTATCTTCTGCTTTTGCTTTAAAATAAAGTGATCCGTAAAAGAAAATTATTGGGATACAGGCAAATATAAAGGCATCTGTACTATCTGAACCAAAAATATAGCTGTCTACATTCGTTTCTGAGGTTACTCCTTTTATCAACCAGCCAATGGCTCCAAAAATAAACGATGGTAATAAAATAAACAGGATGATTTTGTAAAACGGCATATCGCCTTCCTGCACTCCTTTTTTCTGATCGTGGCCTACATAATGTTTTGTACCTAATAAAAAGACAATAACACCTATAAACATACCTACACCCGCAGCCATAAAGGCCCAATGCCAACCTAATAGAATTTGCAGTACAGCACCAAAGAAATTACAGATAAAACCTCCAACATTAATTCCCATATAGAAAATATTGTAGCCTTCGTCTTTTTTGTCTTTGTATTCTTCATTAGAATAAAAACTTCCTAATAAGGTAGAAATATTGGGTTTAAAAAAGCCATTCCCTACAATGACCAAAGTCATTGCAATATAAAGCACCGTTATATCATGAACTCCCATCAGGAAGTAACCAATACCCATTAAAATACCACCTAAAACAATAGATTTTTTATAGCCTAAATAGCGATCAGCAACAAGTCCGCCGATAAAAGGAGTTAAAAAAACCAATGCGATAAAAGTTCCGTAAAGATCCGAAGCTTCTTTTTCGGTCATGGAGAAACCTGCTTTTACATCTTTTAGATATAAAGTAAAGATTCCAATCATTAAATAATATCCAAAACGTTCCCACATTTCAGACAAGAACAAATAAGGCAATGCTTTGGGGTGTTTTTTCCACATAAGTATACAGTCTTTAAAATTAAAATTACCTACAAGCCTAAACCTGTAGGTAATTTTTGATATTAGGATTATTATTATTTATCGAACGCCATGCATCATCTTTTTCAAGAATGGAGTTAACGCAAATAATATAATTGCAGCAAGTCCTGTAAGCACTACGAATACCATAAAGAATTCGTATAAGTTATGGATTTCAAATCCAGCAAAGAAGTGGTTGTGTGAACTAATCTGATGCTTTTCTAATAAAGCCAACTGTTCAGCTGTTGGTGTAATTTTGTTGTCTAAAACTGCCTGAAGATCAATTCCCAATTCTTTTGCTTTTGCAAATTTATCTCCTGTTGCAGGCAAGATTGAACCTAAAGTTCCTCCTAAAGCATAACCAGATGCATTTGACAAGAAGAATACTCCGTATAATAATGAAGCAAAACGCTTTGGAGATAATTTACCAACTAATGATAATCCGATTGGAGACAAGCACAATTCAGCACATGTATTCAAGAAATACAATAAGATCAGCCATTTTACTAATAATAACCCTGAAGTTCCAATATAAGAAACCTGAGTAGCGATCATAAAGAAACTAACAGAGATCACGACTAAACCAACGGCTAATTTTACCGGTGAAATTGGCTCTTTCCCTTTAGCTCTTAAGGTATCCCATAAAATACTGAAAGGTACTGCAAGTAAAACTACAAATAGTCCGTTAAAAATCTGAACCATTGACGGAGGCATTTGCCATCCGAAGAAATTTCTGTCCGTTTGATTGTCTGCGATAAAAGTTAAAGAGGAACCTGCTTGTTCGAAAGCAGCCCAGAAGAAAATAATGAAAAAGGAAACGATATAAATAACGATAATCCTGTCTCTTTCTACTTTAGTTAAAGAAGTATCCGAAATAATTAATCCGGCTAATGATAAACCACTAGAGTAAATCAAAGTATAGATTAAGTTCTGACCTACCACATAATGGAAAAAGAATCCTAAAGCCACAAATGCAAGACCGGCAATTGTTAACGCTTTATTGGAGAAATTTGCTTTTTGTGCTTCTCCTTCTTCAAAATCAGAAGCATCATTTTTAGAAGGTAATCCTCCTAATGGTTTTCCTTCAGGAGAAACCACATATTTATTTTTCAGGAAGTAGAAAAGAATGGTTCCGATGAACATTGCAGCAGAAGCCGCCATGAATCCCCATCTGAAAGCATGAATGTCTCTAATTCCACCTGCATCTTTTACATCTCCTAACAACGGACAAATAGACTGACCTAAAAAGGCTCCAATATTGATTCCCATATAGAAAATAGTAAAAGCACTATCTAGTTTTGTTTTTTCTTGTTTAGGATACAAACTTCCCACCATACTGGAAATGTTTGGCTTAAAGAATCCGTTACCAAATACGATAACTCCTAAAGCAGAATACATGATTGTTTTTGCCAAACCTAAGTTCGCTTCAAAAACACTACCACTGGTAAACAACAACAATTGTCCAATCGCCATAAGCAACCCGCCCAGCATAATACAATTTCTGTTACCTAAAAAACGATCGGCAACAAAACCGCCCAACATTGGCGTTAAATAACAAAGTCCAAGGAAACCTCCATAAATTAAAGATGCCTCTTCTTCCTTCATCAATAATGAATTCACAAGAAATAAAGTTAATAAAGCTCGCATTCCATAAAAGTTGAATCGCTCCCACATCTCCGTTCCAAATAATACCCATAGTCCTTTTGGATGCGCTGTTTTTACTTGAGTTTCTCCCATATTCTTTATTATTTATTTAAGGTTTAGTTTTATGTTATAAGTTTTCTTTGATAAAGTTAGTCATCTTGTTATAAAGCTGAATTCTGGTCTTCCCACCATATATCCCGTGATTTTTATCCGGATAAATTTGAGAATCGAATTGTTTATTCGCCTGAATTAAAGCTTCCATCATCTGCATTGAATTTTGTACATGCACGTTGTCATCCGCTGATCCGTGAATCAATAAAAATTTCCCTTTTAGTTTATCAACGTGATTGATTGGAGAGTTCTGATCGTAACCGCTTGCATTTTCCTGTGGAGTCTGCATGTATCTTTCGGTGTAAACGCTGTCATAAAAACGCCAGTTTGTTACCGGAGCCACTGCGATTGCCATTTTGAAAACATCATTCCCTTGAAAAATACAATTTGAAGCCATAAATCCACCATAACTCCAACCGAAGATTCCAATTCTTGAAGAATCCACATACGGATAAGCTCCGATTACTTTTGCAGCATCAATCTGATCTTCTACTTCGTATTTCCCTAATTCTTTTTGAGTTACTTTTTTGAAATCAGCACCTTTAAATCCTGTTCCTCTACCGTCAACACAAGCTACAATATAACCTTGCTGTGTAAGAGACACAAACCAGTAGTCGTCTGAATTGTTCCAGTCGTTGTTTACCTGTTGAGAACCCGGACCAGAATACTGATACATGAAAACTGGGTATTTTTTAGAAGGATCAAAGTCTTTTGGTTTTAAAATCCATGCATTAAGTTCATTTCCTTTTGCTGTTTTTAAAACAAAAAATTCTTTTGCAGGTAAGTTATAAGCAGCTAGTTTAGAAGACAACTCTTTGTTGTTTTCGATAACCTGAATTTCTTTTCCTGTCTTCGCCTCGTTTAAGGTATAAGTAGTTGGCTGCAGATTGCTTGAAAACGTATTGATAAAGAACTGGAAGTTAGGACTGAAAGTTGCCGAACTGGTTCCTATATTTTTAGACAAACGAACTTTGTTCTTTCCGTCTAAAGCAATGCGATAAATATCTCTGTTGATCGAACCGTTTTCTGTAGATTGGTAGAAAACTGTTTTGTTTTTTTCGTCGAAACCGTAGTATGAAGTTACTTCCCAGTTTCCTTTTGTTACCTGATTCTTAAGCTTTCCGTTTTTATCGTATACATAAATATGATTAAACCCGTCTTTTTCACTTGTCCAAATAAAGCTATTGTCTTTTAAGAAGGTCAAATTGTCGGTAACATCGACATAAGCTTTGTCTTTTTCATTTAAAACCACTTTTGCCGCAGCAGTAGTTCCATCTACAAACAACAAATCCAGATTATCCTGGTGACGGTTTAACACCTGAGCCGACAATACATTGTTGTCATTTGTCCATTGTAATCTTGCAATATAAAAGTCGTTGTAATTTCCTAAATCCACTTTTTTACCTGTATTACTCACCGCATCATAGATATGTAAAGATACTACTGAGTTTTTTTCTCCTGCTTTAGGATATTTAAATGTTTCAATTGTTGGATACAAATCTTTTTGAAAGATTGACATCGAAAACTCCGGAACAGCACTTTCGTCAAAACGGATATAAGCTAGTTTTTTACTGTCTTTACTCCAGTCGAAGGCACGTACAAATGAAAACTCTTCTTCGTAAACCCAGTCGGTAATACCATTGATGATAGCATTTTTCTTTCCGTCGGTTGTAACGGCTGTTGTTTTTTTAGAAGCTAAGTCGTATACATACAAGTTATTCTCTTTTGCATAGGCGATTTTAGTTCCGTCAGGAGAAAAAGTAGGCTCCTGAATCTGAAAATCGAACAGTTTCGTTAACGATTTTGTATTGATATCGTATAAAAAATAATCTGCTGTAAACGAGTGGCGGAAGATTTGTTTGGTATTACACGCAATTAAAATCTTTTTCTCCGAGGCATCAAAAGTATAACTGTCAATTCCTTCAGCAAGTGCTGCGTGGTTTTTGGTATCAATTAAATTGGCCACTTTTTTTAGTGTCGCAAAGTCATACAAATCGATCTGCATGCTTCTGCTGGCCTGATCTACATTTAAGACCGTATATTGCTCTGTATTTTTTAACGATTGCAGTTCATCCATTCCTTTTGCCCGAAATGCTCCCGTATAAATATTCTCGACAGTAATTTTTTGTTGACCGAAAACAGTAGCAACTAAAAATAAAAATATAACAGTAATTTTACCTGTATTCATTAGAATTATTTTAAATATAAAAAAGAGCCCAATTTTAGTAAAAAAAATGAACATAATACCCATTATAATTGTTAAATGTTAAAAAAAATAACGATTGCGTATTTTTCAATTTTCAAATACATTGCAAACAAAAGTCTTAAAATAGTATCTTTGCGGCATCTTTACCCTTTAAAATACTGAGAATGAACAACGCTGTTGCCGGATTTTCGAAATTATCCAAAAAAGAAAAAATAAACTGGATTGCCAATACCTATTTTTCAAGCCCTGAAGAGGCCCTGACGATTATAAGAAATTACTGGAATTCAGACGAAAAGCTACAACAATTGCACGATGAATTCATTGAAAATACGATTACCAATCTCTACATCCCGCTTGGAGTCGCGCCTAACTTCCTGATCAACGGAAAATACAAAACGATTCCGATGGCAATTGAAGAAAGTTCAGTCGTTGCCGCGGCATCAAAAGCAGCCAAATACTGGTCGACAAGAGGCGGCTTTAAAGCTACTGTAATTGCTACAGAAAAAATTGGGCAGGTACACTTTACCTTCAACGGAGATGCTGAAAAACTGGAATCTTTTTTTAACCAGATTAAACCTAAATTATTTTCCGACACTCAAAGCATTACCAAAAATATGCAGCAACGCGGTGGCGGAATTTTAGATATAAAACTAAAAGACAAAAGAAGTCTTCTTGAAAATTACTTTCAACTTCATGCTACTTTTGAAACCAAAGACAGTATGGGAGCCAATTTTATCAATTCGTGTCTGGAGCAGTTTGCTACTACCTTAAAGGACGAATTCCATCATTCTGATTTATTTTCAGAAGAGGAAACTTTAAAAGTAATCATGAGCATTTTGTCTAATTATGTTCCCAATTGCATTGTTAAGGCCGAAGTTTCCTGTCCAGTTGAAGACTTAACCGAAAAGCACATCTCAAACCCGCAGGAGTTTGCCGAGCGTTTTGTACAAGCAGTTCAGATTGCCGAAGTAGAACCTTTCAGGGCTGTAACACACAATAAAGGAATTATGAACGGAATTGACGCCGTAATTCTTGCAACCGGAAATGATTTCAGAGCAGTTGAAGCGGGAGTCCATGCTTATGCCTCCAAAAACGGTCAATACTCAAGTTTATCTCACGCTAAAATCGAAGACGGAATTTTTACTTTCTGGCTTGAAATCCCTTTAGCCTTGGGAACTGTAGGCGGATTGACCTCTTTGCACCCACTTGTAAAACTATGTTTTGACATACTCGAAAAACCTTCTGCAAAAGAATTAATGGAGGTTGTAGCCGTTGCCGGTCTTGCTCAAAACTTTGCTGCCTTACGTTCGCTTACCACTACCGGAATTCAGGAAGGACATATGAAAATGCACCTGAACAATATTATCAATCAATTTGAAGCGACTGAAGAAGAACGTCATTTGATTAAAGCTCATTTTAAGAAAAATGCCGTTTCGCACAGTGCTGTGGTGGAATTTATTGAAAATCTTAGAACAAAGTAAAAATTCCAACTTTCAAATTCCAAATTCCAATTAACCCTGGATTTTGGAATTTGGAATTTGAAAGTTGGAATTTAATTTATAATTGAAGAATGAAAACAACCTTTTACAGTAACGGAAAGTTGCTTATTTCCGGAGAATATCTTGTTTTAGATGGCGCCGATGCTTTTGCGTTGCCTACCAAATTTGGCCAGGATTTGGTGGTTGAAAATGGCTCAAACCGCGAAATCAATTGGAAAAGTTATGATTTTGACAGACAGCTTTGGTTTGAAGATACGCTCACATTTTCGGAGATTATCGACAATCCTACATCAGAACCTGAAACTGTAAAAACGACTTTAATTCAAATTTTGCACGAAGCCTATCGTTTAAATCCTAATTTTCTCGAAAATACCGACGGCTACAACATCAGCACCCATCTTAGCTTCCCTAAAAACTGGGGATTAGGCACTTCGTCAACCTTGCTAAACAATGTGGCACAATGGACTAAAGTTAATGCGTTTACTTTGTTAAAAAACAGTTTCGGAGGCAGCGGTTATGACATTGCCTGTGCGCAAAATGACACGCCAATCGTTTACCAAATTGAAAATAATACGGTAAAACCAGTCTCTTTTCATCCCGATTTTACCCGAAATATTCATTTTGTTTATCTGAATAAAAAACAAAATAGCAAAGCAGCGATACAAGCTTATTACAACAATAAAAATCAAAATTTAGCGCAAAATATCACCGAAAACAACAAAATTACGACTGCGATTCTGAGTGCTAAAACGGTAAAAGAGTTTTCTTTTGCCATTGAAAAACATGAGATTCACCTGAGTGATATTCTCGAAATGCAAACCATTAAAGAGGCTGCTTTTCCTGATTTCGATGGTGTTGTAAAGAGTCTTGGAGCTTGGGGTGGCGACTTTGTAATGGTGATATCAAAAGAAGAACCGCGATCCTATTTTGCTTCAAAAGGGTACGAAACGATCCTGAGTTATGATGAAATGATTTTACAAAAATAAGGCTATTAAGAGCGTCAACCGGTCTCAAACAACAGAAACGAGACGCTAGTTTACCTTTTTACTTTCCAGATCGTTCGTTTCCAGTCTTCGCACCTTTTGGGTCTCCAGTTCATTAGATTCCCTAAGCGTGTTGTGCAAACGTTCTGCCATTTTTTCTATATTATTGGTGATAGAATCATAGACTTCTTCCATTCGGCGGTGTTTTTCTTCTTTTACAGCTTTCAAAACATCCTCCACAAAAGCTTTATCGTATTTTTCAGCAACAGAATCCCGGGTATTGGTAAGCCTGATGACATAATCGTTGCCCAATATGGTCACTTTAAAATGCTGTTCTTTGTTACTTAAGTAATACTTCCCTCCTAATTCATCACCGTTGATTTCGGTGCTGCTCAATTTTAAAAGCTCTGTTATTATTCCAAAAATGTGATTCTCTATTTTAGAATACACTCTTGGCTTTCTTCTCAACAGCTTAAACATAAAATTTAAATGCTAGATTATTACGGTATTTGCTCATGGTTCTTTTGTAACTCTTAATTTAAAACAGAATTTCAACAAATTAACTATAATATTCTGAATGTCACAAATTTTTAACCAAAAATCCGTACAAAAATCTCAAAACCGCACCGCCAAAACGATCTGAGTCGTTTCGATAAACCACAAAAAAAACCGAAACATTCTGTATCAGAACGTTTCGGTTTTTATATTTAAACCTTTAACTACTACTAAAACCTAGTAGTTAAATTGTAATCTATTGTCTTCAATTTTAGCATTGTTTTTCAACGCTGGTAAAATTCTGCTTGCATCAGATGCGCTTTGTGCTTTTACTTTAGCCACATACTCTGCATGGTTAGCCGCTGCAGGAGCTTTAACTGTACTAATGTTTTTCACTACATATACACCTGTGTTACCTTCAATTGGAGCTGAAATTTTGTTTGCAGCTAATGCGAATGCATTACCTACTACTTTTGGCTCTTGCCCTACTCCTCCAGGTAATACCGGATTGTCCATAGTAACATTAGCCGCTTGTTGAACAGCTACACCAGCACTTTTAGCAACTGCCTCTAGTGATGAACCTGTCATTTTAGCTTTTAAAAGTTCTGCTTTCTTCTTGTTTTTCAAGATTGACTCAACATAAGGTCTTGCCAATGTTACAGATACTAAACCTGATTTGTTTTCGCTTTTGTATTGTGCAATTACGTGACCGATATTAGCCAATTCAAAACGTTTAACATCTCCAGTGTTCGTTTCTTTGTCAAATGCCCATCTGATGATGTTACGTTGGTTTCCTAACGGACCAAACGCTTCATCCATAGCTTTAGCTGTTACAGGAGCAGCAACTTTTAATCCTAATTGTTTTGCTGTAGCATTGAAATCTTTATCGGCAGCATCCATTTCAAATTTAGTTGCCAATGTAAATACTTTATCAGAAGTAGCTTCAGATGGCTCAATTTTTTGAGCGATAGTAGCTAAACGAATTCCGTCTTGTTTGTCCGTAATTTTGATAATGTGAAATCCGAAAGGAGTTTCTACTAAACCAACTTTACCAATTCCGTTACTGAATACAAAATCATTGAATGGTTTCACCATTTGGTTTGGACCAAAATATCCTAAGTCTCCACCTTGTTGTGCAGATGAATCATCTGAACTTGTGAAAGCCAACATCATGAAGCTATCAGGGTTTGCCTGAACCTGAGCAAGAATTTCTTCTGCTTTAGCTTTAGCTTCTTCTTTTGTTCTTTTTTCTTTTGCGTTTGGAGTTTGAGATCCTTCGTATCCGATTAAGATATGGCTTGCTTTTGCATTTACTCCGGCTTTAAATCCTAAAGATTTAGAAATAGCATAGTATCTTCCGAAAACATATGGTCCGTAAATTGCTCCTGCTGGTAAGCTGAATAATTTATCAGCATCTACTGCTGGTAAAGCATTTTTAGGCACATAAGTTGAATCGTAAGGAACATCAGAGTTTGAGTTTACAAATTCAGCAATGTTAGTAGCATTTTTAAAACCTGGCAAAGTATCGTTTTTACCTGTTTTTGCATTGTACTCTACTCTTCCGTTTAATAACGCAGTGATTTTAGCTTTAATTTCAGCTTCGTCTTCTTTTGAAGCTTTATCTTCTACTAAAACGTATTGAATTTCACGAGTCGCATCCGCTTTGAATTTCTTCTCGTTTTTCTTCATATAATCTACGATTTCTGAATCAGAAATTTTCACTTCACTATCTTTAATTGAAGAATATAAAGCTGCAGCGTAAGCAAAGTTCACTTTGTTTGCTTCCATTTCATACTTTAATTTTCCTTCGCTAACTGTAGTGTAAAGTCCTGCTTTTACTAATGTATTGTAGATTTGGAATTTAGCATTTAGTTCAGCATCTTTTTCTTTTTGAGAAATGAATTGTGCTGCTTCAGGATTTGTTTTAAAGTATTCTTTAAATTTAGCTACATCAAAAATACCAGCTGCATTTAAAAACATTGGGTTTTTACCAATATTCGGATCTGCTTTTAAAACTTCAAGTAAGTGTTTTTCACCTACTCTTAATCCTAATTTATCAAACTGTGCTGATAATAATGCGATTGAAACCTCTTGGTCCCAAACTCTGTTTGCAGCTTCAGTGGAAGTAATTCCTTGACCACTTTTTTCAACATTACTAACTTTAACTCTAAAGTCTTCAAATGAAATATCTTTTCCATCGATGCTTCCCACATCTTTTGAACTTTGACCAAATGTTCCTCTTGTGAATAGATCTTGTATTATAAATGCAAATAATGCAAGTGCAATAACTCCTATCAATAAAGCGGAACGCTGTCTAATTTTTGCTAAAACTGCCATTTTTATTATCGTTAATTTTATATTCAGTTTGCGAAAATACAATTATCTAGTTAATAACAATACAACTAGCGTTTTATTTTACACAATTTTTTTTATTAATTTAAAAAATCACTCTTTTATTGTCAATTTGACCAATTCAATTTTCTTATTTGTGGCTTCTTCGATCACAAAATGATAGTTCCCAATCACGATTTCCTCTCCTTTTTGAGGGATTTCTTTGGTCGAATTGACAATAAACCCACCCAAAGTTCCGTAAGAATCCTCCTCCGGAATCGTTAGTTTATAGGTTTCATTGAGATATTCCACATCTAATCTTGTCGAAAACAAATACTTACCTTCTCCCAGTTCCTGTTCAATCAGTTCCTCGTCTAAATCATGCTCGTCTTCGATCTCACCAAAAAGCTCTTCGACGATATCTTCTATGGTGATAATCCCCGAAGTTCCGCCATATTCATCCAAAACAACGGCTACGTTTTTTCGTTTTTTGATCAATAAGTCCAGCGCATCTTTGATTAAAATTGTTTCAGGAACAAATTCAACGGTCATTAAAACCGATTTTATGGTTTTTGGCTTTTTAAACAAATCAAACGAGTGCACATAACCGACAATATCATCCAACGAGTTTTGACTGACCACAATTTTAGAATATCCTGTTTCTATAAACAATGCTTTAAGATCTGCAACACTGTCAAACAAGTCAATATCGACAATTTCTGTACGCGGTGTCATGATATCACGGGCTTTCACTCCTGAAAATTCCAATGCATTTTGAAAAATCTGAATTTCCGAATCTACTTCGGCATCATCTTCGACAGCATTCATCTGTTCTGCAATATAATTTCCCAGTTCAATTTTACTAAAGTACAACTGTATCTGGTCTCCTTCTGTTTTGAAAAACTTTCGCAGTACAAAGTCTGAAATCCAGATAAAAAAAGTAGAAAAATAATAAAACAGTCGGTAAAACAAATAAGCCGGAATGGCAAAAATCTTGATTAAAGAGTTGGCATAAATCTGAAAAAATACTTTCGGAAAAAACTCTGCCGTTATCAAAACAATAAAAGTCGAAGCAACCGTCTGAACGAGCAGACTCGTCAAATTTGAAAAATGAAATCCTCCGGTTATGATAAACTTCAGAATCAAATCTCCCATGTAAAATCCGTAAACAACCAAAGCTACATTGTTACCAATAAGCATTGCAGCAATAAACTTTGAAGGATTTTCGGTAAGTTTCGTTAGAATTTGTGAAGCAAAATTATCTTGTTTTTTTTCGATCTCAAGATAAATCTTATTCGAGGAAATAAAAGCTATTTCCATTCCTGAAAAAAAGGCTGACAGTATTAAACATAGTATTATAATACCAATTTCCATTTTTTACTGTTTTTTATTGCGATCGTCAAATTTCTTGACAAATTTCCTTCTGAAGAAAAACATAAAGACTGCCATACCTGCAATTATAAAACTCAAAGCGGCAGTATCGTTTGCTTCGTTTAACTTTGTAAAACCATCATAGATAAAATAAATGGCAAACAGGATGTAAACGTATTGTGTATATTTTAAATAACCCATAATTTGTATTTTTATTCGTTTGATTCAATTTCACCGCTAACACGCTGCGAATTAATCACTTTAAAGTCCTTACTAAAATCGATTCCCTGCCCGTTTGAGGCTCCTTTTGCATCGGTAAGTTTAAATTTTCTTTCGGTATAAAACCACTCGTTCGTCTGATCGAAATACAGTTGTTCTGTTTCCAGCATCTGCCCTTCTTCGGATGTGATTCTCACTTTTCCCTGCAAATCAATTATACCGGTAGGCTTGTACGAAACCGCATAATTGGATCTGATAAAGGTACGTTTTTGATTTTTATCGTATAAGATAACATCGATTCCTTTTGGAAATTCGGTAAACGGAAAGTCAAGATTGGAATAGTCCAACATTTTACGACTTTTCAAAACCCCTGTAATACGTCCGGAATCTGTATATTTTATGTCAACGCTATCGGCATCACTTCCGGGAACGAACTCTGAGAAGTTAATTTTCTGAACTTCTTTAAAATTACTTTCGCACCCAAAAAACAGTGTCACAGTAAAAACTGTGACAGCCGCTATTATATATCTCTTTGATAAATTCATTTGCCAAATGTAGTAAATTGTAATGAGCTTAAAAAAATATCAGAGCTTATGCTTAATTGAATTTACTTTTCACGAACCATTTATCATTAAAAGAGAAACTTACGCTAAAGTTGATGTAATTCTCCTGAACCAAACCTGAAGATACTGTTCCTCTTTTTCCGAACTCAACACCAATGTTAACATTCGAAAAAGATCCGTTATTAAGCGGGATTCCAGCTCCTAAAGTCATACCCAAATCATTGATTTCCTGATTGTTTACCACCAAACCAATTTTTTCGTATTTCAATCCGGCTCTATACGTCATTCTGCTTAAATAGCTTGTAAAAGATGCGTAGTTAGGAATATAGTACCCCCCAATTGCATATTTTTGATATTTCTCATAACGCACATTGTCTCTGGTGTTGTAATAGTTTGCCAGTTGTCCGTCACCCTGAAAAGAAACTGTTGTACCTACCAACCATTTTCTGGCTTCTCCGATACCTGCCCCAAAGGTTATTTTGCTTGGCAGTTTCAACTTGTCTTCATGTGCAGGAACGGTAACAGGATCCGGATCACCATCTACCTGAATTACTCTTGTGCTGCTTGAATTTAAAGTACTTCCAAAAGTATAGTTCAAGCTGGTGAACAAGCTTAGTTTTTTATCAATCTTTGTTTGATACATGGTACCAATATTAAAACTAATACCAGACAACTCAGAAGCATTTGTTTCTCTGGTAGCGTTCTGAACGCCGGTTACCAGTTCTAAACTTGTTGTTGTAATTTTTCCAAAATTGTATTGGGCATCAGCTCCAATATTCCAGTTCTTTCTGATTTTATATCCTAAACCCAGGAATACTTTATTAACACCACCTTTTCCTTCAAGTTGATTACTAGTTGCTCCTTCAGTACCTGTAAGGTCGTTTTGAATTTTATATCCAACAGAAGTTACCGGAACTAAACCGAAGGCTGCTCCAAATTTTCCCATCGGGATTCCCAATGCCAAATAATCAAAAGTAGCTCTTTGTGCTTTTTCAGATTTTTCACTGGTTTTCAAATTTGACGTACCGAAAGATCCTCCAACTGTAAAAGTTGTAAACTTTAAACTCGCATAACTTGCAGGATTTTCAATATTCAGGTGAATACTATCCTGTTCCACTGCAACTCCGGACATAGATCTGTTTTCAAGAGTTCCTTTAAATCTTACATCACCAATTCCGAAAAAGGAATAAGGCGACGCAGTACCTTGTTGAGCGAATGAAACGAACGAGATAAGCAAACAAGCGCTTACTATAATTTTTTTAATCATTGTCGATTTTATATTGAAATGTTTGGTTCAAACTCTCCAAAAGGAAATTTGAATTGGCAAATATGGTATTTTTTAATCGTTTAGCCAAAAAATCTGCATCACCTCCCGTTAAAATTATTATAAAATTTGAAAAGTTTGCGCGATATTCATCGATAAAACCATCAATCTCATAGACGAAACCATTGACTACTCCGGAATGAATCGCCTGCTTTGTGGAATCTCCGATAATCGAATCCGGCGACTCCAAAGCGAGCAAAGGCAGTCTGGCCGTATAGTTGTGCAAAGATTCGTACCGTAATCTAAGCCCCGGAGAAATAGCTCCTCCTAAATAATTATCCTTTTCGTCGATAAAATCGTAGGTAATACAGGTTCCGGCATCAATGACCAATCTGTTTTGTCCGGGAAACTTTAAAGTAGCCCCGGCAGCCAAAACCATGCGGTCTATTCCTAATGTTTTTGGAGTCGCATATTTATTGGTGAAGGGAAAAACATCCTCATGAGTTAAAAAATGAACGTTTAACTGTTTTTCGAAAGTCAAAAAAGATTGTTTTTCGATATTTCCGACCGATGCCACGACCAAATCAGAGCATTTTTGATATTTTTCTAAAATTTTTTTAATTTTTTTTTCAAGCTCGTTTTTCTCAAAAATAAAATTCTCAAGAACACTACCTCCCTCAAATACAGCAGCTTTAATTCTGGTATTTCCGACATCAACCGTTAAAATCATTTTTGTTTTTTTAGCCCTGCGAAGATACGAATTGATTTTTTTAAAAAAATGTTTTGGATAAACGAAAAATGATTCTATCTTTGCACCCGCAATGTGCACAGCACGGTACCTTAGCTCAGATGGTAGAGCAATGGACTGAAAATCCATGTGTCCCTGGTTCGATCCCTGGAGGTACCACAACAACCCGAATAGCAATATTCGGGTTTTCTGTTTTTAATCCTTTTCTTGCTGATTTAGATTGGTACCCACTCCCCAATTTTCTGGAACCTTATCGCAAAGAATAATGTGTTTTAACAATCTGTCGATTTCAACAGCTGCAATCGTTTAAAACATTTTTTTTCTGTTACACTATCTTTTGCTAAACCTCCCACTTTTACAGCCGATTCAGGGCTTTTACACTTCTTTCTTTTTTAATTTTAACGCAATTAGTAGGATTAAAAAACCGTAATTATCTTCCTGCTTATTTTTCGTTAAAAAAGTATTAAATAAATAAAAAAATATCTTCTATATTCGCAAAACTATAATTTAAAGTTTTATTCTTTATCAAGTACACAAAGTCTATTAAAGTCTGTTTATGAGCAACACTTCTACAAGGGGTATCTGGAAAGTCATTTCGGCATCGTCAATGGGAACCATGATCGAATGGTATGATTTCTATATTTTCGGAAGTTTAGCAGTCGTAATTTCCACCAAGTTTTTTCCTGGTGACAATCCTACCGCTGCATTTCTGTCGACCTTGGCCACTTTTGCCGCCGGATTTGTTGTACGTCCTTTTGGTGCATTATTTTTTGGACGACTTGGTGACATCATTGGGCGTAAATATACTTTTATGGCTACTTTGTTATTAATGGGTGGTTCTACTTTTTTAATAGGCTGTATTCCGGATTATGATACTATTGGCTTTCTGGCTCCTCTGTTGGTTTTAATCCTTCGCTTACTGCAAGGTCTAGCTCTTGGAGGAGAATATGGCGGAGCGGCTACTTATGTTGCAGAACATGCTCCTGCTAATCAAAAAGGATATTGGACTTCCTGGATTCAAACAACAGCAACCGTTGGTTTGTTTATTTCATTAATGGTGATATTAGCGACAAAAAACATTCTCTCGCCCGAAGATTTTGATTCGTGGGGATGGCGTGTTCCGTTTTGGGTTTCTATTGTTATGGTAGGAATTTCGTATCTGATTCGTAAAAATATGGACGAATCTCCTGTCTTTGCCAAAGCCAAAAAAGAAGGAACAACAAGCGCCAATCCGCTGAAAGAAAGTTTTGGAAACCGATACAACCTGAAGTTTGTTTTACTCGCTTTGTTTGGCGCTACCATGGGCCAAGGGGTAGTTTGGTATACCGGACAGTTTTATGCGATGAGCTTTATGAAAACGGTAATGAATGTTGACTCTTCTCAGGTGGATGAATTATTGGGAATTGCCTTATTACTTGGAACTCCGTTTTTTATATTTTTTGGATGGCTGAGCGATAAAATTGGAAGGAAACATATTATGATGGGCGGAATGCTGCTTGCCATTTTATTTTACAGACCCATCTATAAAACGATGTACAATACTACTGATCTGAGCCACAAAACCGAACTCATTTCCAAAACCACGCAATCGATTGAAATAACAAAAAGTAGAGACTCGATTTACACTACTTCTAAAGAATATAGCGACGGCACTACCTCGCTGGAAAAGAATACTCATTTTAAAAACAAAAAAGAAGCTCAAATCAATACCACGGTTACGATTAATTCTGATGACAAATGGACTTTAATTTTTTTCGTTTTCATCCAGGTTTTATTTGTTACGATGGTGTATGGCCCAATTGCAGCCTTTTTGGTAGAAATGTTTCCCACTAAAATCAGATATACTTCGATGTCGCTGCCTTATCACGTAGGAAACGGAATTTTTGGGGGCTTACTGCCTGCGATTTCCACTTATTTTGTCACACACGCTAAGGAGGCCGGCAAACCGGATTTTTATCTTGACGGACTCTGGTATCCTATTATCATTGCCTCTGTCTGCTTTGTCATTGGAATGATTTACATCGATAATAAAAACAAAACGAATCACCTTTAATATTATAACTATGAATACGATCAAACAAATTTTAGGTGTTTTATGGATTATCCTTGCTATTGCAGCGGCCTATTTTTGCATTTTTGAATTTGGATTACCCAAGCTGCTTTCGGACAAACAGGATGACTTGGTCTTTGGGACCATCATTCTTTTTATCCTCACCCCGTTAATTGTTTTAGGACTGGGAACTTTTGGCTACTTCTCTGTAATCGGAGAGTACAATAAAGGAAAATAAGGGGTGAAAAAGGAAAGGGCTGTCTAAAAACAGACAGCCCTTTCGCACCACTAACAAAACCAAAATCTTTTACTTGTCAGGTATGTTCTTCGTTTATATCGATAAAATTATTTCTTAATGAGTTTCATTACCTGAGTTGCCCCCTTCTGGTCAACCGCTTTTACAAGGTATAAACCTGTTTTCAGATCGCTTACGCCAAACTGAAAATCGGGATTTCCATTGGTAGTAAAACTTTTTACCAATTGTCCTGAAATCGCATAAATCTGAACTTTTGAGGTTGACACATTTAAGGTAAAATAATTCGAAACCGGATTTGGATACAATCGTACCGAGTTTTCTTTTTCAAAATCGGCTATGGCTAAACTTGCGGGTTTGTTGCCATAAATTCTGAATTCTCCCGCCGGAAGATTTAAGGGCGCATTGACATCGGTAACAGTAATAGTTGTGTTGTCCATTAAATTGTACCAGGCACCGGCATATTGAAAACCTGTTGGAACATTTTGGGCCGTAACATCAAAATTAGCTACGATCAAAACATCTTTTAACTCGGTTGAGGATAAAGCACTATTGGTAATCTTTATATTTACAGACAGTGAATTGGCGTTTGCAATTACAGGATCTCCCAAAAACACAGGTTCTTTTATTTTTAGTGCAATCATCTTCGCCCAATCGTTGTAAATTTTATTTCGACCTGAATTGCCCAACCAATTGTTTACCCATTGCGGCTGTGGTTTTGTATCTAATTTACAATCGCCCGCAACGCCATCAAAATCGGTATTGACCGAATTATCATTACAGGTAAAAATAGAGTTCTCCCATCCTAATTCTCCAAAATGCCAAATCATTTTTGGCCCCGGAACCAATAGCGAAACCGCTCCAATTGCTGACATTCTGGACAAAGCTGTATCCAGTGTTTTTACATTGTAACCTCCGCCAGAGTTTCCGTATTGTATGTTTTTATACATCAAACGTTCTTCATCGTGACTTTCGGCATATCCCATTAATCGGTTGGCTGTAAAACCGTGGTTGCTGCTGGCCATTCTCGAAATGTTACTCTCATTTGCATACCCCATTGATAACTGATTGTATGCCCCTGTCATTTTTCCCCACATCATTACTCCTTTAGACGGTGTTTCGGCAATTCTGTAATTGGCCCATTCCTTCTCCTCGGTATCTGACCCCAGGTGCTCAAAAATAGTATAATGTGTAGGATCGAGACTCCACGAATAATCAGCATATTTCTTTAATACATCTACTCGGTCTTGCTGGTACGCATCTGTACATGCGCCATCAGAAGCGGTACAATTTTGTGTAAAACCTTTAGTCAAATCCCAACGAAAACCGTCAATTTTATATTCTTCGATCCATTGTTTAACCACACGTTCGACATAATTTTGTGTTTTTAAGGCCTGATGGTTAAAATCTTCTCCCACATTGTACGCATGTTTGGCAACTGTATTAAAATAAGGATTTTCGGCGGTTGGTGAACCAAAACCGTCTCCGTCAGGATCGTTCATCCACATTCTCACCATAGGATTTCTTCCGAAAGCATGGTTTAAAGCAACATCCAAAATCACAGCAATTCCGTTTTGGTGACACAAATCAATAAATTCCTTCAACTTGTCTGAAGTACCGTAAAATTTATCCAGTGCCATATGAAACGAGCTGTTGTAGCCCCAGCTTTCATTGCCTTCGAACTCCATTACGGGCATTAATTCGATCGCATTTATCTTAAGGTTTTTAAAATAATCGATACGGTCTATTAAACTTTGGTAATTTCTGGCCGCATCAAAATCGCGAACCAAAACCTCATAAACGACTAATTTCTCTTTTTGTGGTTTTACAAAATTGGTCACCTGCCAATTGTATGGGGTTTGTCCGGTTTTCAAAACGGTCACTTCAAATTGCTGTCCTGCCGGATAAACGGGCATATTAGGGTAAGAAGCTGCAGGAATGGAAGGATCATCGTAAGGCGACAATACTAAAGTAGAATACGGATCGGCCGTTTTTACTAAAGCCGGAGAGTTAGCCAGCGGCGTAGTATCTACCACCCAATATTGATAGGTATAAGTAACTCCCGAAACCAATCCGGTTAATTCCAGCCAGAATTTTCCCGAAGCAGGATCTTTTTTCATGGTATAAGCCAAAGTGGGCTGCCAGTTATTGAAGCTTCCGGCAACGTAAACAAAATCTTTTAAGGGAGCATCTAAAACCAAAGTCGCTTTTGTAACATCAGCTGAATTGTAATTAATTCCATCAACCAATCCTGCCGGCATAACCTGCGAAACGGTATTTGGGTTTATGACAACCGAAAACTTTTTTACAATCGTGGTCCCGGCCTGAGTGATGCTCAATTCGTAACTCTGATTGCTGGTCACACCAACATGGGAATACGAATAGCTTGCTGTACTTGAATTGGTATGGATAACTGCCCCGTTTGCCTTTAAGGAATAACTTGCCGCTCCATTTGTATTGGTAGCTGCAATATCAAAATTAGCTCCCGATGCTATAATTGACGCACTGTTTTCTATCGGTGAAGTCAGAGCGACCTGAAAGCTGCCCACTTCTACTAAAATATCCTGCGATTTTTTATTGCCTGTTCCGTTTTTGGCTTTTACCAAAAAACCAATTCTTCCAATGCCTGTGGTATTGTAATAAACTGTTGGCGTAATGGTTTTAGTATAGGTATCTGTACCCGAATTATAGGTAAACTTGCTCGCCTCGCTTGAGGCATCCCAGGAACCATTATCCGGAGTTCCTTTTTGAGAAGTGTCGTTGGTATCAAAAGCCCAAGCCCACATATACAAGGAATGGTCGGTAATTCCCCAGCTATTTTCATCAACGCTTGTACCGTTAATGGTGATGGTAATGGGTGTAGTCTCTTCAAAAGTTGACGGACTTACGGAGTGGCTTATGGTTTGCGATTGGGCAAAAGTAGCCACAGACCACAAAAATGTGATCCATAGTAAAGTTTTTTTCATAATGTGGTTGATTGGTTGGTTAGTTAGTCTGACTAAAAAAAGGGCTATCTTCTAACAGATAGCCCTTTTGATTTCAGTAAAAAATTATTCCTGATTTGGAATCATTAAATAGCTTCCGTCTAAGTCATTAAAATAAATAACATATTTAGATTTTGCTACTGGTATGTTGTCACCGGAACCCCCTCCTGAGAATGGAGTATTTCCTCCCCATGAAACGTCCCATTTATCATCAGCTCTAAATTTAAGTCCGCCATCTTTCAATGCCGTTACTCCCAAAGTCCAGATATGATCGTTGAACGTAGATTTTTTCATAGCTGTCGATGTATTCCAGCCTCCTGGTGTACTGTCGCCAATGATACCAACTGTTCCATACGTTTTAGCAGCAGACGCATCATACGGAGTTAGTTTGTACGTTAGTTTTTGCACATCGATTTTAAAGGTGTAATACCCCTGAGTTGCAATTACAAAACTAGCCGGATCAGCGTCAGATTCTTTTCCTCTGTACACTAAAACATCACCTGCACCACCATACATTGGAGCCCAGCTGCCTAAAGTACTAATGGTTTTAAAAGCACCCGCTTTAAAGAATCCTGTAAAAGTATATTCGTTAGGATTTTTTGGATTTCTGAATAAAATTTGGTTTCCTTTATTATTATCCCATCCTGAAACTGTTGCATCACCAACTAAGTACCATTCTGTAAATTTGTAATCTACTTTTCCGGTATAAGGCGTTACACTAATTGTGATTATTGTTTTAGAAACCTGTGGAACTCCGCCTGAAACACTTGAAGCTATTTTTACATCAAATAAAGAGGCTACTTCTGTTGGAGCTCCAAGATCAATTGCTGCCTGGTTCAAATCTTTTGCAAGTACTGCAACCTCGGCTATATTTGTGGTTCTTTCAAGCGTAACTGCTTTCGAAAAATCACCTCCTTTTTTATCAATCAACAAGGTATAACTTACTACTACAGGAGCAGAATAGGTTGCTTTAGACCATGTAAATTTGGCCACTTCCTGTGAAGGTTTATCCACATCTAAAACAAATGCTTTTCCTGTTGCAGGTGCCGTAATTTCAGGTGTTGCAACAGCATCAACAATTTGTCTGTTCTCTACATCATCGGCATTACACGAAACAGCTAAAACACCAATAAATGCGATTAAAATTTTATATATATTTTTCATTTTAATGTTTTATAAAGTTAATACCCAGGATTTTGTTTCAATGTTGGATTGGCTTGGATATTTCTTGCAGGAATTGGCATTAAATCTCTGAAAGATGCAGTTGCTGCTCCCGCCATAATTCCGCCTTTCCATTGCCAGATTTTAGATCCTCCGCTAAATTTACCAAAACGAATCAAATCGGTTCTTCTGTGACATTCCCAAAACAATTCTCTTCCTCTTTCATCTAAGATAAAATCAAGTGTTAACTGTGGAAGTGTAATTGCCGGTGCACCCGCTCTGCCTCTAATTTGGTTTATATATCCTAAAGCTGTATTAAGATTACCGCTGGTAGCTCCTCTAAGAGTAGCCTCAGCATACATTAAATAAGCATCTGTTAATCTGAACATTGGGAAATCAATATCCGGAATATCATTTCTTTGTGCTGCAGAACCATCAGCATTTTTATTGATGTATTTTGTTACCGCATAACCATCTGTAAAGGTCGATACATTATTGATGTCTAACGATTGTCCATCGGTATAGAATGTCCCTCTTTTATCTCCTGTTGCCGTTGCATCAGGAAAAAGAGCTACAAACTCTTTACGAGTTCTAATCCCTTGCCATCCACCATCCATTCCTCTGGATGCTGCATCCATGCTACCTCCGATAGAAGCGTGCATGATAAAACTCATTCCTCCACCAGTTGCTCTAATGGCATTACCATCACTAACAATTGGGAAAATAACTTCTGACTGAGCGCCATTTCTATTATTATCTGCAGAGAATAAGTATCTGTACGGAACATTTGCGAAAGTATAACCTGAACCCGTAATAATTTCATTACACAATGTTGCAGCTTCATTGTTCTTGTCTACACCAATGTATACTTTTGCGTTCAAATAAACCTGAGCCAATAAAAATTTAGCAGCCGTTTTATCTACTCTTCCATATTCATTTGCTTTTGCAGCAACTAAACTATTGTCTAAGTCCTTCAATTCAGATTCAACAAAAGCAAAAACTTCTGCTCTTGTTTTTTGTTCCGGGTAAAAGAATCCAACTGGGTCTTTTTCTGTTGTAATTGGCACATTCCCGAACAAATCCATTAAGTTGTAATAAGAGAAAGCTCTTAAGAAACGAGCCTCAGCTCTAAAGTTAGCGATATCAGCTTTCAGCTTGGCATCAACATTTCTTGACGCTAATTTCTCTTCTGTTGTTTGTCTTAAAAACTCATTCGCAACACTGATGTGGTAAAATGCTCTTGAAAAAGTTCCTTCCAAAAACTCATTTGCAGGAGACCATGTCTGTGCATTCAAAGTTGGTAAGGTACCATCAGCCCAGGCAATAATGGCTTCATCTGTGGTAAATTCCTGTGTTACAAAAAGTAATCTTAAGTAACTGCTAAAGTCACCCCCAAGTCCAGCGATATCAGGGCTTTTTCCAGGTATAGCCGCGTCACCATCACCATCATTACCTCCAACATACAAACCTGCGTATAATTTAGCTAAAACTTGTTTGTACGATGCCGGATCTTTAAAAAAGGTTTCTGATAAAAATTCATCATCATCCTTTGGCGTCACGTTTAAGTCGTCCGTACACGAAGTAAGCGTCATACTTAATCCTAAAACGAATAGGAAAAAATAAGATATATATTTAAATGATATTTTCATTTTGTTTGTTTTTAAATTTGTGATTTTCAGTCTACTATTAGAAATTCGCATTTACACCAAACAAGAATGTTCTTGCTCTTGGATAAACGTTATTATCAATTCCGTTGAATTTCTCAGGATCTAAACCATTGTATTTTGTTAGAATGAAAACATTCTGAACTCCAGCTGTAAATCGTAAAGAAGCACCTTTAATGACCGTTTTATCAAAAGTATATCCAAGTGTTACGTTGTCTAATTTGATAAAAGAAGCATCTTTCACAAAATAGTCAGACAAGTAACGTGATGTACCATTGTCTTCAAAAGTGAAACCAGTATTGTAGTAATCTGAACTTACGTTAGACAAATCTGTTTGTCTTCTTAATCCCGCGTCAGAATAACCTAAATTAGAACTTACGTTATCAAAAATCTTATTGCCTACACTTGCTCTCCAGTTCATTGTAAAGTCAAACTTTTTGTAGTTTATGGTAGAGAACAATCCAAAAGTATAATCCGGTGCAGCTTTTCCAGCTCTGTAACGGTCAGCCGTATCAATTTTTCCGTCTCCGTTTCTGTCTACATAAGCCCCTGCAATTGGTCTTTTGTTTGCATCGTATAATTGCTCGTATACAAAAAATGAATTTGGCGCATAACCTACTGAATTAATCAGGATTTTATTTCCGTTTCCTCCGGCGATGTTATCTCCCGTTAAGTACCCTTGAAAACCAGGAACTGTAATTCCTAATTCCGAAATATTCTGATCAATATAAGTCGTATTAAAAGCTACATTCCAAGTCAGATTATCGTTTTTAATAATATCAGAGGCAATACTAAATTCAACCCCTTTTGTTCTTACACTTCCAATATTAAAGAAACCTTGATTTCTAATATTAGCACCATCAGGAACTGCAATATCCGCTAACAAATCAGATGATTTTTTATCAAAATAGTTGATAGATCCTGTAATTCTGTCATTGAAGAATCCGTAATCGATACCGATGTTAGATTCTGCCAATTCTTCCCATTTGATATTTTCGTTATATCCTTCTGGTCTTGCAGTTGGATAGATGGTATTACCAAAAATGTATTGTGAGTTAATTGTCCCCAAAGTTACCCTTTGTAAATAATCATACTGAGCAGAGATATCCTGTTGCCCTGTTGTTCCGTAACCCACTCTTAATTTTAAACTGGAAACCGTTGAATTCCCTTTTAAGAAAGCTTCTTCAGCAACATTCCATGCAAAAGCACCTCCTGCGAAATTCCCCCATCTGTTGTCTTTAGAAAAACGGGAAGTTCCGTCTCTTCTATAATTTAAAGTCAGTAAATATCTGCTGTCATACCCTAAATTCAAACGTCCGAAGAACGATTGTAAGTTCACATCCGGATCTGTAGCTACGTCCTCATTAGGATTTGGCTGTCTTGTTTCTCCAGATGAATATTTTTCTTTTTGAAACAATTGGTAGTTATAACCTGCCGTTGCATCAATTTTAATTTTTCCTAAATCTTTAGTATAATTAAAATAAGCATTTAAGTTTTTATTTTGAAGTGCATCCGTATATCTTGAATAGTTTCCAAGATTTACATAACCCGGATCGCTAAATGCTTTTGGCTGAAATCCTAAAATACTTTGTGTACTTACTTCGGTAAATCCGCTACTGTCAAATCTATCGATACCTGCTTCCGCAACAACTCTTAAATCTTCAAAGAAGTGAAGTTTATAATCTACTCTAACATTCCCCCATTTTCTGGTTGAAGTTGCTCTTCTGTTGTCCTGATTTAATCTTGCTACAGGGTTTCTTGCTGGTAACAACGGTAAATTTCCGTTTGGCTCCAACCATTCAAAGTATCCTCCATAACGAGAACCTGTCTTATAAACCGGTTGCGTAGGATCAAATCCGATCGCACTTCCGATAACTCCACCTTCATCCTGAAATTGATTTTTACCGAAAGCTAAATTTCCGCTAATATCGATTTTTAAATGATTGTCAAACAATACCGGATTTAACGATATCGATGTCGTAGTTCTTTCAAAAGAAGTGTTTCTTAAGATTCCAGGATTATCCACATTTCCAACAGATAAACGTACCGGTAATTTATCAAATAAAGAACCGCTTACAGAGATATTATTGTTGGTTGTCAAGGCTGTATGAAAAATTTCATCCTGCCAGTTTGTATTTGCATTCCCTAGTAAAGCCTGTTGTGCAGGAGTACCTTTGGTTTTTACCAATTCTCTGTATTGATCAGCACTCATTACATCCACTGTATTGGCTACTGTATTAATACCAACCTGAGAGCTGAAGTTCACTTTTACACCACCTTTTGCTCCTTTTTTAGTTGTAATTACGATTACACCATTTGCAGCTCTTGATCCGTAGATTGCAGCAGCAGATGCATCTTTAAGTACTGTAAAAGATTCAATATCATTAGGATCAATTGTAGATAAAATACTGGTAGAACCGCTTGGAACCGCATTGCTTAACGGAAGTCCGTCTAAAACAATTAACGGCTCATTTGAAGCATTTAAAGAAGATCCTCCACGGATTCTGATATCCGCTTTAGCTCCCGGTGCTCCACCTCCTGTTACATTCACACCTGAGATACGACCGCTAATTAAACTCTCCGGAGTAACGTTAATTCCTTTGTTAAAGTCTTTTGCTGCAATTTGGGATACAGAACCTGTAGCATCCTTTTTCTTAACAGTACCATAACCTACTTGTACCACAACTTCTTTAAGCTGGTTCGTATCTTCTTCCAGAGAAACGTTTAGTGTTTTTTGACCATTATAAATCACAGTTGACGTTTTATATCCAATAAATGAAACCAAAATTTTGTCCCCATTTTTTACGTTAGATAACTGAAATTTACCGTCAAAATCTGTTGATGTTCCACCCGGAGCACCCTGTACATTTACATTTACTCCCGGGATTGGTTGTCCCGTTGCCAGGTCGGCAACTGTTCCGGTTAAAGTGCTTTGAGCTAGCACCGTAAACGGCAACAAGAGGAATAAAAATAACAACTTTTTGTAAATTGTTTTCATACTTTTTGTTTAAATTAGTTTGAGTTTTTGATTGTTAGTTAAGTTTTTAATTTTACTTCGAATTTCAAAATTAGGAATTAATTAACATGCTCAACCAGTTGCCTTTTTTATAGGTTTACGAAAACGTGGTAGTGTTGAAAACTTTCTATTTTTTGTAATCTTTTAAGTCAAAAATTGTTGATTATAAAAATATAAGATACCTTTATTAACAATTAGATTTTTTTCAAATAACAACTATGAAACGTAAAATAACCCTAAAGCAGATCGCAAAGGAACTTGACGTCTCTATCTCAACTGTCTCAAAATCACTCAGAGACAGTCTCGAAATAGGAGAAGAAACCCGTGCAAAAGTGCAGGCATTTGCAAAGTTTTACAACTACAAGCCCAACAATATTGCCCTTAGTTTAAAAAATCGAAAAACCAAAAGTATTGGTATTATCATTCCGGAAATTGTACATCATTTTTTCTCTACCGTGATCAACGGAATCGAGCAGGTAGCCAACGAAAATGGTTATAGTGTTGTCATCTGTTTGTCTGATGATTCCTTCGATAAAGAAGTACTGAATATGGAGATGCTGGCCAACGGAAGTATCGATGGTTTTATCATGTCGCTCTCTAAAGAAACGCAATACAAAGGTGACTTTCACCACATTACCGAAGTCATCAATCAGGGAATGCCGGTGGTCATGTTCGATCGTGTCACCAATGACATCCTGTGCGACAAAGTAATTATTGATGATAAAGCTGCTGCCTATGAAGCTGTACAAAGTTTGATAGACAATGGCCGCAGAAAGATTGCTCTGGTCACTACCGTAGACTACGTAAGTGTGGGAAAACTCAGAACCGACGGTTACGAAAAAGCGCTTCTCGACAACGGATTGCCTTTTAATGAGGATTTAATCATTAAAATCGAAGATGTAGACACTTGCGAAATCACCATCAGCCAGCTTTTACACGACCGTGCCTTTGATGCCGTTTTTGCTGTAAATGAGCTTTTTGCCGTAACCATTATCAAAACAGCCAGCAAAATGGGGCTAAAAGTTCCCGAAGATCTAGCCGTAATTGCCTTTACTGACGGAATTATTTCCAAATACTCCACTCCGACTATTACAACCGTAAGCCAGAGCGGTGAAAAAATGGGGAATAAAGCCGCTAAAATGCTGATCGAAAGACTCGAAGCCGAACACGATGACGACGAAGAAGAAAACGAAAATTACACCACAGAAGTCATTGAAACACATCTTATAAAACGAGAATCTACTGACTAAAAACCTAAAAATCAACATTTTCTAAAGTCTTAAATAACATTTATGACTTTTTTGTTAGCGTATTTAAAAAAATAATTAATACTTTTACGCCTGCTCAAAGCTTTTACTTTTACTTCGAAATAATAAGTAAGTTTTGATAAGCAAAGCGCTTATCGTCTAATTAATTTTTTAATTACGATAATGGAAAAGCGTAAATTAAGTTTCTGGGAAATTTGGAACATGAGTTTCGGTTTCTTGGGAATACAGTTTGGTTTTGCACTGCAAAACGCAAATACTTCAAGAATTTTTGAAACTCTGGGTGCTAAAATTGACGAAATTCCAATTTTATGGATTGCGGCTCCGGTTTCAGGATTAATCATCCAACCCGTAATTGGTTATTTTAGCGATAGAACCTGGACTCGTTTAGGCCGACGCCGCCCCTATTTTTTAATTGGAGCCATCTTGTCTTCTATTGCCCTATTCATCATGCCCAACTCTCCAACTTTATGGATAGCTGCAGGTACTTTATGGATCATGGATGCCTCGATTAATGTTTCGATGGAACCTTTTCGCGCTTTTGTTGGCGACAATTTACCCGAAAAACAACGTACTTTAGGTTTTGCCATGCAAAGTTTCTTTATCGGAACCGGTGCGGTTGTAGGTTCTGTTTTGCCTTATCTTTTTACCAATGTTTTTGGCGTAAGCAATACTGCCGCGGAAGGAATTATCCCGGACTCTGTTAAATGGTCCTTTTATATTGGTGGAATTGTTTTCCTGCTTTCTGTTTTATGGACTGTTTTTAAAACAACCGAATATACACCCGAAGAGCTTCATGCTTTTGAAGTTCAAAGCAAAAAAGACAAGGAAGATCTTATTCTCAATCCCGAAACAGACTCTGAAAGCAACATTAAAAGACAATTGTTTTTAGGAGTATTATTGACCGTAATTGGAGCATTGGTTTCCTTTTTAATTTTTGAAAACAGTCTGGCGAAAGAACTTTACATTCTTTTTATCGGTTTGGTTTTCATGGGGGTTTTATTCATGATTGCTTCCCAATTACGAACTTCTAAAGTTCACAATGGCTTTACGATAATCATGACCGATTTATTGAACATGCCAGCCACTATGAAAAAACTGGCCTGGGTTCAGTTCTTCTCCTGGTTTGCCTTATTCTCCATGTGGATTTATACTACACAAGCGGTTACACAACATATTTTTGGCACAACAGACACTACTTCTAAAGTATACAATGATGCCGCCGACTGGGTTTCGGTTTTGTTTACCGTTTATAACGGAATTGCCGCAGCAGTTGCTTTTTTATTGCCGGTCATTGCCAAAAAAGTAGGCGTCAGAGCAACACATTTATTGGCTTTATGTGCCGGTGGTGTTGGTTTAATCTCTATTTATTTTATTGGCGACAAACAAATGCTGATCCTTCCTATGTTAGGCGTTGGTATTGCCTGGGCAAGTATACTGTCGATGCCTTATGCCATGTTATCCGGAGCTTTACCGGCAGCAAAAATGGGGTATTACATGGGAGTTTTCAACTTCTTTGTTGTGATACCGCAAATTGTAGCCGCCACTATCTTAGGATTTGTTATCAAACAATTCTTTCACAACGAACCCATATACGCCTTAATTATCGGAGGAGTATCTATGATATTTGCCGGATTACTTACCCTTAGAGTAAATAGCAGAACTAAAATTGAAATTCATGAATAACAAAAAAGCATTCATCTTCGATCTTGATGGAGTGATCGTTGATACCGCTAAATACCACTTTTTAGCCTGGCAGAAAATTGCAAAGGCCTTAAACATAAATTTTACACACGAACACAACGAATTACTGAAAGGAGTAAGCCGCGTGCGTTCGTTAGACATAATTCTCGAGCTGGGAAATGTTCAGGCCTCGCAGGAAGACAAAGACAAATGGCTCATTCAAAAAAACGAAGATTACTTATCTTATTTGGTTGACATGAATGAAAGTGAAATTCTTCCCGGAGTTTTTAAAATTCTGCAACTCTTAAAAGAAAAAAATCAGGGAATTGCCCTGGGTTCTGCCAGTAAAAACGCCCGTCCAATTCTGGAGAAAACCGGAATTCTTTCGTACTTCGATGTTATTGTAGACGGAAACGACGTTACCAACGCCAAGCCGGATCCCGAAGTTTTCTTAAAAGCAGCGCAATTGCTGCAGATTAGTCCCGAAGATGCTATTGTTTTTGAAGATTCAGTTGCCGGAGTTCAGGCCGCTAATATTGGAAAAATGACCAGTATCGGAATTGGTTCAAAAACAATCCTGCACGAGGCACAGTATATCTTTGAGGACTTCACCTTAATAGATACCCCTTTTATCGAATCATTAATTAGCAAATAAGATCAATCAATCACAAAATGAATCAAGATTACATTAAACCAGACAATTGGTCCATCATCGAAGAAGGCTTTGATTCTGAAAGAGTAAAATCATCGGAAAGTCTTTTTAGCATCGGAAACGGCGCTATGGGGCAGCGTGCCAATTTTGAAGAAACCTATTCAGGCGAAACTTTTCAGGGAAGTTACATCGCCGGAATTTATTATCCGGACAAAACAAAAGTAGGCTGGTGGAAAAACGGATACCCTAAATATTTTGCCAAAGTACTAAACGCTCCAAACTGGATTGGAATTGACATTCAGATCAACGAAGAAAACTTAGACTTGAACCAGTGCACTGCCGTGAAAAATTTCCGCAGAGAGTTGAATATGAAAGAAGGCTGGTACAATCGTTCTTTTGAAGCGACCTTAAAAAACGGAACCGAAATTGCCGTAAACATTCGTCGTTTTCTCTCTTTAGATTTGGACGAAACCGGAATTATCAAGTACGAAATCACCCCTTTAAACAAAGATGCTAAAATTGTTTACAAACCTTATATTGATGCAGGTGTAACCAATGAAGATGCCAACTGGGACGAGAAGTTCTGGGAACCTCTTGAAGTGAAAAAGGGAGCAAATGAAGCTTTTGTCACTGCACAAACGTTTAAAACGCATTTTAAAGTAACGACTTTTATGCACAATACGATTTTTGCAAACGGAGAAAACGTAAACATTTCGCCTTCAACAATCGATTCAACTGCCGATAAAATTCAGTTTACATACGGAACCATAATCGCAAAAGGGCAAACCTCATCGATCCAAAAAATTGGTGGGTATACCGTTTCTTTAAACCACGAAAATACGTTAACGGCAGCCGAAAAATGTATTAAAACTGCTGTAGCACTGGGTTATGATACATTACTTCAGAACCAAATCGAGGCCTGGAGCAAAATCTGGGAAATGTCAGACATCACCATTGATGGAGACGTAAAAGCACAACAGGGAATTCGCTTTAACATCTTCCAGTTAAATCAAACCTATTTAGGAAAAGACAGCCGTTTAAACATTGGCCCTAAAGGTTTCACCGGAGAAAAATACGGCGGATCTACTTATTGGGATACTGAGGCTTACTGCATTCCGTTTTACATGGCCACTAAAGATCAGCAGGTGGCCCGTAACTTACTGACTTACCGTTTCAACCAACTGGATAAAGCAATTGAAAACGCCAAAGACAATTTAGGTTTCAAAAACGGTGCTGCTTTGTACCCAATGGTAACTATGAATGGCGAAGAATGCCACAACGAATGGGAAATCACTCACGAAGAAATCCACAGAAATGGAGCGATTGCCTTTGCCATTTACAACTACCATCGTTTCACCGGAGACTACTCTTATATTCCTGAAAAAGGTTTAGAAGTACTGATCGGGATTGCGCGTTTCTGGCATCAGAGAGCTTCATTTTCTAAAGAAAAAAATCAATACGTTATTCTGGGCGTTACAGGGCCAAATGAATACGAGAACAATATCAACAATAATTTCTACACCAATTATATTGCAAAATGGTGTATTGATTATGCGGAAGAACAAATTAAAAAAGTAGCTGCTGAATACCCATCAGACCACAAACGAATCATCGAAAAAGTAACGCTTTCGGCAGCTGAAATTGCGGAATGGAAAAAAGTAGCCGGTAATATGTATTTCCCAACTTCTGAAGAATTGGGCATTTACCTGCAGCAGGACGGTTTCTTAGACAAAGATTTAGTTCCGGTAAAAGACTTAGACCGCTCGCAGCGTCCGATCAATCAAAAATGGTCGTGGGATCGCGTTTTACGTTCGCCTTATATCAAACAAGCCGACGTTTTACAATGTTTCTATTTCTTTGAAGATCATTTTTCTAAAGAAGAATTAAAACGTAATTTTGAGTTTTACGAGTCTTTTACGGTTCATGAAAGTTCATTATCGCCATGCGTACACTCTATTCAGGCGGCTGTTTTAGACAAAATGGATATGGCTTATACTTTCTATTTAAGAACCTCCCGTTTGGATCTTGATGACTATAACAAAGAAGTGGAAGAAGGTTGTCACATTACCTCAATGGCCGGAACGTGGATGAGTATCGTGGAAGGTTTTGGCGGAATGCGTGTGAAAAACGATCAGCTTCATTTTGCTCCAAAAATCCCAAAAGAATGGAAAGGCTATTCTTTTAAAATTAATTTCAGAAATCAAATTTTAAAAGTAGCTGTAAATCATAACGAAACAACTTTTACGGTAGACGGTGATCAGGATTTGACTATTGTAGTCAATGGAAATCCGGTAACTGCTGATAAATTGTTTCAAACCAATTAATACAACACACTTAAACACTCAAAAACATGAAAAACTTATTTTTCGCAAGTTTAATCCTGTTGGCTTTTAGCTCGATAGCAAAAGCACAACAATTAAAATCACCCGAAGGAAAGTTCGTAATGGAATTTTCGCTTCAAAACGACGGAACTCCAACGTACAATTTAAAATACAAAAATAAAGAGGTTGTAAAAACCAGTAAATTAGGCCTTGAGCTTAAAGACGATAAAAAATCTTTATTGAATGATTTTACGGTTGTCGATACCAAAACAACCACTTTTGATGAGAGTTGGAAACCGGTTTGGGGCGAAGTTGACAATATCAGAAACCATTACAATGAACTGGCTGTTACTTTAAATCAAAAAGGAACAGAAAGACAAATCGTGATCCGTTTCCGTTTGTTTGATGACGGTTTAGGATTCCGATATGAATTCCCGACTCAAAAGAACCTTACCTATTTTGTAATTAAAGAAGAAAGAACCCAATTTGCAATGGCGGGTGACCACACTGCATTCTGGATTCCGGGAGATTATGACACTCAGGAATACGATTACACCAAATCGAAATTGTCTGAAATCAGAGGTCTTTCTGAAAAAGCGTATACGGCAAATGTTTCGCAAAAATCGTTCTCTCCAACAGGAGTTCAGACTTCTTTGATGTTAAAAACAAACGACGGTATCTACATCAATTTACACGAAGCTGCTTTGATTAACTATTCTTGCATGCACCTGAATTTAGATGATAAAAACATGATTTTCCAATCGTGGTTAACACCGGATGCAAAAGGAGACAAAGGATACATGCAGGCGCCAAGCCACTCGCCATGGAGAACTATTATGGTAAGCGATGATGCGAGAGAAATCTTAGCTTCAAAAATGACTTTAAACTTAAATGATCCGTCTAAAATTGACGATACTTCATGGATTAAACCTGTAAAATACATTGGTGTTTGGTGGGAAATGATTACCGGAAAAAGCTCATGGTCTTATACCAACGATTTTCCAACCGTACAATTGGGTGTTTCTGATTTCTCAAAAGCCAAACCAAATGGAACGCATGGCGCAAATAATGCCAACGTAAAAAAATACATTGATTTTGCTGCTGCAAATGGTTTCGATGCCGTTTTAGTAGAAGGATGGAACGAAGGCTGGGAAGACTGGTTCGGACACTCTAAAGATTATGTTTTTGATTTTGTAACCCCTTACCCGGATTTTGACGTAAAAGGTTTGCATGCCTATGCAAAATCAAAAGGAGTGAAAATCATCATGCACCATGAAACTTCAGGTTCAGTTCGCAACTACGAGCGTCATATGGACAAGGCCTACCAATTCATGAAAGACAATGGCTACGATGCTGTAAAAAGCGGATACGTTGGAGACATCCTTCCTCGTGGTGAAAACCATTACGATCAGTGGATTGTAAACCACTATCAATATGCCATTGAAAAAGCAGCCGATTATAAGATTATGGTGAACGCTCACGAAGCAGTTCGTCCAACAGGAATTTGCAGAACCTACCCAAACTTAATTGGAAATGAAGCGGCAAGAGGAACAGAATACCAGGCTTTTGGAGGTTCTAAACCAAACCACGTAACCGTTTTACCTTTCACCCGTTTGATTGGAGGCCCAATGGATTACACTCCGGGAATCTTCGAAATGGATATCAGCAAAATGAATCCGGATAACAAATCTCATGTAAACAGTACATTGGCCAACCAACTGGCGTTATACGTTACCATGTACAGCCCATTGCAAATGGCGGCTGACACTCCTGAAAACTACAACCGTTTTCCGGATGCCTTCCAATTCATTAAAGATGTAGCGGTAGACTGGTCTGAAAGCAAATATATTGAAGCTGAGCCGGGTGATTTTATCACGGTTGCTCGTAAAGCAAAAGGAACAAACAACTGGTTCGTTGGAAATGTAAATGGAGAAACTTCACGTACCTCAAACATCGATTTCAGTTTCCTTGAGAAAGGAAAAAAATACACCGCAACAATTTATGCTGATGCAAAAGACGCGCATTACAAAACCAATCCGCAAGCTTACACCATCAAAAAAATTGCTGTAACCAATAAATCAAAATTATCACAGTTATCTGCTCCTGGCGGAGGTTATGCGATCAGTATAATCGAAACGAAGTAATTTTTTCAAAGACAAGTAATTCACCCCAAGATTACTTGTCTTTTTTTTAAAATTAATTAAGATATCAACAAGGTTTGAGAACTTTACCGGAAAATGTAAATTGCGTTAATCAAATTAATCCAAAATGAAAAACATAACCGGTTTCTTTCTAAGTCTTTTATTAATCTCTTGTCAACAAAAAAACGAAACAACTCTTAAAACAAATATTGCACCAGCAAAATCAGACACTTTAGATAAAATTGATATAGACACAACACTATTTTGTGTTTACGATTTATCAAAAACAACAACAGCAATTGTAGTAAATCTGAACGATCAGAATACCGGCGACGGAACTGCGTTTGATAAAGTTTTTAACGAGATAAGTTCCAAAGATTCTCTATACAATGTTGTGGAAGCCCCAAAAAGCAACAGAAGTCGAAACTTTGAATATTATGATACTTTAGGAAGCTATAAGCTTATAAGAAGTAAAACATTAGAAGACCAGATTAAAAAAATTGCAGAGAAGAGTTACTACGTTTATGGCACAAAAGGTTTTTCAAAAATAACAATCAATAAAGTTGTTTGTGGACTCGACGAGTGTCGTACCAATATTATTGCTTTTCCAATTGAAAATTTTGACACAGCCAAGAATGGAAAACCTATTTTTTGTTCTAAACAATTACTCAAAATTAACTATCAGGAAAGCTATTTTGATATTCAGAAAAAAGTACGTGATTATGATGAAGAAAAAAGCAAAGATTACGACTACAAAGACGATATCAAAACTAAAATATTTGCCAATATTGGAAATGCTTATTTTGCCTATAGTGATGATTTTATCTGGGGAAGAGATCCTGAAAACAGTAAATGTTCATTTCCTTCCAGAGCAATATATATTGTAAAAAAGAACAAGCCTGTAAAAAGATTCTGGATTGAAGGTTTAGATTTATTTGGAATTCCTTGTGACTAAACGTCATCTGCAATTCAGTTTTTCAGGTTTTGTTTTTTACTCTGTCTCAAATCAAAAAAATTAACAATTAAAAATCTTCATCGATTTAAACCACAAAATATGAAAAATTGCAAAACACACTCGGAAAGACATAATCTCTATAAATTAATCCTATTCATTCTATTATTTTCCGCTTCCGCGAAAGCGCAAATCCAAAAAACAGAACCGCCATTTTGGTATGCCGGCATGAAAAATCCGGAATTGCAGATTATGTTCTACGGAAAAGACATTTCACAATACGAGACTTCTGTTTCAAATAATGTGGTGATTAAAAGCGTTGAAAAAACAGAAAATCCAAACTACCTTTTTGTTACCATCGATACACAAAACCTGAAAGCTTCCGAATTGGTTTTCTCCTTCAAAACCAAAAACAAAGTCGCTTTTACTCAAAAATATACGCTTAAAGAAAGAAGAGCCAACTCGGCAGACCGAAAAAGCTACGATGCATCAGATGTAATGTACCTTATCATGCCGGATCGTTTTGCAAACGGAAATCCAAAAAACGACAGCAATGCCGCTTTAACCGAAAAAGGGAACCGTCAGGATCCAAGTGGCCGTCATGGCGGAGACATCGAGGGAATCATTAAAAACCTCGATTATATCTCATCTCTTGGTGCAACCACAATTTGGAATACGCCTCTTTGTGAAGACAACGACAAACAGCACTCCTACCATACTTATGCACAATCAGACGTGTACAAAATAGATCCGCGTTACGGAACGAATGAAGATTATGTTCGTCTGTCTGCAGAAATGCATAAAAAAAACATGAAACTGGTTATGGATTATGTGACCAATCACTGGGGAATTACCCATTGGATGATGAAAGATATTCCGACCAAAACATGGTTCAATCAATTTGAAACTTTTACACAAACACACCACAGACGTGAAGTAATTACCGATATTCACGCTTCAAAAATAGATCAGGAAGTCTGTGTTGATGGCTGGTTTGTGCCTACAATGCCCGACTTGAACTTAAGAAATCCTCTTGTTGCCAAATACCTGACTCAAAATGCGATCTGGTGGATTGAATATGCCAATCTTGACGGATTCAGAGTTGACACTTACAATTACTCTGATCAAACTGCAATGGCCAATTGGGCAAAAGCAGTGACGAACGAATACCCTAATTTCAATATCGTTGGAGAAATATGGATGCACAATCAGGCGAATTTAGCCTATTGGCAAAAAGACAGTAAAATTGGAGCTATCGAAAATTACAATTCCAACTTACCAAGTGTGATGGATTTTACACTTCAAAGTCAGATTAGTTCAGCCTTCAACGAAAATGAACCAAGCTGGGATAATGGATTGATTAAATTCTACAACAATTTTGCAATGGATTATTTGTATCCAAACACCAATAACATTTTAGTTTTTGCCGAAAATCACGACACCGACCGTATCAATCATAATTTTAAATATGATTTGGCAAAATACAAACTAGCAATGACTTTACTGGCTACAATTCGTGGAATTCCGCAAGTGTATTACGGTTCAGAAATTGGAATGGGCGGTGACAAAAGCAAAGGAGATGCCGACATTCGTCAGGATTTCCCGGGTGGCTGGGCTGGCGACAAAAACAATGCTTTCACCAAAGAAGGCAGAACCGCGGAGCAGGCTGCTTACTTTGATTTCACCTCTAAATTATTCAACTGGAGAAAATCAAACGAAGCCGTTCATTTCGGAAAGATGACACATTACATTCCGGAAAACAACACTTATGTTTATTTCAGATATACGGATGCTAAAACCGTCATGGTTGTTTTCAATAACAATGCGAAGGAGCAAATTGTAAAAACAAACCGTTTTAAAGAGAACCTCAAAAACTTTAAAAAAGGTAAAGATGTCATCACCGGAAAAACATTCGATTTGTCTTCTGAAATTACTTTAGAATCAAAATCAGCTTTGGTTTTAGAATTGGAATAAAACTTAACCGCAAAGTTCGCAATATTTTTTTGCCACAGATTAAAAGATTATTACAGATTTAAAAAAATCATTTTTATTCTTTTAATCTGTGGCTATTTTTTTCAACATAATCCATGTCTAAAAAAATCCTAAATAATGAAAAAATACATTTTCCTTTTTTTACCTTTAGTATCCTTAATCATGAGTTGTTCTGGCTCAAAATCAGTTACAATGAATAACGATACTTCAAAAATACCTTTCGTTTGGGAAGGAGCCAATGTTTATTTTTTACTTACCGATCGCTTTTATAACGGAGATACTTCTAACGACCTCAATTTCAATCGGACCAAAACTCCGGGAAAATTACGTGGATTTGAAGGTGGCGATATTATTGGAATCACCAAAAAAATCGAATCCGGTTATTTTACTCAATTAGGAATCAATGCGATCTGGTTAACTCCCGTTGTCGAGCAAATACATGGTGGCGTTGACGAGGGAACGGGACTTAGCTATGGTTTTCATGGCTATTGGGCAAAAGACTGGACGGCACTGGATCCAAATTTCGGAACCAAGGAAGACTTAGCCAATTTAGTCAAAAAAGCACATGCAAAAGGCATCCGAATTATTCTGGACGGTGTTATCAACCACACAGGTCCGGTAACCCCGGAAGATCCTGTTTGGCCTTCAGACTGGGTGCGAACAGGAGTAGTTTGTGATTACAAATCATTTGAAAACACAACCATGTGCACCTTAGTGGACAACCTTCCGGATGTAAAAACAGAAAGTACACAGGATGTCGAATTACCCCTTCTTTTAATTGAAAAGTGGAAGAAAGAAGGCCGTTATGAAAAAGAAATCGCTTCGCTCGATGAATTCTTCAAAAGAACAGGATATCCAAGAAGTCCAAAATATTATATCATAAAATGGCTCACCGATTATATTACAGCATTCGGAATTGACGGTTATAGAGGTGATACAGTAAAACATACCGAAGAAAGTGTCTGGGCCGATTTTAAAAAAGAATGCGACTATGCTTTCGAAGTCTGGAAAAAACAGCATCCTCTGGAAGTCTTAGATCAAAACCCCTTTTATACGATTGCCGAAGTTTACGGATACGGAATAAGCGGTGGTCAGGAATATGATTTTGGAGATCGAAAAGTAAATTATTTCCAAAACGGTTTCAACAGCATGATTAATTTTGAATTCAAGTGGAATGCCGCTCAAAACGACTATGAAGGTTTGTTTTCAAAATATTCCAATCATCTTACTAATGAACTAAAAGGATATTCGGTTTTAAACTATATGTCATCGCATGACGATGGTCAGCCTTTTGATCCCAACCGAACCAAAAGCATAGAGAGCGGAACTAAATTATTACTTTCACCGGGAATGTCACAGGTATATTATGGTGATGAATCGGCGCGGCCTTTGGTCATTGAAGGCACACAAGGTGATGCAACGCTGCGCTCGAATATGAATTGGGACGAGATTCAAAACAATCCCGAAACACAAAAAACACTATTGCACTGGCAAAAATTAGGTCAGTTTAGGCGAAACCATCCCGCTGTTGGTGCCGGAATTCATTCGCAGATTAGCGCACAACCTTATGTTTTTTCAAGAACTTTCACAAAAGATGCCTATACCGATAAAGTTGTAATTGGCTTGGATTTACCCAAAGGCAAAAAAGAACTTCCAGTTGGTGCTATCTTCCCAAACGGAACAAAATTAAAAGACACCTACTCCAACCAAAACACCGAAGTAATTGATGGAAAAGTAACTATTGATAGTGATTTCGATATTGTTTTATTGGAAAAAGAATAGCGATTTTACCCCCGAAAAACACGAAGATTCACAGCATTTTTTAGCCACAGATTAAAGGATTAGAATGATTTTAAAAAATCTGCTATAATCCTTTAATCTACGGCTGTTATTTTTCCTTTGCACCTTTGTACCTTTGCACCTCTGATCCTTCATAAAATGAACAAAATGCTAAAAATAGCACACAGAGGCGCAAAAGCTTACGAACCCGAAAATACACTGCAAGCTTTTCAGAAGGCGTTAGATCTAAATGCTGACGGAATCGAACTTGATGTTCACTTGAGCGCTGACGATCATATTATAGTAATTCACGATGAAACGATAGACAGAACAACTAACGGAAAAGGTTTCGTAAATACTTTTTCTTTAGCTGCTTTAAAATCGTTTCTGATTGATGGGAAATACCAAATCCCTATTTTAAACGAGGTTTTTGATTTAGTTGACAAAAAGTGTCTAATCAATATCGAATTAAAAGGTTTAGGAACTCCCGGTAAAGTTGTCGCGTTAATTGAACACTATATCGCAGAAAAAAACTGGCATTACGATCATTTTATCGTTTCCAGTTTCGATTGGAATATGCTACAGGAAACATCCAATTTAAATCCAAAAATTCCAATTGGTGTTTTAACAGAAGAAAATCTTGATACTGCTTTGGCTTTTGCCGAAACGATAAAAGCAAAAGCAATTCATCCTGATTTTCAATTATTGAATACAAATAATGTAAAAGAAATTCAGGAAAAAGGATTCTTAGTTTTGCCTTGGACGGTAAATTCAGAAGAAGACATACAAAAAGTAAAAAGTTATAACGTGAACGGAATTATCTCTGACAATCCAGATAAAATATAAGTTTAAAATAGCCACGAATTCCCGAATTATTATTATTTAGAATCTCTGAGAATAAAAATTTGGGAATTTGGGGCAACCAAAAAAGCATGATCAAAAATTTCGACATAATCATTGTTGGCGGAGGCGCCGCAGGTTTTTTTACCGCGATTAATATTGCAGAGAAAAATCCCAAACTGAAAATTGCCATTTTAGAAAGAGGAAAGGAAGTACTTTCTAAAGTTCGCATTTCCGGCGGTGGAAGATGCAACGTAACCCACGCCTGTTTTGAACCAAATGAATTGGTCAAATTTTATCCGCGTGGCGAAAAAGAGCTTCGTGGTCCTTTTCATCAATTCTGTTCCGGAGATACCATCGAATGGTTCGAAAAACATGGCGTTGAGCTTAAAATCGAAGAAGATGGCAGAATGTTTCCCGTTTCCAATTCCTCACAAACCATTATAGATTGCTTTTTAAACGCTACTGAAAAACTAGGCATAAAAGTACTGACAGGACAAAGTGTACAATCGATTTTTAAAAAGGACGATTGCTGGAAAATTGATACTCAAAGTGAAAATTTTGCTGCCGAAAAATTAGTAATGGCCACCGGAAGCAATCCTAAAATCTGGGAAATGCTGCAAAATCAAGGACACGCGGTTGTAAGCCCTGTTCCTTCCCTTTTTACTTTTAATATTAAAGATCCCCGAATAAAAGAATTACCCGGTGTTGCAGCACAAGTTACCGTTACCGTAAAAGATACCAAACTTGAATCGACCGGACCTTTGTTAATCACACATTGGGGAATGAGCGGCCCGGCCATTCTGAAACTTTCGGCTTGGGGAGCCCGTACCCTGTTCGATAAAAATTATCAGTTTACTATTTTCGTCAATTGGTTAAATGATGTTGACGCGGAAGATGCTGAAAAAAAGCTGAAAGAATTAAAACAGGAGCATGCGAAGAAAGCCGTTTCGAAAAAATCACCTTTCGACTTTCCAAATCGTTTGTGGGAAAGTCTGGTTCTGGCTTCAGGCATTGACACCGAAACCAAGTGGGCCGATTTGTCTAAAAATCAATTACAGCAGCTCGTTTCTCAACTTACAAAGGCAACCTTTCAGGTCAATGGAAAAAGTACTTTTAAAGAAGAATTTGTTACGGCAGGCGGAATCGATTTAAAAGAAATCAACTTCAAAACAATGGAAAGCAAATTGCACAAAAACCTTTATTTTGCAGGCGAAATTGTCAATGTTGATGCCATTACAGGTGGTTTTAATTTTCAGAATGCCTGGACAAGTGGTTTTATTTTGGCGAACGCTATTTAAAATTAGTGTACAGTCGCAGTTTTCGGTCACAGTTAATCCGAGACTAAAAACTGCGATTTATCAATTAACAAGAATTTACAGGTTTACTAAGTTTTCGTTAAGACTATTCTAATAATTTTACTTTCAACTAAATACCATTAGATGAAAGTAAAACTACTTACCACAATTTCTTTTTTTACCTATCAAATATCTATCTCTCAAACCGAAAAACTTCTTAAAGGAAAAGTACAATCCGAAACAATCTTACTTAAAAATATAGAAGTAATCAATAAAACTGCGCAAACCAGTACAACAACAAATCATTTAGGAGAGTTTTCCATACTTGCAAAAGCCCAGGACAGCCTTATCTTTTTCTCTAAAAATTTTTTGTTCAAAAGAGTCAAGCTTACCTCCAAAGATATAGGAAGTAACATGATCATTATCAACATGATCCCAATAACCGAAGAATTAGACAACATCGTTATCATAAACAACAAACTTCCCAAAATCACTTATAATACAGAAGCTGCAAACCAAGTCAAAAACGAAAAACAGGCCAATGACTTAATTCAGCGCTATCTAAATATTAATGACGGAAGAATCAAAAATGCACTTAACTACAATATAGCTCTTCCAACTAGGAAAAAGAAAAAGATTGAAAATGACGAGCGTTTTAAAAAACTAGTCGCTGCTTCCTGTCCTCCCGGATTTTTTACCAACGATTTAAAGCTAAAACCTGAAGAAAAAGAGATTTTTATTAAATTCTGCGATGTTGATCCGAAATCTAAAACGCTTTTACAAGATCCAAATATACTAACCACAATGGATTTTTTATATACCAAAAATATCGAATTCCAGAAACTGAAAATAGAATCTAAAAACTAAAAAAAGACTTAATAAATTTCTACAAATGAAAGTAAAACTACTTACCACAATTTCTTTTTTTACCTATCAATTAAGCATTTCTCAAACCGAAAAATTACTTCACGGAAAAGTGATGTCCAATAACAATCCGCTTACTAAAGTTGAAGTCATAAACAAAACAGCCAAAACAAGTACACGTACTAATAATTTGGGGGAGTTTTCTATTTTAGTCAAAAGTAGGGACAGCTTATTGTTTTTTTCCAAAGATTACTTTTTCACGAGACTAAAAATAACTCAGGAAAACATAGACCAAAACAACATCATGGTAAAAATGGTTGTAAAACCTGAAGAATTAAAGGAAGTACTTGTTACTACTATCAAATTTGATCCGGTAAAAATCTCTCAACAAGATATAGACGCTACAAAACTAACTAAAGAGGCAAATTCTTTACAAAAATATACTGGTGTTTACGACGGAACCATCCCAAACGGTATCAATTTTGCAAGACTTGGAACAGGTTTAGCTCGTTTATTTCAATCAGATGACGATAAAGCTGTCAAAACTAAAACTCCCGAAACTAATTTCAAAAAACTGGTCGCAACATCAATTCCAGATGATTTTTTTACCAAAAATTTAAAACTAAAACCCGAAGAGAAAAATCTTTTTATTGAATTTTGTGACGCTGATCCCAACTCTAAAAAGCTTCTGGAAAACAGCAACATTCTCACTACCATGGATTTTATGTATGCCAAAAATGAGATGTTCAAAAAGCTAAAAACGGAGAGTAAGAATTAAGCATCCGTTTTTGAATCATTCAGAAAAATGTAATCTCTTAAACTCTTCCATTTAGTATAAAGAACGACCAAAGCAATTATTAAAATTGCCAAAACAATAGATAAAATAATTAAAAGTATTTCGATTTGATTTACATAATCTCTATCGATACCATTCATTTTATCTCTTAAGTCACGATTAGCATCATAAAGTCTTAAATTTCGATCTTCACAATAGTCAATCTCGAATTTGTAGCAATATTGCAGTCTTTTATTAATCAATTCATCATCTAATCCATACTCTTTTGCTTGTTCATATATTTTAATTGCTGTTTTATTCTTCTCAATTATTTTGACAATATTAGCCAATTCGAAAAGCAAGATCGAAATTATTCTGTCCTTTGGTTTTATAAAGGTTATGCGTTCATTCAACTGATAATAAATAGATTTACTTAATCTCTCTAATTCAGATTTTGACAAATTACTTTTAGGGATTTCATCTGTACCAAAACTTGTACCTATTAAAAATTCCCCCGAAACATTCTTTAAATTCTTAATTTTAGTCTCTAAAATTTTTAAATGTATCCATTCTGATCCTTCATGAGATTCGGAATTGATTTGAATTGATTTCTTAATCCAATCATAAGCTTTCTCATTTTCTCCCATTAATTCGTAAAGCGTTCCAAGATTTGATGCTGTAGAATATCGATTTGGCTTAATCTTTTCAATATTGAGATATAATTTTAATGCTTCTTCATACTTTTTTAAAACAATTAAAACATACCCTTTGTCAGACAAATAATCTATATCCTTTGTCTTTTTATAAATACTATCAAGTTCAAAAAGCAACTGGGAAGAAACTCCTGCGTCAAAATTATGACCACGAGGAACAATTCCTCTGTAATCAATGTAAATTACATATCCGTTTTTTAATGTTTTAGTCTCACCATTCAAGCAGGCAAAACACTTAAATGAGATTAAAAACAAAACTACTAAAGAGAGCTTAAATTTATTCATAAAGCAGATTTATCATAGAATTAACTTGAAACAAAAAAACTACTTATTCAACCACCAGATACTGGCATTTAAAACTCCGGCAAACGCTACCCATGCCATATACGGAATCAATAAATACCCGGCGATTTTATTAATTTTTATAAATTTCAAATGCGTTTCATAAATCATCAGCCATAATAATACAATTTCGATTAGGGCTAGCATCGGGTTCTTCAACTCAAAAAACAAATACGACCAGATTGCGTTTAAGGTTAACTGAATCAAAAAGAAACCTAGGGCAATTTTCACTGTCTCTTTTTGTTCTTTTATTTTATCCCAAACCAATCCAGCTGCCACCGCCATTAAAATATAAAGCAAAGTCCAAACTGGCATAAATATCCAATTGGGCGGATTAAAAACAGGCTTTATAAGAGTCGGGTACCACGTTTCAACACTTGGCCTTGTTACCACACTTGCAGAATATCCCACCATTAAACAAATAACTAATGCAATTGCGATTTTGACGATCTTGTTCATTTTGCTTTGATTTTTGTCCAAAAATAATCAAAAACAAAGAGTAAATCCTATAAGTACGCTTAAGTTCATTTTAGTTGGAACCTGCTTTATATTTTCTGATATAACTTACATGACGAAATAGTTTAAAAACTATCTTTGCCAAAATTTTATATTTCATGTTTACAGCAGCTGATTTTATTCCTAAAACCTATACTTCATCCATCGAAAACGGAAATTTTGAGTGGAGCGCACCCAGCAATATTGCATTAGTAAAATACTGGGGCAAAAAAGACAATCAAATTCCGGCAAATCCATCGGTGAGTTTTACTTTAAACAATTGCAAAACGATTACGAAATTAGGATTCGCAAAGAAAGAAAATCAGGATTCTTTTTCTTTTGATTTACTTTTTGAAGGCAAACCAAAAGAAGATTTTAAACCCAAAATTCAGAAGTTTTTAGAACGAGTTCACATTTATTTACCTTTCCTGCAAGACTATCATTTTACAATTGATACTCAGAATACATTTCCGCACAGCTCCGGAATTGCTTCCTCGGCATCAGGAATGGCTGCTTTGGCGATGAATTTTATGAGTTTAGAAAAAGTATTAAATCCTCAAATGAGCGAGGAATACTTTTATCAAAAAGCTTCTTTTTTAGCCCGTCTGGGATCTGGAAGCGCCTGCCGAAGTGTAAAAGGTAACGTGGTTGTTTGGGGAAACCAGGCCAACATTGAAGGAAGTTCGGATTTGTTTGGCGTAGAATTCCCATACACTTTACATGAGAATTTCAACAACTATCAGGATACTATTTTACTGGTTGATAAAGGCGAAAAACAGGTTTCGAGTACCGTTGGACACGATTTGATGCACGACCATCCCTACGCCGAAAGACGTTTTGCTCAGGCACATGAAAATCTGGATCAGTTAATTGCCATTTTTGAAAGTGGTAATTTAAATGAATTCATTAAAGTTGTAGAGAGCGAAGCACTGACTTTGCACTCGATGATGATGACATCAATGCCTTATTTCATTTTAATGAAACCTAACACGCTGCAAATCATCAATGCCATCTGGAAGTTCAGAAACGAAACACAAATACCAGTTTGCTTTACACTCGATGCAGGAGCGAATGTTCACGTTTTATATCCCGAAAATGTTACCGACAAAGTACTACAATTTATTCAGGACGAATTAGTTGTATTTTGTCAGAATGGTCAGTACATTTGCGACAAAATTGGAGCGGGCGCGATTGCATTATAATTTTGCGTACCTTTAATTAAAATTTTGATTATGGACATTCAATTAGAAAAACTTGAGTTAATAAAACTATTAGCAGAGACAGAAAATCCATCTATCTTGAAATCAATTCGAAAAATCTTTAAGAAGGAGCAGAAAGACTGGTGGGATGATTTGACGGAAGAACAAAAAGCGGACATAGCTCAAAGTGAATTAGAGTTTGAACGAGGTGAATTTAGTAGTTTTGAAGATGTTATGAAAAAATACAGATAGTGAATCTTAAAGTAAATTTTTCAAAAACTGCTGAACGAAATTTAGATGATATTTTAAAATTCATCGAAGCCAGATGGTCGGAAAAATCGAAAAAGTTGTTTATTATTAAATTTGAAAAAGCAATTTCGATAGTAAGTATGAATCCTGAGATTTTCCCAAAATCATCCGTAAATAAAAAATATCGAAAATGTGTTATAACCAAACAATCGAGTTTATTATATAGTTATAGTGCTAATGAGATTCGGATTCACACTATTTTCGACACCAGACAAGACCCAAATAAAATAAAAAAAGACATAAAATAAACATGAAAGGACCCTTATTTTACTCAAAAATATTACTCTTTGGAGAATACGGAATCATCCGTGACTCTAAAGGACTTTCTATTCCTTATAATTTTTACAACGGAGCTTTAAAGAAAACCGAAGATCCTTCGGCAGAAGCGATGGCATCCAATGCAAGTTTAAAGCGTTTTGCATCTTACCTTGAATCGTTACAAACCGAACAACCGGACCTGGTTGCTTTTGATTTGGCTACTTTAAAAAATGATGTTGAAACCGGAATGTATTTTGATTCCAGTATTCCGCAAGGATACGGAGTTGGAAGCAGTGGTGCACTTGTTGCTGCTATTTACGATAAATACGCTACAGATAAAATAACCGTTTTAGAGAATCTGACTCGTGAAAAACTGTTGCAGTTAAAAAACATATTTGCTCAAATGGAGAGTTTCTTCCACGGAAAAAGCTCTGGTTTAGATCCTTTAAACAGTTATTTAAGCATTCCTATTTTAATCAACTCTAAAGATAACATTGAAGCAACCGGAATTCCGACTCAAAGTTTTGACGGAAAAGGTGCTGTATTTTTATTGGATTCAGGAATTGTAGGTGAAACTGCTCCAATGGTCAACATTTTTATGGAAAGCCTGAAAGACAAAGGTTTCCGTACCATGCTTAAAAACCAATTTGTAAAATATACCGACGCTTGTGTAGAAAACTTTTTACATGGTGACATGAAATCGTTGTTTACCAATACTAAAAAGCTATCAAAAGTCGTTTTAAACAACTTCAAGCCAATGATTCCGGAACAATTTCATGGCATCTGGCAGAACGGAATTGATACAAATGACTATTATTTAAAACTTTGCGGTTCAGGCGGAGGTGGTTATATTCTGGGTTTTACTGAGGATCTTGAACGCGCCAAAGCATCTTTAAAAGATTATAAGTTAGAGGTAGTTTACCAGTTTTAAAGCCAACCTCTAAAAACCGGTCTTATTTGGATAGTCTTTAAAAGAACCTTACAAGTTATTGAATATGAATAGTATTTTAAAGATTATCAAAATGCCTTTTTTTGGAGGAATTCAATTTTTAGCCCCTTTAATTTTATTATTGGTACTTTTTGAAAAAAACTTTAGTAGTACTGTTCAATCCACAAAAGTAAAGTTTTCAGGACTGGTTATTGAAGAGATTGCTGTCTTTATCTGCTCTGCAACTGGATCAAAACTTTTCGTTTTCGACTCCTGAAGCTCCAAATTCACAAGGAGCCCTTCTATGTTTTGCAGAAAGAGAACCTATAAACAAGTCTAGAATTAAAATCCGAAACCAAAATCAAAAAATGTTAAGCAGACAGCACAAACTTTTAGTCATGAAAATTGTTAGTTTGTTCTCCGTAGTGAGAGGCTATAACATTCCGATTATTGTTTTGGCGCAATACTTATCAGCCATTTTTATACTGGCACCTGAAAAAAGAGCGCTCGACATTTTACTGGATTTTAATCTGTTTCTAATCGTTTTTGCCTCCGCGATTACTATTGCTTCGGGGTATATCATTAACAATTTTTACGACAGCCAAAAAGACCTAATCAACAGACCTAATAAATCAATGCTGGACCGATTAGTGAGTCAAAAAACAAAGCTATCGGTTTATTTCACGCTCAATTTTATTGCCGCTTTAATGGCTCTTATTGTTTCCGGGCGTGCTTTCCTGTTTTTCTCGGTATATATTTTCCTAATCTGGTTTTATTCTCATAAAATAAAAAAGTACCCCATTGTAGGCAATCTTACTGCGGCTTTTTTGGCAGTAGTTCCGTTTTTTGCTATTCTTTTGTATTTCTACAACAAGATTTCATTTGAAGAAATCGAAGACCATATGAGTCATTTTATGGTCATCTCCTCTCATGCCGTTTTCCTCTTTTTATTATTACTGATTCGGGAAATGATAAAAGATTTAGAGAATCTGAAAGGCGATTTGGCAAACAATTACAGAACCATCCCGATTCTTTACAATGAAAAAGTTTCGAAACAGATCATTACCATCCTGACGCTCCTAACCGTGGTTCCGGTTTACATCCTAATCAACATTTATGATGTGGGTTATATGGACATTTACTTTTACATCTGTTTTGCCGTATTGCTTTTTTTCCTGATTTATTTATGGAAATCAAATTCTAAAGAGCAATTTTTATTACTTCACAATGTCCTTAAATTTTTGATCGTTTCGGGTGTTTTCTGCATCGTACTCATTAACCCTAGTGTTTTATGGCATGGGAAAAATTTACTACTGAAGTCATAAAAGACTGTATGCACACCGGTGAGGCTGATTTTGACAAGTTTTCACAGCTCTTTTTATACTTTGTGCCTACTATACTTTTTAAAACACAACTTGTCTCAAAATACGTAAAAGAAGCCGATTGTTACCCTTCGGCAACTCTAAAAAACAACAGCTATTAATCTAAGAACAATGAACTTAGGATTATTTAGCAAGAATAAACTATCTTTGCACAAATTACAGAATTTATGAACAATAAGGAAGGCAATAATAAAAGAGGCGGATCGAGACCAAATAGCTCTAGGCCAAACTCTAACAAGCCAAAACCTCCTATGGCGAAACGTGCTCAAGGGCCGAAAAAAGTGAACCCTGCTGTGAAAGCTGCCGAAGAAGCAAAGGCGGAAAAAGTTAAAAAACAGAATCAGGCTCCAAAAAGACAAAAAGCTGCAGACGAAATTCGTTTGAACAAATACATCTCTAATTCAGGTGTTTGTTCACGTCGTGATGCCGATATATACATTCAGTCCGGAAATGTTAAAGTAAATGGTGTTCCGGTAACTGAGATGGGTTATTTAGTAAAATTAAATGATGTTGTAAATTTTGACGGTGTTACTTTAACTCCTGAAAAGAAAGAATACATTTTATTAAACAAACCTAAAAACTTTACAACTGCTCTTGACGAAGGTCAGGAATACCGTAATGTTTTAGAATTAGTTCGTGGTTCTACAACGTCAAAAATTGCTCCGATTGGAAGAATGGACAAAAATACAACTGGTTTGTTGTTGTTTACGAACGATACTGATATGATTCGTAAGTTTACTTTACCCAATCAGAAATCATCTAAAATCTACCAGGTTTCTTTAGATAAAAACCTAAAATTTGAGGATTTAGAAAAAATAAGCAAAGGCTTGGTTCTTGACGGACACCGCGTTTTTGTTGAAGAAATCAGTTATATTGAAAAAGAAGCGAAAAGTGAAGTAGGTCTTAAATTACGTTCTTCGAATGTAAAAGTGGTACGTGCTATTTTCGAGAACTTTGATTATGATGTGTTGCGTATTGACCGTGTATCATTTGCAGGTTTAACCAAGAAGAATTTACCAAGAGGTAACTGGCGTTTTTTAACTGACCAGGAAATCATCAACTTGAAAAACGTTTAAGGAAACCAATCAAATTGGTGAAGATATAGATCCTGTTTTACTTTTGTAAGACGGGATTTTTTATTTAGAAGCTAAAAAAGTTATGTCCGAATAATGTAAAAATAGATCTTCCTATAGATTGGTTTTTTTCTTCTACCGATTCGTAACATGAAAATCCAAGGATAATTTTGATTCCGGGCGGAATACTGTTTAAGATATCTCTCTTTTGATCTTCTAAGAGTAGTTTTAAACTCTCTACGATTTGGATATTATTCTTAAGATAAGAGACGACTAATAAGGCTGAAAAGTTAAGAATCTCTCTGGCTGTCTCACTTTTGATTCCGACTTCGTTAGAAATCATTTCAGAAATCCTGCCTTTTTTATTGGTAAAAATTTCTTTCAGCAAACCATTTCCTTCTAATCGGTAACAATCATCAACGGATAAAATACGACCCGATGCAAAATCAACTTCCTGGTAAAAGGTCGAATCGTCCTTTAGTAATGAAGTTATGCCTTTGTAAAAATCTGACTCCTCGGCCCTGTTGTACAACCCCATTAAAACTGTACCTATCGAAACATCGATTCCCTTAATTAAAAGCGCATCATTTTCAAAATAAAACTTGTTTAACTTTGAAACAACATTAGAAGAAATAAAACGTCTAAGTTCGATTTGTAGGTTTGGAGTCATACTTAACTTGTTTAAAATTATTTAAATCCATTCAAAATAATCGACAAAGTGAGGCTTTTTATCGTTTATCAGGATAAAAATATAAAATATTCTAACATTTCCAAAAAATAAGTTAAATAGTGAATTGTGGCTTTAACAATTGTTAAACCTAAAAATCCCGAAGTTCCAGTAAACATAACCCATTCGTAATCAAAACAAATAAAAATTGCTTAGAAAAAAATACTGGTTTTTTTAATAAAAAATGAAAAAATAAGAAAAAGCTTAAGGATAAATACCCGATTTAAAACAGTAATAGGCGATTTTGCCAAACAATGCTAATAAAAATACCCAGGTAGATAATGCAGCATAAAAAATTCACAAAACTGGAGGCCAGAAAACCCAAAACAGAACCTGTCGCTGCTTTTAATGCGCGCTGATGATTGGTCGAATCATAGATCAATTCTCCAACAAGAGCCCCGATAAAAGGCCCGATAATCACTCCAAAAGGAATAGGAGCAATAATACCAACGATTAAACCAATGTTCGTTCCCCAGACTCCATACGAACTCCCGCCAAACTTCTTTGTCCCTTTTGCCGGAATCACATAATCGAGAATTGTAATTGCAATGGTAAACACTAGTGTAATTCCTAAAACCCAATAATTATTCTCAACAGCTTTTGTCAGATACAACAACAATAGCCCCACCCAACAAGATGACAATCCGGGTAACACAGGTAAAAAACTACCAAAAATCCCAACAATCATGCATACAAAACCAAGTAATAACAATAGTAAATCCATATCTTTTTTTGTAAATTTGAGGTACAAACTTTCTAAAGGAACAAATTAATGCGTCAATTTTTGCAATTTATCTCCTGTAGTTTTCTGATCCTTGCCATCAACTGCAATTTGTGTGCCCAAACTAAAAAACTATCAGTTGACGATCAGCTGTTGCAGGACAGTATTTATAAAAGTAATAAGAAAAAAGTACTTAACTTTTCGATGAAAGATTTTGATGCGCTGTTCTTCGAATATTTCAATCGCAAAAATAATCCAAATATTGTACTAACTAAAACCGAGTTCTACAATTACACCGTCCAGATAGCTACTTTTTCTGATCGGCTTGCTTCTTTATATCCTGAACAAAAAGAAGTTGCAGCACAAAACAAAGAAAAATGGTTTTCAGAAAACTATGAAGATTATTTGCAATTCAAAGCTTCCCAAAAAAAATAATCGTATTTTTATATTCTAATTTGTTCATTCAATCCAACATCAAAATCTTGAAGCAGCCTTTCTTTTTAGTACTTGTTTTATTTTTCAATTCTTGTCAATATTTTGAGAAGCAGGTTCCGTCTGAAAAAGAATTACTTCAAAAGGAATTAAAATCCATTAACTGGAAAGAGGTTGATGAATTTCCATCTGTAGCCAATTGCGAAAAAATAGCTGACAAAAAGCAACGTCAGCAATGTTTTTTTGAAGTAATGGCACAGCTTATTCAGGAGAAACTGGATATTGACACCCTTTCTATACTGTATCCTGAACTGGATACTATCGAAGTGAAAGTGACGGTTTTTCCTAATGCAACAATGAAATTTGAACCACAATTTCCCAAAGATTCCGTTGCCTACGATACGATTAAAATCGATAGTATTCTACATGCCCGTTTGGTCGATTTTCCTAAAATAAATCCGGCACTTAAACGCGGAATTCCGGTAAAAACTCAGTTTATCCTGCCTGTTATTCTTAAGGCAAAAGAAAAAAAATAGTTTATTTTGTAAACTTTCTCCCCTTCCATTCATAAGAACCAAACAAACTGTACAGCGCCACAGCAGAGCTAAAAAAAGGATACAACAGGCTACTTAAAAACAAACTTTTTATACGGTTATTTGTCAAAAATTGATTGGTACAACTGAGTAAAATAAAATCGATTGTAAATTTAAAAAAGGCAAAACAAACGAAAAAATAATAGGGCCAGATCAAAAAGAGTACTCCAAAAAAACCTGTTAAAAAACTCAGGTTTCCCAAGAAAACAATTACCCCTAAAATCTTTCCAAAGCTACTTTGATACGAGCTTGTTTTGGCCGCCCAACGCACTCTCTGATAAAATAAGGTTTTCCAGTCTTCCGTTGGTTTTGTTGTAACAATTGCTTCTGTTGCTTTTAAATAGTGTACTTCATCAGGGAATTTTGCAACCGCTTTTTGCAGTAAAAAAACATCATCACCGCTGGCAATTTTATCATTCCCCTCAAATCCGTTTAAATTTTCGAATACTGATTTAGTATAGGCAAAATTAGCGCCGTTGCACATAAAGGCTCTTTTAAGTCCAAAGCTTCCAATTGTTGCTCCTTGTAAACTTGTCAGATCCAATTGCTGGAAATGATGCAAAAAGGAGTGTTCACTAGCATAGGTCACCACTCCTGCCAGCATAGAAACCTTATTTTGCTGAATGTAATTATCGAAGGTTAACAGCCAGTTCTGGTGCACCAGACAATCGGCATCAGTAGTAATGACCCATTGGTTTTTTACCTGTTGCATGGCCGTCAAAATAGCATCTTTTTTGGGAGAATTTGAAACCCGAATATTGTCAATTTGGGAAATTTGAAATTTGAAATTTGAAATTTGAAATTTCTCCTTAGAATTATCATCTACCAAAATAACTTCAAACAAATCATTCGGGTAATTCAGTTTTGAAAAACTCGCTAAAAGCTTAGGTAAATTCTCCTCTTCATCCCGAAACGGAACTATAATGGTAAAACTAGTTTGAGGTTTTAAATCTGTACTTTGATACTTTTTCACTTTAGCAAAACCATAAACAAGCCAACCAATAGCAAACATGTAAATGCCTAATACGACATACAATCCCAAAATCATTCTGCAGTTCTGGTTTTAAAATTCAACACATAATAAGCCCCAATAACAACAGGTAAAACCACGTTAAGAAACCACATCAGAGTGCTGATAAAAACTACAATCCATTCGTTTACACCTAAAATTCCGAAGAAATAAATAGCAACACTTCCTTTTACAGCAAAATCCAGAAATTGAAAAGTAGGTAGTGACGAAGCCAAAAAGTAAACCACAGCAATGGTTGCAATTAAGGTGAAATACGGCAAATCGACATCAAAAGCCAAAAACAAAAAGTAGTACTGATGCGAAAAAACCAAATAACGCAAAACCCCTAAAAGAATATTTTTGCGGTGAATTGGTTTTGGAATTTCATTGATCTTATGTACTAATTTCTCAATCGAATATCCTTTAATTTTTATTTTCTTCAGCGAAAACAAAACAACAAAAAGCAATACAAAAATTCCAAACAAAACGGCCACCGTTTGCGTTGTAATGATCTCATGCTTGGCATTAAAATACAACAACCCAAAAATCCCGAAAATCACCGTTAAAATCATCTGGATTCCGTTGCAGATCAGGTTTAAGAAAATTACTTTTTTAGCCTCTGATTTCGAATAATACAATGCTTTTCCCGCATACTCTCCTACTCCATTTGGCGTAAAAATTCCCGCTGTTAAAGCTGCCAGCACTTGTTTAGCCGCTTCTCCCAAAGAAATTTCATGGATTACCTTTGCCAGATTCTGCCATTTCAGAATTTCGAAATAACGATTCAAAACACTCAAAAGCAAGATAAAACCAATTCCTACTACCGACTGATTTTTACGAAACAGCACGATGAACTTTTGCCAGTCAAGTTTATCATTGTGCGCCAACTGATTATAAATAAAGTAAAATGCACCACCTACAATCAAAAGTTTGATTAGAAGAACAAGGAATTGCTTAGCTTTGTGAGGAATTGAAATCATGTTGCAAAAGTAATCAATTTGAAAATGTGGCAATTTGAAAATGAGTAAATGAATTATCTTAATTTTCAAAAACCTGAAACTTGAAACAGCAAACCTGAAACAAAAAAATTGACAAAAGAACGCATCATATTAGGTATTGACCCCGGAACCACAATTATGGGTTTCGGATTAATTAAAGTCATTAATAAAAAAATGGAATTTCTGCAGCTTAACGAATTGCAGCTTTCCAAATACGACAATCATTACCAAAAATTAAAAATCATATTTGAACGTACGATCGAATTAATAGAAACGCACCATCCCGACGAAATTGCGATTGAGGCTCCTTTCTTTGGAAAAAACGTGCAGTCGATGCTAAAGCTAGGTCGTGCACAGGGTGTCGCAATGGCAGCGGGACTTTCGAGAGACATTCCGATCACAGAATACGAACCCAAAAAGATTAAAATGGCCATTACCGGAAACGGAAACGCCAGTAAAGAACAAGTCGCCAAAATGCTGCAACAACTTTTAGGCCTGAAAGAATTACCTAAAAACCTCGATTCAACAGATGGTTTAGCAGCTGCTGTTTGTCACTTTTTCAATTCCGGAAAAGTGGTTGCCGGTAAAAGTTATTCGGGCTGGGATGCTTTTGTGAAACAAAATGAAGAACGAATTAAAAAATAGTTTTCAGTCGCAGTCACAGTTTACAACTAAAAAATACTGAGACTGAAAACCGGGACTGAAAACTGAGACTACAATCATGAGCGGTATTTACATCCATATCCCTTTTTGCAAGCAGGCTTGTCACTATTGCGACTTTCATTTTTCAACTTCAATGAAAAAGAAAGACGAGATGGTTTTGGCATTAGCCAAAGAAATCGTCATGCGAAAAGAGGAGTTTAAACTTCTTGACTCTGCTCAAAATGACAACCAGATTGAAACTATTTATTTTGGCGGTGGGACTCCCTCGGTTTTGAATAATGACGAGATAAACTTTTTAATCGATACCGTTTACAACAATTATAAGGTAGCAGAAAATCCGGAAATAACGCTCGAAGCAAATCCTGATGATTTGTCTCCGGAACGTATCCTGGAATTATCAAAAAGTCCTATAAACCGCTTAAGCATTGGGATCCAGTCGTTCTATGAAGCGGATTTAAAAATGATGAACCGCGCTCATAATGCGGCAGAGGCCCTAAATTGTTTAAAAGAAGCCACCAGGTATTTCGACAATATTTCACTCGATTTGATCTACGGAATTCCCGGTCTGACTGATGAAATGTGGAAAAAGAATATTGAAACAGCTCTGTCCTTTGGCATTCCGCACATTTCAAGTTATGCCCTGACGGTAGAACCCAAAACGGCTCTAAAAAAACTGATCGACACCGGTAAAATTGCAGAACCACAAGACGAAGCCGCTTCCAATCATTTTATAATTCTGGTTGATACCCTTGAAAAAAATGGGTTTATTCATTACGAATTATCCAATTTCGGAAAGGAGAATTATTTCTCCAAAAACAATTCGGCTTACTGGCTGGGTAAAAAATACATCGGAATTGGCCCTTCGGCACACAGCTATGATGGCGAAAAAAGAGGTTGGAATGTAGCGAATAATTCCCTTTATATCAAATCAATTCAGAATGAAGAACTTCCCCTAGAAACTGAAATCCTGTCTAAATCTGATCGTTATAACGAATATATTATGACGGGTTTAAGAACCATTTGGGGCGTTTCCTTAGATCGGATTGAAGCTGAATTTGGCTCAGATTATCTGGATTATCTCCAAAAACAATCTCAGAAATTCCTGAACGACGATTTACTTTTTATCGAAAACAACATTCTAAGACCAACCGCAAAAGGAAAATTTTTAACGGATGGAATTGCAAGTGATCTCTTTTACTTAAATTTGGAAGAATAAAAATCGAACGCTGATAAAACGGATGCAAGCAACGCTGATAAAAATCCGTAAAAATCCGCGCTAGAATATCTGCAAAATCCGTGTTCCATTATGCTAGCACTTATTGACAACAAATATCAAATCGACTTATCAAAACCCATTGATATTTCAATTCCGTTAACGAATACAGACGAAAACCCGATTGCCTGGTACATCGAAAAACCCGTTATTGAACCGGTCGTTTTTGGCGATTGGATCGGGAAAGTTTCAGAAGGAAAATCATCTACCAATTTTAATAATATTTTCTTCAATCCGCATGGGCATGGAACGCACACAGAATGTTTGGGGCATATCACAAATGACTTTTATAGTATCAATGAATGTTTAAAACAGTTTTTCTTTTTGGCTCAACTGATTACGGTTGAACCTGAAAAGATTGGTGATGATCTGGTGATTACAAAAGATCACATTTCGACTTCGCTCAATGGGACAAATGATTCGTCTTCGCCCACCAAAACAATTGAAGCTTTAATTATTAGGACACTTCCAAACCAAAAAGATAAAAAGTCAAGGAAATACTCGAATACAAATCCGCCGTATTTATCTGAGGAAGCCGCTATTTTCATCCGTGAAAGCGGGATTCAGCATTTGTTAATTGACTTGCCAAGTGTAGACAAAGAACATGACGAGGGAAAATTGCTGGCTCATAAAGCTTTTTGGAATGTAAAAGATACGCTTCATTTAAACGCTGATGCGAGATTAAACGCAACGATTACCGAAATGATTTTTGTTTCGGATGAAATCAAAGATGGCGACTACATACTAAATCTCCAGATTGCTTCGTTTGAAAACGATGCAAGTCCAAGTAAACCATTGTTATTTGAGATTTCAGGTTGTTGATTTCAAATCTTACCATCTAAAGTCTAAAATCTAAAATCTAAAACAAATACTCTAAAATGATAACCGTTTCGACCGATAAAACTAAACTTGATGTTCCGTTTATACAAAATTTCCTGAAGGATATTTACTGGGCTGCGGGAAGGACTATTGAAGAAGTTCAGACCACAATTGATGCCTCGGTTTGTTTCGGAATTTACCTCAATGACAAACAAATTGGCTTTGCGAGGGTTATTACAGACTATGTCGTTTTTGGATATGTAATGGATGTTTTTATTACCGAAGAACAGCGTGGTAAAGGATATTCGTCTGTTTTAATAGAAGCGATGATGAATGAACCTGTTCTAAAAAACATTCAAATATGGAGGTTGGCGACTACTGATGCTCATTTTTTATATGAAAAATTTGGTTTTACAGCCTTGCAGCATCCCGAAAAAATGATGGAAAAGAAAATAACATGAAAACAATAATTAAACTTGAAGAATTAGGAATGTTGCTGCTCGGAATCTATTTATTTAGCCTTCTAAACTATCAATGGTGGTGGTTTTTAGTCTTCATTTTGGCTCCGGACCTTTCGATGATAGCTTATGTATTTAATCCTAAAATTGGTGCTTTTTTGTACAATATATTCCATCATAAAGGGCTCGCGATCTTAGTTTATATAGTGGGTTGTTATTTAAAAACGGAACCCATTCAGCTTATCGGAATTATTCTATTCTCGCACGCTGCAATGGATCGTTTCTTCGGTTATGGGTTAAAATATCAAAAAGGTTTTAAGTATACACATTTAGGTGAAATTGGTAAATAAAAAATAATATGAATCTGGAAACGTACTACGAATATTGTCTTTCGAAAAAGGGTGTTAGCGAACATTTTCCTTTTGATGAAGACACTTTGGTTTTTAAAGTTGGCGGAAAAATGTTTGCATTATCCTCCTTATCGCAATGGGAAAAAAATGAGCCTTCGGTTAATTTAAAATGTGATCCGGAACGCGCTCAGGAACTAAGAGCCGAGTATGACGAGATCAAACCCGGATTTCACATGAGCAAAGTACATTGGAATACGATTGCCCTCAACGGAAACTTACCGACCTCTTTCGTCAAAGAATTGATTGATCACTCGTATGAATTGGTTTTCAAAAGTTTGACAAAGAAAATTCAGAATGAAATTATCGAATTAGAAAATTAGGCATTACATTTGCAGCATAAGACAAAAAACTTAGCAACTCAGTTACAGTGTAACTTAGCAACTTATCAATCATGAAAGAACAATTTAAAAAATTTCTGAACGAAGAACAAGACCCTAAAGCGATTGAAAAAATCACTTCGAAACTCAATGATTTATTGATGAAAAACGAAGAAGTTGGGTACATCGCGGTTCAAAAAAAACCAGCAATTACTGTTTTTCCGGATAGCATAATCTTAACAAATAAACGTATCATTATTTGCAAACCTAAAAACTTAGGTCTTTCAATGGATTTTACAGATTATACCTGGGATGATATTGCCAGTACTTTTGTAAAAGAGAATATTTTAGGTTCTGAATTTTCATTTGGCACCAAAACGGATCTGGCCATTTCGATCGATTATATCCCAAAAACTCAGGCAAGAAAAATTTATACTTATGCTAAAGAGCAATTGGATTTGTTGAAAAATCCTGTTGTAACAGAAGCCCCTGCAGCAGAACCAACACCAATCGTTGAAGATGATTTTGAGGAAGTTGAAGAAGTTGAAACGGAAGAAGTTACCAGTTTTGCCGAAATTTTACCTGCAACAACTCCTTATGAAACTTTTGAGCCTATACAACCGACTCAAACTCATGCCGGAGAACGTAAATTGAGCGACCTATCCAAAGAGGAACTTTTTGACAAACTGCAGAATTATAAAAAATTGCTTGACAATGGTTTAATTATGCAGGGAGAATATGATACCTATAAAAAAGAGATTTTAAGCTATATGTAGCTTGTAAAATGTAAAATGTGATTGGTGAAATGACTTCTTACATCTTACTAAAAATAAAAAAGTCTTAAGCTCTAATTGAACTTAAGACTTTTTTTTATTTGATCGATCTCGTTTTAAAGATCATTTCACTTTTTACAAGCTACATTTTAGAAATCACATTTCACATCTCACAATGTTGCTTTCTGCTTCTCCACAAAACTATTCGATTGTAATTCAAGTAATTCCTTTGCATTTTTACGCTGCAAATCATAGAGGCCTCTATCTCCGGCAATATCGGCATAAACTTTATCGTGCATTTCGGCACTCGTTTTAACCAATAATTCGCGCTGGTATTTGTTTTGCTCCAAAGTGGCTTTCATCGCCGTTTCGGCTTCTTCCTGTTTAAAATCAAACTCACCTTTCGGAGCTAATAATTTGGCTATAATCGGAGAAGTTTCAATGGCTAAAAACAACAACATTATAAAAAAAGACGGCAGCCACGGCAATTTATTCAATGCATTGATACGTGCCATTAAACCGTCAAAACCTTCAATGATGGGCTGTGTTTGTGTGACTTTTTTATCTAAATCGGCCTGTAATTGTTTTCCTGTTTTTTCTTTCTCGGCAATTTTGGCTTCATTAGTGGTCTTTAATGCTGCTAAGTCTTTTAGAGCTGCATCGTGTTTCTCTCGTTTTTCTTTATAAACCGGTCCTTTTCCAAGTTTTTTGGTTCCTGAAGTTCCTTCGGCTTCTGTGATATAAGTCGAATACAAATCATTTACCTCTTTTTCTTTTTTCAGAACATCATTTTTCAAAGCTGCAATCTCAGCCTTATTTTTATCTAAATCTGATTTGAAATAATTGCCAACCTGCTTTTTGTTCGCTAATTCCATTTCATTTTTTTCCTTTAATAAAACCGTATTGATTTCTTTTTCGAAAATTTTAATCTCCAAAGGTTTTGAAATTACGATTGCAATAATAATTGCCAATATGATTCTGGGGGTCGCCTGAATAAACTCATCCATAAAACGATCTCTTTTTTTAATCGTCGAAACGATAAATCGATCCAGATTAAAAATGAGCAAACTCCAGACAAATCCAAAAATTAAAGCCGGATAAATAGAATCAAAAACGGTAAAAAGCGCATAAGCACTGGCCAGAAAAGCCATAACTGCAGTAAAAAATACGGTGGCACCAATACCAACGTATTTGGTTTGCTCGCCATTTGAACAGCCCTCGAGCAGATCACGATCGGCTCCCGAGCAGAGAATAAAAAATTGTTTTAACATGATTGATGATTTTTGATTGATGATTATTTTATCAACTCGCCTTTCGGGCTCATATGATAGGGCAAATTTAGCGCCAAAAAATCAAATTCTAAGTTAAATAGTTCATTTGTTTTAAGTTGGCTTCTTAAAAAACATTTCAATAATAAATGTTATTTTAACATTAATCTATTTTTAATGTTGAATAGGAATCATAACACTATGTTAATTTTTTTGAAGTCCTTTAATAACATTTACGTTCTAGTTTCGCAGCAAATCAAACTAAAACACAAATGAAAAAATTTTATTTACTAGTAACATTCCTGTTTTTGGCCTTTTCAGGTTATGCCCAAAAGGCTATAATCTCAGGAAAAGTGATGGATACTGACGATAAACTTCCTTTACCGGGAGCAATGATTCAGATTGTAGGCGAAAACAAATATACCGTTTCAGATTACAATGGTCGTTTTGAATTGCTTAATATAAATGCAGGAACCTATCAGCTACAGGTAAAATATATTGGATACACTGCCATTACAAAAGAAATTACAGTGGAACAGGGTAAAAATAATGTAGTTGATTTTGCACTTAAAACATCGGGAACTGAACTGAACGAAGTAGTCGTAGGAGACATTTTAAAAGGACAGGCAAAAGCGTTAAACCAGCAGAAAAACAATAAAAACATCGGAAACGTAATCTCGTCTGATCAAATGGGCCGTTTTCCGGATGCCAACGTTGGAGATGCTTTAAAGCGTGTTCCGGGAATCACCATGCAAAACGATCAGGGTGAAGCCCGTAACATCATCATTCGTGGTCTTGCTCCATCATTAAACTCGGTTACTTTGAATGGAGACCGAATTCCATCAGCAGAAGGAGACAACAGAAATGTACAAATGGATTTGATTCCATCAGATATGATCTCAACAATTGAAGTCAACAAAACCCTGACTCCGGATATGGATGCAGATGCCATTGGAGGTTCTGTAAATCTAATTACAAGAGCTACGCCAAATGGAGAGCGAATCTCGGCAACCCTGGCCGGAGGTTATTTACCAATTCGCGAGCACGCTTCTTATACTGCGGGACTGGTTTATGGAAATCGTTTTTTCGACAATAAATTAGGAGCTGTTTTTAGCGGATCGTATAACAATGTCGATTATGGATCTGATAATATTGAAAACGAATGGGTAAAAGATAAATTCGGGAATGAATATTTACAGGCATCAGAGGTTAGAAAGTACGATGTACAGCGTATTCGCCGCAGCGGATCTGTAGCATTGGATTATAAATTTGATGAAAACAATACCATTTTTGCCAACGCTATTTACAACTGGAGAGACGATAGAGAAAACCGTTTCAGAACTACTTACGATGATATTGAACCGATTTATAACGGTCAGCAAATTACAGCATTTAAAGGGCGTGTAAAACGTCAGACAAAAGGTGGAATAGACAATGATCGCAACAAAAACAGAAGATTAGAAGATCAGCGTGTTCAGAATTATTCGATTCGCGGAGAACATTTAATCAACTCTAAACTTGATTTAGACTGGTCTGCCAATTATGCAAAAGCCAGAGAATACCGTCCGGAAGAGCGTTATATCGAATACCGTCAAAAAGGTCTGGATATGACTCAGGATTTATCAGACATTCGATTTCCGTTACTCACAACAACCGGAGAGGCCTTAAACAAATTCAAATTTCAAACGGCTACTGAAAATACAGATGAAACCAGCGAAAGTGAATTTGGAGCAAAAATTAATATCCGTTTTCCTTTTACCATTATTCCGTCTGAAAAAGGAAGATTGAGAACAGGAGTTAGGCTTCGATTGAAAGAAAAAGAGAGAAACAACAATTTCTTTGCTTATACGCCGATCAACACCGATATGGCTTTATTGTCGCAAATTTCAAATAGCAATTACGACGGTCAAAACTTTAATCCGGGAAGCAAATATGTACCGGGAAGTTTTGCTTCGGCTAACTTTTTAGGAAGTTTAGATTTAAACAATGCTACGTTATTTAACAAAAAAGCAGATCCTGCAGAGTTTCTGGCGGTAAATTATAATGCCAAAGAAAACATTTATGCGGCTTACGTAAGATGGGATCAGGATTTTAACGATAAGTTATCTATGGTTTTAGGTTTTCGTGTAGAAAACACTCGTATTGATTATACCGGAAACCGCGTACTGGATGAAGAAAAATTAGAGAGTCAGATCAATACGACCAACTCTTATACAAATTTATTACCAAGTATCTCTTTGCAATACAACGCGACCAAAGATTTAGTTTTAAGAGCGGCTGCTACAACAGCTTTGGCAAGACCAAACTATTATGCCCTGGCTCCTTTTGTAAACAATATTGCTGCCGAAAAAGAAATTATGGCCGGAAATCCGGATCTTGACGCCACTTACTCCTACAATTATGATTTTATGGCCGAAAACTATTTCAAGTCGGTTGGATTAATTTCAGGAGGGGTTTTCTATAAAAAATTGGAAAACTTTATTTACAACTACAGCGACAACCAATACACTGCTGCAAAATTTGCTGCTGATTTCCCAAATCAGGTAAATCCAATTCCAACGGGTGAAAACTGGTCATTTTTACAATCCAGAAATGGCGAAACTGTTGATGTTTATGGTTTTGAAGTTGCTTTTCAACGTCAGTTAGATTTCCTTCCGGGTAAATTTCTTAAAGGATTTGGTATCTATCTTAATTACACTTATACCAAATCTAAAGCAAAAGGAATTGCGGATGAAGATGGAAACGAAAGAAATAACATCAGTCTTCCGGGAACCACTCCGCACATGTTTAACGGCTCTTTATCCTGGGAAAACAAACGTTTTTCTGCGAGAGTATCGACCAATTTCACTTCTGATTATTTAGATGAGTTGGGTTCAGAGTCTTACAAAGACAGTTATTACGACAAACAATTTTTCCTGGATGCCAATGCTTCTTTCAAAATTACCCCTAAACTTCGTCTTTTTGCTGAAGCAAATAATTTAACCAATCAGCCATTGCGCTACTATCAGGGTGTTGAAGCGCATACTAAACAGGTTGAGTACTATCAGGCCCGATACAATTTTGGCTTGAAGCTTGACTTGTAATACGCTATATAAAAAATCCTTACATTGGACAGAACTTAACGGTTCTGTCTAATTTTATTAAAATAAATATCTAATGAAAAATAAAACGATACTAGCCTTTTTGCTTTTAAGCACTTTATTTATCGCCTGTAAAGAGGATAAACTGGCACCCGTTGCTGCAAATGCTGTAAAACCAACCGTTGTTACCGAAGCCTTACCTCACGACACGGACGATCCTTCGATCTGGATTCATCCAACCGACGCTTCTAAAAGCATCATTGTCGGAACCGATAAGGATACCGATGGTGCTTTGTATGCTTTTGATTTAAAGGGAAAAATCATTGCAAAATCTGAAGTTTTAAAACGCCCGAACAATGTTGATATCGCTTATGGTTTGATCATCGATGGAAAAAAAATTGATATTGCAGTCACTACAGAAAGAGAATCAAACAAAATAAGAATCTTTAGCCTACCTGATTTAAAAGCAATTGATAATGGGGGAATTTCCGTTTTTGAAGGGGAAACTTTACGCGATCCAATGGGAGTTGCATTGTATACCCGAAAAAGCGACGGTAAAATTTTTGCTATTGTAGGCAGAAAATCAGGGCCTTCAGGAAGTTACTTATGGCAATATGAACTTTCCGGAAATGGAAAATCAGCTACAGCAAAAGTCGTTCGAAAATTTGGCGCTTACAGCGGAAAGAAAGAGATCGAAGCTATTGCAGTTGACAATGAGTTAGGAACTATCTTATATTGTGACGAACAATTCGGAATCAGAAAATACAAAGCCGATCCTGCTTTAAAAGACAATAAAGAACTTGCCATTTTTGGAAAAACAGGTTTTAAAGCAGATAATGAAGGAATCGCGATTTACAAAAAAACAGATTCTACCGGATACATCTTGGTTTCAAACCAGCAAGCAAATACATTCATGGTCTATCCGAGAGAAGGAGCAAATGGAAACCCGAATAACTATCCTCTATTAGCAGAAATCCCAACATCGACTGTAGAATGTGATGGTGCCGATGTGACCAGCATAAATTTAGGTGGAGATTTTAAAAACGGGCTGTTTGTAGCCATGAGCAACGGAATGACTTTTCACTACTACGCCTGGGATTTGATCCAGAAACGTATTGATGACAGGAAATAAGTTTGCAGTCGCGGTCGCAGTTTTCAGTTTCTTAACTATGCCTGAAAACTGTGACTGAGACTGAAGACTGAGACTGAGAAAGAATACCAAACAAAAAAGCTGTTCATAACGAACAGCTTTTTTTAGTTTGAATTAGTAATCTTCCTTATTCTATGATCGGTGCGCCAGCCAAAATTTCGGCATTGGCAAATTCTTCAAATTTGGCAAAATTAGCTTTAAATTTCTGAGCCAATTCAACTGCTTTTTTATCGTACAACTCAGGATCTTCCCAAGTATTTCTCGGATCTAAGATTTCATTTGGAACGTTTGGACAAGTTTCAGGCTGTGCAATTCCAAATACCTTATGATTTTTAAAGGCAACGTTATCCAATTCTCCGTTTAAAGCAGCGGTAATCATGGCACGTGTGTATTTTAATTTCATACGGCTTCCTGTTCCGTAAGGACCTCCTGTCCAACCTGTATTGATCAACCAAACTGTTACGTTAGCTTCTTCCATTTTTTTAGTTAGCATTTCTGCGTAACGTGTTGGATGTAATGGCATAAATGGTGCACCAAAACAAGCTGAGAAATTAGGTTGTGGTTCTGTAACTCCTGCTTCAGTTCCTGCAACTTTAGCTGTATATCCTGAGATAAAATAGTAAGCAGCCTGTCCTGGAGTTAATTTTGAGATTGGAGGCAAAATTCCGAAAGAATCAGCCGTTAAGAAAAAGATATTCTTAGGATTGTGTCCAATAGAACCTGGCTGAATGTTGTCGATATGAGTGATTGGGTAACTTACACGAGTATTTTGAGTGATGGAAACATCATCATAATCTACCTCGTTTGTTCCCGGTTTGAAAACCACATTTTCTAAAAGCGCTCCTTTTTTGATTGCTCTAAAAATATCCGGTTCATTTTCTTCTGTAAGGTTAATTACTTTTGCATAACAACCGCCTTCAAAGTTGAAAACAGTATTTTCTGCAGTCCATCCGTGTTCATCGTCTCCGATTAACTTACGTTGCGGATCTGCTGATAAAGTTGTTTTTCCTGTTCCTGATAATCCGAAGAAAATTGCAGTATCTCCTGCTTCACCAACATTGGCACTACAGTGCATTGGTAATGTATTTTTGAAAACCGGAAGAATGAAGTTTAAAGCAGAGAAAATTCCCTTTTTCATTTCTCCAGTATAACCTGTTCCTCCAATAAGTGCGATCTTTTTAGTAAAATCTAAAATAGCAAAATTAGACTGACGTGTTCCGTCTACAGCAGGATCTGCCATAAAACTTGGAGCACAAACTACAGTCCATTCCGGAGTAAAATTAGCTAATTCTGACTCCTCTGGTCTTAAAAACATGTTGTAGCAAAACAAATTCGACCATGCTGTTTCAGTAACAACACGAACATTTAGTCTATAATTAGCATCAGAGCAAACGTAAGAATCACGAACAAAAACTTCTTTATTCGATAAAAACTGCGTTACCTTGTTGTATAATCTTTCAAAAGCATCCGGTTCAAAAGAAATGTTTACATTTCCCCACCAAACCTGATCTCCGGTAATACCATCTTTTACGATGTAACGATCCTGAGGAGAACGTCCTGTAAATTCGCCCGTATTAATTGCTAATGCTCCCGTGGAGTTCTCAACACCTTGACCTGATTGCAAAGTGATCGCATGCAATTCATCTGCAGATAGTTGATAGCGAACTTTTGCATTTTCAATTCCTAATTCTTTCAGCGAAATCGATTGCGTGAAAACTGTGTGACTGTCCATAAATTTTTAGTTGTGTGTGATGTTTAAGAGAATGCAAAATTATATAATTTATTATTAAACCTTTAAAAAAATTTAAATTTCACTTTTATTTATATTAATTAAGTAAAATTTAACCTTCTGAAATGAATAAAACAAAAAAATAAATGCCTCTAATTCATTTTTCTATAACCCTATAAATGAATTTGTTATAATATTTTTACATTAAAGTAAAAAGCAATAGAAACTCACATAATCAAGATCATATGTTATTTATGTGACAAAATTAAAGATTAATTTTTAGATAATTTTTTTTATTCGGTATTTTATGATTTTCTCCTCAAAATCGTAACAAATAACAGCGCCCAGGCAATAATTAATAAAAAACCACCCAAAGGAGTTGCGAATACGATAATTTTAAAATCAAAAACAGTCATGCTTTTTGTCGCTAACAAATAGATAGATCCGCTAAAAAGAAGTACCCCGGCAACCACTAAATTATAGATTGCTTTAACGGTTTTTTCGGCAATATCTTTTCTGGTCGAAAGAAAAAGTAAAAATAAAGCATGATACATTTGGTAACGAACTCCAACTTCAAAAGTGTTTAATTCTTCTACTGATAAGTATTTCTTCAGTAAATGTGCACCAAAAGCGCCCAAAATGATCGCTAACATTCCCATAAAAGTTCCTGCCAAAACAATTCTTCTTTTCATATTTTCTATACTTTCGATTCTCACACAAAAATACTTCAATCGTACTTAAAAAGCATTTTACTTTTGAAAAATATTTTTCAGAAAAAAGAATCCCCCTTTTTTTGGCATTAAAAAAAAATATCCAACATTTTTCCGAAATTAAAATTGTTATATATTTAACAATTTAATATATTTGTGTTATAAATATAAAATATGAGAAGCATTTTAATCATTGGAGCCGGTAGATCTGCATCGTCCTTAATACGTTATTTACTAGCAAAATCAGAAAGCGAAAACCTACATCTTGTTGTAGCCGACCTTTCTTTGGCCTTAGCCGAAAAAAAGACACAAGAACATCCTAATGCGACTCCAATTGCTTTAAATATTTTTGATACCGAAGAAAGAAAAGCAGCAATCGAAAAAGCGTCTATCGTAATCTCGATGCTGCCTGCCCATTTACATATCGAAATCGCCAAAGACTGTCTACAGTTTAAAAAACATCTGGTTACAGCTTCCTATATAAGCGATGCTATGCAGGCACTGGACGAAGAAGCCCGAAAAAACAATTTAGTTTTCATGAACGAGATTGGCCTTGATCCCGGAATCGATCATATGAGTGCCATGAAAGTCATTGATGAAATCAGAGCCAAAGGCGGCAAAATGCTGCTTTTTGAATCCTTTTGTGGTGGCTTAGTAGCTCCCGAATCCGATAATAATTTATGGAATTATAAATTTACCTGGGCTCCTCGAAATGTCGTTCTGGCGGGACAAGGAGGCGCAGCAAAATTTATTCAGGAAGGTACTTATAAATACATTCCGTACAGCGCTTTATTTCGTCGTACCGAATTTCTGGAAGTAGAAGGTTACGGGAAATTTGAGGCTTATTCCAATCGCGATTCCCTTAAATACAAATCGGTTTACGGCTTAGACAATGTACTAACGCTGTACAGAGGAACCATCAGAAGAGTAGGTTTCTCGAAAGCATGGAATATGTTTGTACAACTGGGCATGACAGACGACAGCTACATCATGGAAGATTCTGAAAACATGAGCTACCGTCAATTTGTGAATTCCTTTTTACCGTACCATCCAACCGATTCTGTAGAAATCAAAACCCGACTGATCTTAAAAATTGATCAGGACGATATTATGTGGGACAAGCTTCTGGAACTGGATTTATTTAATCCCAACAAGAAAATAAACCTACCCAATGCCACTCCTGCGCAGATCTTAGAAAAAATATTAACCGACAGCTGGTCGCTAGAACCGGATGACAAAGACATGATTGTCATGTATCATAAGTTTGGCTATGAACTCAATGGAGAAAAAAAGCAAATTGACTCCAAAATGGTTTGTATTGGAGACGACCAAACCTATACTGCAATGGCAAAAACCGTTGGACTACCGGTTGCGATGGCAACGCTGTTAATTTTAAATGGAAAAATCACAACTCCGGGCGTACAGCTTCCGATAAAAAAAGAAGTATACCTGCCTATTTTAAAGGAGTTAGAAGAATATGGGGTTATTTTTAACGAGCAAAAAATGCCTTATTTTGGATATAATCCGGATTTGTTCTAAGATCCGGGTTGTTGTTTTTTAGAATTTTTTTTTTAGTTTTTTATTTAATCCGCTTCCAGGTTCTGGAAGCGGATTTTTTTTGAAAAGATGCGGAGGTACAAAAAACCAAAATTTGAATCCTGAGCTGATTTGGCTAAAGCCATTCACCTCATCATTTAAACCTCTCCAGCTAAAGCTGGAGGCTATTCAAAAGGAAATCTTTGACTCCTTTGCCCCTCTGCAACTTTGAACCTTTGCACCTTTAAAAATCTATTTCTCTGGCTGAACCGTAATTGGCAAACTGTAAATTACTCTAACCGCTTTTCCCTGTTGTGTTGCGGCAGTCCATTTTGGAGAAAGCTTCAGGACACGGATAACCTCATTCCCTATTCCATAACCGGAGTCTTTAATTGTTTTAATATCGGATAAGCTTCCATCTTTTTCAATGGTGAATTGCATGTATGTTTTTCCTTCAATTTTATTTTTCCCAACTGCTGCCGGCATTTTGAAATTCTTCCCAATAAACTTATAAAACGCTGTCATACCACCAGGATATTCAGGCAATTTCTCGACCTCTTCCAGCACATAAAGATCTTTGTCTTTCATTTCTCCTTTAGCGGGCGGTTTTTGAGCAATTGCTTCAGTACTAAAAACAAACAAAAGCAAGGCATAAAGGCTACCCACTGTAAATACTTTCAATACAATTTTAATCGGAGATTCTTTTTTAGTCATCATAAGTAAACGTTTTTTAGTTATTAAATAATTGATATTACTCGCCAGAGCAACCGTATTTTTATTGGAGGCAAAATCAAGCAATAAATGCTGATAGCTTCTAATGGCACCAAACTGCACATTTACGGCTTCATCGGCCAAAAATTCATGATTGAGTTTAATGGATTTTTTATAAAGAAAAAGCAACGGATTGAACCAGAAAACAATCTGCAACACCTCAACAAAAAGAATATCCAAAGTATGCCTCTGTTTCAAGTGTGCTTTCTCGTGAGCTATTAATTCTGATGGAATTTTACCATTTTCGAATTCTGTTTTATTGATAAAAATAGATGTCCAAAAAGAGTATGGCAAACCAGACTCCTGAAGCAACACTATTTTTTGCCCATTTTCAAACCGAATTTCACTGCGCTGTATTCTTTTATAAAACGAATTAAGCCCCAGAACAAACCTGAATGTCAACACTAAAACTACGGCGCTGTAAACTGCAACAATCAAAACCAGCAAAAAGTCATTTACCGAAATGGTATTGAGCTGCTCACTGCTTTTCTGAAGTACGATTTCATTCAATTGAACCAACCCAATTTTAGCAGACACAAACGATCCAAACGAGATAAGCTGCAGCGGAATTACAAAACTAAAAACCAAACTCGCCAGTAAATAAGCGCGATTAAAGCGAAACATTTTTTCGTTTTCCAACAGCAATTTGTATACTGCATAAAAAACAAAAAGCAGTATTCCTGATTTTAAAAGATAGTTTATCATTTTTTCTTCTTTTGAATTTCCGAATCGATTATTTTTCTGAGTTCTTCCAGTTCGGTCGTACTTAAATTCGTTTCGGTCGTAAAAAAAGAAGCGAATTGTGATGCCGAATTATTAAAGAAACTACTAATTAACCCATTAACATGTTTAGAGAAATAGTCAGTTTTTTTGACCAAAGGGTAATACTCTCTTGAATTCCCAAATTCATTGTAAGCAACGAATTTTTTATCGATCATTCGTTTCAAAAGCGTTGCAACGGTTGTTGTTGCCGGTTTTGGCTCCGGATACGCTTCAAGCAAATCTTTCATAAAAGCTTTTTCAAGCTTCCAGAGATGCTCCATTAATTGTTCTTCTGAGTTTGATAATTGCATTTTTTAAAGGTTCTAAGGTTTTGAGTTACTAAGTTGCTAAGTTTTTTTTGCCGCAGATTAAAATGATTTTTATGATTTCTTCTGTATGCTACACTAATTCTATATTCTATAATCTTTATTCTTTGCTCTTTCTTCTATTCTCTTTATTCTTTCTTCTACACCCTCCCCTACTCCACTATTCGTTCCGAAATCAACTCACCGTTATCGTATTTCTTAACTTCAATTAATTTCCCTTTATCCGAGTAAAACTCCCAATCGCCAAAATAAAACCAGTGCGTTTCTACCGAATTGACTTCGATCTTTGTTTTTCCCTTCGATTGTAGTTTTCCGTTTTCGTAATAATATTTCACAAAGCAGATTCCGTTTTTATATTTTTCTGTTTTATAGATTTTCCCATCTATATACGATTTCCACTTTTTTATGGGTTCGCCGTGTTTGTAATACTCAAACGATTTGTAAACCGTACTGTCCTGTTTGTAATTGTCAATCCAGACACCTTCTCTTTTCTTATCCACAATCTGATTGATCGGTTTGCTTTTGCATCCTAAAAGAACCAATCCACAAAATAACAAGATTACCAGCTGTCTCATTTGACTATTTTAATTCTACAATTATAGATGTTGCTCTACAAATGTAGAGTTATTTTTTTAATATGCAAGAATTTTTTTTTGAAAGGTGTTGAGATTCTCTTTTTGAGGTGCAAAGTGGCAAAGGTACAGAGGTGCAAAGGTAAAAAGAAACAACATCTGAATTCCCTCCAACTTCAGCTGGAGGCTGGAGAAATAAAGGCATTTATTGGCTTTAGCCTAATTTCATGCAAAGATTTTCAAAATTCAAATCTGGAATTTATTTGGCTGAAGCCAATTATTTAATTCCTTTAAACCTACCTACAGCTGAAGCTGTAGGCTATTCAACAAAAATTTCAATTTTCCCGTTCCTCTGTACCTTTGAACCTCTGCCACTTTGAACCTCTTTTCCGCGTTAGGGATAGAGGCGGTATCTCCCGATTTAGAAAAACAAGGCTTTTTAGCCGTAGTTTTTGTTAATTGGGAATATAGCCGAAAGCCCGACCGAAGGGAACGCCCATAAAAAAATCCGCTCATTTCTGAACGGATTCCTTATTTATTTTAAATCTTTCTTTTTAGAAAACTACTTTGAAAGCTCTACAAAATACTTATAGAACAACGGAATAGTTTCGATTCCTTTTAAGTAATTGAAGATTCCAAAATGCTCATTTGGCGAGTGAATTGCATCACTGTCTAAACCGAAGCCCATCAAGATCGTTTTGCTTTTTAACTCTTTTTCAAACAAAGCCACAATTGGAATACTTCCTCCTGAACGAACCGGAATTGCCGGAACTCCAAAAGTTTCTGTATACGCTTTGTTTGCCGCCTGATATCCAATACTGTCAATTGGCGTTACATAACCCTGACCTCCATGGTGTGGCGTTACTTTTACTGTAACTCCCGCCGGGGCAATGTTTGTGAAATGTTTTGCAAAAAGCTCTGTGATTTCTTCCCAATCCTGATTAGGCACCAAACGCATCGAAATTTTAGCAAATGCTTTGCTTGCAATAACCGTTTTTGCACCTTCTCCAGTATATCCACCCCAGATTCCGTTGACATCTAAGGTTGGACGAATAGAATTACGCTCGTTAGTTACATATCCTTTTTCACCATAAACATCATTTAAGTCTAAGGCTTTTTTATATTTTTCTAAGCTAAAAGGCGCTTTTGCCATTTCGGCTCTTTCTTCAAGAGACAATTCCTGTACTTTATCGTAGAAACCTGGAATCGTAATATGATTGTCTTCGTCATGAAGCGAAGCGATCATTTTTGCCAGAATATTTATTGGGTTCGCCACTGCTCCTCCGTATAAACCAGAATGTAAATCGCGGTTTGGACCTGTAACTTCTACCTCAACATAACTCAAACCTCTTAAACCTGTCGTGATCGACGGCTGTTGGTTAGAAATCATTCCGGTATCTGAAATTAAGATGACATCGTTTTTCAGTTTTTCCTGATTGCGCTCTACGAACCACGCTAAACTTGCCGAACCTACTTCTTCTTCTCCTTCGATCATGAATTTTACGTTACATGGCAAAACATTGTTCTGAACCATGTACTCCAACGCTTTTACGTGCATGTACATCTGACCTTTGTCGTCGCAGGCACCACGAGCGAAGATTGCACCTTCCGGGTGAATATCCGTCGTTTTGATTACAGGTTCGAATGGAGGCGAAGTCCATAACTCTAAAGGATCTGGTGGCTGAACATCATAATGTCCGTAAACAAGAACAGTTGGTAAATTTGGGTCGATTATTTTCTCTCCATATATGATTGGGTAACCCGGAGTGTCGCAAATTTCGACAAAATCGCAACCTGCTTTTGATAAACTTTCCTTTACTGCTTCGGCAGTATCGATAACATCTTGCGAGTATGCAGTGTCGGCACTAACCGACGGAATCTTTAATAATTCGATCAACTCGTTGATAAAGCGATCCTTATGTTCTTGAACGTAAGACTTTATATTTTCCATTTAAATTATTTTTATAGAAATCCAAAAGTACAAAAAAGAGAATTAATATTTTTTTTCAATTTTTTCGTTTTTTTTCTTTGAATATTCGAAGTTATGTCTATCTTTGCACCCACAATTGCCGCGGATATGGTGAAATTGGTAGACATGCCAGACTTAGGATCTGGTGCCGCAAGGCGTGTAGGTTCGAGTCCTATTATCCGCACTTTAAAAACCCTTTAAACGTTGATTCACAACGATTAAAGGGTTTTTTATTTCTCATTTCCCCCGTATTTCCCCCAAAACATTTTTAGAATCAACAAAAAACAACACTAAAATTGTATAGCAACAATAATTTGGGTGAAGTGTGAAAATTTTTTACTTTATTCCCACTTGACACCACCAAAAAAAAATAGTACCTTTGTATTAACTTTTGAAAGTCATACTATTACAGGTGTCGATAGTATAAATATCTTCTTAGTGACCCGCTTCGGCAAATAAAAGAGCACCTATACAATACCTTAATTAAAGAGGACAAAAAGAAGTCCTTACATCAACAGATGTTATGCCAATACTATGTATTTGTCAAAAGACATCACTAAAATAGAGAGCAAAGAAACCATGTTTATAGATTTTAGATTCTATATCATTTAACGTTATTATCCAAAAAAACGTTTGGGTCTCTAATAAAGCTCGAAGTTAAAAATCAAAATTAAATTTTAGAAAACAACAATCTGTAATCTTACGGGTTAGGCTTTTTCACGTCCTAAATATTTAGGATTTACAATATAAACTGGTCGTTTATGATTGTAAAAAAAATATTTTATGTCCGAAGGTGCAAATTCCGGTTATATTGATCACCCCATTCCGTTTTAAAGTGAGCACCTGATTCCAGTTCAAAATGACCACCTAATTCCGGAGCAAAATGACCACCTCCGTTTTGATTAAAAACTATATTTTTT
>NZ_JBLYEG010000084.1:0-512 GCF_048514875.1 Flavobacterium sp. T12S277 | reverse complement strand
TTTGTTTCCTACTATGACGCTAATAATAGAGGATACCATTTCAGCATTCAGGTTATCATAAGCCTTTGCAATAAGCTCATAAGTGCCGGCAGGAACTCCTGTCCAGTTAAACGAATAAGGACTTGATATATCAGTGCCAAGTAAAGTCGCACCCTGATAAAATTCAACTCTGCTGATCGATCCATCCGCATCAGAAGCAGTTGCCGTAATATTTATGTTCGCAGGAACAGTAGTATAAAGTTTATTATTGAGTGGTGCTGTAATGTTTACTGTTGGAAACTCATTAGAAACACAGAACTCAATCTCTGCCACATTACAATAACCGTCTACCGGAGATAAATATCTGTAATATCTATAGGCTGTACTATTAGGTATACTAACGTCTTGCCATGCATAATTTGGCTCGGTTGGGATGGAATATAGATCTACAAAACCAGCGGAAGCAGACGTATTGGAACCCTGAAATTTCCCACCTGTCATTCTTTTTTCTTGTGATTCTTTTGGGTAATACC
>NZ_JBLYEG010000083.1:0-525 GCF_048514875.1 Flavobacterium sp. T12S277 | reverse complement strand
CAGGAAGATTATTAGCGTCAAGCACATAAGTTTTCATATTAGAAAGAGGCTTGCCGATATTGGTGTTTAAATCGCCATCCTTATATAAATGCATACTTACACACACTGTATTCTCTGTTGGACCATATGAATTTATTAATCTTCTGCCTTTATTCCATTTTTCCATTAGCTCTGATGAAGAGGATTCTCCAGCAACAACTAATGTTTTAAGATTAGGAAACTCTTTATAAGACATCGTATGCAATAAAACAGGTGGTAAAGCAACTACATTGATTTTATTATCCTCAATATAATCCCCTAGTAATTGAACATCCTGCCTCATTCTGGATGGCAAAATATGAAGAGATGCTCCAAAGGATAAAGTACTGAATATCTCGAATACTGATCCATCAAATACTGTTGAAGCATACTGAAGTATTCTTGATTGATCATCTACCTCTAAATCATCTTTTTGTATATAAACTAAATTAACAACCCCGGAATGCTCGATCATCACCCCTTTAGGCCTGCCTGTCGTTCCGGAGG
>NZ_JBLYEG010000082.1:0-541 GCF_048514875.1 Flavobacterium sp. T12S277 | reverse complement strand
TAGATTTTCTCATTCTATAATAGATGTAGGATTGATTATTTGTTTTCAGGTGGATAAAATGTAACTTAACTTTTTCTTCAGTTTTTGTTCGTATGACACCTATTTTACTTACCCAGATACCCTATTAGGTGTAACTGATTATTCCAGTGAAAATGTCTGAGTTATTAAGCTGCAACGGAATTTTTTCTTTACCACAAACAAAAGCAAGGCTCCAGGTGTGAATTGAAAAAAATTGATGGCGAATTTTTTCAAATCTTTTTTCCATTCTTTAAAGTCCTTAAGATCTCCATCGGCGATTCCCATACTGCGCATTGCAAAAACGCTCATATTATTGCAATTTTGGCAGTTGCCAAAATTCATGTGCCTTAAGGTTGATGACTTAATTACCATCGCATAGGATGGATTAGTATTGATTTTTATATTCAGTTTTTTCAATTCCTTGTTTAGTTTTGTACTTAAGCTTTCAAAATCAATTTTACTAAAGCAATCCAAATATTGTTTCTTGTAAAGTATTCTCCATTGTTCTACAAGTTCATCATGA
>NZ_JBLYEG010000081.1:0-585 GCF_048514875.1 Flavobacterium sp. T12S277 | reverse complement strand
CAAGTGCATACCGCAATCCATCAATATCTGTAGATTTATCAAGCTCAAATACAGATGGCATATGGTAAGCGTTCGTACCTTGCTCATACTGCTCGATAAACCATAAACGCTCCTGAGCAAAAGATAACATTGATTCGCCATTCAAGAAGCAATATATTAAGCTTTCTGTAGCTTTTTCTGTATAAATATTATTTTTTTGTAATACTTCAATGATTGCATCTTTATTTTCTTTTAATTCTACTAATATTTCTGAAATATTAATATTTTTGGGAAATTTAAACTTTAACTTATCATCTTCAACCCATAGCCAAATACCAATATTATTTGCACTATATATAATATTTGATATTGTGATTGTTTTATATTTCTCCTTGTTCATAAACTATATTATTATTTAAGTAACTCTTTTTATTATTGTGAAGCTTAGTAATTGTAGAAAACTGGAATATATCAGCTACTTTTATAGAACAGTCCAGTAGCTTACTCATACGGTGTGACACCTGGATAGCTAATATCGAATTTCCTCCTATCCTGAAGAAATTATCCGTTACTCCAACTCTGTCCAATCCAAGGACTTCTTCCCAG
>NZ_JBLYEG010000080.1:0-681 GCF_048514875.1 Flavobacterium sp. T12S277 | reverse complement strand
TATCTATAAATCGCTCATGGGTTAAATCCAAACGGTTCAAATACCCCCTGGCCAAACCCGAACCCCCTATATGAAGCTCACCGATAACACCTATCGGAACAGGAAGATTATTAGCGTCAAGCACATAGGCTTTCGTGTTTTGGATGCTTGCTTTATGGAGTAAATTTGAATTAAATGAAATTAGTGCTGTAACGGTAGTCTCTGTGGGTCCATATTTATTAATAACTACGGGAACATCTTTTTTATACTTTATAAATAGATCTTTTGATAGATATTCAGCTCCAAATACAACTCTTTTTAATAAATTAAATTTTGAAGAATCAATAGTATTCAAATAAGAAGGAGTAGAATGTAAATGCGTAATACTATTATTTATTACAAAACTTGTGAACCTCTTACTATCAACAATAGATTGCTTTTCAATGATAAACAATCTTGATCCTGACAACATCGCTAAAAACATTTGCTCAACTGAGGCATCAAAAACATAATTAGCAAAAAGAACAAATCTATCAGAAGTATCTATACCATACTTAAATAACAAATCCATTATCAAATTAACAACCCCGGAATGCTCGATCATCACCCCTTTAGGCCTGCCTGTCGTTCCGGAGGTATAAATAACATAAGCCAGATTCTTTGCTAAACTATGTTGTGGAAGATTAGAACTCGCTTCTACCT
>NZ_JBLYEG010000008.1:0-226389 GCF_048514875.1 Flavobacterium sp. T12S277 | reverse complement strand
TTTTTTGAATTTTTATTTGAAAATTTCTTTTCGTTTTAATTCTCTTTCTTGCCAGTATTTCGGTGAACGTCTGTCGCTGTTGCGGGTGCAAAAGTAGACACTTTATTCGCTTTCACAAGCTTTTTAGACAAGTATTTTTGATGTTTTTTTCAAGTTACTGATATAAGCACTTTTACAGGGATAAGTTTTTTAGTTCTGTTGCGGTTTTAAGTAGCATATACAACAAACCCGACAGGTTTTGAAAACCTGTCGGGTTTAAAAGGGTGCTGTGTTTTGTTTTTTGGGTTATTTTCTTTTGAAAACCTCCTCCCTAGCCCCGATAGAAGTGGAAATCCTTTTGCTTTTTCCTTTAAAAAGCAAAAGATTGTAGCGAATAGCGGGACGAAGCTTCTAAAAACTTCAAATTCCAAATTCCAAATTCCAAAATTGAAGGCTTCGACTTCGCTCAGCTGGACAAAGGCTGCTCTTCTTGTATTTTCGTTCAGCTGAGCAAAAAGTATTCTTATATAGGTAGAGAAAAAATAAACCCGACAGGTTTTGGAAACCTGTCGGGTTGGTACTATATAATAAGTAGGTGTTTAATTTAAACTATCGATAACTTCTATTCAATTACACTTCTTAAAACATCAAGCGAGTCCTTTACAGGATTCAAAAAACTCGTAAGCTCTTTTCTCTACATAGGAATACATTGAATCGCGCAGAGGGAAAGCGCAGTGCCCTCCATATTTTGGAGTTTCGAGATAAACATATGCACTGTCCTGAGCTATGGCTCTGGGGTAACATCTTTCGCCCAAAAATGGATCATCTAATGAATTAATAATCAAAACCGGAGTCGTAATGTTTTGAAGTGAAAATTCCGGAGAAACCCTCTGGTAGTAATCATCCCGGCTTGCAAAACCATGTAGCGGTGCTGTAAAATACTGATCGACTTCATCAAATGAAGAGATTTTATCAATCTGGTCACGGTTTATAAAATCGGGAAACTGTGCCGCTTTGTATTTTAGCTTTCTTTTAATGTCAATTGTAAAGTTCTTTAAATAGACTCTGTTAAAACCTTGCTTGAGTACAGCAGCACTAGTTGCAATATGAGTTGGCACAGAAATAGAGACCGCTGCCTTTATACGTTTATCAATTTTTGTCCATCCCAGATAATTCAATAACTGAACTCCTCCCATTGAATATCCGATCAAATAAACATCTTCGAATTCTTTTTGCAAAACAAACTGCACTACTTCGTCAAGATCATCTACCGCACCGTGATGATAAAGTCTCGGAAGACGGTTCATCTCTCCTCCGCAGGTACGATTGTTCCACGCAAAAACAGAGAACCCCTTTTCCTGAAAATAAGCGGCACAGCTATTATTGTACGTTCTGCGCGAATCACCCTCCAATCCATGGCATAAAATGACTGCTTTTTTGGAATCGTTTATAATAAAATCGATGTTTATAAAATCGCCGTCGCTTAACTCGTGTTTTTCTCTTGTATAACCCGGAACTTCATACTTTTTAAACAAAGCAGCATAAATAGTAGAGATATGTCTGTTGCGATGAATAATAGAAGGCAAATTGTACTCTGATTGTTCAATTATTGGCATGACAAAATGTTTTATGGTGCTATACAAATCTAAGAAATCAATCCATATCAAACGTAATGCTGCCTTCTTTATTTCATTTTTATACAATCAAAATAAGTTTGTTTAATGCTTATTCGTTTTAAAATCCATAAATACTACTTTTCTTTACTAAAGACCAGTTTAAACTTATGTACTCTGCAATACAATTTATTCAGTGGCCTTAAATTATGGTACAGTTCACCTCATTTACTTCAGTCCAATAAATTCACGAAATCCTTTTTGTTTTCTACTTGAAATTGGCAATGTCATATTGTTTGTCATTTCACAGAAGAATCCTTCATTCTTTTTAATTCTGCAGATATGACTGACATTAACTATATAAGATTGATGAATTCTAAAAAAAATCTCGTCATTAAGATCATCTTCATATTTGCCTAAATTCTGGCATGCAACATGTTCTTTTCCATCAAGTGTAAAAATACTTGTGTATCTACCATCCGCCACGCAACATATAATTTGATCTACTTGAATAAAATCAACTTTATCAAAAGAAGAGATTAAAATATATTTTTTCTTTTTATTATCCATAAACTTATTTTATTAAACGGTTCACAAATTAATCTAAACTTCTATCAACTCTGTAATTTCTGGCAGGGTAATTTTTCGCATCTAGTAAATTTCACAGGAGAAAACTCCACAAAACAAACCTGCTCCCAACACTACTTTTTGACAATAGCTATTGATATTTCTTACAAAAATAAAATATATTTACAAATGAGTACTTCTAATATAATAGATGGTTTAGTTTGTGTAACATCCGGCTTAACATAGGTCATAAATGAAACTATTACTTATAGTGAGACAGTACTATTATGCACGCCAACTATACGAATATGAAAGAAACAGCTGCAATTACAGTTTGAATAATTAATCTTTTTTTAATTAAAAATACTGTTTGTTTATTCGCTTAGGTATAGATATCCGGTTTGTTTAGTGTCCACCATATCTTTGGTAACTGAAAGAATATAAAAATAAGTTCCGCTAGGGAGTTTTTCATTTCTTAAAAGAAGGTTTTTAACATTACAAAAACCATCAAAAACATTTTCTTTGGTGCCATATGCTGTAGTCTGAAATACTTTTACTCCCCAACGATTGTATATTTCAACTTCGTTTTCGGTTCCCTCCAACCCGTCAATTCTCAAGTATTCATTTAATCCATCGTTATTTGGAGAAATTGAATTGTATACTACAAAAGAGTTCGTTTTTTTAAATTTTGCAATAGTAAATACTCCTTCACCTGATATAGTAGCAGGAGAAGAGACTGTTTTATCCTGAAGATTAACTATTCCGCCTTGATCAACCCAAACCTTTTTACTGTTATCCCAACGTACAATATGGATATCAGAAGGTGATTCGATAATAGTTGCAGGAGTTGTAGCTTCATCCCAACTTAAAGTAATTATAATGTCGGAAGCAGCTCCTGCTTTTTTGACTGTCCAATACTCTTTGTTGTTTATAATTAAAATATTTTTTTCTTTATTTTTAAGAGGATATAAAATATCTACATTCTCCAAAAAGTATTTTCCACTAAAGGCATCGGAATCTATTTTAAGAGCAGAAATCCCTACAGAACGGTACTTTAATTTATCTCCAATAGGAAAGGTAAAGTCTTTATTTCCTATTTTCTTTACTTCACCATCTATAAAAGATTTATCACTTGCATTTAAACAACTTGAGCCGTTTTCAAAAATAACCACACCATCATATGAATCATCATCAATAATTCCTTCTTTAAAGTCGGCTATACCGAAAATACTTAAATAATTAGAAACGTGAAAAGCAGCGCCCTTATCACTAGTACTGTTTTTAAATTCTACATTATTCATTTCGATTGGGACAGATCCGGAAATATTCTGATAACCGGATTCTCCATACAATCGTGTTATACCTGAAGAATTACCACGACTAAAACTTACCAAACCACTATTGTTCAAATGGCTGTACAAAAAAAGTTCGCCATCATTAATTACAACACCTGTAGTAGTATTATCGAAAGCACCTATAGAACTTAACTGAGTATTTGGGGCGACAAAAAGCTCTCCTTTATTGATTGTTTGGGCAGAAACAAAATAAGGAAGTAATAAAAGCAGCCCTCCTTTTAAATTTAATAATCTCATCTTAATCATTTGTTATTTTAATTTAGCTCTCTATTCCATTTACTGATTTTAATTAGTTGCGACTAATCACATACCAATTTACTCCGTCTGACTGGATTACCCAGGCTTGAAAAGCTATATCAGCAACTAAACTTGCCACTCCATCAATCGTACTATTTGCAGGACTAACGGTCACACTATTATTTGTGTTATCTATTTTTTTAATGTTGAATTTTTTACCTAACGCAGATGATGCCGATGGGATGGAAATCGTTACTGCCCCTGAACCCGCATTAACCAAGATTGTTTCATTTGAAAGTGAGGCGGTATAATTGCTTGTTTTTGTTACAATTGCCGGTAACATTTTAGCAGCAGATACCAGTTTCAATATTCCTGTTGTAGCATCAGCAAGTATAATATTATCACTATTTAAAGTACTGGTAGATTGCAACCCCTGTAAAGCCAAAGTCTCATTAACAGTAGTGGTAACAATAGTAGCTCCTGTTAATTTCCCTCCTAGTTTTACTTCTCCGGCATTTACTGACAATCCATTAGAAACTTTTTCTAAAACATTTGCAGTAGACTTAACATTATTTACATCTGAAGTTAAAACTCCTCCAGTAATACTTAATGTATTTGTGGTTGCATCTTTCATACTAATACTATTACTGTCTACTCCATTTATGGTTGACTTTAATGATCCACTTGAAATTGATAGCGCATTTGTATTTACAATTGCTGCACCTGTACTAGTATTACCGTTTATCGTAATTGTAGCATTGTTTGCACTCGAACTATTGCTAAAAGTAATATTAGAAGTTCCGCTATCGCCTTTATCTCCCTTCGCTCCAGCTGCTCCGGTTACACCTTGAATACCCTGAATACCTTGAATACCTTGATCTCCTTTATCCCCCTTTGCTCCAGCTGTTCCGGCTACACCTTGAATTCCCTGATCTCCCTTATCTCCTTTCGCACCAGTTAATCCGGCTAAACCTTGAATACCCTGATCGCCCTTATCTCCTTTTGCTCCAGCTGCTCCGGCTACACCTTGGATACCCTGATCTCCTTTATCACCCTTTGCTCCAGTAGCTCCGGCTACACCTTGAATACCCTGATCTCCTTTATTTCCTGCATCTCCTTTATCTCCTTGGTCCCCTTGTAATCCGGCTGCTCCGGCAAAACCTTGCTCACCTTGCTCACCTTGGTCACCTTTATCTCCTTTGTCACCCTTTGCTCCAGCTGATCCGGCTACACCTTGAATACCCTGATCTCCTTTGTCTCCTTTCGCAGCAGCTGATCCCGCTAAACCTTGGATACCCTGATCTCCCTTATCGCCTTTATCTCCTTTGTCACCCTTTGCTCCAGTTAAACCTTGAATGCCCTGATCTCCTTTATCTCCTTTTGCCCCAGCTGCTCCGGCTAAACCTTGAATACCCTGATCCCCCTTATCACCTTTTGCTCCAGATGCTCCGGCTAAACCTTGAATACCCTGATCTCCTTTATCGCCTTTTGCTCCAGCTGATCCAGCTACACCTTGAATACCTTGATCTCCTTTATCACCCTTTGCTCCAACAGCTCCGGCTATACCTTGAACACCCTGATCTCCTTTATCACCTTTTGCTCCAGCTGTTCCGGTTAAACCTTGAATGCCCTGATCGCCCTTATCACCCTTTGCTCCAGCTGATCCAGTCAAACCTTGAATACCTTGATCACCTTTGTCTCCTTTGTCTCCTTTGTCTCCAGATGTTCCGGCTAAACCTTGAATTCCCTGATCTCCCTTATCACCCTTTGCTCCGGCTGATCCTTGAATACCTTGAATACCTTGCTCTCCTTTATCACCTTTCGCACCATCTGCTCCGGTTAAACCTTGAATACCCTGGTCTCCTTTATCGCCCTTTGCTCCTTTAGCTCCTTTTGCTCCGGCTAAACCTTGGTCTCCTTGGTCTCCTTTTGCTCCGGCTAAACCTTGAACCCCTTGGTCTCCTTTATCACCCTTAGCACCAGCCGCTCCGGTTAAACCTTGAGCACCCTGATCTCCTTTATCACCTTTTGCACCATCTGCTCCGGTTAAACCTTGAATACCTTGGTCTCCTTTATCTCCCTTTGCACCAACTGCTCCGATTAAACCTTGAATACCTTGAATACCTTGAATACCTTGAATACCTTGAATACCTTGGTCTCCCTTATCACCTTTTGCTCCAGTTAAACCTTGGATACCCTGATCTCCTTTATCGCCCTTTGTTCCTTTATCACCCTTTACTCCTTTTGCTCCGGCTAATCCTTGAATACCTTGGTCTCCTTTATCACCTTTGTCACCTTTGTCTCCTACAACTCCATTAATTTTAACCCAGTTTCGAGACTTTGAAGCCCATTCAGCATCACGGCCTGCAGCAGTGTTTTCTTTCCCAACATAGGCATAAATCCCTCCATTTGGGTCTTTTATAATCACATCCAATGTCGTAATTGATCCTGCTTTTCCTAGTTCGCCTGCAGCTTCGGTAATACCATCAGCTCCGTTTTTTCCGTTTATTGGAATCCACTTATCATTATTATCCGGATCTCGTACATAAAGTATTTTTGTTTTATTATCAATATACATCGCTATATTATCCCCCGGATACCCAATCTCTCCTTTGTTAGCCGGAATACCAACACCATCAGCTAAATCGACATTACTACTGCTCTCTCCATAAACTAAAATCCTATTCCATTTGTTATTATACCAATAGTAAAAACCAGGCGTAACATCAGAAATCGTTTGGGTATTAAAAACTAATAAGCTATTCTCATTACCATCATTAATCGTTTTTATATCTACTGTACTTAACAAAGGAACTCTAGGGATTAAAATCCCCTTATTATTAGATACGATATCTAACATTGTAGACGCATCTGGTTTTGAAGTACCAACACCTACTTGTCCATAAGTTACAGCACCTATAAGTAGCATTAATGCGAGTAGATTTTTTCTCATTATTGTAAAGTATTTGTATTATATGCTACAAATATGCCGTTATATTTTTTCTAAATATTAGTAGAAGTAACAAGTATAGAATTCTATGATATTTTCGAAGACAAAGAGATCATAATCGCTAAAACTTATGCTGTAAAATGGTTAATTGTTAATGGTTGGTTGCATGCTTTACTTGAAAAAATTTATGCTCTATACTCTATACTTTATACTCTATACTCTGAGATTAAATAAAAAACCCGTATTGTAAAAGATAAATTTGGCTGATATGAAGAATCGTAAACAAGGTCTGAAGTATTGTACACAAGATCTCAGTGCACAAAATTATAGTAGGTTCTTTTGATCCTATTACCAAAAAAGAGAGGCTGTCAAATTTTATCTGACAACCTCTCTTTTTTTTAATAAACGTGCTTCTTTTTTTCTTTTTTGCCCCTATAAATTGTGCTTCTATATGGTCATTTTTCTCTCGCAGATCAGGCAGATTTTTTATCTTTAATTTCTTAACACTGCTAAGGCTTGCGGTAGCTAAAATAAAAATCCCCAGTATTGAAAGTAAATACCAATGAGCAATAGTGAAAACAGGATGGTAGCGACAACACCTGTATTGGAAATGTGCTTAATTTTAAGCAGAAAGTACAGTATGCAAATGAGGGTAAATGCTATAAAAATCCATTGCAATATGAAAAGGTAGTTAAACTGATCCGGTACTCCAAAAGCAAGGATGTAGAAGTTCAATTCGGCTGTACTGTTTACCGCTAAAACGAACCCGATAATGGTAAATATCCCTAGCAAAGAAGTTATTATGATCAGAGCCAGCAAAATTTTATCCGGTGTTTTTTCTTCTCTTTTTCTGATGAGAACGTAAGCAAATATGAAAATCGAAAGTAAAGCGATAATCAAAGCTGTGAAAAAAGGAGCAAAAAAGAGCAGATTGAATTCGTTTATACTATTGGCAAAGTTCGATATTCCGCCACTAATTTTTATGCCTGTAACAAAATGAACCTTATTGTCTGAATCCAGTTCTTTGGTGTCGGGTCTTTGAAATGGATTTTTTATAAATCTTTCGGCTATCTGAACGCCTATTATTGAAAAACCCGGAGTATGTCCAGAAATAGGAGCGTTTACCAAAAATGCATTTTTAAATCGTTCAAATGTAATTTTACCATTTAATGCCGGAGTGATAGGGTCAAAAGCTCCAGCGAATACCAACACGGGGATGGTTAGTTTAGACAGGTTCGATAAATCATTTATACCTGCTTGTTTGTTCGCTCCTAAATTCCATTTGTCACATACTACAAAATCTGATTTGTAAAAAGAGAGTCCTCCTTTTAATGCTTTGTAATTGCGGGCGTCTTTGTTAAATTCTGAAATCGAATTGTTCGGGACCGCTTCGTTACAGCTTACACAATAATACTGTCCGTAATCTAAGCCCAGAGCTCCTGAAAAAGCAGCTACCAGCGAACTTAAGGTGTTTTTGTTTCCTTTATTAAATTCGGATATTAATAGTGGGATTACTTCGATTAGTCTTTTTTGATATAGCGATTGCTGAATAGCAATTTTAAAATCTTCTGCATTATAAGTAAACGTGCCACTTGAAATAATTCGATTATCAACTTTAACGGTAATTGGCTTTTTTTCTAATTTTTCAATGGTTTCGTAATAAGCTTCTTCCAGATTTGGGTATTGTTTGTTGCAATTAGGGTCGTTTTCGCAGGCAGTAAAAACTTTTTTAAGACTGCCCATATAGTTTGCAGTATTGTTATTGTAATACTCGGAAATGTCTGAAATCGAAGAATCCAGCGTTAGTGATTTGATGTCCTGCGGAAAATCATTAGCATACACCTGAGCAGTATAGGTGCCATAAGAAACTCCATAAACATTCCAATTCTCATAGTGTAAGGCGCTCTTTAAAGCGTTCAGATCTTTTACAATCGACTTACTGTTGTAAGCGCTTATGTCAATATTTCTGTTTAACAAATCTTGCTTGCACTCTAATGAGGCGATTGTTTTTTGCTGTTCGTCCTGCGTGCTGTTCTGATTTTTTGCCAATATCTCTAAGAATTTTTTCCCCAGATCCGGACAGAATTTTGGCAAAGAACGGCCGGTTCCTCTTACGTCAAATAAAACAATATCGCTGTTTTTTCGCAACGGATGGTCCAGCCAGGCCCATATTCCTTCAATACCTCCCGATCCCGGTCCGCCATCTATGTACACAACCGGATTTGAGTCTTTGCTTTTAATGCTGCTTTTTAAAACTGCTACTGCAATTTTAACGGTTTTACCTGTTGGTTTATCCCAGTTTTCAGGGACCGTCAAGTACCCCCACTCTATGTTTTCCTGAGAGAGCTGTTTATCTTCCGGAAAAAAAGTTTTTACTTTCTCTAACTTAAAAGCTTTTGTTTGTGCAAATGCAAAAGCGGGTACGATCAATACTAAAAAAAACAGGCTTAATACTTTTTTCATTTTGGTTTAATTAATGGGTTCGGTTTAAATTATAACTCTTTTCAGGTAGATTTCGCCGGCATCTGTTTTGAGCGAAATGTGGCATTTGTACTTTTCATCTATTTTTACTTCGCTTAGATAGTATTTCTCTCCGTTGATTTCGGTGGTATTGTCTAAGACTTCAAATGATTTCAGCGGTACTATTAGTCCATGTCCCTGAGCTTTTAAAACAGCTTCTTTTTGAGTCCAATACTCAAAAAAAGCTTCCTTTTTATTCTGAGACCGGGCAATTTTTGTCCATTCTATATCTGTCATTTGCGGTTTAAAATCGGCGGTTTCAATATCGGTTATGATTTCGACATCAATCCCAACTTCATGTTGATCGCTTAATGCACAAACGACAATTTCGCCGGAATGTGAAATGTTAAAAAGCACTCGATTATCTTCAAAATAGGGCTTGTTGTAAAAGGTTTGCAACAGCTGTTTTGCCCCTGGTTTCTTCTTGTAGGTTTCTTCGATTCCTTTAAACAGCAGTATTCGCCCTAAAAGCGACAATTGAGCATCTTGCCATCTTCGGTATCGTTTAATCTTTTCCTGATAATCGAGTGGAAATTGAGGTAAATCATTCTGCAGTAAGCTTTGGTGATTTTCCTCAGACAGGTAGGAGTAATAAATGTGGATCAAAAGTATTGGGGGATTTTAGTGGTTAAAACGCCTAAAAGTTAAAGTCAAAATCTGTTTCCTGGAGTTTGTTTGTACTCGCTAAAGGATATTCAATTTCTGATACTTTGAGCAAAGGGTTTTCTATTATTTGAGCTACTAAATTTTTAAAAGTAATCAGCAGAAATTGTATCGTAATTTCTTCATATTTGCTGCTGTCATACGAAACGCTGACTTTCAGACTGTCTTCACTTTCGAAGAAATTAAAAAGCAAGGGGAATCGGCTGTAATTGGTATCGGCGGGTGTGTATTTTAATTCGGCATTGTCCATTTTTATGGTTTCCTGAAATGAAAAATCCGGATTCTGATACGTTACCAAAATATCAAACAAGGTTTCTTTTTTGAGTTGCGATGGAAGATCCTGATGTGTATTTATCAAAAGCATGTTGTCCTGCACTTGTTCTAAGAGGGCTAAAAAGTTCATCCTTTCGTTTAGCTGCGTACGAAGTGGCAGTGTTTTTACAAACATCCCAATCATGGTAGCGATATCGGCGATGTTTCTTCCTGAGTTTACGGTTCCGATTGCAATATCACTGTGATCGTTAGTTTTGTAAATAAGCACATTCAAAAGCGAAATTATGATGTTATGCGGGGTGCTTTTTTGCTGCTGTGCTAACTGTTTCAGTGCTTTTGTTTCTTCTTTGGTAAACGCATCATAAAAATGTGCTCCGTTTTGCTGTTTATCAGTGCGATTCCAATCGCTGTTAATCGTTTCTTTGATCGCATAACCCGCTAAATATTGTTGCCAAAAATCTAAAGAGGCTTTATCGTCTGCAGCGGTAGATAACCAGGCGGTATAATCTTTGAACTGAATGCCTGTGTCTTTAATTATCGCATCGGGATGGTTGTACTTTTTAATAAATTCTTTGGTCAGATATTCTAATGAAACGCCATCCATAATGATATGATGGGTACAAAATACCAACGAAGATGTGGTGTCGCCGGTGCGTACAAGCATCATTTTTAAAAGTAAATCCTGTTCTAAATCAAAAGGGGTTTCTATGTATTGCTGAATAATTTCTGAAGCCTGTTCTTTTTTAGTTTCGATCTGAGTGACACTAAAAATGATACTTTCCTTCGGTTTAATTTTTTGAAAAACAGCTCCTTTACTTTCCACAAAATTGGTGCGAAAGATCTCATTTTCAAGAATTAACTGAGATAAGGCATGGTTTATTTTATCAGGAAATACGGTTCCGTTAATTTCAAAAACCGCTACCATATTGTAAGCGATTGATTTTTGTAAATCCTGACAGGCTACCCACAATTCCTGCTGTGAAGGCGTTATACTAAAATCGGTTTTTAGAGACGTAAAAGGGATGCCCGGTTTATGATTTGGTGTTAAAGTCGCTAAATGGCTGGCCATCACCCCAATTGTAGGGTAATCGAAAATCGTTTTCAGAGTCACGTCGAACAATAAATTTTTGACTATTAATCCTGTCAGTTTCACTGCGTTTAACGAATGTCCCCCCAGAGCAAAAAAGTTGTCATTTGTACTTATTTCTTTTTTGCTGTTTAAAACTTCTTTCCAATATTCTGAAAGTTTCTTTTCTAAAAGCGTATCCGGTGCTTTAAAATCGTCTTCGGTGTCAGAATAATCAATGGCTCTTTGCGCCAAATTCTTTCTGTCTATTTTTTGATTGGGCGTTAGTGGAAATTCATCCAAAAGAATAATTGTGTTGGGAATCATGTAGTACGGAAGATTCATTTTTAAGGTAGTCACAATTACTTTTGTGTCAATTGTTTCTTCTGTTTTTAGGACATACGCAACTAAAAAGGCTTCCTGCTGATTTCCTTTTTTTGCGATCACAACGGATTCTTTTATTCCTGAAATCTGATTCAAATGTGATTCTATGTCTCCCAATTCAATTCGGTACCCTCTAATTTTGACCTGATTGTCATTTCGGCCTAAAAATTCGATTTCTCCTTTATCATTCCACTTTCCGACATCGCCGGTTTCGTAGAATAAATTGTCCGCTCGAAATGGATTTTCGATAAATTTTTCGCGAGTAAGTGCCTCATTTTTATAATAACCTTTTGCCAATCCGTCTCCGGCAATATAAATTGCCCCCGAAGTTCCAATGGGTTTAGGACTCAAAAAGGAATCCAATATATAGATTTGGGTGTTGTGGATGGGTTTCCCAATGTTTGAAGCCTCTTTTGAGTGTTCGAGTTTTTTTATACTGGACCAAATAGTCGTTTCTGTCGGGCCGTACATGTTCCAGACTTCAAAATTGCTGTCGATTAATTTTTCGGCCAATGCCTCACTTAATAAGTCGCCTCCACAAAGTATTTTTAATCTTTTATCTCCCTGCCAGTCTGCGTTGAACAGCATTTGATAAAAACTTGGTGTGGCCTGAAGTATAGTTGGCCGGATCTCCTTTATTTTCTTGATAATAAAAGTTGGATCTGCTAAAGTTTCCTGGCTCGCAATGTACAATGCGGCTCCTGACAACAGGGGTACAAAGAATTCTAAAATTGAAATATCAAAGGAGTAAGTTGTAACCGAAAACCATACATCACCCGATCTGACTCCCGGCTCCTGCTGCATGCTGGTCAGGAAATTAAGCAAGGACTCATGCCCTATTTCGACTCCTTTTGGGTTTCCTGTTGAACCCGATGTATAAATGATATAAGCGGTGTCCTGAGGGGAAACGCTTAAAGAGAACTTCTCTTCGGTTGCTGCTGTTGTTTCTAAGATGGTCTCTAAGGATATCATCTGTACCTCATCGCTGGTATTTAAACGGTAGCCCTTTTCATTTATAAGTACGTTAACCTCGCTATTCGCAACAATATAGTTGAGTCTGTCTTCGGGGAATGTTGGATCCAGAGGGATGTACGATCTTCCCGCTTTCAGTATGCCCAGTAAAACAATGACAATGTTTGCCGAGCGTCCTAACAAAACGGCAATTGGGGATTTATCCTCCTGTCCGTAAGTGTTTGTCAGATATTTGGCCACCCGATCGGATACCTCATCAAGTTCTGTATAGGTGTAGCTTTTGAAATCGTCTTTTAAGGCTTCTTTTGTGCTGAATTTTGCAACTTGTTCCCGAAATAAATCAAGGATAGTATTGTCTTTTTGGTAGTCTGTTTTTGTGCTATTGAATGTTTCTAAAACCTGACGTTTTTCATCATCTCCCAGATAATTTAGTTCTTTTACAATTTGATTAGGAGCTTCTAAAATGGCATGAATTAAATTTTCAAAATGATGAACTACCTGTGTAATCTGTGCCTCAGTGAAATAGTTTAAGTTGTAATCGAAGTCAATTTTCACCTCTTCATCTTCGTCAAATTCTCTGATGTAAATGGCCAGAGCCACTCGCTCCGATTGATGCGTTAACGGAATTACCTGCGTATGGGTATGAAGAAAATCATTTGAATAATTTTGTTTTTCATAAGATAGGGTAATATTAAACAATCGCTCTTTCTCACTAAAAATATGAAGTTCCTGAATTAATTTCCCCAGTGGAAATCTCTGATGGCGGTAATCGTGTCTTAATGTATTTTTGATCGCTGTGATCAGATCTTCAAAAGTGGCATTAAAATCTATGGTAATTCTTAAAGGTGAAACTCCCATGAAAAGACCAACCGTTTTCTTGTAACTGAATTTACTTCTGTTTAAAACCGGCAACCCAATGGCAAAATCATTGTTCTGGTGTTTTCTTCCAAAATAGGCATATAAAATGGCCAGAATTACGTTAAAAGTAGAGCATTTATAGTTTGCTGCCAGCTGGTTGAGCTGGTTGTACACCTCTCTTTTTACAATTAATTCTTTGCGATCGCTTTTATTGATTTGAAGGTTGTCTTCTATTTTATCAAATAGATTTTGAGGTAGGGATTGAAATTTTTTAGTCCAGTATATTTTATCCTGCTCGTATGCTTCCGATTCCTGATAAGCGGCATCATCGGCTGCGAAGTCCTTGTAACTAAAGGGATAGGTGCTCTTAATTTCTCCTTGTTCCAAAATCTCATTGTAGTTGTCTACCAGTCTCTGAAACATTAAGGAGGTTCCCCAGCCATCCGTTATGATGTGATGGTACACCGAAAAGAGGTAATGAAAGTTCTCCTGAACTTTAACCAGCGTAAAAACATGTAAAAGATGCTCTCCAAATAAGTCAAAAGGCTTTGCAAACTCCTGCTGCATGTATAAATTGGCTGCCTCGTAAGGTTCCTTCGATTGAGAAAAATCGACAAAACCCAATGTTGAATTGTGCTCCTCGACTATTTTTATCTCAACGTTCTCACGTTCATTGGTTAGAATGCTTCTGTAGGAGTCGTGCTGATTGATCAGAGCAATATACGCCTGTTGAAATGCATCCCGGTTTATTTGACCTTTAATTTTTATTTTGGCCCCAATGTTATAGATAGGCTCATTGGGATATAGTAACTGCTCGAAATAAACATCTTGTTGAGGAAGGGTAAGTTTCATTTTAAAATATTTTTTATGCAATTAGAAATAAGTGATATCATGTCTCGTCTCAGGAATGAAACGAAATGAGTTTTCCAATTTGGAACCTAAAAAGAATGATTTTGTGGGGTGGGTTTGATAGACGAAGCGTCTAATTGTATTAGACATATTTCGCTCCTATGGAGCTCGGATAATTTTCCGATATACATTTTGCTACACATATTTTGCTCCTACGGAGCATAGCCTAAATTGTTCCTACGATATAAAAAAAATCCGCATCCATCCGCGTTTTCGCGTTAGCGAATCCGTGCAATCCGCGTGCCTATACACATTTTGCTACACACATTTCGCTCCTTCGGAGCATAACCAAATTGATCTTCGCGATACAAACAAAAAAATCCGTATTCATCCGCGTTTTCGCGTTAGCGAATCCGTGTTATCCGCGTGCTATAAAATTTGAACTTATGATCTAAGCCCAGAACAATTCTTTGCTGTATTCTTTTGATTTGTCTACTGTAACCTCAGCATCAATTTTACCGTAGTTGAATTTTAAAATTCGGTCTGCCAGATGAAAATAGGCGTCATCGTGTGTTACTGCGATAATTGTTTTTCCTTCTGCTTTTAATTTTGGGATGAGTTCTTCATAAAAAAACTTTCTGAAATACGGGTCCTGATCGGCAGCCCATTCGTCTAGAACCAAAATTGGTTTTTTCTCCATCAAAGCAAAGATTAATGACATTCTTTTACTTTGTCCTTTTGAAAATTTTCTTCTGGCAGAGCTTTCTTTATCGTCTAAAATAACCTGATCCAGCTTCATCATTTCCAATAACTGTTTGTATTCGGGATTGTTTTCAACGGTGTATTCTTCATAGTTGTGAGAGAATATATGATCATCGGTAAATACAGCGGCTATTAAGTTTTGATTTTCCTGACTGGATTCGATTTCTTTTCCGTTTAAAAACATTTCTCCTTTAGACGGTGTGTACAGTCCGGTAAATGTGTTAATGAAGGTACTTTTCCCGGAACCATTTCCACCCACAATAAAAATGGTTTCTCCTTCTTTTATGGTCAGATCTATTGGCCCTAAAGCAAACACACTGTCGTTGGATTCACTATTGTATGAAAAATGAATGTCTCTGAATTCAATACTTTCAAACGAAGTATGCTGTATTTCCGGTTGTGGTTTTGCATCTTCATGCACTTCAAAGTCTTTTAAGAAGTCTTTGATTCTTTTGTTGGCCACAATAAAACGGGTATAGGTTTGCTGCAGGTTAATGAGGTTGTTTATAGGGCCTGAGATAAACAAAACAATGACCACATAGGCAATAACATCGGACTGGCTTAACAATCCCCAGCCTGGTAGTACAAACAGAATAGTAGCAATAATTGCGTACAAACCATACTGGCTAATCAGATTGATCGATAAAAAGATGTAACTGATTTTAAAGTCCAGCTCTCCGGCCTGATCCCGATTGGGCTTTAAAAATTTGTTCATTAAATTCTCCGTTCTGAAAAAGCTCAATTTTAGTTTTTTGAATCCTTTCATTACATCATCGACATACATATAATAATCATCGTTGTATTCTCTGAGGCTGGTTACTTTTTTAGACATAGAGTTTATAACCACCAGATAGGAAGCCGCAACTGCAATAATTAATGCCACAACAATAAGAGCTGAACTTATCGAAATGGTAAACATGTAGATCAAACAAAGCACTAACATTAAAACAGAATTCACGGTATGCGTTACCGTATAAGGCAAAAGTCCGAATACTCTCAGGTCTTCAACGACGGTAAAGAAACGCTGTGAACCTAAATTTTCCAATTTTATAAGTGAGGTCTGAAGGATTTTTGAAAATATTATTTTTTCATTATCGTACAACATTTTAAAAGAAAACTCATTGAGTCCCTTTTGAAAAATGATGTTTAACAAATAGGTGTAGACAACAATTGCAAAAAAAACCATTCCGGTATAATCCGTCATAAACGACTTATTACCAGACAGGGCGTTGTTTATAATGTACACTATTCCGAAACTAAGAATTGTATTTGGCAAAGCATAGGCCGCCAGAAGAATTGTATTTTTTAGTGATATTTTAAACATCTTGAAAGTTTTTTTGTTGTGGTTTATAAAGTCATAAGGAGATGATACCCTTTTTAGGTATGGATTCTGAAATTATTTTGAAAATGAAATTCTAAAGACGTATTAGCAGGCCGTTTTGCTGCAGAGGAAATACTCTATTATTTAATTCTGTTCTTTTCGGTATCGATACTGTTATTTTCTCTTTCCTGAGTGGTGATTTTATCTCCAAAATTATACGTAAACGATACTCTCACCTGTCTGGTATTCCATAAAGTCTTATAGTCTGCAGTTGTATTAACCAGATTATTAATTGTTCCTTTGTTGATATAGGTTTTAAAAATATCCATGCCTATTAATTTGATTGAACTTCTGCTGGAAAGTTTTTTACTGACGGTTATATCCAGAAACCAATAAGGATCTATAGAAAACTGAGCCACATAGGCTTTGCTTACGTATCGACTGAAGAGTTCAACATTATAGTCGTTCTTCAGTTTTATTTGCAATACGGGATCGATTCTGAAATTGTAGCCATAACTGTGCAGTTTGCCTCCAAAGAAATTGCTCTTAGTATCGGTATAGGACAGTTGGGCATTTGTAGAAAACGTTAGCCATGAAGCAAGATTAAAAGTGGAGCTTACACTAAGGTTGCTTACCTGGGTATCGCCTATATTTCCGGGCATACTGTAGTAGGTATTGTTCAAAATTTCTATGGTTTCCATAATCTGATCGTTAATTTTACTGTAGGCCAGGGTAACGTTCAGCAGGCTTTTATGGGCAAAAGAAGCTTCGACTGAATTGGTAATGGACGGTTTCAGATTGGGATTTCCTTTGTAAAAAGTTAGTTTATCTAACTGGATAACCACCGGGTTAAGATCCTGATAATACGGTCTGTCGATTCTTTTTCCGTAATTGATTCCTATGGTATTATTCGCTAAAGAATCCAGTTTATAAGACAGATAGACAGTCGGGAAAAAATTATCATAGCTGGTTTTGGTTTTCATTCTGGGCTTTATCTCGTTTCCTAACTGATCACCCACAATTTTCACACTTTCATATCGAAGTCCTAACTGCATCGAGAGTCTGTCAAAATTGGTGTTGGAACTCGCGTATAAAGCGGTTATCTTTTCGTCGTACAAAAATTTATTGTTCTGATTTAAGTTTGGAGTCGTATTACCGTTTACGATATCAAAATATTTACTTTCATTATTGGTTCTGATGTTACTGTATTTAAATCCGGTCTGTAAATTTGTTTTCTTAGTCAGTTGATTCGAATAATCTGCCTTTCCTGCATAAATGTTAACCTTAGAAGCCGCTCCTCCTACGAGCATATCGGAATAATTTTTACTTGCATCCGAAAATACTATCGAATTTCTAAATTCCTGATAGGGAAAAGAATCGTATAGTAAATAATCGAAATTAGCACTAACATCACTCTTTTCATTCAGCTTATGTGTGATGTTTAAATTTGTGGCACTGTTTACCGATTTACTGTCAGAGTCTCCTAGTGTTTTTACAATTGAATCCATGGCCTGGGTTTTGTTGTAGAGATAATTTCGGCCATCGTCGATATCATTTCCATTCCAGATCTGACTATCTGTGGAGAATCCAATAACAGTATTTTTTGAAAGATTGTAATCTGCACCAAATCTGAGGTTGGTCACTATAGCATCTCCTACATTATTGGTTTCCTGTCTGCTGTAACTACCTGTTTCTGTAAAATTTCTATTGATGAAGAGATTCTGAAACCGTTTTTTGTAACCAATGTTTCCACTTAAAAAAAGGTTGTACTTCTCTTTTTTCTTATTCAAATCAAAGGTGGTGTTGTACTCGGTAAATTTATGCTGTCTCAGTCCCACTACTACGCTTCCGTTTTCTCCTTCTTTTTTGCTCTTTTTTAGTTTGATGTTGATCACTCCCCCATTTCCTGCTGCTTCATATTTGGCAGGCGGGTTGGTCATTATTTCAATTTTGTCGATGTTGTCTGAAGCCAGTCCGCTTAAATAACTTTCAAGTTGTGCTCCTGAAAGGTACGTTGGACGGTCGTCGATAAAAATCGTAGTATTTGCTTTTCCATTCAAACTTACCACTCCCTGCTCGCTTATACTGGTTCCGGGTGCTTTCTTTAACAATTCTAAAGCCGTAATTCCACTGTTTGATTCTAAAGCGTCTACATTTAAAATAGTACGGTCGATTTTAGTCTCAATGAACTTTTTCTTTTTAACGATTACAACTTCTTTTAAATTCTCTTTTTTTATGGTCTTAAGCAATTCTATAGGCAAAAGTTGTTTTTTGTTGTCTTCTTTTATCGTAATAATTTCACTTTTAAAAGTCTTGTAGTCGTCATGAACAATTTTAATTCTGTATTTCCCGTTCTTCAGATTTATAAAATTAAACTCTCCTTTGTTTTCAGACAATTCACTTTTTATTAAGGTTTCCTGTTCCTCATTCAGCAAAAGAATTGTTGCAAAAATGACAGGCTCTTTGTTTTCAGCATCGATTACAGTTCCTGAAATTGATGAAGTTGAAACTTGCTTGTATATCGAATTATCTGGTGTTTTTGAATTTTGTCCGTATGTCGAATTGCATAGAAAAATAAACACACACAGCAAACCGATATAATTTATATGCATATAATTGTATTTCATTCTTTTTTAAATGTATTTTATAAGATTAACTGTGAGAATGACATCAAGTAGTCTCAAGCTCTTTTTTTGATTGATAATTTTTATGGAATAGAAAAGATCTACAGTCTTTGAACGTATTGAAGCGATAGTCCATTCTAAAATCAAGGAGTATGCTAAAACAGGAACCGCTCGCTGATAAGGCGTAAAGACTCTGCTTATTTTGCTTTGTAGTTTTTGCAGATGTTCCACTTCGTGTTCTTCCCTATGTATTTATTTTTATACCTCAATTGTACTGCCGACTCTTGTTTCACACCGTTTATGATAAACTCTTTGTCATTGAGTAAATACGATAACTTGCCAGTGCTTTTGGTTGCCAGTTTTTCTTTTACAATTTGGTTGCTGATTTCTTCGATGAGTTTTTCAACATTGTTTACGTCAGCTGATTCTTTTATGGATTGTCCGGTAATACCTGTGATCGTAAGTTGATTTTCCACCTGTTCTTTTTTCTTATTTTGTGCAATGCAGCTAGCGGAGATGAATAATATGAGGATAGCGGCAATTAGCGTTTTGGTTGTTTTCATAATTTTTAGTTTTTAAATGGTTGAGGTTGTTAGCAGTTCTTTGTGTTTTTTTTTCTTCCGCAGATTGCTTCGCCTGTTCGCTATCGCTCGGGTTAGCAGATCTTGCAGATTTTTTAATTTTCAATCTTTTAATCTGTGGCAGTTGTTAAACACATAGAAACATAGTTTTTCTGGCTGAAATTAAGGCGTTTCACTTTTAATAAAACACAAAGCGTAATGTAAAAAACATAGTCCTTTTTGATATACTTTTCACATCTCACAGTCTACATATCACTTTCTACTTCTTAAAATCAATATTTCTATGTCTTAAATTTTTCTCCCGCAGATTTAGCAGATCTTGCAGATTTTTTAATCTTTTAATCTGTGGCGATTATTTGAACACCTGAAAACCTTACTGATAGTTCAGACTCGCACATTCATCAAAACTGGTTTCAAAAATCTTAATCAAATTATCGCCATTATTGAGTATGAAAAAATGGTTTCCTTTGAGTACGTAGGAATTAAATCCGGAAGCGGTATGTTTTTTCCAATTGTTGATTCGGTCTACGTATTTTTCTGAGTTCCCCATTATGGCTACTATCGGAGATTTTACGACCGTATTTTCAATAAAAAAATCTTGTTCTACTATTTTAAAATCGGCTCTAAGTATCGGTAATACAAAATCTAATAGCTCTTTACTTTGTAGTAATTCATCCGATAATCCTCCCAATTCGGTAAGCATATTGACGAAATCATCCCGATCCAGATCAGATCGGTCGTTGTCGCTTGTGATTCCGGGTCCGGCGTTGCCGCTTACAATAAGGCATTGGGGCGGAGTGTTGTTTTTCTCCAATAAATCGGTTACCCCCAAACCTAAAGAGGAACCTAAACTGTGCCCGTAAATGATAAATGGATTGCCATTAAGCTGCGCTGTTATTTGCGAAAAGATATCCTGAATGGCCTCCTTATAAGAAGTGAGTAATTTTTCTTTGATTCTTTTTCCTCTGCCGGGAAGCTCTACCGGTATCATTTCAAAATCGGTGTAAGCTGACTTCAGAAATTCAAAGGAGTATATGCTACCACCGGCAAAGTGCAGTAAGAATAGTTGCTTTTTTTTCATTTGGTTATTTGGTTTTGGTCAGAACCTTCTTTTAAAAAATCAAAAGAAGGTTTTTAGCTCCGTTAAGATGTCAGAAATTTACTTAAAATTAATTAATTACCAATTCTTTTTTTAACTCGTAATCGTATAACAATTCTTTTTCTCCAAATAAACGTTCCGCGACGATTCCTTTTTCGGCACAGTGGTTTATTAATCGGTTGGATTCTATAATGGCCAGCGATTCTTCGGTGTATTTGATACTGCTTATAAATTCCAGCCATGGCTCCATTCCCATTGCGTATACATAAGCTTCTTTTGGATTAAAAATGTCTACCAACGATAACCCTCTATCACTATCACAGCCTGCCAAACGTCTCGATTGATCGTCTTCTCTGTTAATCGGTTCTGTCATTAAGCAGCCGTAAAGCCAGCTTAAAGGCGCACCGGCGCACTCCATTCCTAAAAACAAGACATCGACATCGCCTTTAACTCTGTGAATGTGTTCGTATAATCTCGGTTCCATTACTCTTGAATCGGCAACAAACAAAAAGCTCAGCTCGTTTATAGCCACATGGAAACATGATTTGGCTCTGATGTTAAGATCGCTATGTTCTCCAGTAAACGGAAGCCCGGTAATGGTACAATTTTCAAATTTTATCTCTTCCAGTTCGTCAATTTCGATGACGTTTTTAAATCCGATACTTTGAAACGCCAATTTGATACTAGGGTCCTGAAGTGCTCCGCTGGTTGTTACCGGTACGATCAGGTTTTTAATTTTATGTCTCAACGGCAACAGCGTTTCCAATACGATATGATCCTGGTGATTGTGTGTAATCAATACATAATCGATTACGTCCGGTAAGTCAATATCTGAAAAATGTTCTACGGTCGATTCATATCCGTAATAACTAATCAAAGGGTCTACAAGGATACTCACATCTTTGGTCTCGATCAAAATACAGGCATGTCCCAGATAACGCATTCTGGCTTTGTCACCCGTATATTTCTGATAGGCAGGATGTTCTTTTTTAGTAAAGAAAGTTTTAAACAGCTCCATTTGCTCTTCCTTAACACCCAGTTCTTCTGCAACGGCTTCTATAGATCCCGGATTTCTTTTCATTCTGCTTAACGTATCAATTCCTTTATGGTCAAACGGAATATCCAACTGTAATACATGTGGCTCTTCTAACTGTGGTGTGCTCAAACAAAAAGGACGTTCATCGTTTAGTGTTTCCCATAAGGAAATGGATTGCGACTGTTTGGAATAAAAAGGACTGTTGTACAATAAAGATTCGAAAAAGCGATACGAAGGGTGGTTGTTTAAATCGTAAACCAATTCTACATATCCTTTTAATATTTCCGGAACTTCTTTGTACAAAGGCTCCAAAGAAGCTCCTTTTGCTTTTGCTTTAAGAAGTTGGTCCAATTCTTTTATCGCGTCTGATAATTGTATGGCGTTGGCCTGTTTATTAAGAATTTCAGCTTTTAGTTCCTTTACTTCCTCTACTCTTCTGGTTTCATAATCCATAAAAGGACCTCCCAGCATTTTCGGATTTTTTACAGCAGCCTCATGAATCGCAGGGGCCTGAATATAGGAATTCATAATTTTTAAATGTCTTTCAACAATATTCATTGCGGCTGTTGCAGGCGATATTAAGTGTGTCCATGCGTACCATTTATCTACCAGTGGTCCAATAATTACATTTGGTTTAAAGTAATATTTTTCAGTGTTTTCCATTATAAAAGTTAATTAGTTTTACGATTTTTAGTTGGTTTCTATGCTTGTTTTCTGAATGCTATTTTTGAAGATTTCAACATACTTGTCAAAATTTTTCTCGCTAAAGGCTTCCCAGTGTGTACCCGACAGGTAATGATGCGTTAATTCGCCAGTTGTATACTCTTTCCAGTTGTGCATGTTACTTCTCAATTCGTTTTCACCCGATTCTAGGACATGTATCGTACTCGAAATTTTTCCCTGAAGGCTGTATTGATTGTCAAGAAGCAAATTGTTTTTCAGAAAAGATAAAACACCCGCTTTCTGGTCTGTGCTCAAGCCTGTAATCTTCTGATATTCCTTAAGCAGCCAATCGGCCTGTGCATCAATATCTTCCTCGTTGTCCTGGAGTCCGATGATCGAAATGGGTCTGTCTACCAAAACTAATTCGATGGCATCGTACTGCTTTTCGAGTTCTTTGACTACTTCAAAGGCAATTGCGGCACCCATTGAATACCCCAGAATCACAAACGGCTGATTGCTCTGACGTTTTTTAATCTCTTCGCTGAAATAGCCGGCCATTTCTTCGATAGACTGGCAAAGTTTTTCCTGAGGTTCCAAGCCTTTGTATTGCAGTCCAATTGAGTTAAAATGGCTGCTTAGTGCTTTTGCCAAAGGGTGATATAAAATAGAGTTACCCAGAATTGGCGGTATAAAATAAATGGTGTTTGCATGATTGCCCACGTGTAAATCGATCAATGCAGATGATGCTGTTTTTTTACCCTGAGCCAGTTCTCTGATGGTTGGCGCATTGTAAAGGTCCTTGATCGAAATTTCCAACCCTAGTTTTCTTCTTAACATCGACTGTAGCTTAATCGCTTTGAGGCTATATCCGCCAATTTCAAAAAAGTTGTCCAGCACACTGATTTCCTTTTTTTCTAAAATGTCCTGCCAGATCTGAAGGATTGTGTTTTCGGTTTCGTTTTCCGGAGCAACAAGCGATCTGAGAACATCCGTTTTGTGTATTTCTATGGCTAACAATTTGTTCCGATCTACTTTTCTGCTTTTTGTTAGCGGAATTTCTTCTACAGGAACAAAATACGACGGGATCATGAAGTAAGGCAAAACGCTTTTTAGTTTGATTCTGATGTTTCTTACGTCAAAATGTTCGTCCGGAACCAGATAAGCCACGACTTCTTTTTCTCCTAATTTGTTTGTTTTCGCCAGTACCGCAACCGAAGTAGTTATTTTTTGCTGAAGAAATGCATTTTCAATTTCGCCTAATTCAATTCGGTAACCTCTAATTTTTACCTGATCGTCGGCTCTGCCAAAAAACTGAATGTTACCGTCCGGCAGCCAGCAGCATAGATCACCCGTCTTGTATAAAGTCTCCTCTTTTGCAAAAGGATTAGGAACAAAACGTTCTTTGGTTAGTGTTTCCTGATTGATGTATCCTCTCGAAACGCCTATTCCTCCGATAAACATTTCGCCAACAACTCCTGTTTTTACTAACTGTGAGGCGCTGTCTAAAATGTAAATAGCTGTATTTTCGATCGGACTTCCGATTGGCAGACGATTCAGCTCTTTATCGTTCTCTTTGTCATAAGCGTAAATGGTCGAAGACACGGTGGTTTCGGTAGGCCCATAAGAGTTGTAGAAGTCAGTGTGAGCGGCCCATTTTCTGGCTAGGTTTATGGAACATTCTTCACCTCCAACCACAACTCTGTTTAAATGGTACTTGTTAGGGATTACATTCTCCAGATACGTTGGTGTTACATCGATATGGGTAATTTCTTTTTGTATCAAAAGCTCTGCAAATTTTTCATTGTCCAACAGGTCTTCTTTATCACATAACACCAAAGTGGCTCCACTTGCCAATGCCACAAAAATTTGTTCTACCGAAGCATCAAAGACATAATTGGAAAAAGCTAAAATTTTCTCCTCTTTCTGTATGTTATATCTTTTGATTAATGATTTTGCAAGATTGACCACTCCTTTATGTTCGATAAAAACGCCTTTTGGATTTCCGGTTGTTCCCGAGGTGTAAATACTGTATATTAAAGAGTTTGGCGTAAGAATGGCGTCGGTTTTCGCTGTACTTTCTTCGGCAATGCTGTCCCATTCTTTATCCATTACTATGGTTTTTGGAAAAGATTCCTGCGAAAAATTTTCTAAAACAGCCTGTTTGGAAAGCAGGGCTTTGGCGGCTGTATCTTTTAAAATAAAATCGATTCTTTGCTGTGGATAGCCCTCGTCTAAAGGAACGTAGGCTGCCCCGGCTTTTATGATCCCAAAAATTGAAATGAGCATTTCGACAGAACGATCAATTAATATGGCTACAAAATCTTCATTGCCAATACCTTGTTTTCTTAGATAGTGCCCTAACTGATTCGACTTTTGATCGAGTTCTGCATAACTAATATTTAGACCATTATGGTGCAATGCCGGATAATCAGGATTTAGCGCTACCTGTTCGGCAAACAATTCTAATACGGTTTGCTTGTTGTTTTCCGCTATTGCTTTGCCCTCGTTTTGAGTTAAATAGATTTCTTTTTCCGTGTTGGATAAATGATCCAGTTCTTTTAAAGAAGCTTCCGGATGCTCCACAAGGTGTTTGAAAACTTTTTTGTAAACCGACTCGATTTCAGTCAGTTCAATTTTATTGATCAGTTCTCTGGTTTGGGCAAAATCAAATAAGGCCGCATTATTGGTATTGTTAACGGTAAAATCAAGATACGTATTGGTCGCTCCTTTTCCGTTTAATACCAATTCCTGATTGCCTAAATTTGATGCTTTTTGCTCCTTTAGCTGTTCTTCTAAAGCATCATAAGAGTAAAAGTCGACATAATTGAAGATGATATCAAAGAATGGATTGTTTGTTCCTTTAATTTCATTGTTCACCGCAGCGATATTGGCCAAACTCATGTCCGAATAATTACTTACCTCAACAAGTTTTTGCTTTACTAAGAGCAATAAATTTTCGCCGCTTAGGGTTCTGTCTACTTCCAGTCTGAAAGGTATTGTGTTTAGGAAACAGCCTAACATTTCATCGGAATCCGGCAGAGCGGGTCTGGTGTTTACGACTAAACCGATGGTGATATCATTGCCGTAGGTGTATAGTTTTATGGTGTAAATTAAAGCGCTCAGAGCCAGCTCTTTTAATCGAATACCATAGGCTGTTTTTAAAGCGTCGATCTTTGATAACGTTTCTTTCTCAAAACCAAACAGTTTAAAATCTTCTACTTCTTTATCGGTAAATAAGTTCACCCTGTTATAGTCGTTTAATTCATTCGACCAAAATGCGGCAATCTCTTCTTTTCGTTTGTCTTCCAGCTGATACAGTATATAATCTTTGTGGCTCGATCTTAGTTTAGCCGGTTTAAACGAAGGGGTATCGATTAATTTAAGGTACACATTATTGATCTCGGTCAATAATAACGAATCGCTCCAGCCGTCTATAATGGCGTGATGACATTGCGAAACAAACACAATGGTATCGTTGCCTATATTAAAAGCAGCCATTCTAAACAGTGGTGCCCGGGTTACATCAAATGGGTTCAGCAATTCTGACTGAAGGAAGTCTGCAATGACTTTTTCCTGTTCTTTTAAAGATCCCAAATGCGACAAATGCTGATAAAAAACAGGCAGTTCAACCTGTTTGTATACGATTTGAACTTCCTGATCGTAATCGTGTAAATTAAATGCCGTTCTAAGAATTTCATGCTTTTCGGTCATCAATTGCATCGCCTGTCTGAAAACCGTAATGTCAAAATCCTGAAATTGTCTGGAGTTAATCATTTGATCGTGATACACACTTGCTCCTTCGTATTTCAACGATTCGTAGATCATTCCCTTCTGAATATCACTCATCGGGTAAACGTCTTCTACTTTATCCGCCTCGTTTTCGTTTAAAGATTCTAAAACGCTGTTTCTGATCCAATCCATCGATTGTCTGGCCTGATCTTTTACTCCTGCAACTGCTGCTTTTGTTACAGTAATTGATGTTCTGTTGTTTGTAATGAAATCCGATAACTGAGCGATACAATCGTTAGTATAAACGTCGGAAATGGTAATTTCTAATTGCATTTCGTTGTAAATGCCATTGACAATTTTTAGTACTTTGATCGAGTCGCCTCCTAAATCAAAAAAGCGATCTTTTACGCCTATTTTCTTTTTGTCCAGAACAGTTTCCCAAATGTTTACTAATGTGATCTCCAGTTCGGTTTGCGGCGCTACATATTCTTCTCCGATTCTGCTTTCGGCATCTCCAATTTCGAGTAAAGCCTTAGTGTCTATTTTTCCGTTTGGCGTTTGTGGAAATGCAGCAACCGTAATAAAATGGGCCGGTACAGCATAAGCCGGTACTATATTTTTTAAATAATGTTTGAGGTCTGAAAGGTTTACCGTTTCATCGGCTAACAAATAAGCATACAGTTCGTTATCACCTGCTTTATTTTCTTTTGTCAAAATAACTGCGGCTTCTACAAGTGGGTACTGTTCAACAGCATATTGTATTTCGCCCAGTTCGATACGGTATCCTCTTACTTTTACCTGATTGTCTTTTCGACCTAAAAATTCGATCTCTCCAGCTGAATTCCATCTGCCTAAATCGCCTGTTTTATACATCAAACCAGCTGGGTTAAAAGGATCTTTTACAAATTTTTGCTGAGTCAGTTCCGGATTATTTAAATATCCTTTGGTAACTCCATTCCCTCCAATGTGTAATTCGCCTATGACACCAAGCGGTACCAATTCTTCTTTTTCGTTTAAAATATAAATCTGAGTGTTGGCAATTGGTTTTCCGATCGTCGCTGTTACCGGTTTTCCTTCTTCATATTTGTGAACACTACTCCAAACCGAGCATTCCGTTGGACCGTACTCGTTAAACAAATCACAACCCGATTTTCCTATAGTGCTGTTAAAATGCTCTTCGATCAAACTTATCGGGCAGGTTTCGCCGGCTACAGTAACCTGTTCTAAGGCAGCTTCTTTGTCTGACAAGGCTTTCAGTAACAATTTATAGTAAGAAGGTACCGTCAATAAATGGCTTACTTTTTCGGTTGCTATAAGGTCGGCGATGAAATTTACATTGGCAATGTCCGAAGTACTCGTGATACACAATGTACCTCCGGTGGTCAATGTGCTGAAGATTCCCGCTACTGAACTGTCAAACGCAACAGAGGACAGTAATAAGAAGCTTTTTATTGGCGAATAGGTGTTGCTTCTTGGAGCTAACGAATGCTGCAAGTTGCCGTGTGTTACCATAACTCCTTTTGGATTTCCTGTAGAGCCCGAAGTGTAAATGATATAAGCCAAATGCTCCGGCAAAACGGTTGTTTCAGGAGTCGTTACCGGATTGGTTAAGCTGTCCAGCTGTACATCCATTGCAAATATTCCCCCCTCATAATAGGACAGGTCAAATAAATAATCGGATTGGGTGAGCAATACTTTTACATTGGTGTCTTTGAGGATGTATTCTTTGCGGGAAACCGGGTAATCAGGATCTATAGGCACGTAAGCGGCTCCTGCTTTTAATATTGCTAAAATTCCAATGAATACAGATTCGGAACGATCGAGCATAATTCCAACAAAATCATTTGGCTGCAGTTGGTATTCTTCCAGTAAAAAATGGGCCAGCTGATTGGAACGCTCATTCAGTTCATGATAACTTAATTGTTTTCCTTCAAAAGATATTGCTATGGCTTCGGGATTTTTTTCTGTCTGCTCTTTTATCATTTCTATAACGGTCTTCGATTGGTCATAGCTAAAAGTTTCTGCATTAAATTGAAGTAAATGCTGCTGTTCTTCTTTTAATAACCATTTTAATTCCAGTATCGGCAGTTCGGTATTTTCTAGTACCGCTGTTAATAACTGTTCCAGATGATTTCCGAATTGTTCTATTCTTTCAGAATCAAATACATCACTGTTGTAAATAATGCTGGTGGCTAAGCCCTGAGGTGCTTCTGTAAAGTTAAAAACCAAATCGAATACACTCGAATCCGGTAATTTTCCCTGATATTCGTTTACCGATAAATTCTCCATCCCTTTGGAACCAGATCCTTGTTGGTTTTGAACAATAACCTGCACATCAAACAACGGATTACGGCTCATATCCCTCGGAATATTTAAGGACGAAACCAAGTCATCAAAAGGATACAGCTGATGCTCGTGCGCTCCGAGAACCACTTTTTTTACGTTGGATACAATATCATTAAAACTGTCTTCTTTCGAAAAATTCGTTCTTAGGGCTAATGTGTTCACGTAAAACCCAATTTGATTTTCTAAATCGGCGTGGTCTCTGCCCGCAATAGGACTTCCTATTACAATGTCTTCCTGATGGGTGTAGTGGTAAAATAAAACATTAACGGCACTTAACAATCCCATAAATAAAGTGGCTTCCTGTGTTTTCAGAAGTTCCTTAAATTTGTTTGTCAGCGTTTCAGAAATTAAGGTATGGTGTACTCCCCCGTTGTATGTTTTTATAAACGGACGCTGTTTTCCTCCTGATAAATCTAAAGTGGGTAAATCGCCTTTAAACTGGTCCAGCCAATAGGCTTTATGCAGTTCCAATCTGAAACCACTAAGCTCTGTAAGCTGCCAGGACGAATAGTCTTTGTATTGAATCGGCAGTGAGCTTAATGCTGACGGAACTCCGGTTACAAGGCTGTTGTAGAGCTGTAACAACTCCTTTACAATTATTTCAATCGACCAGGCATCGCTAATGATGTGGTGGATTACGGTGCTAAATACCCAGCGTTTTTCGGCTTGTTTGTAAATACTGGCTTTTAACAATGTCCCTGCAGACAAATCAAAAGGAGCCGATAAGTCTTCAAACAGGTGTTTTTCGAGTGCCGATTCGTCTGTGTTGCTCAGGTCTATATTTTTAATCGTAAAAAAGGTATCTTCGGGTGCGATCACATACTGCAGTACTTCTTTTTGATCGTTTTCTTTAAAACTGGTACGTAAAATTTCATGACGTTCGATTAACTGCAAAAACGCAGTTTCTAACGCATTTATATTAAGTTCTCCTTCAAAAACATAAGCTCCTGACATGTTGTAGGCAATATTAGCCTCCTGCTGCTGGCTCAAGATCCACAAACGACGCTGCATTACTGAAAGCGGGTAACCATTTTGTTTCTCCAGTACCGGAATTTCGTTATAATCCACCTGTTGTTCTTTGGCAATCAGCTCGTATTGCCCCGCTAAACTGGTGTGAATAAACAGGTCTTTTAGCTGGAGTTTTACACGGAATTCTTTATGGATTTTACTAATGAGTTTGGAAGCTTTTAAGCTATGTCCGCCCAAATCGAAGAAATTGTCTTCCATGCTGATGTGTGAGATTCCTAAAACCTCTTCCCATAATCCGGCTAATGCTTTTTCAAGCGGAGTTGAAGGATAGGTGTAGATAATCTCCTCATCTGAAATCGTTACTTCAGGGGATTGTACTTTAGAAGGTGCTGCTTTTCTGCTCACTTCCAATGGAAGAAAGCCAATTTCTTCAGCAGGATTCTGAACCACTACTGCCAATGTGTTTTCTAAATCTTTTAGGAATTCCAAAGCTGTTGCTCCGGTAAAAATATCGGTATTATATTCTAATTCAACCGTTAATGCTCCTGCTTTTTCTATAAAGGTGAAGGTTAAATCGTATTTACTCACTCCTCCGTTTAGCAAATCATTATACGACAATGCTGCATTCTCCTCTTCGTTCTGATATTCATTCTGAATGTCAATCATCACATCAAATAACGCGCTGCGGCTAAGGTCTCTCTTCAGGTTCAGGTGATTCACTAATTCATCAAAAGGGTAATTCTGATTTTCAATTGCGTTTAATGTTACGCTTTTATTTTTCTGAAAAATTTCTTCAAAAGAATTCGTTGGCCCAAACTGCGTTCTAAGTGCCAGAGTGTTTACATAAAACCCAATCTGGTCGGCCATATCTTTGTGTGTTCTGCCCGATACCGGACTTCCCACGATAAAATCCTCTTGTGCGGTGTATTTATGCAATAGTACATTGATCAAACTGAGACAACCTGTAAACAAAGTTCCCTCTCCTTCTTTACAAAAGGATTTTAATTTTTGGTATAAAGCAGCCGGTATATCCTGTTGGATGACATTTCCGTTATAACTCATAATAGCAGGACGCGGACGGTCTCCGAAATGAGAAAGAACAGGCAGATCGCCTTCAAGGTTTGTCAGCCAGTAGTTTTTTTCTTTATTGAAAACCTCAGCTGCTAATTGTTTTTGCTGCCATACAGCGTAATCTTTATACTGAATTTGTAAAGGGGTGCTCAAAGCTGTTTCACCCTTTCTTCTGGCGTCATAGTTTTTAAGCAGTTCCTTAATCATGATCCCAATAGACCAGCCATCGCTGATGATATGGTGCATGTTGTAGGCAAATACAAATTTGGTGTCGGTAATTTTTATAAGAACTCCTTTGAATAACGGTCCTTTTTCAAGATCAAAAATGGTGTTGTTTACCCCAATCAGTATTTCATTTAGTTTATCCTCATCACTATCGACGTCGATTTGCTGAAAAGGGAATTCAAAATCTTCGGGAGCGATTACAAACTGTCGGACTTCTTCCTCTTCTACAGCCTTGAAAACGGTTCTTAAAACCTCGTGACGATGGATCAAATCACGAATAGCCAACATAAAAGCAACAGCATCCAATGCTTCATCAATAACCTGAATCCCGGGAATATTATAAGAGAAATTTGCTTTATCAATCTGGCTTAGCACCCACAGCCTGAGCTGAGAAGAAGATAACGGGTAATGTTCACTCTTTGGCGCAGCGGGAATAGAATTGTTTTCATGATCCTGATCTTTTGCATATTTATTAACCAGCTCAATTAATTCTTCCTTTTTTGATTTAATTTCATTTAATAGTGCTTCATTTAAAACCCCTTTGGGAGCTTTAACATCAAGATTATTGTTGATTACTTTTACGGTAACTTTAAGTTTTTTCAGCTTTGTAAATAATTCGTAGCCCATAATTATGTTTTTTGGTTTAAACTAATTTGTATTGCGTATGATTGATATTGGTTAGGTGTGGATTGAATTTTATTAATCTATTGGTGGTATTTTTTTCTCTCGCAGATTGTGCAGATTTGCTTCGCCAATTCGCTATCGCTCGGGTGGCAGATTTTTTTTACTGTGGCGATTGTTAAATACATAGAAACATAGTTTTTCTGTATTGAGCTAATGCGTTTCACATTTCACATTTCACATTATCTCATTTCCTCATTTCCTCATTATCTAATTCCCTCATTATCTCATTCCCAACAGCTTAATTAATGATACTGTTTTTATCAAATAATGCCTTGATGTCCTTCATGATAGTGATATGGTGGTGCGACATGGCTTCTTCTAAATAGGGAAGATTAATTTTACCTATGCCGTGCTCTCCTGATATTGTGCCTCCCAGTTCCAGCGCTTTTAAGAAAATGGCTTTCACCCAAATTGCCAGCTGATCTTCCCACTCTTTTTTATCGGTTTGTTTGTCCTGAAAAATATTTACATGAAAATTTCCATTGCCTACATGTCCAAAAACGGTGTATTCGAAATCATACTTTTTTGCAATTCCTGCAATTGAACGGTACATTTCATCAATCTTAGAACGCGGTACCACGATGTCTATATCTCTAAAAAACACATGATGTATGACGGCTTCTCCCACTTTAGAGCGCATTTCCCATAGGGCTTTCACGCCATTTTGGGTATCTGCCATACTGATTTCTTCCTGGGTATACTCTCCGATAAATTCGCTAATCTGAATGGCTTGTTCCATTAGTTTATCGGAAGCAGTTCCTTCCAGTTCGATCCATAAAAGGCCTTTAGTGGTCTCGTGATTCCACTGCTTTTTATCAAGAAATTCCGAAGCCAGTTTTACTCCGGTCTGGTCAATAAATTCGATACTTGAAGCCTCATATCCTTTTGCAAAAAATTGCTGTACGCATTCAAACAGCTTTTCTATTTTAGAAAAAGGAATCATCAAAAGCAGTTCTTTTGCAGGTGGGACTAATTTTAAGACTACTTTGGTAATGATCCCCAGCGTTCCTTCGCTTCCGGTAAACAGTTGGGTCAGGTTATAACCGGTTGCGTTTTTAGTTACATTTTTTCCTGTCCAGATAATAGTTCCGTCGGGCAAAACAATTTCCAGATTGATTACATAATCTTTAGTAGTACCGTATTTCAATGATTTTGGGCTGCCACTGGATACGGCTATGTTTCCGCCAATAAAACAGGCATTGGCACTACTGATGTTTTGCGGAAAATTCAAACCTTCGTTTAACACCGCAGTACGCAAATCCTGAGTGATGACTCCTGATTCTGCTGTAACAGTCCTGTCTATTTTATTGATTTCGATGATTTTATTTAAGCGTTCCAGCGAAAGTATCAGACCATTCGTTTCAGATAATGCTCCTCTGCTAACTCCTGTACCACCGCCTCTCACGGTGATACTGGTCTTTGTTTCATTACAGATTTTAAGGATTTTTGAAATCTCTTTTTCATCTTTCGGCAGGATTACTGCCGAAGGTATTTTCTCTTCATCAGAAGTACAGTCTCTGGAATAATTGTATAATAGTTCAGCATTGGTGAGTACATACTCACGCCCCACTATCTGAATTATAGCATTTATAATATCTGTTTGGCAACCTGTCATCGGGATTATATTTTATTTGAAAGCGTTAATTCTTCTTCCATAGCTTCAAACAGCGCATAAATGTTGTCTAAACCAAATCCCTGATAATCATTAACTCTTTGTACGATTTCATAAAAAAACGTAGCTCTGTCGCCTATAGGAGTGGTGAAGATCTGGAAGAGTAAGGCTCCTTCTAAAACATCACATAAGATCCCGTGCTTTTTTAAAGGTTCTACATCCAATTCAGGATATTTTGCCGCTAGTTTCTCATAGTAAGAATCCGGGTATCTGGTAAATTTCACACCAGACTCTCTCAGTGCTTTCACCGATTTAATGATGTTGTTGGATTCAAAAGCGATGTGTTGTATTCCTGTTCCGTAGTTTTGATCTATAAACAATTGTACCTGGTTTTTTACCCCATGTTCCGGTTCAACCAAAACGTTATTGATGCTTTTATTACCGGATTGAAGCACTTTCAATAACATCCCGATTTTCTTTTCGCCTTTCACTTTTCTTTCGTCAAATTCAACCACCGTTTTCGAAAGGAAGATGTTGTTAAAATACTTTTCCCATAAATTGATCTCGTTAAGTCTTAAAGCACAGGCCACATGGTCAATTTTTTGCAAACCGGTATCTTCTCCTTCAAAATTCCATTCGCTCTGTACGTTTTTATATCCCGGAAGAAAATCTCCGTTGTAATTGTCATAGTTGACCAATACAATTTCGTTGTCATCAAACATTTTTAAGGACGCCTGTTCTACAAAACCATTTTCATCCGATGTTAAATGCGGGTGCTCTACCGGTATTGCTCCGTTTTTCATGGCTCTTGCAAAAAAGTCCTTCACATTATCAACGTTTATGGCCATTCGCTTGATGCCGTTTCCATGAAGGTCAACAAACGAAACTATTTTGTAAGAGCTGGGTTGTGATGCTGAAGTGATCACCAGTTTGATATCATTTTTAACGATATAGTACGAACATCTGTCTAAAACACCCGTTTCCGGCCCGGCATAAGCGATAACTTCAAAACCTAATGCTTTCACGTGCCAGAATACGACCATCTTGGCCATACCTACGTAATACTCGACAAAATCATACTCCATATTAAAAAAATCAGATACGATAATTTCATTGTTGTTTTCCATTTTTATAGTTTTTTATTGGTTAGTTACTTTTGATTTGATAAACTCAGACAATCTTTCAATTCCGTTTTTTATTTCTTCCCGGGTGACATTACTAAAAGCCAGTCGCAATTCGTTTTCGCCTCCCTGGTTCATGTAGAAAAAAGACATGGGGGTAAAAATGACTTTATTCGTTTCTGCACAGGCAATAACGTCTTGCTTTGTTACCCTGAAAGGCACTTTAAGGATGAGGAAGAAACCGCCAGCTGGCAGATTCCAACTTATATTTTCGGCCCAAAAATGGGTTTCCTTATTAAAAAAATGATTCAGACTTTCTAAAAGCTGGTTCCTTTTTTCTTTCATGGCAGCTCTCTTTTCTGTATTTAAAGTTTCAAGCGAAAATTCATTTTTCAGTAACAAACCGCCAAACATGGCCTGCATGATCGATGGGGTGTTTACAGTGACATATCCTTTTGTTTTGGCCATTAAATCGCTCAAGGCTATGTTTTTTTCGTTTATTTTCATTTTTTGTGTGACCACCATTAAACACAGACGTAAAGAAGGATATATGGTTTTGGAAAGCGATCGCAAATAGATCACACTGTTGTTTTGATCCAATGATTTTAAGGTGGGCATTTTATCCTTTTCATAATAAAAATCGCCATAGGCATTGTCTTCGAAAAGCACAAAATCATACAAACGGGCCAACTCTAAAAGACGATGTCTGTTGGTTAAAGACATGCTGTTTCCTGTAGGGTTCTGAAAATCGGGGATGACATAGACAATTTTTACTTTTTTGCCTTTTTCCTGATAGTGCAGTATCTTTTCTTCGATTGCCTGTATGGAGGATTCATCGGATATAACAGGAATGGTATCAATCGCATAATCATTGATTTTAGCAAAATGTGTTACCCCGATATAAGCCGGATCTTCGACCAAAATCACATCATTTTCGCGGTTGCATAAGGTTGTAATTCCAATCGCAATTGCTTCTTGTGCGCCTACGGTTATGAGGATATCTTCTGGGTTTACCTTTATCGCTTCATCAACTGATAAGTATTTTGCCACTTCTTCATTGATGATGCCTTTAGTTCGGTTGTACTGCCCCAAATTTTCTAACACTATATTTTCGGAAAGTCCTTTTTCCCGTGCATTGTTTTTTACAAAATGATCCAGGCATTCAGAGAATTGATCGATCTTGAAATAGTTAGCGTCAGGTCTTCCGGAAGCAAACGAAATGGCGTCAGGGTATTGCAACTGAACTTCGTTTAGAAATCCCATCACATCTTCGCCCATAGCAAACAACAATGGATTTACCACATCAAACGACGGTTGTGAAATCATTTTTTCAATCATCTCTGAATTTTTTAAAAGGTTATTGGTTTTTATTTTTAGAAAAAAGGGCTGTATTAAATGTTGAATTTTTCGTATTCCACTTCGTCAAGCTCCTCTGTTTGCGTTACTATTTTTTCGATCTCAACCGCAAAAGAGGTTATGGTAAGATTGTGTAATAAGGTCAAAGCTGTAGGTGCTACCCCGAACTGTTTGTAAATCTCGTTTTTCATTTTTGCCAGCTTTAAACTGCTTCCTCCCAGAAAAAAGAAATTATCGTTAACGCTTATTTCTTCTAACTTTAATAGCGCTTTCCAAATCTCAGTAAGCGTGCTTTCTGTTTCATTTCTGGCAGCTACAAAAGTCCTTTGCACAGTTGTTTTATCATTTTTAAGCAGACGTAATTTTTTGGTATCCGCTTTACCGTTTACCGTTACCGGAATTTCTTTTATGCGAATAAAATTTTCAGGAATCATGTAGTCGGGTAAATCGCTTTTCAGAAATTCTCTTAGGGTTGTAAAGTCTATTTCCTCATCACTTTTAAGATAACCGGTAAGCTCTTTTTCTCCGTTTTCAGCTGCGTTCAATAACACTATAGCTTCTTTTACTGCCGGATGCTGCTCTATTGTATTTTCGATTTCTTTCAAATCAATACGATAGCCTCTTATTTTGATCTGACTGCTTTTTCGGCCTATATATTTTAAGGTCCCGTCTGGCAGCCATTTTACTAAATCGCCTGTTTTATAGAGCAAGGCCCCCATTTCAGGATCGATAGTATTCGGAACAAACGCTGCCGCTGAAAGCATTTTATCTTTAAAATAACCCGATGCAAGCCCGCTTCCTGCAATGTAAAGCTCTCCAACCGCACCTTCGGGCATGAGTCTTTTTTCTTCCGACAAAACATACAATGCCGTTTTGCCTATAGGTTTTCCAATGTTCACAAGATCGTCCTGTTGCAGAAATTGTACACTTGAAATGATTGCGGTTTCTGTTGGCCCATAAAGATTCCAGATTCCTGTACCGCTTAGCTGTACCAGTTTATTTTTCAACTGCTGCTCCAGATCTTCTCCTGCGGCCAGCACCACAAGCTTTTCTGTATTTTTCCAGCCTGTATCCAAAAGCATTTTCCATCTTGTAGGCGTGGTAAGCATATGGCTTACTGTATTTTTTTTCAGAAAATCATTCAGCTGGTAAATGTCATTTGACTCCTGTTCGTTGGTCATTACAACCTGTCCTCCAACGGTTAACGGCAGAAAAATTTCCAATAGTGAAATATCAAATATCAAAGGAGTTACCGCTACAAATTTTGCTGTAGCATCTAATGCCAGCTTTTGAACTAATGAAACCATTACATTACTAAATGAACCGTGATGGATCATTACGCCTTTTGGCTCTCCTGTTGATCCGGAAGTAAAAATGACATAAGCCAGATCATTTGGATTTAGAGTTACAGCTTCGAAACTATTCTCTGTGCCATCAGGAATTGTATGGATATCGATTTTTTCTATTTCCGCAGAAAAGAGGTGCAGATTTTCCTTTTGAGCCACTACCAATTCAGGGTTTACTTTGGCTATAATTCGGGTAATTCTTTGTTTTGGATAAGCAGAATCAATAGGCAAAAAAGCTGCTCCGGCCATCATAATCCCCAAAATACCTACTACCTGATCGGCAGAACGGTTGATGCACAATGGTATGATCGTGCCTTTGCCCGCTCCTTTTGATTGTAAGTATCGGGCCAGATTTTCTGCTTTTTGATACAGCGCTTCATAGGATAGTGAAGTAGTACCATCGGAAACGGCAGTCTTATGAGGATGCAAAAGAGATTGTTCTTTAAAAAGCGCTGCTACCGACGGTTCTGTATTTTTATTTTGCCCCTCGTTTTGGGTTTCGCTCCTCTGTTTTTTTAGCGCATTAAAAGAATCTTTTAATTTCGTAATTCGCGGTAATCCTTCAAGGGCACTGGTTTTATCAATACCAAAATCGATCAAACATGCGATCTCATCAACTCCGGCTTGTACCGCTTTATGGAGTATTGGAAAACTGCTTTCTACAGTCCCGATAAGGCTGCTTTCTTTAAAATATTTGGTAACCGAAAAATCTAACAGTTCTTCAACGGATTGATCCGTTATGCTTTTAAGTACAGGATCATTTCCGCTTTCTAAAACATCTTTGCCGCTCATTTCAAGAGACTTTAGCAAATATTTTTTCATAGAAGGTCTTGCTTTTTCTTGTGCTTCTTCTACCGTTTCATCCAGGTAAGTGTGTAACATGAGTACCACTCTATCACCGCCTTTTTTATGGTTATGCTGTTGGTAAGCCTTTCGGTATACCGCAACTTTTTCTTCTAAATCTGCAAAGCCGCTATTCAACAATCCGGTTAAAATTCCGGCTCCTATTTCACCTGCTTTTTGATAGGTCTCTACATTTGCTGTGCAGGCAATCCAAACAGGAAGATCTTTACGCACGGGCTTTGGCAATATTTTAAAAGATTTTTCGATAGCGTCAATTCCCTTAAAATTTACCGAATTCCCATTCCAAAGCGAACGAACATCTTCTATGGTTTGGATTAAAACCTTTTTTCTGTCTTTAAAATTTTCAGGATAAAAGACAAAGTCATTCGCGTTCCATCCCGAGGCAAAACAAATACCGGCTCTTCCTCCCGAAATATTATCGACTACCGACCATTCTTCGGCTATTCTGATGGGATGATGAAGTCCTGCCACTACACTTCCTGACCGGATACCAACATTTTTAGTTCTTGCTGCTAATGCTGCTCCTAAAACACTTGGATTCGGAAAAGGTCCGCCAAAATCATTAAAATGACGTTCGGGTGTCCAAATCGCGCTATAACCATTCAGATCTGCATAAGCCGCTCCTACCATTAGTATTTCGTACTGGTTTTCTTCGGTTCCGGTATTTCCAAAATAATAAAGTCCGAAATCTAACGTCCCGCGACTATCATCAGCCGATTCCTCTGCCAAAACAGTACCTGATTCATTTCTGCTCCATGCGGTAATTTTTTTATGTTCAACAGGATCGATACTTTCCAGAACGCTTATCGCAACACTATCGTCGGTGATGGTTTTCGTCATTAAATACTCCAAATGATCGGCCAAGCGTTTTATGGTTTCTTCACGATAGATTCGGGAGTTGTATTCGATTTCGTAAAAAAGGTTCCCTTCTTTTGACTCCGCAAAATTAAAAGTAAGATCATAGGCGGAGTAACCTTCCTTAAGCTCAGCAAATTCAGCCACTTTTAATCCCCCCGGAAGAAAATCATGTTCTAACGAATGGGAGTCAAAGTTTTGCAAAACCACAAATACATCAAATATGGTATTTCTGCCCGGATCTCTTTCTACCTGAAGCTGATTTACGATTTCTTCAAAAGGATATTCTCTGTTTTCGTAGGCGTTGAAGGCATTGGTATTTACAATATTAAACAGTTCCTTAAACGTATGATGTCCTTCAAAACGGGTTCGCAACGCTATAGTATCGGCATAAAAACCGATCTGCTCCTCCAGTTCAGAAAAATCCCTGCCATAGACCGGAAATCCAAGAATAATGTCTTTCTGTTCGCTAAACTTGTAAAACAATAAATTAAACAAAGTCATCAATCCGGTAAACAAGGTTCCGCCTTCGTTTCGGCAATAGGCCTTAAACGGTTTTACCGATTCGACATCGATTAAACGTCTTAGCATCCCCACTTCTGAGTTTCTGACTGCGGGTCTCGCATAGTCTTCCGGCAACTGAAGTAAAGGCAATTCTCCGCCCAGCTGGTTGATCCAATAGGCTTTTTCTTTGCTTAAATCGATCGTCTCAAAACGTTTGCTTTTCCATACTGCCACATCTTTATATTGAATTCTGAGCTCCGGTAAGAAATCCTCGGTCTGCAATACTTCGGCTTTATAAAAAAAGAATAAATCCCGCATCAGTATGTTAAACGACCTGCTATCGCAAATGATATGGTGGATGATGATGTAAAACAACCATTTATCGGCCTCTAAACGAATTAAGTAAAATTTGAATAAAGGGCCGGTTTGTAACTCAAAAGGTATTCCCCTCTCCTCTTTCATGAACTTGACTAATCTTTCTTCGGAGGTGTCCTGACCTCTGAAATCAATGTGACTGATTTTAAAATTTAGTTCTTCGGTGCTTTTAATCCATTGGCATATTTCACCGCTTTCATTTTCGGCAAAAACAGTTCTAAGACTTTCGTGTCTCGAAATCAATTTCTGACTGGCTTTCTCAAGTGCCGATCTGTCCAATTCTCCTTCAAACTGAAAACTTTTAGACATGTTGTAGGCATAGTTGTCGCCCCAGTTATGGCTTACAATCCATGATCTTGTCTGAGAAGGAGTCAGCGGATAATAGTTAAGATCAGCCGGTGCCAAAGGTATGCTTGCTTCCGTTTTGTTTTCCTGCTGCTGTTGTTGTTTTAAATAGTCAACAATTTCAGCTTTACGTACTTTTATTTGCTGTAAAACGACCTCTGAAATTTCTTCAGCTGTATACGAAATGGCCAGATTATCATCAGCTAATTGAACGCTAATATTTTCTTCCGCTAAATAATTCAGGAACTGTAGTGTATTCATAATCAATTCGATTTAAATAAATAGAGTAAGGTGTCCTAAGACTGTTTTTTGACTCAGAACGAAGGGGGCTAAAGGGTTAAAGGGTGCTTTTATGCAATGCCTGACTAGATGGTAATCGTTTTTACTTCCTGATATTGTTTGCTGGCAATGGCTTCGATGGTTTCGGTTAGTTCTCTTACGGAGCTGTGTTCCATAAAATCCATCAGCGATAATTCGACCTGCAGTTCGTTTTTAATTTTGTTCAGGATTAACATTCCTTTGAGGGAATCGCAACCAATTTCGAAAAGGTCTTTGTCCGGATCTACTTTATCTTCTCCCAGAAATTCCACAAACACGGAATGCACAATTTCTGATGTGGTTTCCTTTTTCTTCTGTGGAATATTCACTTTCAGAGCAACTTCGATTTTTTCCTCTTTCTGATTAAAAAAAGTAAAGCTTTCAGCTGTTAGGTTTACCACATGCGGATAGTCGCTTTTCTCAAATTCATAAACCGGCAGGGATGTTTTTGCCGGATGATTGTCATGATAGGTTTTTTCCCAGTCGATATTTTCTCCCGAAAGCCAAAGGTTTTTTAATGTATTTTTTAAGATATCGTCTGCAGTAACGATTTGATCCGTTGGTGCTAAAGAAATCGAGATACGGCTTTTTTCTTCAAAATTTTCAGTTGGAAGGGTATCTAAAAACTGCGCCAGCTTTGTACTAGCACTCATTTCCAAAAGAACGGATGAGTTGTACTGCACAATATCCGTAAAGGATAACGGTGCGTTAATTTCTATGTTTCTGTCTTTTACCCAATATTTTACAGGAGTCAAAGTTCCTTCTTTTATAACGATATCTTTGGCTGCCTGTACAAAAGCAATCTGAGCGGGCTGTTGGCTTAATTCGTTTTCATCGTACAGCATCATCTCAATTACTTCTTTGATCTGCAATATTCCGGAAACACAGGCGGCAGTATATTCTCCTGTTCCAACACCTGCGGTATACTGGATACGTATCCCGTATTCTTTCCATAGGTTGGCTAAAGTATAACCGGATAACAGCACAAATACTTTGGCAAGGGTTTTATCTCCCGATTTGCCCGTAGCCGCTGTTTCCTTCATCCACTTTTTAAGATCATAGGCACCCAATTCCAGTGGTGCGATATTTTGATCCATTTTACTCCTGAAACCGCTATTTTCCTGATAAAGGTTGCTATAAAACCGAATATCGCTGTCGTTGATATGAGGAAAGAAAACCACTATCGTTTTCTTCTTTTCGTCGGTTTTGTTTGTCTTTTCTTCATTGTTTAAAAGAGCAAGCTGTCTTGCTAATTCCTCTTTATTTTTAGCGTTTATTGCCGCTCTGTAAGCGAATTGTTTTTTTCCTGTCTGCAGTGTATAAGCTACTTCCTCCAGCGCAATGTCCTTTTCATTTTTTAGAAATTGCTTAAATTTCAAAAGGTAGTTTTGAAGTGAATTCTTTGATTTGGCCGAAAAAAGAAACAGCTGGGAGGTTTCTTCTGTGGTATTTTTATTTTTTTGAGGGGCTTCTTCCAGAACCAGATGGACGTTTGTTCCTCCTATTCCAAAGGAACTTACTCCCGCACGAAGAGGCGCATTATTTACCGCCTCCCATTTGTGAAGTTCTTTTTTGACATAAAAAGGACCTTCGTTAAAATTGATTTTCGGATTTGGATCGTTGTAATTTATGGTTCCCGGTATCTGACGGTATTTTAAGCTAAGGGCTGTTTTTATTAAACCTACCACTCCTGCTGCCGTATCGGTATGACCTATATTGTTTTTTACCGAACCCAGTAAACAGTTCTGCTCTGTATTGTTTTCAAAAGCCATATTAAGTGCTTCCACTTCAATCGGGTCGCCTAAGGTGGTGCCTGTTCCGTGTGCTTCTACATAACTCACGCTATCAGGAGATATTCCGGCCATTTTATGCGCTAGTCTGATACATTCCATTTCTCCTTCCACACTTGGTGCTGTATAGCCTACTTTTCGGTTTCCGTCGTTATTGGCCGCGCTCCCTTTGATTACAGCATAAATATGATCCTTATCTTCTATGGCTTTTTCGAGCTGTTTCAGCACGACAATCCCAACGCCTTCGCTACCTATGGTTCCGCTGGCCTCTTTATCAAATGCTCGGCAATGTCCGTCTTTTGAATAAATAAATCCTTCTTTGTATTCGTAACCTGAGCGGGGTTCCAGCATTAAAGAAACTCCTCCGGCCAACGCTATTTTCGCCTCTCCGAACAGGAGTCCGCGGCAAGCCAAATGAACAGCAGAAAGGGAGGTCGAACAAGCCGTATTAATAGAAAATGAAGGGCCTTGTAAATTTAACTTGTGGGAAGTTAGAGTCGGTAAATGGTCTTTGTTTGTGATAAAATCAAGGGTCAGATTATCTAATTTACTGCTATCGCCATTCAGGGCAACATGTGCTTTCCACGGAGTGTCATCACCACCGCCCACATAAATACTTATTGCCGATTCAGCTAAACATCCCGCATCTTCAAGAGCTTCCCAGGCCGATTGCAAAAACAAACGGTGTACCGGACTCATTAATGCTGCCTCATAAGGTGTAAATCCGAAAAAGGCGGCATCAAAACTTCCTTTGTTCCCTATTTCTGCCAGAACCGGAATGTGTAAATTCGTGTCGGTTTCCTTTTTGATATAGCCTCTCGCGAGAAGTTCTTCTTCTGATAAGGTGTAAACAGACTCTTGTCCTTTCGAAATATTGTTCCAAAACGTTCTCCAGTCATTTGCTCCAGGCACGTGACATGACATTCCTATTATTGCAATTTCTAAACCTGTATTATCGTTTGCTGCCATTTGAATTTACTTTATTGAGATACTCCTTAATTTATTTGCTGTTTCTTTTTTAAAATTGACATCGTCTGCTGTACGATGTCAACAGATTTCAAATTTTTCTCGTCTGCTTCTTCAAGAACCGGTTCTATATCCTGTGTGATATGATTGACAAGTGCTTCAATAGTGCTAAACTTAAAGGCGTTGAGCACTTTTAAGTTGATATCCAGCTCTTTGTTGACCATTCGGACCATTTTCATGAGAGAAATAGAATTGCCTCCTACTTCAAAAAAAGGATCCTGTATGCCAATATTTTCATTACAGAGGATGGTTTTCCAGACGTTCAGTATTTTTGCTTCCAACTCGGTTTTAGGCAAAGTATATTGTTCGCTTTTAACTGTTTGCCTGCCTAAAGTCAATAAGGCTTTGGTATTTGTTTTTCCGTTGATCAGAGTTGGAAATTCCTCTACCCACACTATTTTTGAAGGAATCATGTACGCAGGCAATTTTTGCTGCAGCTGATTTCTCAGTTCCCTTTCGTCCAGTTTTTCGGGCCCTGTGTAAAAGGCGACTATTCTTTTTTGATCTTCCTTCTGGTTATCCGCTAAAACGATAGCCTTTTTAATTTTTTGCTGTTCCTGAAATACGGCTTCGATTTCACCAAGTTCTATGCGATATCCGTTTAACTTTATCTGACTGTCTTTTCGGCCTATAAACTCCAAAACTCCATTAAAATGCCAACGGGCTAAATCGCCAGTTTTGTACAGTTTTTTTCTTGAAAAAAAATCTGTTCTAAAAACTTCTCTTCCACCAGCTTCATGGTTTAAATATCCCTCTGCTACCTGTTCGCCGGCAATGCAAATTTCTCCGGGAACTCCTATGGGCACGAGATTATTTGCCGAATCCAACAGGTATATTTTAGAGCCTTTGTTTGGGGTTCCTATCAGTTGTGGATTGTAACGTTTTTGTTGGTGCAAATAAGTTTGTCCTGTTACAAAAATGGTTCCCTCAGTAGGACCGTACAACACATGAATAGAAGCGTTACGAAATACCTTTGACAAATCTTCCAGCGTTTGGTTGGAAGAAGCTTCTCCTCCCATAAATACCTTTGTGATATGTGAAAAACGATCTGCAATATCAAAATCAATAATATAATCGAGCAGCTGTCTCATTAAAACCGGTACCGCATGAAATGCATTGATCTTTTCGATTTCCTGGTTCAAAAACGCAAGATCCTGTATGGTCTCCGTACTTAGTACTGTGATGGTACCGCCTATTGTTAAAGGATAAAAAACTTCAAAGAAAAAAATATCGAAAGAATTTGAGGCTAAAACAGGGAAATGTGCTGTGGCAGCTGTTCCAAATTTTTTTCGGCAATTGGCCAAAAGCACACTGAAATTCTGATGTGTCACCATAACCCCTTTTGGCTTTCCGGTTGACCCTGAGGTATAGATGGTGTAAGCAATTTGAGAAGGCTTAATTTCTCTGTTTAGGGCAGCGTCATTCTGAGTAGAGTTTTCAAATTCTTTGATGTTATTTTCGTTCACTACCAGTACACACTGACTACTTTCTGTTATGATTTTTTTTCTTTCTTCCGGAAAATGAGTATCAATCGGGACATAAACTGCGCCTAGTTTAAAAATGGCTAAAATGGTTACGATTAACATTTCTGAGCGCTCTAACTCGACCGCTACAAAATCATGCTCTTTAATTCCATAACTATCAATGAGATAATGCCCAAGTTTGTTACTTTTTTCATCTAATTCCTGATAACTAAGCGATTCTGTGTTGTACTTTACCGCCGTTTTATTTGGATTTTTTAAGACCTGCTTAGAAAAATAACTGATGATGGTATGGCTTGCCGAAATATCAAAAGTCTCTCTGTTGAAATCAAAAAATAAGCGGTTTCTTTCTTCTCCTGCTACTAAATCAATTTCAGAAAATAAACCATCCGGATTTTCGAGAACCTGAGTATAGAGATGCTCAAAGCATTTTTTTAGGTTTTCTATAAATTCAGCACTGTATTTTTGCGCATTGTACGTAAACCTCAGCAGGGTATCGATGCCCGGAACTATAGCCAATGAAAAATTATAATTGGTCTTTTCAAATGCTTCTACAGCTACTACTTTTAAGGCATCCTGAGCCGAATTAATTAACTCTTCCTCTAAATATTCCTGTGCCGGATAATTTTCGTAAACTACCAAAGTATCAAACAACTGCTGTCCCAAATTACTCTTTGATTGTATTTCTGCCAGTTGAATATAATGATTTGGAATACTCTCTATGGCCTCTTTTTGAGTAGCGATAAGGATATTTCTTAGAGTTGCCGCCGCATCAAATTTTATCCGTACCGGAATTGTATTGATAAAAAGCCCCAGCATTTCCTCTATTCGGTCTACTTCTGAAGGCCGGCCTGAAACGACACTCCCAAAAACAACATCCTCGGTATCATTGTATTTCGCCAGCAGCATTCCCCAAATGGTCTGAAAAAAGATGTTTTCGGTAATCCCTAATTTTTGGCAAAGTGCTGTAACCGCCTCTTTATTTTTTCGGGACAGGGTATGAATTGTTTTCACTTCTGTTTCTTCCTCCTTTTGATTTTCAGGGTTAAAAAACGGTATTCCGGTGCTGGTTTCAAATCCCGAAAGATAATCCTCCCAATAGGCTGCTATGCTTTTTTTATCGAGCTGCGTCAGCCACTTGCTGTAGGCCGAATTACTTGGTGGCGGCGCTAATTGAACCGCATGACCAGCCAATAAACATTTGTAAACGTAAAAAAAATCTTTTATCAATATCCCGGCACTCCAGCCGTCTAAAATAATGTGATGGTAACTCCAGATGAACTCGAAGACATCCTCCTGCAGTTTAATAACGGTAAGCCTTATTTGTGAACCTTTGTTTAGGTTAAATCCTTTTTCGCGATCTGATTTTTTAAAATTTTCAAGCGAAAAATTTTTATTGGCACTCTCATCCTGGTAATTAAAACCAGAAGGGACACTTTCGAGTACCACTTGTAAAATATCATTTACTGTTGTATTGTTAAAACAGGTTCTTAGTGTTTCATGTCTCGACACCAAAAAATCAAATGTTTGATGTAATAACTCAACCTCAACTTTCCCGTAGATGTGGTAGCAGGACTGTTCAAAATACTCCTTGTCTGAGATTTGCCAGCGAAAAAAAATTCCCTCCTGTAAAGGGTTTAGTGCATATATTTCTTTTATTTTCATAGATTAATTACGGTTCGATTTTAAGGGGCTTTCGATTTAAGGGTTAGTTTTTTCTATTGCATCATATGGTGATATTCTCGCTTTCAACATCTTCCAGTTCTTCGTTATTGACCCAAACCATATTATCAATTTCGTTGGATAAACTGGCTACGGTTGGATGGTTAAACAGCTCGGACAGGCTAAGTCTGATCTCAAATTCGTTGTGGATCAGGTTGAACATTTTGACGGCTTTTAAACTGTGTCCGCCCAGGTCAAAAAAGTTATCCGCCAATCCTATTTTCTCGATTTCTAAAACGTCTTCCCATATTTTAGCCAGTGCTTTTTCAGTGGCTGTGGCGGGTTCGATATAGGCTGCGCGCTCGGTTTCTAAAAGGGTAACTTCCGGAAGTCTGGCTCTGTCTACTTTTCCATTGATGTTTAACGGAAATTCGTCTAAAAAGGCAAAATGACTTGGAATCATGTATTTCGGCAACTGGGCTCTGAGCCAGTTTTTCAGGGAGCTGCTTTCGATTTCTCTATCGGCCACCAGATAGGCTACTAAATTTTTCTCTCCAGCCGCACTGTCGGTTATGACAACCAAAGCGGAATCTATGGCCTCATGCGAACATAAGATGTTTTCGATTTCTCCGAGTTCTATTCGATAACCACGCAATTTTACCTGATTGTCTTTTCTTCCAATAAATTCGATCGTATTGTTGGCCGTCCATCTTCCTAAATCACCGGTTTTATAAAGTCTTTCCTGTGTATTGTAAGGGTTTGTTATGAATTTGGAATGGGTCAGTTCGGCATTGTTCAAATACCCTCTGGCAAGACCATCACCTCCTACACATATTTCACCAATCGCTCCTTTCGGTACTAACTGATGATTTTTATCCATCAGGTAAACGGTACTGTTGCTTATTGGGACACCTATCGGAACAGTCGTTTTTATTGGCAAGTCAATGGTATGGGTTAGTGAAAATGTTGTGTTTTCAGTTGGCCCATATCCATTGACAACTACTAATTCAGGGTAAGTGGTCTTCAGTTTCGTGATATGGTGGGGAGATAAAACATCACCTCCGCATACTATAGTTTTCAGATTTTTAAATAAGATGAGGTTTTCGTCTACCAGCTGATGCAGCCAGCCTGCGGTGAGCCACATTATGGTTACGTTTTGGTTTGCCACAACTTCGTTCATCCCTCTTACCGACAGCAGGGTATTTTCGTCGCAAATGACCAGGGTTCCCCCGTTTAAAAGCATTCCCCAATACTCGAAAGTAGTGGCGTCGAACGAAAATGCACCGGTAGCTAATAGTACTTCTTCTCCCGTAAGGTTGATAAAATTGGTGTTTTTGACCAATCGTACAACGCTTTGCTGTTCGATTAAAACGCCTTTGGGTTCACCGGTAGAACCTGAGGTGTACATGACATAAGCCAGATCATTTGCTTTCGCATACTTGCTTTCAAACTGAGCCGAATATTCGTGCTGCGTTTTTACAAATTCTTCGATTAAATCAACCCGAATCAAACATTCTGCATTGGCATCTTTAATGATGTAACTGATTCGTTCCTGAGGATAATCGGCCGCGATTGGAACATAAGCACAACCCGATTTCAGAAGGGCTAAAATGCTTATAATCTGCCATTCGCTTTTTGGCAAATAGACTGCTGCCAAATCGCCCGTCAGGTTGCAGTTTTCTTCTAAATAATTGGCCAGTTGATTGGCAATAGTATTGAGTTCCTGATAACTGTACTTTTTCTCTTTATAGACCAAAGCTGTTTTTTCAGGTGTCGATTTGACTTGTTTTTCAAACAGTTCTATAATAGACGACTCTTTTGGATAATGAGTTTGATGACCGCTCAATTCTTTTAGCAAATGCTCTTTTTCAGCAGCTGTCAAACAATCAATTGCGCTTATTTTCTGGTCGGCCTGAGTGCTGATCTGCAATAGTATCTGCTCTAAATGATGGAGTAATGAGGTGATTTTTTGAGCAGAAAACACATCGCTATTGTACTGTAAGGATACGGTAAGTGTGTTGGCTGTAATTAAAAAATCAAACGTCAGATCAAACTTGGCATTGATGCCGTTTCCTATTGCATCAATAATGGAATCAATATGTGCTGCATCCTCTTTTGAGTTGTTTTCTTCTCTGGCAGTAACGACAATGTCAAACAGCGGGTTTCTGCTGGCATCGTATTTAATGTTTAAAAGACTGATCAACTCATCAAGTGGAAATTTTTGATGTTCTTTTGCCTGAATGACATTCTCCTTTACTTGTTTTAAAATGTCTAAGAAGGAGGCATTATCTTCTAGATGTGTACGTAACGGAATTGTGTTGGCGTAAAAACCTATTTGATCAAACAATTCCGGATAATCACGGTTGACGATCGGGCTTCCGGTAATGATGTCCTGATCTCCGGTATTTTTATAAATTAAAACATTGGCTGCTGCCAAAAAGACCATGAAGAGCGAAACTTCCTGACGGTCGCACAAGCTGTTTAGTTCTTTTAGGACACTGCCTTCCAAAACTTTAGAAATTACCCCTCCGTTATGTGTTTTAATATTAGGCCTTTTTTGGTCTCCCAATTCACTCAAAATCGGTAAATTGCCTTCAAATTGTTTGAGCCAGTATTCTTTATCTGCGACAATGGCATCGCTTTTAATGGTGCTCTGCTCCCAGGTTGCATAGTCTTTAAATTGTACAGCCAAAGGCGGTAAAACAACTTCTTTTCCTTCATTGTATTTTTCATACAAAGCATACAACTCTTTTACAAAAACATCTGTAGACCAGCCATCAAAAATGATGTGGTGGAAAAGAATGCTTACGATCCATTGGTCGTCTTTGGCACTTATCAATCCAACCTTCATCAATGGAGGTGTTTCTAAGTCAAAAGAGACATCGCCAGTTTCTGCAAGTGCCTGTTGTAAATTTTTTTCTAAGGTTTCGCTGTTGCGCAAATCCAGATACTCAATTTCTAACGGATCTAGTTTTTCTACCGGAACGATTATTTGTCTCGGTTCTCCGTTTTCATTGGTAACAAAAGCGGTTCTTAAAATTTCATGTCGCTCTATTAAATGCTGCAATGCTTTAGTAAAAGGAGCAATCTTTACGGCCGCATTTTTAACATCTATGATTCTGATATTGTACGCTTTATTGGCCTGTGCATCTATCGAGCAGATATTCCACATTCTGTATTGAGAAGAGGACAAAGGATAACTTGCTGCTATTGCTGCGGGAGGAATCGATACCGTATAACCATTTAAAGAGCTGTCAATAAATAGCGCCTGTTCTTTTATGGTAGGATGGGTATAAATTTCCTTGATGTTGAGGTGTATTCCAAAGCGCACAAAAATTTGATTGGACAGTTTAATCATTTTTAAACTGTGTCCGCCCAGATGGAAAAAGTTATCCTCAATTCCAATCGCTTTTCGATCGAGAATGCGCTGCCATATTTCGGTCAGTTTTATTTCGGTTTGGGTTACTGCCCCAATGTATTCGGTTTCTTTTACCGTGTTGGTCTGCAGCGGATGCGGTAGTTTTTTGGCATCTATTTTTCCGTTTACGGTTAGCGGAATTTCTTCCAGTTGTATGTAATAATCCGGGATCATAAAAGAAGGCAGTATTCCTTTCAGAAAAAGAGCCAGCTCCTGTGGTGCCATTTGTTTTTTGGCCTTTAAATAGGCTACAATTTCTTTTTCTTCTCCTGATACCGTGATTGTTTTGGCAATAGCAAAATCGACATGCTCATTTGATAAGAGTGCATTTTCTATTTCTTCTAACTCTATTCGATATCCTCTTACTTTAACCTGATTGTCTTTTCGGCCTACAAATTCTATTTTACCATTTGGAAGTCTCTTCACCATATCTCCCGTTCTGTACAGTTTTTCATCTGTCTTGAAAGGATTTACGATAAATTTTTCAGCGGTTATTTCGGCTTTATTCAAATAACCTCTTGTGACCTGATTTCCTGAAATACACAATTCTCCTATGCTGAAATAAGGACATAATTTTAAATGATCATCTAATACATAGGTTGCATTATGAGCATTGCTTTTTCCAATTATCGCATTTGGGAATTGTTTTACACCTGGCAGATAACTTTCAGATGTGATAAAAATAGATCCCTCGGTTGGTCCGTAGAGCACATTGATGACAGCATTTGTAAATACTTCTCTAATTTCTTCGAGTATCCCCACCGGAATTTTATCACCGCCGATAAATATAGATTCTATATGCTGATACAAGGGTTGGCTTTTATTGGTTTTGATGTGATCGATAACGGCTCTCATAAGGGTTGGCACGGCATGAAAACTATTGGTATGGCTAAGAATTTTCGTGAGCTCACCCATGTCTTTTATTTCCTCATTGGGTACCATAACCACTTTTCCTCCTGCCAGTAAGGGGTGGAACAATTCGAAAAGAAAAATATCAAAAGAGTTGGAAGCCAGTAAAGGCATTGAAGGCTTTTGAGAAATGACAAAATTGTCTTTAGTGTTGACCAATAAAGCGCAAATGTTGCTGTGCTCCACCAATACTCCTTTTGGTTTTCCTGTTGATCCCGAAGTATAAATCAGATAAGCCAAGTCTGAGGGTGCAATTGTTACCGCTGATACCACCGTCGCTGTTTTTGGAGCTGCTTTAAAACGCTCTATAAAATCGTCGTCGATAATAATCCCGCAATTGGTGTCTTCCAGTATATAATCTACCCGGTCCTGTGGCAAATTGATGTGCAGCGGAACGTATACCGCACCGGCTTTTAAAATTCCCAACAAGGCCACCACAAGCCAGTCGCTTCGGTCCAGCTGCAATGCTATAAAATCTCCTAAACCAACGTTATGTTCCAATTTAAGGAAGTTTGCAAACTCATCTGCAATTGCATTTAATGCTGCAAAGCTGTACTGCTCTTCACCATAAACCAGCGCAATATGATTCTGATTTTCGGCTACCGCATTTTCAAATAACTCCACCAAAGTGTATTCGGGAGACCTTTCTTTCAGTCCATCATGTCCGGATAATGACAATACGGCTTCTTTTTCGGATTCCTTTAAAAGTTCTATTTCTGAAACCGGGAGCTCAAAATTGGCTACGACGGAGTTTAAAACCTGCTCAAAATGATCCTTAAGATAGGTTATGCTGCTATTTTCATATTTTTCAGCATTAAAAGTAAAACGGATGCTGATGTCTTTTCCCGGAATAATAGCGAGTGAAAAGTCATAGTTTTCACCTTCATAAAATTCGGTTTCTAAAAGCGTAATGTTTGTTTTTTCGTTTTCGGCCAATTCACTGGCTATGGCTTCGGCAGCAGCATAATTTTCAAAAACGATGATATGATCAAATAACGGCTGATTGCCATTAACACCGAGCTGTATTTCGCTAATCGAATTGTAATGATACGGCAGACTTTTGATGGCCTGCTCCTGTGTTTGCAGCAGGATTTGTTTTACGGTAGTCTGATGGTCGAATGAAATTCGCACCGGAATTGTATTGATAAAAAGTCCGATAATATTGGCCACATCATAAATTTCTGCGGGTCTGCCCGATACCACTCCACCAAAAACTACGTCGCTTGTATTGTTGTATTTTGCTAATAAAATTCCCCAAACGGTCTGAAAAAAGACATTCTCGGTAATACCGTTTTGCTGGCAAAAAACACCCAACTGCTCTCTTAAGTCTCCGCTAACGCTATAAAAAACTTCTCCTGGACTATAAGCATCTGTGTTCTTTTTTGGAAATGGCAAAGTGTTTATACCCTGAAAATCCTCTAAATAATGGTTCCAATAGTGCAATGATTTTGCTTTGTCGTTTTTCATTAACCATTTCACATAGTCTGAATAGGAAGTGGCTTTTGGCAAAATGTTTGTTTTCCCCTGAACCAGTCCTTCGTATATAGCAAAAAACTCACCAATCAAAATGCCAATGCACCAGCCGTCCATAATAATGTGATGGTGGCTCCATATCAATTCATAGTGATTTTCACTTGTTTTTAATACCGCAAGACGCATTTGTGAACCCGTACTGAGGTCAAAGCTCTTAGCGATATCCTGCTCTTTTACGGATGCTATAGTTTCGTTTGAATTTTGAGTGATGTCCAGATAGGTAAAATTGGACGGAACCTCATTTTGAACAATTTGTAAAAGATCTTCCCCTACATTATCGCGGAAACAAGTTCTCAGCACATCGTGTCTTGCAATCAGCTGATCGTAACTTTCTTTGAGATAATGAAGGTCAAGTTCGGCCTGTATTTTATAAGACGATTGTTCGAAATACATGGATTTAGAAAGTTTCCAATGGAAATAAATTCCTTCCTGCAATGGTGTTAACGGGTATATATCTTTAATTTTCATGGTTTTTTGACTAGTACGGTTATAGCATTTTGTTCAATTCCTCCAGACTGCTTAAATCCAGCCCTTTGTAGGTAAAATCAACAGGGGTTAAATGAGTTTCTTTTTCTTCGGAAAGACCCGAAATCAAATGTTCCAGTTCTGTTTTATACGCTTCTTTTAAGTTTTCTATGGTTTCGTTTTTGAAGTAATGAGGATTAAATGAAAGCATGAGCTGCAGCTGGCCGTTGATTAAGATTCCTGATATATCGAGTGTTCCGGTTCTTTCGGTGTCGGCCGCGATTTCCTTTCCTTTGGCGATATCGGTAAATTGAAACAACTGGTCTTCTTTCTCCGATTTCCCTAAATCAAAATCGCCCAGGTAGTTGAAAGAAACATCGGCTTTTATATTTAAATCACAGCCTTTTAGGTATTTTAAGATCCCAAATCCAATACCTTTATTTGGAATTCGATGCAGCGTTTCTTTTACTTCTATGAGCTGATGGATGTTATCGTGTTTCTTTTTAAGCGCAATCAATACCGGATAGATTGTGGTAAACCAACCCACCGTTCGGGTTACATCTGTGTCTGAACTGATGTCTTCTCTTCCATGACCTTCCAGCTGAATGGCTACATTTTCTATATTGAAATTTTTACCTATTGCCAGCGATAAGGCAGTAATCAAAACATCGTTTATGGTGGTTTTATAGGCTTTATGAGATTCTGTCAGCAATTTTTCAGTAGTGTTTTGATCCAACTGAAATACTTTTGTTTCAAAATCTTTATACAAATTGACACCCTGATACTCAAAATCTTTAGGAAGTTCTGAGGTATTAAATTGTGCTGTTTCGTTTATCGACGACCAATACACTTCCTCTTCCATCATCGTCATTGAATTGGCATATTCCAATTGTTTTTCCTGCCAGTATTTTAAGGAGTGTGTTTTTAAAGGCAATTCTAATATCGTTCCGGCTTCGTATTGCGCGTACAATTCCATTAAATCTTCCAGAATAATTCTCCAGGAAACGCCGTCAACCACTAAGTGATGCGAAAGCAGCAACAAATAATCGGCATCCTCTTTTTTTAAGAGAACCGCTTTAAACAAAGGGCCATTTTCTAAGTGGAAAGAAGATTGATGCTGTTCACAAATTGCATTGAATTCAGCATCAGCAACATTGGAATGAACTTGCAGATGGAATTCAAAACCTTCATTTTTAACTTCCTGAATCCAGTGACTATTTTCCTCTTTGAATACTGTTCTTAAGGCATCATGATGCGCGGTTAGTTTTTGAAATATTTGTGTCAGTCCTTCTTCAGACAATGGTTTTACTGATTTTAATACAATCGACTGGTTAAAATGATTTTTATTTCCGGAGGTCTCTTCAAAGAAATATTTCTGAATGGGTGTAAGCGGAATGGTTCCTTCTACCGCAGTCTGGTCTATTTCTTCCTTTACCAATTTTACGTGCAGCGCCAGTTCCTGTATAACGGTATACTGCATAATATCCTGTACCGTCAGTACAAAACCAATTTGTTTTAGTTTGGAAATAATTTGTATGGCTTTGATAGAGTCTCCTCCCAAGGCAAAAAAATCAGCTGTAACACTTACATTTTCTTTTTGCAATATTTGCTGAAATACATGTACCAGAGCAGCTTCAATTTCGTTTCCGGCTGGTATGTAAGCGGTTGCATTTACAGACTCTTTATTGGCCAAAAGCAACAGCGCTTTTTTATCTACTTTACCGTTTGGCAATAACGGAAATTCACCCGACTGAGTGTAAGTCACTGGGATTGCGTATACCGGTAATTGTTCTTTCAGGTGTTTTTTCAGATCGTCGAGATTGAGTGCTGTACGGGTTAAAATATGTCCTACTAAAGCCTCTTCGCTATAGGTTACCACTGCTCCGTCGACACCTTTGAAATTTAGTAAGGCATTTTCAATTTCTCCCAGTTCCAGACGATTTCCTCTGATTTTGATCTGATTGTCTTTTCGGCCTAAAAACTCAATATTGCCATCCGAAAATCGCTTTCCTAGATCCCCCGTTTTGTACATTTTAGTTCCGGGTTCAAACGGATTGTCTATAAATTTTTCTTTGGTAAGTTCGGGGTTGTTTAAATATCCGCTAGACAATCCTTTACCGGCAATATGAAGTTCGCCTATAAGTCCGTCAACTGCCAGTTCATTGTTCTCATTTAAAATATAAACCGAACTGTTTGCAATGGGTTTTCCGATGGAAGGAATAAACTCCTGCCCTTGCTCATATACATAATAACTGGCCCAAACCGTACATTCGGTAGGTCCGTATTCATTAAAAAGTTTACAGTTTTTTAGTGTGGTAACACTCTGATGCAAATCAACCAATCCTTTTGTGCATTCTTCTCCTGCTACAATAACCGTTTTTAAGGCATTGGTACGTTCTTCCAATTCGCTAAGCAACAATTGATAGTAGGAAGGAACGGTAAGCAAATGAGAAACCTCTTCGGTCACAATAAGATCGACTATGGTATGGATGTCCGAAACTCTAATTTTAGGTGCAAAAACCAATTTTGCTCCTCCTGCAATGGTTCCGAAAATTCCGGCGATCGAACTGTCAAATGAGATGGAAGACAGTAATAAAAAGGCTGTTGCATCCGGATACGTATCGAGTCTGGCAATCGTCGAAAACATTAAATTTTCATGATTGATCACCACTCCTTTTGCATTACCTGTAGAGCCCGAAGTATAAATTACATAAGCGGCATCAGCAGGATTTACCTGTACTTCAAGTGTGGCACTTTCTGTTCCAAGCGCATCCATCTGAATGTCTGTGGCAAAAAATTCGCCCGTATAAAAGTCCAGATCAAAAAGATACTCTGATTGTGTGAGCAGGACGTTTAACTTACTGTCCTGAATAATATCCTGAATTCTTTGTTTTGGATATTCCGGATCTATTGGCACATAGGCACTCCCCGTTTTTAAAATCCCTAAAATGCACACTAATACATTTTCAGAATTGTTGATCATTAGTCCGATAAAATCGTTCTTTTTAAGAGTATGATTGGCGAGCAAATAATTGGCCAGTCGGTTCGATTGTTCGTCTAATTCTTTATACGTCAGCTTTTTGTTTTTAAAGGCCAGTGCGATCGCTTCGGGCTTTTTTTGTAGCTGTTCTTTAAATAAATCCAGTATTGTTTTTCCGTGATCGTAAGAAAGGAAATCGCCTTTGGAAATTTGCAAAAGCGCTTCTTTTTGCTGCGCTGCGATATGTTCTAATTTATAGATTTGTTCCTCAGGATTGTTTACAATTGAGTTCATGATGACCGTAACATGACCGGCAATCTGCTCTACGATTTTTGCTGAAAAAACATCAGTATTGTACTGAATGTTCAAAACCAAGTTGTCCTTTTCTTTGTAGAAACTAAAAACCATATCAAATCGGCTGGTTGCTAGTTTTTCTTCAAATTCATAAGCCCACACTTTAAGACCTTCCAGACTTTCGCTTTTTTTAGAGTTGTCATTTTCTCCGTAAATGACCTGAACGTCAAAAAGAGGGTTTCTGCTCGGATCTCTTTTTAAGTTTAGTTCTTTAACGAGTGTGGCAAAAGGAAACATTTGATGTTCGTAGGCACCAAGTACCTGCTTTTTGGTATAGTCTAGCAATTCTAAAAAAGTGTTTTCTTTTTTAAACTGCATTCGAATGGCCAGCGTATTTCCGTAATACCCAATCTGGTTTTGCAAATCGGCATCTTCCCTACCGGAAACCGGAGTTCCGATGATGATATCCTCCTGAGTCGAAAATTTATACAACAACGTATTGATTACGGCTGTCAATCCCATAAACATGGTAGCGCCATTTTCTCTGATCAGTTTTTCAACTGCCTCTGATAATTTGGCATCGATTTTCTTTTCTACAGTACCGCCATTGAAGGTTTGCAGTATCGGTCTTTTTTTATCGACCGGCATGGTTAAAACCGGTAATTCTCCGCTAAATTCATTAAGCCAGTAGGTTTTAAGCTCCTCGTATTTTTTGCCCGTAAGCTGTTCGTTTTCCCAGTGGGCATAATCCTTATATTGAATTCTTAAAGCGTTTAGATTGTTGGCTCTGTTTTGCTTTTTCGAATTGTACAATTCCAATATTTCCCCAATAAAAATATTCATCGAAACAGCATCCACAATGATGTGGTGAATGGTGTAAATAAAGGCCCATTTGTTTGGCTCTAACTGGTAAAGTTTTGTTTTAAAAAGCGGTCCTTTGGATAAGTGAAAAGGAATTACAGCATCCTTAGCAATTTGTTCTTTTAAAATTTCATCTGCATTTGCAGTATTTTGTAAATCAGCATATTCAATTGAAAAATCAATCGCTTCTATTGCTTTCACCACCTGATTGGCACCTCCGTTTCCATCTTCTTCAAAAACAGTTCTCAGACTTTCATGACGCACTACTACTTCCTTCAGGGATTCATTTAAAGTATTTTGATCCAGCGTTCCTTCAAAAATATATCCTCCTACAGAGTTGTAGGCCACATTTCCTTTTTCGGACTGACTTAAAATCCAAAGTCTTAATTGTGAAGAAGACAGCCCGTATTTTGCATCCGGATTGCTGTCAATTTTAGGAATGACTCCCGCTTTGTCGTACTTGTATTGGTTAATAAAACTAATTAAATCGGCTTTGTTTCTTTTAATTTCGTCAATAATATCGGGAGTTAACGCACCTGCAGGCGCTTTAATGTCAAGATTATTGTCTTTTACGTCAATATGAATGTTCTGTTCTTTTAGTTTTAAATATAAATCTGATACCATAAGATGAATTATTAAAGAAAATAAATTGATATTAGTTTTTGTATGGGAAGGGTTGAATTGGAGTTAGTACGATAACACGCTTTGTTTAAACAGTTCTTTTTCGGCAAATAATCTTTCGGCGACGATGCCCCTGTTTTGGCAATCTTTGATTAACATATTGGATTGTACGATTGGGTTGGATTCGTCTGTATATTCAACATCCAGAATGTGTCGCACCCACGGTTCTTCTCCCATAGCATATACATAAACTTCTTTGACATTAAAGCAGTTGACCATCTTGATTCCTTCCTCATAATTACTGCCTCTTCCTCTTCGGCTGAAATCTTTTTCGCGTTCCTGCTTAGTGGTAAAAATAGGTCCGTAAACCCAGGAAGCAGGTGCTCCGTCGCATTCCATTCCCATAAACAAAACATCAACATCACCAATAATTTCATGTACATGCTCGTACAATTCAGGCGACTGATTGCAGGAGTCTGCCACTGCCAATAGCGAATAACCGTCTAATTCGACGTGATACGAAAGTTTGCTGTTGATGTGAATGTCGTGGTGTTCTCCGATAAATGGAATTCCTGTAATTTTTATACCATCGATAGCCGAAATGGTTTGCAGTTCTTCTAATTCGATAATGTTTTCGAAGCCCAGGTTTCGCAACAATAAATTCAATGATGGATCCTGTATGGCTCCGCCTATGCTTTTTCCAACTACTATATGTTTTACTTTGTGTCTGATTTGCAGCATCGTTTCCATCAAGATGTGGTCGTGATGCCCGTGTGTGATGAGTACATAATCTATTTCGTCCGGCAAATCGTCATAGGTAAATCGGGACACATCCGATTCGTAGGTGTAACTCAAAACCGGATCGAGCACGATCGAGTGTTCTTTGGTTTCGATCAGGATGCAGGCATGTCCGAAGTATCGGATACGCATACTGTCTCCCGTATATTTTTCATATTTTTTAGGTTCCTGTGTGGTAAACAAATCTTTAAACAGTGCTTCATCGTTTTTATCAATGTTCAAAAGGTTTGCGATGTATTCGAAGGTTTGAGGCTCGCGTTTCATCTTAAACAATTCGTCGATTTGTTTCGATTTAAAAGGTAATTTTAGTTCCAGTGCAGCCTCCAGGTTAGATAATCTTGGCGTAGAGAAAATAAAAGGCCGGTCGGCATCCTTATTAATTAAAGACAATTTCACCGTTTGAAAGGATTCTACATAATAAGGGCTTGCATAAATCAGGGGTTCATAAAACCTAAAGTCGGGTCTGTGGTGTCTGTCGTAATACAATTCGACATACCCTCTGATTGCCGAAGGAACTTCTTTATAAAGCGGTTGCATTAAATGTCCGGTTGCTTTTTTCTTCAGCAGTTTGTCCAGTTCTTTTACAGCATCTGTAAATTCAAAAAGCGGTGCTGCCATTTGTTTTGTTCTTTCGAGCAGGGCGGCTACTTCGTCAACGTGTTTTTTATCTAAATCTATAAAAGGGCCTCCTCTAAACGCAGGGTCTTTTACGGCAGTCTCATGTATCACAGGATCGTTTATATACGATTCCATAATCGGAATGTATCGGTTTACCACGTTAAATCCCGTAAGGATTGGCGGTATAATATGATGCCATGCGTACCAATTTGAAATTAACGGTTCGACCTGTACGTTATTTTTCAGATATATTTTTTGAGTAGCCATTTCAATAGATTTTATAGTTTTAAAAAATGTAGTTTGGTTATATAGAGATATTTTCAAAGTCATCACTAATCGTGACTTCAGCATTTACGAGTTGCGCTTTCTTGATTTCACCGGCCATTGCTTCTAAAGTGGCATTGTTGAAAATCGAAATAAGGTCGAGCTTTGCGTTAAATTCCGTTTTTATTCTGGTGATCAGATAAGTGGCTTTTAAACTGTGACCGCCTATTTTAAAAAAGTCATCCAGTACCCCCACCTGATCCACTTCGAGTACTTCTTCCCACAAAGCAGCAAGTTTGCTTTCTACCTCATCACGCGGTGCCAGATAGTTTCTCGAAAAGTTTTCGGTTAGTGATTTGTTCTGTAAAAGTTTCTTTTTGTCTGTTTTTCCATTTAGGGTAAGCGGAAATTCTTTTAAACTTATAAAGTGAGACGGAATCATGTATTCCGGCAGTTTGTCTTCTAAAAATTCTTTAATGTCATCTGCATCTGAAACCGAATCGGAGTGCAGTACAAAAAAGGCAACGGTTTCCTTAATCCCTAAACTGTCTTCTTTGACTACTACCACAGCATCTTCGATCGCTTCGTGTTGTTTGATGACGGTTTCGATTTCGCCCAGTTCGATTCTAAAGCCTCTCACTTTTACCTGATCGTCATTTCGTCCGGCATATTCAATCGCACCGTTGGCGAGCCATTTTCCTAAATCACCGGTTTTGTATAATTTTTCTCCTTCTGCAAAAGGATTGTTTATAAATTTCTGACCTGTCATTTCAGGATTGTTCAGATAGCCCTGGGCTAAACCGGCTCCGCTTACATAAATTTCACCGATAGCGCCAAGCGGAAGCAATTTTTCATCAGTTCCCAATATGTAAATTTTGGTGTTGGCGATCGGGAATCCTATCGGAACATTTGCCTGTTCCTGCAGCGAATCGTTTCCGTCGATTTTATAAATGGTAGCGCAAATACTGGTTTCTGTAGGTCCGTAAGCATTAAAGCAAGTTCCGCCATACGTCAGATATTTTTTTACTTCTTCTACAGGAGCCGCTTCTCCTGCCGTTACCAGCTTTTTTAATTTTTTAATTTTATCGAGCTGTACTAATTTTAAATACGAAGGAGAAATGGTCGCAAAATTAATGGCGTGCTCCTCGATGTAATTTTCTAATTCTTCGGTGTCTTTTTTTAGCTCATCGGTTATGAGGTGTAATTCTCCACCCGAAGCCAAAACGGTAAATATTTCAGAAATAGATGCATCAAACGAAAAGGAAGCTAACTGAAGCGCTCTTTCTTTGTTTTCATTTCCAAAAATTTCGATCTGCGACAAAATGGTATTCGAAATAGCGCCATGTTGTATCGCCACTCCTTTCGGGTTACCTGTTGAACCGGAGGTGTAAATAAGGTAAGCCAGATCATCCGGATTGTTGCCAGCTGTATCTAAAGCACTGCTGTAAAGCTTTTCCATCGATCTGAAATCGTAAATTTCATCGGAATCAATAACCAGTTTACAATCGCTGTTTTCAATAATATAATCAATTCGTTCCTCCGGATAAGCAATGTCGATCGGTACATAAACTCCTCCGCTTTTTAAAATGGCCAATAACGAAATGATATTCCACTCGCTTCGGTTTAATTTAACACCAACAAATTCATTTGGTTTTACACCGTATTTTTTCTTTAAATAATTCCCCAGCTTGTTGGAGATTTCATCCAAGTCCTGATAGGTTATTTTTTTATCTTCAAAAACAATTACTGTTTGTTCCGGCGTTTTTGCTGCCTGTTTGGTAAACAGCTCTGTCAAGGTTTTCGGCTGTGCGCTATAATCTCTTTCGGTGTTATTAAAAACATGAAGCAGTAAGTTTTCTTCTTCCGCAGTCAGGAAAGACAAGGCAGTCAGGCTTTGATCGGTATTTAAAATTACCTCATTCAGCAGTACTTTTAAGTTGGCTATCAATCGTACAATGGTCTCGCGAACATACAAGCCCGATTTGTATTCTATTTTACCTTCTAACTGTCCTTCGCTTTCGATGAAGTTGAATACTAAGTCAAACAAACATTTTTTCAGGGTTACCTCATTGTATTCTGCAATTTGCAGGTTTTCTATTTCCAGTGTCTGTTTGTCGGCCTCAATAGCATTGTCTCTTAACACAAACCATACATCAAACAGCGGATGTCTGTTACGACTCATTTGCAAATCTAAATTGAGCACCAATTCATCAAAAGCAACCATTTGATTTTCCTGTGCATCAATAACACTTTGTTCTACTTTGTGTAGTAAATTTTTAAAATCGTTATTTTCATCGAATACTGTTCGCAATGGAACTGTGTTGATATAAAGCCCGATCTGGTCTTCTAAATCGGTATGGATTCTGCCTCCTATGGGTGTTCCTATGGTAATATCCTGTTGCTGGGTATATTTGTACAATAGGGTTTTAACGAGAGCCAAAAGTCCGGTAAAAACCGTAACCCCGTGGCTCGCACAAAAGTTTTTGAATTTTGAAAGGGTTTCTTTTTCAATAATAAAATCAACCGAATCTCCCTGATAGGCATTGATTGCTGCTCTTGATTTATCGGTTGGAAAGTCTAGTACAGGTACTTCGCCTTCAAACTTTTTTAACCAATGCTGTAACTGATTTTTATAATCCTCCGTTTGAAACTGATTGGTTTGCCATTGCGCATAATCTTTGTACTGAATTTTTAAATCAGGTACTGTTACCTCTTTTCCTTTGGCCAGCGTTTGGTAATGGGATACAAACTCTTTGGTCAGGATGTTCATCGACAATCCGTCACTGATAATATGGTGCATGACAAAAGAAAATATCCATTGATCGTCTTGTAGCTGATACAATTTCAATCGCAATAACGAATCTTCTTCGAGATTAAAAAACTGGTCGATTTCCTGATTGATCTTCGCATCTATGGTTTCCTGAGTATATTGATTTTGTCTAAAATCTTCAATCGTCAGATTCAATACATTTTGATCAAATGGTTTAATGTATTGCTTAACGATTCCATTTTCGTCCAGTCTGAAAACGGTTCGTAAACTTTCGTGTCTTTTTATTACGGTCAGAAAAGCTTCTTTGAATATTGAAAGATCCAGTACTCCGGTAAACGTAAATATTTTGTACATGTTTAAGGCCACACTGGCCTCTTCCAAATGAGACAGCAACCAAAGCCTTTTTTGCCCTGATGAAAGCAGATAATTGGCACCCTTCGGAGCTTCTTTGATTTCCTGATAAACAGCAGTAGCAGTCTCCGTTATTTTTTTGGCCAGGCTTTGAATGTTTCGGTTTTCGAAAACATCTCTGAGGTTGATTTTTACATTAAATTCCCTGTTTACGACATTTGATAAATGGGTAGCGCTAAGACTGTGTCCGCCAAGTGTAAAAAAATCTTCAAGTATCCCGATCTTATTGTTGTGGAGTATCCCTTCCCATATTTCTACTAGTTTTTGCTCAGTATCGTTTTGAGCAGCGACGTAAGCAACGGTTGTTTTTAAACTTACACCATTGCTTTTACGCAATTTATTTCGGTCTACTTTGCCGCTATTGGTTAACGGAATCTCCTCCACGACCACAAAATTAGACGGAATCATATAGGGAGGCAATTTGTTTCCCAGCCATAAGTTGAGTTCTTCCTTAACCAATTCGGTCGTTGCCACCAGATATCCGGTCAGGTATTTATCGCCGCTGTTTTCATTCGTATGGTCTAAAACGACCGCAGTTGCAATTTGAGGATGTTGGTTTAAAGCGGCCTCTATTTCTTCGAGTTCGATTCTAAATCCTCTAATTTTTACCTGAAAATCTTTTCGGCCTAAGTATTCGATATTTCCGTCAGGCGACCACAGACCGAGATCTCCGGTTTTGTACATTTTTTCTCCGGGATGAAACGGATTCGCCACAAACTTTTGACTGGTTAAGTCCGCATTGTTTAAATACCCCAAGGCGAGTCCTTTTCCTGCAATGCAAATTTCTCCTGCTAAACCAATAGGCTGCACCACTCCCGAATCGCTCAAAATATAGATCTGAGTGTTCCAGATCGGTTTCCCGATTGGGATGCTTTCATTGCCTGGAGCAGTATTAAAATAGGTAACGTCTATCGAAGCTTCGGTTGGGCCATAAAGATTGTAAATAGGTGCGGCAGAAATTTTGCTGTACCATTCGTTAACGGTTTTTGGCGTCAAAGCTTCTCCACTGGTGATCACGGCACGCAAACTGGCCAGTTTATCCGCTAATTGTGCTGTATTTGTCACAGAAGCGATAAAGGTATTGAGCATACTTGGCACAAAGTGCAGACTGGTTACCCCGTTTGTTTCGATCAAATTTAAGATGCGGTGTGGAGCCGAGATATCGTCCTGTTCGCACAGCACCATTTTAGTTCCCCAGCATAAGGGCATAAAAATTTCCCATACCGAAACATCAAAAGTAAAAGTGGTTTTTTGCAAAATAACATCATCGGAAGTATAGTGGTATTCGTTCCACATCCAGTCGATTCTGTTGGTAACTCCTTCATGCGTAATCATGCATCCTTTTGGATTACCGGTAGATCCCGAGGTGTACAATACGTAGGCCAAATCGGTAACTTTATTGTGGTTTTGCGGGTTGTTTTTAGGGAAAGTTGCCAGCTGTTCTGAAATGTTTTCTAAAACGGCTTCATCTATCAAAAGTTTACATTGACTGTCGGCTATAATAAAGTTTATTCTTTCTTCCGGATATTGTGGTTCTACCGGGATATAGGCTGCTCCCGCTTTTATGATTGCCATAAGAGCCACAATCATTTGTTCGCTTCGCGGCAGTTTTACCACTACGAAATCGTCTTGTGTAATGTTTTTTTCTTCGCGTAAATAATAAGCCAGCTGATTGACTTTTTCATTTAGTTCTTTAAACGTAAATTCTTTTTCTTTGAAGCGAAGTGCTGTGTGATCAGCCAATTTTTCGGCCTGCTCTTCAAATAAAACATTTAACGGAGCACATACCTGATTCGTGTACTCGGTGGCATTAAAATCCAGAATCAGTTTTTTCTTTTCGGCATCGCTAACCAGAGTTATATTCTCAATTGTTTCTGATGGGATTGTGCTGACGGCGTTTAACAAATGCTCAAAATGAACAGTAATTTGCTCGATAAAAAAGGCATCGTACAAATCGGTATTGTAAACGATACTGAATTCTAAATTTTCGTCAACCTCAACAAAATTGAAGAGTAAATCAAACTTACTGGTTTTGTTTTCAGTCTCTAAAGCCTGAACCTTTAAATGTTCACCAATGTTTTTTACGCTTGCACTTTCGTTGTTTTGTAAAATCAGGAAGATGTCAAACAACGGATTTCTGCTTAAATCAGTCTCCGGTTTTGCATCTTCTATTAGCTTATCAAAAGGATACGCCTGATAGTTGTAGGCTTTAAGCGTTGTTTCTTTTATCCTTTTTAAGAAAGATTCAAAACTATCTTTGGCGTCAATAGCTGTTCTTAACGCAATGGTATTTAAATACAAGCCTAACTGATGATGAAGCAGCTGTGTTTCACGGCCGGCTATCGGAGACCCGACAATCACATCGGTTTGATTGGTGTATTTGTAAAGCAATATCTTTAAGGTTGCCAGTAACCCCATAAACAAGGTACTCTCGTTGTCCAGACATACTTTTTGGAACTTCGCACTTGTTTCTTTGTTTATCGTTCTGTAAACGGTATCTCCGTTATAGGTTTTTAATACCGGTCTTGTTTTACTGAAAGGAAGCTGAATTTTAGGAATTTCACCCGAAATCTGTGAAATCCAGTAAGCTTTATGCGCTGCAAAATAATCCTCGTTCAGCAGGTTTTGCTGCCATACCGCATAGTCTTTGTATTGTATCGCTAACGGCTGTTTTGCAACGGTATTCCCCTTCTCTAATGTTATATAGTTTTCTAATATTTCATTTATGAGTACGCCCATAGACCAGCCGTCGCTAATGATATGATGAATCATAAAAAAGAAAATCCATTGGTTCTCTTCGGTTTGATACACCGTACTTTTTAGGAGTAAATCGTTTTCAAGATCAAAAGAATACGACATTTCTTTGCTGATTAATGCCTCAACACTAGTGGTGGTATTCCTTAAATCTATTTCGGCTACACGGAATTGTATTGCTCCGGCAGGTATTATTTTTTGTGCCACACTGTTCTCCTGACTTACAAATTGAGTTCTCAGGATTTCATGACGTTCTATCACGAGTTGAAAGGCTTGCTCTAATGTTTTTACCTTAAGATTGCCTTCAAAAGTGTATAATGCCGGAACATTGTAGGCCCGGTTAGATTCTTCCATCTGACTTAAAACCCACATTCTGTATTGAGAAGAAGATAACGGATAGTACGCTGAATCGGTCGTTTTTAGTATTTCAGGCAGTGCCGGTTTTGACGATTGCAGCTTTGCATTGTTGAGCAAAAAAAGCGTCAGTTCTTCTTTATGCTTTTTTATTTCTTCAATTAAGCTATGGTCAATATTCGATTTTTCGGCAAAAACCTTTAATTTATTATCCACTATTTCAAGTAAAATTCCTTCTCCCTGTAGTTTCTCAATTAATTTTTTCATTGGTTTATTTTAATTTTCGGAGGATCTTTTTTCAATTATTAAAGTAAAATGGCAACACGTTTTATGCTCAAAAGACGCTGTTACAAGTCGATATCTATTTCCTGAAGGTCTTTTTTGTTTGCGGTTAACTCTTCTTGTTTCTGAATGAAACTGAGCTGTTCTCCCATGGCTTCAATAGTTCGGAATTGGAATATGTGGCCAATACTTATTTCAACACCAAAACGCTCCTGAATGCTATTGGCCAATTTCACCGCTCTTAAGCTATGTCCTCCTATTTCAAAGAAATCATCGGTTACACTGATCTTTTCAATCCCCAGTATTTCGCTCCAGATTTCAGACAGGCTTTTCTCGGTTTCGTTTCTGTAGGCGATGTATTCTCTTTCTAATTGGGATAAATCAATTTCGGGAAGCAGGTCTTTGTCCACCTTTCCGTTTTTGTTCAAAATGAAATCGTCTACTTCAATAAAATAGCTCGGAATCATATAAAAAGGAAGTCTGTCGCCCAGATAGGCCTTTAGCTCCTTCGTATTCATTGTCGCAGTTGTTTTGACGTAAGCCACAATAAATTTATCGGTTGCCGTTTCCTTTAACACCACTACTGCCCCATTGATTTCAGGATGCGCGTCTAAAGTTTTTTCGATGTCATTGAGTTCGATTCTGTACCCGCGAAGTTTGACCTGGTTGTCTTTTCTTCCAAAGAATTTAATGTTACCATCCGGCAGCCATAATCCTAAATCGCCCGTTTTATAAACTCTTTCATAGTTTAAACTTGCCGGCGTCAGGAATTTTTCGGCATTTAATGTTGGTGCATTCAGGTAGCCCAAAGAGAGGCCATCACCTGCCAGATATATTTCGCCAATCACTCCCAGCGGGCATAATTGTAAACTTTGATCTAAAATGTATGCCTTCGAATTGTTGATGGGTTTTCCAATAGGAATATCTTCTTCTACGGGTGCTGTAATTTTATAGGTTGCCGAAAACGTAGTGTTTTCAGTAGGTCCGTAACCGTTAATAAGGTTTAGTTTGGGATAGGTTTCGATCAATTTACGAATGTGCTTGGCCGATAATTTTTCACCTCCAGCAAGTACATTGGTTAATCCTTCAAAAACCGATACATCCTGATCTGTAAACTGATTCAGCAATCCCGATGTAAACCACATCGTATCTACTTTTTCCGCTTTTATTAATGTCGAAAGTTTTTTGGTATTCAACAGCTCTTCTTTATCACATAAAACCAATTTTCCGCCATTAAGCAGTGCTCCCCAGAATTCAAAAGTAGAAGCATCAAAAGACACTGAACCTGTAGACAGTATGGAGTTTACCGTATCAAAATCAAGATAATTGGTGTTTTTAACCAATCGCGTAACCCCTTTATGCGGTACTAAAACCCCTTTTGGATTTCCTGTAGAACCGGAAGTGTACATGATGTAAGCCGGAGCTTCGGGATCGTTTATAACCTGTTTGGACAGCGACACCTTTTCTAAGGCATCTAACTGAACATCTATGGCTACAAGGCTTCCCTCAAAAAAATCAAGGTCAAACATATAGTCCATCTGCGTAATGATGGTTTTGGTGTCAATGTCGTTGGCGATAAACTGTTTTCTGATCTTCGGACTCTCGGTATCAATTGGGACATAGATCCCGCCTGCTTTCAAAATTCCGAGTATGCTGCTAATCAGAAGTTCTGATTTATCGAGAATAATTCCAACTTTGTCACCTTTACCTACGCCATATTCTGTGGTTAGCAAATGGGCTATTTTGTTCGAATTATGATCTAATTCTTCATAGGTTAACTGGGTGTTTTTATAGACCACTGCTATTTGCCAAGGAGCTTTATAGACTTGTTGACGAAAAGCATCCACGATATCCATACAAACTTCGGTACTAAAAATACCACTGCTAAAATCTGCTGAAAGAAGCTGTATTTCACCAACAGATAAATATGGCAGAGCAGCAAGGTCACGATCCGGATTAGCGGTTACAGCAACCAACAGGTTTTGAAAATGTTTTTGAATTTGACCTATAAAAGCTGCATCAAAAATGTCGGTATTGTATACTAAACTAAACTCCAGTCCTTTTAGGGTTTCTACAAAATTGAATGAAATGTCAAATCTGCTCACGGCAGCTTTCGTTTTTTCATACAAGGCTATTGCAAGGCCTTCGCTGTTTAAAGAATCTATTTTTTGATCTAAATCGGTATTTTGTAAAACGACAGTAGCATCAAACAACGGGTTTCTGCTGATATCGTGAGTCAGATTCAGGTCGGCAATTAATTGATCAAAAGGATAAATTTGATGTTCGTAGGCTTCCTTAGTCAGTTTTTTTACCTTACGGAATAACGCTGTTACAGAATCCTCGTCCGAAAACTGGCAACGCAAAGGCAATACGTTAATAAAACAACCAATTTGTCCTTCTAAATCACTATGATTCCTTCCAGTAATTGTGCTTCCCAGTATAATATCCTGCTGATTGGTGTATTTGTAAATCAACAGATTTACGACAGTCACCAAGCCCATAAATAAAGTCAGGTTTTCCTTGTCCAATACATTTTTAAAATCCTGTACCGTCTTAGTATCAATGTTTACGGTAACTGTTTCACCATTGTACGATTTAATTTTAGGACGAATTTTACTTTTTTGCAGATTGAGTACAGGCAATTCTCCTGCGAATTTTTCAATCCAGTAGGCTTTATGAACGGCTAAGGTTTCATTTTTTAACTGTTCGTTTTGCCAGGACGCAAAATCTTTATATTGAATTCGTAGCGGTTGTAAGTTTACCGCAAGTTTGTTTTTATGTGCTTTGTACAAATGCAGCAATTCTTCAATAAAAACTTCCATCGACAATCCGTCGCTAATGATATGATGCATCACTGAAACCAAAACCCATCTGGATTCTTCTACCTGCAATAAACTTACTTTTAAAAGCGGCCCTTCAGACAGATTAAATACAACCTGAATTAAATCGTTTATTGTTTTTTCTAATTCCTCCTCTGAACGGTTTCTAAAATCAATGGTATCAATCGAAAAATTACTGTTCTTTTCGGGTGCAATAATTTGTCTTAACCCCTGATTTTCTTCTTCTTTAAAAGTGGTTCTGAAACTTTCATGTCGTGCTGTTATGGTTTGAAAGGCAAAAGATAATGCCGATTGGTCCAGCTCTCCTTCAAAAGTGTAAATACTCGGAATTGTGTAGGCTTTATTAGCTTCCTGAAACTGGCTTAAGGCCCAAAAACGTTGTTGTGCCGATGAAACCGGGTAACTGGATTGTTGCGCTAAAGCCTCTATTTCCTGAAAATAATTTTCCTTAGCCTGCAATACGGTTTCTGAAAGCGCTTTAATGGTTCTGTCTTCAAAAACGTTTCCGATCTCTATTTTTATATTTAAATTTTTATGAATCGCCGACACCAGGTTCATGGCCTTGATGCTATGTCCTCCGATATCAAAAAAGTCGTCTGTTATACTGATATCCTCTTTCCCAAACAATTCCTTCCAGATGTCGTGCAGGGCGATCTGAATTTCTGTCGTTGGCAAAATCAGTTCTCTTGTTACTTCTTTTTTTGATTGGGCCAGTTGGTTCAGTTCTTTCTGATCTACTTTTCCGTTTCTGTTTAAGGGTATTTGCTGCACCTGAGTAATATGATCCGGAACCATATAATTCGGTAGTTTTTTGGCTAAGAACAAACGAAGTTCAGCAGCACTGATTGGGGTTTCGGCCACAAAAAAAGCAGCTAAAAATTTCACGTCATGGCTGTCTTTGTTCACCAGAATTACAGCCTCGGTAATACCGCTGTAACTTGTTATTTTTCGTTCGATTTCTCCCAATTCTATTCTGAAACCACGAATTTTCACCTGACTGTCGCTTCTGCCTATGATTTCTATATTTCCGTCCGGCAACCATTTGCAGATGTCTCCGGTTTTGTATAATAATGAGTTTTGCAGATAAGGGTTTTCGACAAAACTTTTAGACGTCAGTTCTTCTTTGTTTAAGTAACCGGCTGCCAGACCTTCGCCCGAAACATACAGTTCGCCCGAAACTCCAATAGGCTGCAATTTCATATTCTCATTCAAAATGAAACCTTGTGTATACGAAATGGGTTTTCCGATTGGAATACTCTGTGCTTCTTCCGGAACTTCGTCGACAGGGTAAAAAGTCGAAAAAGTGGTATTTTCAGTAGGTCCGTAAACGTGTAATAATCTTCCGCTTCCGATATGATTTACGAACTTTCGCACATGCGATACGGATACCATTTCTCCGCCAAACAGAATTTTTCTTAAATTTCTGAGACTTTCGATATCAGTATCCACCATAGCGTTAAATAAGGCCGTGGTCATAAAAACAACTGAAATTTCATTTGCAGTAATGGCCTGAAACAGCAACTCAAAATTGAGTACTAAATCTTTCTCGGGAATGTGTAAGGTCGCCCCATTTAATAAGGTTCCCCAGATGTCAAATGTAGAACCGTCAAATGAAGGATTTGAGATCGCCAAAATACGATCCTGAGGGTCAATTTTTATGTAGTTGGTTTCTTTAACCAGTCGTACTATACTTTTATCTTTTACCACAACTCCCTTAGGCACTCCGGTTGATCCAGAGGTGTACATGATGTACGCAATGTCGCCTTTGCTGTTGCTGCTTTCCCAATTTGAATCGGAAAGATTTTCTTCGCCAAGCATGACGTCGATACTAAACAGCGGAACCGAATAAGGAATCAGATCGTTCAGGTATTCGATTTGTGTGATGATCACCTTAGGCTGTGTATCAGACAGTATGTAAGCAAGTCTTTCTTCGGTAAGATTATGGTCTAAAGGCAAATAAACAGCCCCCAGTTTTAATGCGGCAACAAAGGTAAAAATGGTATTATCAGAGTAATCGGTCATGACCCCAATGCGATCTCCGGGTTGGATACCGTACTCTTTCTGCAGCTGATAAGCCAGCTGATTTGCTTTCTGGTTTACAGCAGCATACGTATATTTTTTTTCTTTATGAACTAAAGCGATGTTATGCGGAGTTGCGGCAACCTGCTCTTCAAAAGCGGCAATGACAGTGGTTTCAATCCTTTGCTCCGCTTCTCCCGAAAATTCCAGTAACTGCTGTTTCTCAGATTCGGTGATACATTCTGTTTCATTTACCTTAGTATCAATCAAATCGCTTATATTATCCAGTATATGCGTATAGTACTGAACCAGATTTTCGATGAAAGAAGCAGCATATTTTGCCGCATCATAATGTATCTTTATCGCTTCGTGACCCGCGTGCGTATCGTCTATTTCCAGACAAAGTTTGGCCTGAGCAATGCGGTTGTTTTTAGGGTTTAATTTCGTGTAAGCAAACGCATAATGCAGATATTCTTCCTGAGTCAGTTCAAGATTCAGAAATTCATTTTCAATTAATTCAAAATCAATAGCTTCATAAAGCAGTGTATCTTCAATCTCTTTTTTGGTGGCATTTATTACGTCTCTTAAAGTAGCGGTATTGGATATCGCGGTATGATAAAATAGTACACTGTCTTTTTCCTGAGGTTCGTTCTGCAAAGAAAAAGGAGATGAAGCCACCCAAATACTATCGCTGTTAGTGTATCTTTTTAGTAGTGCATTAAAAACCGACAAGTATATGGTGCCCGCAGCAAGAACATTCCCTCCTGATAATTTATTGACTTTATCTAAACAGCTACTTTTTAATAAAATACTATAGCTACCAGAAGGAATTTGTTCATATTTACTAAGCAGGTGATTGGTATCATTACTGTATTGTTTTATTTTATTAAACCAATAATCTTGTATGATTTTTTTATCTTTCATGATATAAACGGATTAATTGCAGGGGTTACAAAAGGTTTATTAGCTCTTTTTAGGATTGGTATGTTGTCGCTAAAAATTGATTTCGATATTTATTCTGGAAGCTTCCAGTTCTTTTTCGCGTTGGGTTTTGAAACTGTACGCGGCGATCTCCTGTTCGATGTCTTTTGATACTTCTTCTAAAAAAACCAAATAGCGTTCTACAAACAGTTCTATGGTAGCGCTGCTAAAAGCCTCTTTTCTGTATTCAAGAGTGAAATGTGAACCGTTTGAAATGACCCACAAATCATACTTCACCTGTGCTGTGGCTACACTTTGCGCTTTTACTTTAAGATTTTCGTTGATACTGAATTCGTCCTGAGCGAGCTCATTCCAGGTAAAACCGCTATTGATAAAATTAGTTCCGCGATCACCCCTTTCAAATTCTAAATCTCTTAAGATTAAATCGATAGGATACATTTGATGCTCAAAAGCTTTTGACAATTTGTCCTGAACCAGTCTGATGATGCTGTCGAAATTTTCGTCCTGATGCAGCTTGATTCTGACCGGAAGCAGATTCACATAATAGCCTAATTGGTCTTCGAGATTGGCATGAGCTCTTCCGGCAAACGGAACGCCCAGTATAATATCAGATTGCTCTGTTTGTAAGTGTAAAAAGCTAAAGAAGGCCGCTAAGTGAAATGTAAATTCAGTAACATTCAGTTTTTTAGCTATTTTTTTGATGGCCGAATTAACTGCGGGATTGAGGATAAACTCTATTTTACTGTCCTGATCCTCTGAAATAGTTTCCTGCAAATAATCGTATTTAAGCTGTAGCGGTTTTAAATGTCCCTGTAATTCCTTCATCCAATAGGCATTGGTAATTACATTGGTTTCTATTTGATGCTTCAACCAATGGCTGTATTCTTTGTATTGAATGTCTAATTTGGAAGAGGGAAGAATGGCTTCTTTTTTCAATATCAAATTGTAAGTACTGCTTATCTCTTCGACCAGAAGCTGTAGCGACCAGGCATCGGATATAATGTGATGAATGACGAACAATAAGGTATGGTGTTCGCGATCGATACGTATTATTTTTGCTTTGAATAAAGGTCCCTTGAAGAGATTAAATACAAACCCGGCTGTTTGCTGAATCTCCTCTTCCAATAAAAGCTCTTTATCGCTATGACCGCTAAAGTCGTCACATCCTATCGAAAATTTAAATTCTTCTGACGGGGTAATGAACTGTCTGATATTTTTTTCGTCGTCTTCTTTAAAAACAGTTCTTAATATTTCGTGCTTTTTGATCACGCGAAACAAGGCTTCCTTAAAAGCGATAATGTCCAGTATTCCGTAAAAATGATATACCGCAGGAATGTTGTAAGCCACCTCATTGCCTTTAAACTGACTTACCATCCAAAGACTTTTCTGAGCATATGACATTTCGTAAGAAACGGCCTGAGATACAACCGCGATAGGGGCAAAATTGTTGGAAAACGATGTTTTTACTAATTCGGCCTGATCTCTTAAAATGGAGTACTCAAACAGTTTTTCAAAAGAAACGGTAACCTGAAGCTGTTCGTTTATTTTATTGATCAGCTGCCCCAACTTTAAACTATGCCCACCTAAATTAAAGAAATCATCGGTCGCATTAACGGTGTCTACAGCTAAAATATCTTTCCAAATAAGGGCTAATGTTTTTTCAATTCTTCCTTTTGGAGCGATACGTTCGTTATTTGTCTCGCTACCTGCATCGACAGCCGGAAGTGCCTCCTTGTCTGTTTTTCCATTAGGCGATAAAGGGATAAAAGGAACGGCAACATAGTATTGCGGAACCATATAAGCAGGCAGTTTGTTTTGCAGATATTCTTTAAATTCATTTTTAGCAATACCCTCGCCTCCTGTGTAATAGGCTGCCAAAACGTCAACACCTTTCAACTGTTTTACGGCAACAACAACTTGTTTTAGAGCAGCTGAAAACTGCAACAAACAATTTTCTATTTCGTCCAGTTCTATTCTGTATCCTCTCAATTTTACCTGATGATCTTTTCTGCCCAGAAATTCGATATTTCCGTCGGGAAACCATTTCACCATGTCGCCCGTATCGTATAGGGTACTTCCCTCCACAAATGGGTTTTTAATAAACTTTGCAGCGCTGAGTTCTTCTTTATTCAGGTAACCAAGTGCTATACCTTCACCCGCTAAGTAGAGTCTCCCTGTGATACCAATAGGTGTTAGCCGTAGGTTTTCGTCCAGTATATAAGCTTGTGTATTAGAAATTGGTTTCCCTACAGGAATTGTCTTGTATTCTTTACCTTTTTCTAATTTATAATAGGTACTGTAAGTGGTATCTTCAGAAGGTCCGTATAAGTTTCTTACCTCAGCATTTGTGCGTAACAACTCTCTCGCAATATCCACCGGAAATGGCTCTCCCGCTAAATTGATAATACTCGCATTTTGCAAAGCAGAAAAATCTTCTTCAATCAGACTTCGAATGCTTGAAGGAACTGTATTCAGTACTACTCTTTTGTCCTTTTTTAATTCTTTGCCTATTTCCAAAGCATTGCTGAGCAACTTTATTGTTTTTCCAACGGATAAGGTAAAAAACATCTCATAGGCCGAAAGATCAAAACAATGTGAGGTTGCTGCATAAACTAAATCAAAATGTGCTGTATTAAATTCTTTTTTAGCCCAGTACAATAAGGCCACCACGTTTTTATTCGTAATCAGAACTCCTTTTGGTTTACCGGTGGTTCCCGAAGTATAAATAACGTAGGCCAGATCTTCGGCTTTGCTTATTTTCTGAAGGTTCTCTGTACCGTATTGCTCTTTCTTTACCAGAAACTGATCCAGTTCTTTTTCGTCAATTACCACCTTGCAATTACTATCGGCTACGATGTAGGCAATACGTTCTTCCGGGTAATTAACATCTATAGGCACATAAGCCGCTCCCGATTTAAGCACTCCTAAAATGGTCGTTACCAAACGTTCGTCTCTTTTTAAACGTACCCCCACTAAATCGTTTGGCTGGATGTTGTACTTTTCTCTCAGGTAACACGCCAGCTGATTGGATTGCGTGTGCAGTTCGGTATAAGTCAATTGTACCTCATTAAAGATCAGCGCACAATCGTTTGGGGTTTTATCTGTCTGCAATTCCAGTAAATCAACAATAGTAGCCTCTTTTGGAAAATAAATTTCCGTTTCATTGAACGTATTCAGCAACAATTCTTTTTCGGTTTCGGCTATATAGCCAATTGCATCAATAGTAACCGATGCATCTTTAAACACGACTGTCAACAGATTTTCAAGATGGCTAAATATAGCCTTAATCCAGAATTCGTCATAAATATCGGTGTTGTATTCCAAACGTAACAACAGCCCTTCTTCCTGCTCTGTAAAAATAAAACTAAGGTCAAACTGCGACGTCGTACGCTTCATTTCAAAAGGCGCTACATCAACTCCCACCATTGGAGTTTTTGTTTGTAAGGTGTTTAATTGGGCCTGATTTTGCAACACCACCAGCACATCAAATAAGGCCGATCTTGAAGCGTCTCTTTTTAAATTAAGCTTATTGACCAAAGTGCTAAAAGCATAATTCTGATGTTCGTAGGCATCGATTAAGGTCTTTTTTTGCTGGTCTAATAAATCCGAAAAGCGATCTGTTCCGGTTAGCTGTGTTTTAATCGCTAAGGTGTTTAAAAATAAACCCAGCTGATTTTCAAGCTCCGGATGTTCTCTTCCGGCTATCGGAGTTCCCAGAATGATGGTATTCTGATTGGTGTAACGGTATAATAACGCATTGATTCCGGCCATTAAAGTCATAAACGGCGTAACTGAATTTGCTTTAGAAAAATGTTTTAGTTTAGCTAAAAAAGCCTCCGAAAACTGGAACGAAAGCGTGTTGCCCTTATAAGTTTGTCTGGCCGGACGGCTTTTGTAACTTGGCAATTCTAAAACAGGCAGATCTCCTTTAAAAACCGACAACCAATAGGCTTCTGAATCTAAAACCGATTTTTCATTTTCCTGTGACTGCTGCCATACCGCATAATCTTTGTATTGAAGGATATCAGCCGGCAAATCGATTAATTTTCCATGAATCAGATTATTGTAAGCCGCGACAATTTCAGCAAACATCACTTCTAATGACCAGCCGTCGCCTATGGCATGCTGGATCACCAAAGAAAGAACATATTCCTTTTCTTTCGTTTTTAGAAGAACTGCTTTTAATAAAGGTGCAGTCGTCAAATCAAAAACAGTGGCTTGCTGCTCCTGTAAATATTCAGAAAGCGCTGAAGCACTTTTATCGGAAAAATTTTCTTGAACAAGCGAAAATTTCCATTCGCCCTCTCCTAAAATGTACTGGCTTATTTCGCCATCATAACCCGCTTTAAAATAGGTTCTTAAAATTTCGTATTTCGAAATTAAAAGTCGGAAAGCTTCCTCCAGTTTTGCTGCCTCCAGATTCCCCGTAAGCTTTAGGGCACCGTGCATGTTGTAGGCACTGTTACCTCCTTCAAACTGACTGAGTACCCAAATTTTATGTTGTGAAGAGGCTAACGGGAAATATCCCTGGGCTTGTGCTTTGGGAATTGCCTTATAACCTCCTTTTTTTATTTTTTGACTTATTTGTGCAATAGTAGGTGTTAGAAAAAATTCTTTGTAGGATATCGTCCCCTCAAGTTTTTTGTAAATCTGGTTGATCACCTGACCTATCATCAAACTATGTCCTCCGAGGTCGAAAAAATGATCTTCGATCCCTACTTTTTCAATCCCTAAAATTTCCTGCCAAATAAGGGCCAATGTATTTTCTGTCTGATTTCTAGGAGCTATATAATTAGCATTTGAAACCTGATACAATGGTAAATTTTCAAGAACCTTTCGGTCTATTTTGCCATTTGGCGTTAACGGAATTTTATCCAAACCGATAAAATACTGAGGCACCATAAAAGCCGGAAGTTTTTCTTTCAGATAACTTTTTAACGTTTCGTGATCTATTGTTTCGTTCTTAGTAAAATACGCCACTAAATTCTGCAATCCGTTATTTTGCAAGACCAAAACAACGGCCTGCGTTATACTGTTGGAAAAGGAAAGAATTGCATTTTCAATTTCTCCAAGTTCTACGCGATATCCCCTTAGTTTTACCTGATGGTCTTTTCTTCCCAGAAAATCAATAGTTCCATCCGAAAGCCATTTGGCCATATCACCGGTGTCGTACATTAAAGATCCTGCCTTGAACGGATTGGATATAAACTTTTCTGCCGTTAATTCAGGACGGTTCAGATAACCTTTGGACAAACCTTCTCCCGAGATATACAATTTTCCGGCTACACCCACAGGCACTACCTCTAAATTTTTATCGAGTATGTAAACCTGAGTATTGGCAATGGGTTTGCCTATTGAGACCGAAGCGGTATATTCTTTTTCTGATGATAATCGGTACACCGTACTGTAAGTGGTATCTTCAGACGGGCCGTATAAATTTCTTATCTCAGCATTCGTTTCTAATAATTTCTTAGCAATATCCACCGGAAAAGGTTCGCCCGCCAAATTGATTATCGTGGCATTTTCTAAACTATACCCGCTTTCTATAACATTTCTAATACTCGAAGGGACTGTATTGATCAATACCTTTTTGTCGTGCACTAGAGCCTCTCCTATTTCTAAAGCATTGTCCAGAATTCTTATCTTTTTTCCGACAGACAAAGGATAAAAAAACTCATAAACCGAAAGATCAAAACAATACGAAGTTGCTGCATACACGATATCAAAAGCAGTCGCGTCAAACTCTTCCTGAGACCAGTAAAGCAAAACTGCCGCGTTTTGATGTGTAATCATAACGCCTTTCGGGTTTCCGGTAGTTCCCGACGTATAAATGATATAGGCTAAATCGGTAAAATCATTCGTTCTTTTGAGATTCTCCGTTTTATAATTGTCTTTATGGGCAAGATAATTTCTGAATTGATTTTCATCAATTACAATTTTGCACTGGCTGTCCTTTTCTATGTATTGAATACGTTCTTCAGGGTAATTAACATCTATTGGCACATAGGCGGCCCCCGATTTAAGAATCCCCAATAGCACTACGAGTATCAATTCGTTGCGTTCCAGTTTTATTCCAACTAAATCATTCGGCCGAATATCATATTCCTTTCTGAGATAATGTGCCAACTGATTGGCTTTCTCATTCAGTTCCCTGTAGCTCAATTCGGCATTTCTAAAAATAACAGCGGTATGATCGGGTGTTTTTGCTGCTTGTTCTTCAAACAATTCCACCAGAGTCTTGTTTGGATATTCTTTTAAAGAAGAATTAAAATGGTTTAATAATTCTTCTTTTTCCAACAACGTCACAACGGGTACTTTAGCAACAAATTCATTAATATAAAGCTCCAGATCCCTTAGCCAGTTGGTGTAACTACTTAAAAAATGTGCCGCTAAACGGTCTTCTATAAATGACGCATCGTAAGAAAGGTTTACTGTTAATCCGTTATCGTTTTTATGTACTGTTAATGAAAACGGAAATTTATTTTTTGCTTCCACAGCTGTGGTATTATAAAAAAAGCCAAAGAGCGCATAGGCCGAAAAAGGATATTTTTCCTGTAACGTAGCGTCATAGTCCGAACAGCTGTAAACTTCCTGTACTTCTTTTTTAACTTCCTGTAAATACTCTTTAAAAAATTTACCTGATGTGGTGCTGTTTTTATACAGTAAAGCTGTTTCGGCAACATCCGCTTTCGATGAAAAAATAAAACTTTCCTCTTCGAAATAGCGCTGCAACAAAGCCGTATAAACCGCTAATAAAACTGTTAATTCGGCTATAGCATTTTCATTGGTAAGCTTTTTAAAGAAGGAAAGACTACTACTCTCCACTTCTACAGTCCTGCTTTGCGGGTTTTCTACCGGAACACTATTGACCAAAGGATTATTTTTAACTTTTGTGATCCAGTAGTTCGAAATGCTTTTTTGTTCGATGGTTGTCATTTAAAATCTTATAATTTGATGAACCTTCAACTTCTCCGTTACGGAATGAAAAAAACAGAAAGGTTCTTAATTGAATTGTAAATAATTTGGTCTTTTTTAATCAAATAAATCAGGCGAACGAAATCGCTTTATAATCCTAGTAATTATATGGATACTATAGATATTTAAATCATTAGTATTTCGGCTAGAAAAAATTGTTTTATCCAAGATTTAAAAGTTTCTTATAAAAACAGACTCTTCTACCTCATAGCCTTAATTTTGTAAATAATAGGATGGAATTGTAGCGGTGATGTTTTTCTGTAAGGAATCAATTCTAACCACAATTTTATTGGTATTATTAGTGTTTAGTACCTCGCATTCTAATCCGCTTAATGAACCGTAAGAGATTGTTTTAAAGTCACCTACTTTAAATTCTTCAACATGGGTTTCAATCTCAGTCACATCATTGTTGAGCAACAAAAGTTCAATTTTTCTCATTTCGTCGTCACTCACCTTAGCGTACTCCATTCCAAAGCGGATGTACATACAGGCCCCATTAACCGAAAGCGTTTTGTAAAATTCTAATGACGAATTTATCTTTACAAAAACATAAGAAGGGAAAAGTAATTTCTGAATACTTTTCTTTCGATCTGTACGTTTACTTGGTACCTCAATTGTTGGCAAAAAAGCTCTAATTGACAAATGTCCAAGCCCATCAAATACTTTTCTTTCATGATGGCATTTAACATATAAAACATACCAACCATTGTGAATTGACTTCATAAATACTCTTCAGTTTTTTTAATAGCTTCGCTGTTCTCGGTTACGAGAATCCTTATCCAAATGCGGTTTTTAAAAATTAAAACACCTTTTATTTACCGCTAAAATAGTAGTAGTCTTTATATAAAAATTACGGACTTTTTAAATAAAAACTACGGGCTTTCACATTAAAAAGCACAAAACACTGACAATAAATCAAATACTTATGATTTACAGCCGCAAAGAACTTCAATCCCACTAAACCTTTAGTAAACAAACACTAAGCGCTAAACGATTTTAAGAATCTCTTTTTTTTGTGAAATGTGGCATGTGAAATGTGAGATGTGAATTGTGGAATGTAAGTTGTAAGATGTGATGTTTGGAGTTTGGAATTTGGAGTTTGGAGTTTGGAATCCGCGTCAATCCGCGTTTTCGCATAGCGAATCCATATCATCCGCGTATTATTTTTTTATCAGGAAGTGGAAAGGAAAATGTGAAATTTAAAATCCGCGTCAATCCGCGTTTTCGCATAGCGAATCCGTATCATCCGCGTCTATTTTTTATCAGAAACTGAAATGTGGAATGTGGAATGTAGAATTTGGAATTTGGAATTTGGAATTTGAAATTTAGAATCAGGCTAAGTCAGCTCCCGAACTTTAAAAGTGACTTCGATTTTAGTTCCCTCACCAATTTCTGATTCAATAGTAAACTGGCCTTTTAACGAGCTGGTTCTTTCCTTCATATTGTTCAGTCCGATACCTTCTTTTTTGGTTTTGGTATCAAATCCCTGGCCATTATCCGTAATTGACATTTTTAAGAAGCCACTGCCTTGGTATTGAATTCTGATTTCGCACTTTGTAGCGTCAGCGTATTTGTTGACATTTAAAATAGCTTCCTGAATGATGCGATACAAATTGATCTTGTAGATGTTTTGAATGGTCGACCACTCAAAATTTTCATCAGTTGTATAAGTAAACTGAGTATTGCTTATGTCTTTTTGACTTTCCACTAAGCTTAACAGTAAGATATTAAAATCATTACCGTCTAAAAAGGAACTATTGCTTAAATCATGTGAAATGGTTCTAATCTCATTTTCTATGTTTTGCAGCTCAAAAATATACGCTTTTCGTTTATCGATTATTTCCTGCTCTATTTTAGCATTAAAAAAGCCTAAATTCATTCGAACGCCATAAATCCGATTCATTACTCCATCATGAAGTTCTTTTGCAATTTTAGATTTTTCATTATCTCTTGCATTGTTTATTTTCTCATGCTGTTCCATCAGAAGCAAATAGATCTCCTCGTTGGCCGATTTCTGGTTCTTTAAAAACTGTAATTCTTTGTTTTTATACTTGGAGTATCTTAAAATAACAATAATCAGCAGTAGCAAAACTAGTGCAAATGAAATGATTAAGATATAGAAATTTTTTTTCGTCAAAATTTTATTTTCATCTTCGATTCTGGAAGTTTCGTATTCGATTCTAGCATATTTATTGTGTGCATTTTTCTGAACAATGTTGATGCTGTCACTCAAATTAATATACTCGTTTGCATAGTAAAGGCTATTCTCTTTGTCTAAAGTAGACAACAGTTTTAGTGAAGTTAAAACTTCATTACTATTCTTAATTCGCGTTGCTAATACATTCGCTTCTTTCAGAACTTCAATAGCTTTGGTAGTATCTTTCTGCGTTAGGAAATATTCGCCAATATGTATTTTTTTATATAAAATATCCGATTCATCGCCTTTGTTTTTTAGAATTTCGAGCGATTTGGTGAACATTTCATGCACATTCTCATACTCTCCGATTTTCATCTTCGAATAGGCCAGATTGCTTAGAACATTGGCATACAATCGGGGCCATTTTTTTTCTAAATCTTTAGTAAGCAAACCTTCAAGCTTTGCAATAGATTTTAAATATTCTCCTTTTAAATCATACAGATTACAGATATTGATGGTAGCAGTTACATTGTAATTGTTAACCTCATCTTTATCAATATGATTCAGTTTCATTTTCTCTAAATTATTCAACGCCATCTGGTGGTACCACAAGGCTTTATCATAATTCACGAGCTTCTCCAGACAGTTGCCCATTAATGCATTACAGCAATAAAGCAGCCGCTGGTCTTTGGATTCTTTCAGGTGTTGTAAGGCCTTTGAGATTTCAACTTCGCATTCGATATAATTTCCGTCATAAAACAACACACAGGCTTTGTTAAACAACATCCTTGCTGTATTATCATAATCTGATAATTTGTAATATACTTTTTCTGCCTGCAGGTAATAAAAATAGGCACTGTCTTTTTTTACATTGCCATAACTGTCTCCAATGTAATAAAAGGCTTTTGCAATTCCCTCTTTGTCATCCACCTCTATTGACAGCCTCAGGGCCTCTAAACTGGCCGCTAAAGATTTCTTTTCATTTTTATTGTAATAGTACTCTGTAGACAGCTTAAAATGCAGACTTCTGGTAAGAGAATCATTTTTCTGAATCTTTAACAACTCAAATATTGAGTCCAGGTACTTTTCCTTTTCTTCCCCTTTTAAATACGTATCATCAAATGAGATCGTGGTTTTGCCATTCGAATCAGCAAACTCATTTTTCCGGCAGGAAAAAAACGTCAGTAAAAGAAATAAGCAAATAATTTTAAAAGGTGCTGTCAAAAGTTTAAGTATTATTTTACAATTTCAAATATAACGTTTTGAAATAAAAAGACTATAAAATTTAAAAATAAATGAAATAGTCTTTTTTATAAATACAAAAAACTTAGTCCTTTCTGGTTGGTCTAGTGATTTCAGGATCACCATCAGTATTCAACAAATCAATTTCTGAATTAGACGTTTGATTTACCGCTTTTTTTGTTTTCGCGTCTAATTTTTCATTTATTCTTTTCAATTGGCCGCTTTCCATGTTAGGAGTTTCATACTCATCCGCTGTACATGAAAAAGTCAACAATGCAATAGAAATTAGTAATCCCGGAATTAATACCTTGGTTTTCATAAAAAATAACTTTAATTGATTATTAAAACAAAAAAACAGCAAACTGCCGATTAAAATGTACGGTAAATCCGTAATATTTTATTTATTCTATACTAAAAATGAGACTTTAACTATTTATCATTCAAGCCGTAAAACGAATTGTAAAACAATCAAAACTGCATTACGGAAAGACCGTAAATTTTCTTACATTTGTTGTGAATAGAATTAAACAAGTTATGAATCTTAATATTTTAATCGTCGACGACCATCCGATGACGGTCGATAGTTATGTCAATCTTTTATCTGATGGTGAGTTTCAGAAAAAACTGCCAAATTTTATTAAAAGCCATAATTGTGAAGATGCTTACAATAAAATTATTCTTCATCATAAGCAAAATATCAATATCGATTTTGCCTTACTCGATATTAATTTGCCTCCCTACAAACAATTAAACATTAATGATGGTATAGGCTTGGCCTACCTCATCAAAGAAAAGTTTCCTAATTGCAAGATAGTTCTTCTTACCATGCGCAGCGAACCTCTGACGGTTGACAAAATAATCAAAGGAATTCAGCCCGAAGGTTTTATCTCCAAAAGTGATATCAATTTTGAACAATTTCCTGTGATTTGTAAAAACATCATTAACGGAGAAATATTCAGAAGCAATACTATAGTAGAATCTCAAAGAGAATTGTTTAAGCGCAATATCAACTGGGACAATCACGACAATCAAATTTTAATCCTGATTTCTGAAGGTGTAAAAACAGTAAACCTTCCCGATTACATTCCACTTTCTATGAGTGCGATCGAAAAAAGAAAAGCAAACATAAAAGATCAGTTGCTAAAAGGAAAAGGAAGTGACAAAGATTTAATTGAAAAAGCCAAAACTTTGGGATTGCTGTAACCGGATATAAAACAGAAAGGCTGCCATTACTGACAGCCTCTCACCAAAACAATTTTCTAATCTAAAGTTTACTATTTTATTATCTTTTTAACCGACTGAACTTTACCGTCTACCGTCACTTTTAAGAAGTAGAAACCAGTGGTAAAATTACTGCCATCAATAGTTATCGTATCAGATAACGCGTCATATGATTTAGTGAACATATTTTGTCCTAAAGCATTATAAATCAACACCTGTACTTTCTTTCCAGAAAATGAAGCAGAGCTAATGTTTATTGCCTCATTGAACGGGTTTGGATATTGGGTATAGCTAACTTTGGTTTCAAAATCAACAGTGCCCAAAGTAGGAAAAGTAAAAGGATTAACTGTAGCAGGCGTTGTAATTAAAGCTTGTGGTCCTGCACTATACGCATATCGTATTACTGCAAAACTTTTTCCATCTGTACTTACGGCTGCTTCAAAATAACCATAATAAGGAATACCGCTTTTAACAAATGTAAACCCGATAAATCCTGTTTTTCCATTCCAGTTATTGTAAGCAGCACTGCTAATCGTTGCATCTCCCAACGAATTCCAATTGTTGCTTCCTCCAATTGTCTGATTGGTTCCAATGAAACTAATTGAACTTGTTCCTGTTTCGCTTACTAAACCGTTATTGGTCAAAAATTTCAAGCCCTCTTCGCCATACTGTAGTTTAAATTCGGTCTCATTTCCATCGGCCTCCGCAGTAATCCTAAAGGATCCTGAAGGATTTGAAGCCGATACTATAATTGGAGCTGGCAAATCTACTTTCACTACAGTATACGCATTTGTAAAAGTAAATCCGGTCGTAAACGATTTATTTTCTAAAACAGCTACTCCGCCAGTAATGGCCGCATCCAAGAAGGTTATTGTGGCTACAGTTGCATTAGCAGCCTCATTTGCTGTGGCTTTACCAATATAAGTTACCTTAGCCGTTGTATTATTTGCGATCACAATTTCGGTGGTTAAACCTGCTGGCAGTCCTGTTACGGTAAAGTCGGTTCCTTCCGTTAAATTTCCTGAGGTTTTTGTAAAAGTTCCACCATTTGTCGTTAAGCTTACACTAATAGCGGTCAAAAATCGACCATCATTTGTTGGTGCATCTTCAGCAATTACAGCCGGAGTATTGGTCATCTTCACCATACCTAATTGGATAGGTGTCGTAATCGCAGCATTAGGAGCAGTATTGTAAGCATATTTACTTATCGAATAACTCTGACCGTCTGCACTCACAACGGCTTCAAAATAGCCATAATAAGGAACTCCATTTTTGGCATATTTAAAACCAATGAAACCTGTTTTACCATCCCAAACGGTATAAGTACTGCTTCTTAAAGCAGGAACTCTGGTGCCGTTCCAATTGTTAGTTCCGTCAATTGTAGTGTTATACCCCATATAGGAAATATTGTTGCCTCCGGCTTCACAAACTAACTCTTTATTATACGTTTCCAGTTTTAAACTACTTCCTTCAACAAACAATCCATAATCGGCATTATCGGCATCTGCTGTAGTTCTGAAAAAGTTCCATGTCGTTCCTCCAACAGCTACTGTTAACGGAGCTGGCAAATCGACATAAATAATTTTATAGGCATCGATATAAGTAAAATCAGTCGTAAAATGAGCTACATCCAGTTTCGCAACTCCGCCTGTAATGGCAGGATCTAAAAACGTAACGGTTGCTGTGGCTGCATCTAATAAATCATTTGATACCGCTTTACCGGAATATGTTACCTGCGCTGTTGTGCTGCTTGTTATAGTGATGCTGGCTGTTAAACCTGAAGGTAAACCTGCGATCGTATATTCAGTACCTTCAACCAGATTGCCCTGACTTTTTGCAAAAGTTCCACCATCGATTGTCAATGCTACGGTAGTACCAAAAGTACCATTGTTACTGGACACATCTTCAGAAATACCGGCCGGTACATTAGAAATATGGGCAAATAAAGCCGGAGTTGTAATCGAACCTTCCGGTGCCGTATTATAAGCATATTTATCGATGGTATAACTCTGACCGTCTGCACTTACAGTGGTTTCAAAATAACCATAATAAGAATGTCCGTCTTTTGTATATTTAAATCCGATATACCCTTTTTTACCGTCCCAGGCGGTATAAGAACTGCTTCTTAAAGTAGGAACTCTTGTTCCGTTCCAATTGCTTGCGCCACTAATGGTAACGTTATAGCCCAGGTACGAAATGTTATTAATTCCGGACTCACAAACTAGATCTTTATTATAATTTTCTAATTTTAAATCGCTGCCTTCCACAAATAAACCATAACTGGCATTGTCGGCTTCAGCTGAGATGTTAAATGGAATCCATTTCGAACCTGTAACCGATACGGTTAAAGGAGTTGGCATATCGACATAAATAATTCTATACGCATTCTTGAAATTAAACTTAGTCGTAAAATTATCACTGTCTAAAATAGCAGCCCCTCCGGTAATTGCAAGATTCAGGAAAGTAATGGTTGCAGTGGTTGTATTTGACGCTTCGTTAGCCGTTGCTTTACCCGTATAACTTAACTCTGCTGTTGTACTGTTTAGTACTGTAATTTCTGCGGTTAAACCTGCCGGTAATCCTGTTACCGTAAAATCTGTTCCCTGAACCAGGCTTCCTGAACTTTTTGTAAAAGTTCCGCCGTTTGTGGTAAGCTGAATGGTTACTTTTGTTTCGAAGCTTCCATCGTTACTCATTGCATTTTCATTGATTTCATCTGGTGTATTGGCCAAATGAACCGAAAGATCTACCGGAATATCTTCGGTATTGATACCGGCTCCAGGTTCTGTATTATAAGCATATTCTAATAAAGTATAAGCCGTACCCTTGGCATTTACTTTTACTTTAAACCAGCCGTAACAAGCCTCTCCTGCAATTGTAAAGGTAAAACCAATATAACCGGTTTTTCCATCCCATGATTTATAAGAAGCATTTCTTAAAGTGTGCAGGTTAGGATAACTGCCTCCTTCAACAAAGTTACTGCTGCCATTGATCAGCTGATTGGCTCCAATTAAAGTCATATTTAAAGAGTTCCCCTCACAAACAATAGATTTTGTATAGGTCTCCAATTTAAGATCCCCTTTATCTACAAAAACCCCATAATCCTGTTGGTCAGCATCAGCTGTAATTCTAAAGAATTTCCAGGTATTTGCTGTATCTACGGTATAATTCAAATCTTTTACATGTACAATAGCGTAAGGATCTCTGAAGTTAATTTTGACAGAGGTACCCGAACTGGACAGTGTTGCTACTCCTCCTGTAATCGCCGGATTTAAAAAGGTTATGGCAATTGTAGCACTGTTTTCTTTCAGATGAGCAACCGCATTTCCGGTAAAAGCCAATTGTACTTCGGTATTGCTAATGACATTTAATTTAGCACTTAAACCTGCCGGAACACCACTAATCGTATAATCGACTCCGGGAGTTAATTCTCCTGAATTCTTAACAAAAGTTCCGTTATTGGTCGTTAATTTAAAAGAAGAAGTCTGCGAAACACTTCCATTGTTGACAGCAGCTTCAGAAAGAACAGCCGGAGAAACACTTAACGCAACTTTATCTGTCATTCCGGTGTAGATCGTTCCACCCGGTTGCGTGTTATAAGCATATTCTACAATAGTGTATCCCGAACCATCTGCGGCAACAACTGCTTTTAACCAACCATAACATTTTTCGCCATCGATAGTATATTCAAAACCAAAATAATCTGTTTTACCATCCCAGGCCTTATAAGATGTAGTTCTAAGATCTAATTGATTTGGATAAGCTCCAGGTGCCGTAAAATTACTGCTAGCATTAATCGCAGTGTTAAAACCAAGAGGAGTAATATTATTTGTTCCTGTATTGGTTATCAGTCTTTTTCCATACGTTTCTACTTTTAAATGGTTGGCTGCAAATCGCCATACGCCATACTTTGGATCATCTCCTTTTTCAATCGTAAAATATTTCCAGGTAGATGTTGGTGTAACCGTCATGTCAGGAATATCCACAAAGAAAATACCATACGGATCTCTAAATTTAAAATTCCAGCTCAATCCGTCGCAAAGCATACCACTTACTCCTCCGGTCAAAGCAGGAGCTAACAAAGTGATTCCGCCAGTAGTCGTATTACTTGCATTATGAGCTGTTGCTGTTCCGGTTATTGTAACCGTAGCCTGGCTGTTGCTATTGATTGTAATCGTCGCACTTAAACCAGCCGGTAAATTAGCACTAAAATCAACACCCGAAGTTAACGTTCCTGTCGACTTGGTAAAGGTCGTTCCACTTAATGTAATGTTGGCGCTGCCGGAGATCGTTCCGTTATTAGCAAAATCTTCCTTAAAACTTGTGATGTCAGAAACCAAACTGCTTCCCGTGGTATTAACACCGGTAGCCGTTAAATTTTGCGCCGCCCATAATGTTCTTCTTGCCGGATGCTGTAATGCAGCCAGCATTCTTGTTACCTGTCCTTGTGTAAACATTTTACTGCATCCTTGTGCAGCATTGTATCCCATATAGTTTTCAATATTTACTTTATCACCGTCACAATTTGTTCCCGGTACACAGCCTAAAGAGTGTTTTCCATCTTCTTTTGGAGTATCGTCTACCTCATCGGTCCCTGAACAACCACCGTCAAAAGTGTGAATCAGATTCAGGAAATGTCCGAACTCGTGCGTAAGTACCGCTGCAAATTCTTTATTGGTATTCTCTCCCAAATAAGCTCCGTTATAAACGCAGCGTGCCAGATTATTATCAGACATCCAGGAATCCGGATACCAGCAAACTCCCGAATTGTTGGTTGCTCCATCGGCATACAAATCGTTTTGGATGTAAACGTTCATGTATTTGTAGTTGTCCCATGCATCTGCCTGGATCTGGTTGTCGTAACCACCTCCGTTACCGTAACCGTCTTTTTTTCTTTCAAAAATTACTCCGGTAGTACATTTTCCGCTAGGATCGATTTGTGCCAGTCTGAACTCGATATTTAAAGTTCCCCTTCTGGCCTGAAAAAAGGGTTCAACGGTATTGAAATCATCATTCAACCCCTTAAAATCATCATTAAGATTTTTTAATGCCGCTTGTATTTTTTGAAGTGTAACCGTTTTACCATTGAACGACGTTCCGTACACGTGAAAAACAACCGGTATGATGTAGGTCGTATTCTCAGAACTCTTTCTGGTGCTTATCTTTTTAGCATACTCTTTACTAAAAAGATTAAAAGCTTTATTCTCTTTTAAAGAACCGGGGTGGTTCTTCAATTGCAATTCATTGACCTCCTTTGTGCGACAGCTGTGCGAAGGCCCGATTAAGTCTTGTGCTCTAATTCCCTGGGCGATCCAGAGACAGCACAACACTAATAAAAGTAGTTGCTTTTTCATAATACTTGTTTTTATTTAGCTTTTTGTTGTTTTGTTAATTATTTGCAAGACAGATAATTTAAATCTTAATTTATTACGATTTAAATCAAAGTATTTGACCTGTGTTGCAAATTTATCTTCCAAATCTAATCCTAACCCAAGTGTTATTTTTATGTTATATTATTATCAAATGATATTATATTATTGTTTTTTGCCCTAATCTTACTTTTTAACACAATTAATCTTCATTCTTACAATTAAAAACAAAATATGTAAGTGCTTTTTTCGTTTAAAAAGACACTAAAAATCAACGGTTTACTTAGTTCTTAAAGTTTATACTTTTGATGTATTTTTACCTGAAAACTATCTAAAAGAAACAAGAATTAAATCGTAATAAACTGTAAGAAAATACGTTTAATGAATTCTAACTTTAATTATATATGGAATATTTAAAAAATTACACGGTTGCAGAAGAACACATAGACGTACAAGGCATTATGGACGGCTTGTACTACCCCTTTTATATGGAAGAATGCCGTCATGCTTTTATAAAAGATGTTTTAGGTTTTGATTTTGTCCAACAGGCAGAAAACGGCGTGTTTATGGTTTTATCTGAATACAGTATCAAATTTATCCGCTCGCTAAAAAAAGACGATAATTTTGATGTTAACTGTGCTGTTTATACCGATGCTCAGGGATTACCCCGTTTGCATTTTAAACAATCGATCATTAAAAACGGGAAGATAATGGCTTCAGCCGTATTTACAGGAACCTGTATTCCTGCTGCAGGAGGCAGACCTTATTTGCCTGAAGAACTGAAAGCAAATTTTACGGATGCTCCTTCGCTGCAACTATAATTCGGGAGATCCCGAACATTTTATATTTTGGGGTTAAACTACTCCTTATCATAAACAAAAAATCCCAAACTCCTTTTATGGAATTTGGGATTTTTGTATTGTTATTTTAGATCTAGTCTAACACAAAGCTTACATTTACGTTTGCTGTAATTTCAATTTCTCCAACTGCAAGCGTTTCGTTTTCAGCACCACCGTTAGTATCCATAGCCATTGATTTCATTGCTGCATACATCGGTCTTGGGTTGTACACCTGAGAGTTATCTGAGATTGTAATCGCTTTACCTACCTTTTGTCCTAAAACTGAAACGTAGTCTTCTGCCTTTGCCTTAGCATCTTTAATAGCTAATTTTCGGGCTTCTGATTGGTGTTGCGCCAATTTAGAAGATTCAAAAGAAACATTATCGATACGATTGATTCCCTGTTGTACTAAACCTTCCATTACTTCATCGTATTTAGATAAATCTTTCAATACAATTTCTACAGTTTGTGTAGCATTATAACTTGTTTTCTTTTTTTCGTAATCGTATTGCGGATTAAGCGAAACCTGTTTTGTTTTGTAATCAGCAACAGGAACATTCATTTTTTTGATGAACTTCAAAACAGCGTCGATTTTTTCGTCATTTTGTTTTTTGACATCTTTAGCATTATTCCCTTTTGTTTCAACCGTAGCTGAAATACAAACCTGATCTGGTGCTATTTTTACTTTTCCTTCACCACTTACATTGATTTGTGGAATTTGTTTGACTTCTTGTGCGTAAGACATAGACATAAACATGATTGTTAAAAATAATACTACTTTCTTCATTTTAGTTATATTTAAATTATTTGATTAGTGACCTTTCAAAAGTTGTGCCATTGTTACAATTTCCCCAATTTAGCCATAACGAAAAGGATGAAAATTGGGATCGCCAACAGTATTACCATCAAGCTGTGATCTACAAATAAGGAAGGTTCTTTGATCAAAGTGATCAAATATCCCCCAATTGCACCTCCAAAATGTGCTGTATGGCCAATATTATCATTTTTGGCCTTCATTCCGTATATCGAATACAATAAATATAAAATTCCAAATAAATAGGCCGGTATTGGCAGGACAAAAAAGATGCCCAGCATCATATCCGGCTGTAACAATATGGCAGAGTACAAAACGCCCGTCACCGCACCCGATGCCCCTACTGCTCTGTAACTGTAATCGTTTTTATGAAACAACATCGTTAATAAACTTCCGAAAATTAAACTTCCGAAATAAATCAACAGAAAAGAAAAATTACCCAGCCATTGCAATACCACCGGAGCAAAAAACCAAAGCGTAAGCATATTAAAAAGCAAATGCATCATATCGGCGTGTAAAAAACCTGATGAAAGCATTCTAATCTGTTCTCCCGAGCGAATACTTCCTACATGAAACTCATATTTTCTAAAAAAAGCAAGATTGTTGAAACCCTGATAACTAATCAAAACATTGGCAACTATAATTCCAATCAAAATGGTATTCATAAAAAACTTTTATTGTGAATTGTAAATATAGTCATTCTTAAACATATGTTAGCATCAATCCAAAATATCAATCGTAATTCATTTTTGCTTTATATTTGTAAAAAAAACAATACATGCAATTTCTCGTTTATATCATAGCCTTCCCTTTTCTTTGGCTAATCTCTATCCTTCCTTTCCGAATATTTTACTGGTTTTCTGATTGTGTATATTTCATCATTTACAGAATTGTAGGGTATCGCAAAAAGGTGGTTCGCGAAAACTTAAAGCTTACTTTACCACATTTAAACGATTCTGAACGAAAAGAAATCGAGAAGAAATTCTACAAACATATGTGTGATATGTTTTTGGAAATGATCAAGACCATGAGTATTTCTCCCCAAGAAATGGAGAAAAGATTTAAAACAACAAATCTTGATCTTGTAAACGAATATGCGCAAAAAGGCAAAAGCACTATACTGGTTGCGGCACATTACGCCAGTTATGAATGGCTTTTGACTATTAACCCTAAAATTGCTTTTCAGGGTATTGCTGTTTATAAAAAAGTAGCGAACCCTTACTTTGATAAACTGGTTCGAAAAATACGTTCTAAATACGATACCGAATTGGTTGAAACCCGAAAAGCAATTCCAACAATGGCTCAAAACCAACGTGACGGAATTTTAAGCATGTACGGTTTAGCAAGTGACCAATCGCCAAAACTAGACCGAATTTTTCATTCGATGAAGTTTATGGGAATCGAAGTTCCGGTGCATACAGGTGCCGAAATGCTGGCTAAAAAATACGATCTGAGTGTGATTTTTGTAAAAGTAAAAAAAGTAGCCCGTGGTTATTATGAAGCTACCTTTGTACCTATCGCAGACAATCCGAATGATTATGAAAATTTCGACATTACTGAAAAGTACTTAAGAGAAGTAGAAAAACAAATTTATGAAGCGCCTGAGTACTATTTATGGACGCACAAAAGATGGAAACACCGCATTGAATAATTCACTTTTGAACCAAATAAAAAACACCTTTTTCGGCAATGAAAAAGGTGTTTTTATTTATAGTAGCGATAGCGAATTAGATTCCTGCAACCGTTTTTATTTCATCAATGATTCGAAGTGCCAAAACATCGGCTTTTTCCTGAGAAGGAGCTTCTGTATAAATTCTGATGATTGGCTCAGTGTTTGATTTTCTTAAATGAACCCATTCTGTAGCAAAATCGATTTTCACACCATCAATTGTGCTAATATCTTCATTTTTGTATTTTTCTGTTATGGCTACTAAAATTGCATCAACATCGATTTGTGGTGTTAATTCAATTTTATTTTTACTCATATAATATTCCGGGTAAGAAGCGCGTAATGCCGAAACAGACATTTTTTTGTTGGCTAAATGCGTCAGGAATAAAGCAACACCTACCAAACTATCTCTTCCGTAATGAGATTCCGGATAAATAATTCCACCGTTACCTTCACCACCAATAATAGCATTGTTTTTCTTCATTAAGGCTACTACGTTTACTTCACCAACAGCGCTGGCTTCGTATTTCCCGCCATGAGCAACGGTTACATCGCGCAAAGCACGTGACGATGACATGTTAGAAACTGTATTTCCGGGAGTTTTACTCAACACATAATCTGCACAAGCTACCAAAGTGTATTCTTCTCCAAACATTTCTCCATCTTCAGAGATAAATGCCAAACGATCTACGTCCGGATCAACAACAACTCCTAAATGTGCTTTCTCTTTTACTACCAGTTCTGAAATATCTGTTAAATGCTCTTTCAACGGTTCTGGATTGTGCGGGAAATGTCCGTTTGGTTCGCAGTATAATTTTACTACTTCAACGCCCATTAATTCCAGTAATTTTGGAATAATGATTCCTCCAGACGAATTTACTCCGTCAACTACTACTTTAAATTTTGCAGCTTTTACGGCTTCAACATCTACCAAAGGCAAGTTTAAAACCTCGTCGATGTGAATATCCATATACGCATCATTGATGGTAATTTCGCCTAAACTGTCAACATCCGAGAAATCGAAAGCTTCGGCCTCAGCGATTTCAAGAATTTTAGCACCTTCTTCTCCGCTTAAAAATTCACCTTTTGCATTCAACAGTTTCAAAGCATTCCATTGTTTTGGATTGTGAGAAGCCGTTAAAATGATTCCTCCATCTGCCTTTTCTAGCGGAACTGCTACTTCTACAGTTGGTGTAGTAGAAAGTCCAAGATCGATTACATTAATTCCTAAACCTATTAATGTATTCACGACAAGATTGTGAATCATTGGCCCCGAAATTCTGGCGTCGCGACCAATTACTACGGTTAATTTTTCTTTTGATGTATTGTTTTTCAGAAAAGTTCCATATGCCGATGCAAATTTCACCGCATCAACAGGAGTCAGGTTATCTCCTACTTTTCCACCGATTGTCCCTCGTATCCCTGAAATTGATTTTATTAAAGTCATTTTTGTGAGTTATGGTTATTTTTTATGACAAATATAGAAAAGTTACGAAGATTCTAAGTTGCTAAGGTTCTAAGTTTTCAGATTTTAAATACGAAGGGATCTGTCATTCGTTAAAACGATGTCAAAAAGTTTTCATACTTTTACTAAAAGAACTTCGTTTCTTAACCACTTAGAATCTTAGTAATGATAAAAATATACTTTGTACTATAACTTAGTGCCTTAGCAACTTAGACCCTCAGAAACTCTAACAACAAATGAATTTCCTAGCCCATATATATCTTTCCGGCGAAAACGATCTGATCAAAATTGGCAACTTCATGGCCGATGGAATTCGCGGAAAACAGTTTGAACACTTTCCCGAAGATGTTCAAAAAGGCATTCTCTTACATCGTTCTATCGACACCTATACCGATTCGCATGATGTTTTCAGGCAAAGCACCAAGCGCTTACATGAAAAATACCATCACTATGCCGGTGTTATTGTCGATATCATTTACGATCATTTTCTGGCCAAAAACTGGGAAAAGTACTCTGATGAAAAATTGGATCGTTTTGTTAACCGATTTTACAGATCTTTGCATGAAAATTATCCCATTCTAACAGAAAAAACACAAGACTTAATGCCTTATATGATCAAACAAAACTGGCTTTTGAGTTATCAGACTGTTGAAGGAATACACCAAATTTTAACTCAGATGGACCGAAGAAGGTCGAGAAATCAATCCAATATGCAGTTTGCCAGTGCAGAACTAGTCGAATTCTATCCCGAATTTGAGCGTGAATTCACCCTCTTTTTTGAGGATATCAAAAGTCACTCCAGCCAAAAATTACTTTCTCTATAATACCGCTTTTTACAGAAAAAGCACCAATACTACATTTTAATTTTACATTAGCATGAAAAAAATAACTTTTTTAGTTACCCTAATCTACATTAGCTGTACCGCGCAGCAAAACCCAATAAAACCAACCGGACTTGTAGTTTCAAAAGCTATGGTGGTTTCGGCACGTGCAGAAGCTTCTAAAGTTGGAGCAGACATTATGAAAAAAGGCGGTAATGCCTTTGACGCAATGGTTGGTACTGAACTGGCTTTGGCCGTTGCATTTCCGTATGCAGGAAATATTGGCGGCGGAGGTTTTATGGTTTACCGAAAAGCCAACGGCGAAGTGGGCTCACTGGATTATCGTGAAAAAGCACCTCTTGCTGCAACAAAAGATATGTTCCTGGATAAAGACGGAAATGTTATAAAAGGAAAAAGCACCGAAACAGCTTTGGCAATTGGTGTTCCCGGAACTGTTGCGGGAGTTTTTGCTGTTCATAAAAAACTGGGCTCTCTCCCGATGTCCGAAATTTTAAAACCTGTTATTGCTCTTGCCGAAAAAGGTGTAATTGTAACCCTAAAACAACAAAAGCAACTGGAGGCTTACCGTGACGCCATTGTAAAAGTAAACGGTCCGAATACACTTATGGCCGGAAAATTCAAAGAAAACGACACCATCAAATATGCTGCTCTGGCCAATACTTTAAAACGCATTCAAAAGAATGGAAGAGATGAGTTTTACAAAGGTCAAACGGCTAAAACCTTAGTCAATTATATTCAGAAAAAAGGCGGTATCCTAACGCTTAAAGATTTAGAGAAATACGAAGCCAAATGGAGAAAACCACTACAATTTGACTATAAAGAATTGAAAATTACTTCGATGGCACCACCAAGCAGCGGTGGAATCTGTCTGGCTCAAATCATGAAAATGATTACTCCTTATGATTTATCCAAAATGGGACATAATTCGGTAGAATCTATTCAGGTTATCGTTGAAGCTGAGCGAAGAGCTTACGCCGACAGAAGTCAATTTTTAGGTGACCCTGATTTTGTAAAAATCCCAATGAAGGCTTTATTGTCTGACACCTATCTAAAAGACAGAATGTCGAGCTTCAATACTGAAAAAGCCAGCTTATCTTCTGAAATAAAAGAAGGAAAAGTAACGTACAATGAAAGTACCGAAACGACTCATTATTCCATCGTTGATGCACAAGGAAATGCTGTTGCGGCAACTACTACCATAAACGACGCCTTTGGATCGAAATATTACTGTGACGAACTGGGCTTCTTTTTAAACAATGAAATGGACGATTTTAGTGCAAAACCGGGATCTCCAAATATGTTTGGTTTAGTAGGAAATGAGGCCAACAGTATTGCACCAGGAAAAAGAATGTTAAGTTCAATGACTCCAACGATTGTCGAAAAAAACGGCAAATTGTTTATGGTTGTAGGTACTCCGGGTGGATCGACTATTATCACTTCGGTATTACAGGCGATTTTGAATGTGTATGAATACAATTTAAGCATGCAGGAAGCTGTAAATGCTCCACGTTTTCACCACCAATGGCTTCCGGATCTGATTACATTTGAACCTAACGCCTTTAGCAACGTAACGATTGACAAACTAAAAGCAAAAAACTATCTGATCAATGAAAAAAACGCTCCTGTAATTGGCAAACTGGATTGTATTCTGGTTCTTCCAAACCTGTCTCTTGAAGGCGGTGCTGATTTTCGCGGAGACGATACAGCCGTTGGTTTTTAATATTAGTTCCCCATTTTTCATTTATTATTAAACATTATAAACTAAATTTGTATTTCCCTAACCTTTTACAAACGGCATGCTAAGAAAATATTTTAGAAAACTAGAAAACATTATCGCTTTAGGACAATCGTTAATGACTCCGAAGCAATTTATTTTCCTGTCAAGCGTTTTAATAGGTATCTCTTGCTCTCTGGCGGTAATTGTTTTAAAAACTTTTGCGCATAGCGTTTTTTCATTTGCCACTTATATCAACGGAATTTTAAAACTGAGTTTTATTAACAGTATACTGCCCATTATTGGTATTGTACTTACTGTTTTTGTGGTTAAAAGAGTGCTGAATGGAAGCATCGAGAAGGGAACATCACAAATATTGTATGCCGTTGCAAAAAAAGCGAGTATTATCCCCAAAAAACAAATGTATGCTCAAATCGTGACCAGTTCGTTAACGGTTGGTTTGGGAGGCTCCGCGGGTCTTGAAAGTCCTATTGTGATTACAGGAGCCGCTTTTGGGTCAAATTTTGCTCAAAATTACAGATTGCCTTATAAAGACCGGACTTTACTGATTGGCTGTGGTGTTGCAGCCGGAATTTCCGCCGCTTTTAACGCTCCTATTGCGGGAGTTCTTTTTGCTATTGAGGTTTTATTGGTAGATGTGAGCATTTCAGCCTTTACTCCTATTATGATTTCGGCAGCAACGGGGGCTTTGGTTTCGGCTATTGTTTTGGACGAAACGATTTTACTGTCTTTCAAAAAACAGGAAGCTTTTAATTATCACAACATTCCTTTTTATGTACTTCTGGGAATCTTAACCGGTTTTATAGCCGTTTATTATGCTCGAAATTTTCAAAGAATTGAGCATTATTTTGCCAATCTAAAAATGGGAGCCTACAAAAAAGCACTAATAGGATCGTCGTTATTAGCCTTACTGATTTTTGTTTTCCCAACGCTCTTTGGTGAGGGTTACGAAAGTATAAAAACACTATCTGAAACTGATCCCGGAAAAATATTAAACAATACCCTGTTTGAAGATTTCAGAAACAATCAATGGGTATTACTATTATTTGTAGGATGTACCATGATGGTCAAAGTTTTTGCATCTGCACTTACTATCGGAAGTGGTGGAAACGGTGGTAATTTTGCTCCTTCCTTATTTTTAGGGTCCTATTTAGGTTATTTTTTCTCTAAATTTATTAGTCTGATCGGTTTGTCAAAACTTCCAATCAGTAATTTCACAATGGTGGGAATGGCCGGAATTTTAAGTGGACTGTTTCATGCACCTTTAACCGCTATCTTCTTAATTGCTGAAATTACGGGAGGTTACAGCTTAATGATTCCGTTGATGATTGTATCGTCAATTAGTTTTGCCATTTCAAAACGTTTCGAAAAATATTCATTAGATGTTAAAGGTCTGGCTAAAAAAGGGCATGCTTTTACAAGCAATAAAGATTCGAATATCTTATCTACTTTAGATATTGATACGATTATTCAATGTGACTACCTAACCGTACACCCTGAGGAGAATTTAAGCAAGCTGGTCGATCTTATTTCGCACTCCAATCAGGTAGTTTTTGCAGTGGTAAACAATGAAAAAGAGCTAGTTGGAATTGTTCATTTTAATGATATACGGGAAATTATTTTCAACGCTTATCGTGTCAAATACACTTTAATTAAAGACGTCATGAAAACACCGGCAGCTACCATTTCTTCTACTGACAGTATGGAAATTGTAATGAGCAAATTTGAAATATCAAAAACAGCATTCCTTCCTGTTATCCGAAACGAAAAATACTATGGCTTCATCTCCAAATCTATAGCACTTGAAGCCTATAGAACCAAACTGCGTTCTATGACAATTGAGTAGTCTTAATATCGGATAGGTTAAAATTTTGATTTATCCGATATTAAGAAGTACCTTTGTGGGGTAATGTGGGATATAGACTTAACATATAGAACTGAATTTCAATCTACCTTTGATCGATTGTATCAAAAAAGGCTCGATCTGCAAAACAGCAGACCACTGCCCAATATTGCTTTGCATAAAATCAGAGAGAGTTTATCTTTAGAATGGACCTACAATTCGAACAGTATCGAAGGAAACACGATGAGCCTTCGGGAAACCCAAATGGTCATTCAGGAAGGCATTACCATCAAAGGAAAATCGCTTCGGGAACATTTTGAAACCCACAATCATGATAAGGCAATTGATTATCTATACGAAATTGTAGATGACAATTACAACCTTCGAAGCATCGACATCTTATCTATTCACGGATTGGTTTTGCGTTCTATCGAAGATGACTTTGCCGGTCGTTTGCGCAACGGAGGTGTTCGTATTTCCGGGGCTAATTTTATGCCGCCTAATGCAAACAAGGTTTCAGATTATCTTGATGAATTAATCGATTTTATCAATACAAACCCGTTAGAACTAAACGATATTGAACTAGCGACGATTTACCATCACAAGCTAGTCTGGATTCATCCTTTTTTTGATGGAAATGGACGTACGGTCCGCCTGAGTATGAATTTATTACTGATGCGTTGTGGATTTCCACCGGCCATTATTCTTAAAAATGATCGAAAAAAATATTACGAAGCACTCAATCAGGCCAATAACGGTAATTATCAAAAACTAACCCTTTTGATGTGTCAGGCTTTAGAGCGTACTTTAAATATCTACCTGAGTGCAATGCCCGGGAACGATTACGATTATCAAAAAATAGCCGACATTGTGAGCGAACCAGAAACTCCATACGGTCAGGAATACGTAAGTTTACTAGCCAGAACAGGCAAAATAGATGCTTATAAAGAGGGCCGAAACTGGTACACTACCAAAGAAGCCATCGACGAATATATGCTTACCCGAAAAAGAAAACGCTAACTTTGGTTAGCGTTTTTTGTTACTATTTGTAACATAAACTTTTGCACTCCAGTATCAAAAGAACAAATCAAAATGGTAACTTTGCTTTTTGCTCAAATTTATGTTAGAAAAAGACAATACTATTGAAGTTCTTGGTGCAAGAGTTCATAATCTAAAAAATATAGACATTTCAATTCCGCGTGAAAAACTGGTTGTTATTACCGGTTTATCAGGCTCGGGAAAATCATCTTTGGCATTTGATACCATTTACGCCGAAGGACAGCGTCGTTATGTAGAAACTTTCTCGGCTTATGCCAGACAGTTTCTTGGCGGTTTAGAACGTCCCGATGTAGATAAAATCGACGGACTTTCGCCTGTAATTGCAATTGAACAAAAAACCACCAGTAAAAGTCCACGCTCGACCGTAGGAACTATTACCGAAATCTACGATTTCCTGAGACTACTTTATGCCCGTGGTGCCGACGCCTATAGTTACAACACCGGCGAAAAAATGGTCTCGTATTCTGACGAACAAATTAAAGATTTAATCATTCAGGATTTTAACGGAAAACGCATCAATATTCTGGCTCCGGTAATTAAAGCAAGAAAAGGACATTATGCCGAATTGTTCCAGCAAATTACCAAACAAGGCTTTCTGAAAGTACGTGTAAATGGTGATGTTCAGGATTTAGTTTCCGGAATGAAACTGGATCGTTACAAAACGCATGACATCGAAATTGTAGTCGACAGAATGTTGATCGAAGACAATGAAGACAATCAAAAACGTCTGTCCGAAAGCATCAATACAGCGATGCATCACGGTGAAAATGTTCTGATGATTTTGGATCAGGATACTAATGAAGTGCGTTATTTCAGTAGGAATTTAATGTGTCCTTCGACCGGTATTTCGTATCAAAATCCGGAACCTAATTTATTTTCTTTCAACTCCCCAAAAGGAGCTTGTCCGCATTGTAATGGTTTGGGAACTGTACATGAAATCAATATCAAAAAAATCATTCCGAACCCTAAATTATCTATAAAAGCAGGTGGTTTTGCTCCGCTTGGTGAATACAAATCATCCTGGATTTTTAAACAATTAGAAGTCATTGGTGAAAAATATGGTTTTAAAATAACAGACCCAATTGAGAAAATTCCGGAAGAGGCCATGACCATTATTTTACATGGCGGAAAAGATAAATTCACGGTAAATTCAAAAGATCTTGGTGTTACCCGAGATTATAAAATAGATTTTGAAGGAATCTCTCATTTTATCAAAAACCAATACGACGAAAGCGCTTCAACAACTATTAAACGTTGGGCAAAAGACTTCATGGACGAGGTTAATTGCCCGGTTTGTGAAGGATCCCGTCTGAAAAAAGAAGCTTTGTTCTTCAAAATCAATGATAAAAATATCACCGAATTGTGTGATATGGATATTTCTGATTTAACAATCTGGTTTCAGGATCTAAATACACACTTAACCGACAAACAACTTTTGATTGCTTCAGAAGTAGTTAAAGAAATCAAAGATCGCTTAAACTTCCTGATGAACGTTGGTTTGAATTATCTGGCATTAAGCCGAAGTTCAAAATCACTTTCGGGTGGTGAGGCGCAGCGTATCCGTCTGGCAACTCAGATTGGATCACAACTCGTTGGTGTTTTATACATTCTGGATGAACCAAGTATCGGTTTACATCAAAGAGACAACGAAAAACTAATTAAATCATTAGAACAATTACGCGATATCGGGAACTCGGTTATTGTGGTTGAACACGATAAAGACATGATCGAAACTGCTGATTATGTGATTGACATTGGTCCAAAAGCCGGTAAATATGGTGGAGAAATCATCAGCATTGGAACTCCGGCCGAAACCTTAAAATCCAACACCATTACCGCTCAATATTTGAACGGTAAAATGAAACTCGAGATTCCGAAAGAACGTCGCAAAGGAAATGGCAAGTCTTTAAAACTAACGGGAGCAACAGGAAACAACCTAAAAAATGTTTCTATCGAACTGCCTTTAGGACAACTGATTTGCGTAACGGGAGTTTCAGGAAGTGGAAAGTCAACTTTGATCAATGAAACGCTCTACCCTATTTTAAACGCTTATTATTTTAATGGTGTTAAAAAACCACAGCCTTATAAAAAAATTGAGGGACTCGAGCATATCGATAAAGTAATTGATATCGACCAAAGTCCGATTGGACGTACACCACGTTCGAATCCAGCAACCTATACGGAAGTTTTTACAGAAATCAGGAACCTGTTTACCATGACTTCTGAAAGTATGATTCGAGGTTATAAAGCCGGACGATTTAGCTTTAACGTAAAAGGCGGACGCTGTGAAACTTGCGAAGGATCTGGCGTACGAACCATCGAAATGAACTTCTTACCTGATGTTTATGTAGAATGCGAAACCTGTCAGGGTAAACGTTTTAACAGAGAAACACTGGAGATTCGATACAAAGGAAAATCCATTTCCGATGTTTTAAACATGACCGTTGATGAAGCGGTTCCGTTTTTCGAAAACATTCCGAAAATTTATAGAAAGGTAAAAACCATTCAGGATGTTGGTTTAGGGTATATTACGCTTGGCCAGCAAAGTACAACATTGTCAGGTGGTGAAGCACAGCGTATTAAACTGGCTGGCGAATTATCCAAAAAAGATACCGGAAACACCTTTTATATTCTGGATGAACCTACAACCGGATTACATTTTGAGGATATCCGTGTTTTAATGGATGTCATCAATAAATTAGTCGATAAAGGAAATACAATTCTGGTTATCGAACACAATATGGACGTCATTAAACTCGCCGACTATATTATTGATATTGGCCCAGAAGGTGGAAAAGGCGGCGGACAATTGATTGCCAAAGGAACTCCGGAAGAAGTGGCAAAAAGTAAAAAAAGTTATACCGCTAAGTTTTTGAAAAAAGAATTGGAATAAAAATATCATTGCCAAGGTTTTAAACTTTGGCAATGAATTTTGTCTCTTTTTGTAATTTAATCAATAAAAAAATATTGGCCGAGCCGAGGGCTCTTTTATCGTTACGATTGTTTTATTCGACGGATTAAAATCCATGGTTACAATATTGGCTGAGCCTACGGCTCTTTTATAATTACATCTGTTTTATACGATGGAATAAAATCCGTTATCAACAAAACAACCACATGATTAAGTTCCGAAGGAACTATAGATTTTGTAGCAACGGATTTTAATCCGTTGAAGACAAAAAACGATCAAAAAAGAAGTTCCGGAGGAACGACATATTTTGTAACAACGGATTTTAATCCATTGAAAATAAAACGATCCCAAAATAAGTTCCGGAGGAACGGCCCATATTGCAACAACGGATTCAAATCGATTGACACAAAACAAAACATTTTCGCAAAACACCTTTAATGCATTGATAATGAACAGCAACCCGCTACCCTCTTTTATTCGGATGCAATATTTAAATTAATAAATTCTCTTTTTTGCTCCAATTCGCAAAAAAAGCCTTAATTTAGCTGGCCTTTTTGTCAAAATTTTAAACTTTGGCAACGCTTTTTTGGGCAAAAAAAATTGATTAAACCAAAAACTGATGCCCTAGCCCCGATGGGAACGGCATCCTTTTGTGACGGGGTTCGACACAAAAGATATAGTGGACAGCGGGAAAGAGCTCCTTCCTTCGACTATGCTTAGAATGACCATTTAAAGCGACACAGCTAGAAATAAAAATATAAATAATTAAAATACCTAAAATGAGATTAGAAGATTTTGATAATGATGAGGATAAAGTAATTCAGGACCGTTTAAAACAAAAGACGTGGAATGAAATCAGAACCAACGACAGCTGGGCGATTTTTAAAATCATGGCTGAATTTGTAAACGGTTATGAAAGTATGGGACGTATTGGCCCATGTGTATCTATTTTTGGATCGGCAAGAACAAAACCAGACGACAAATATTATTTATTGGCAGAGAAAATTGCTTATAAAATCAGTAAAGCAGGTTACGGAGTAATCACAGGAGGTGGTCCCGGAATCATGGAGGCTGGAAACAAAGGAGCACATTTAGGTGGTGGAACTTCTGTTGGACTAAACATCGAATTGCCTTTTGAGCAGCATTTCAATCCTTATATCGATCATGACAAAAACCTGAATTTCGATTATTTCTTTGTGAGAAAAGTAATGTTCGTTAAATATTCACAAGGTTTTGTGGTAATGCCAGGTGGTTTTGGAACCCTTGACGAAATGTTTGAAGCCATCACTTTGATTCAAACTAAAAAAATTGGAAAATTCCCAATTATATTAGTTGGAGTTGAATTCTGGTCAGGATTAATCGAATGGATTAAAACGGTACTTGTAGAAAAAATGCATACGGTAAGCCCTGAAGACTTAAACTTATTTAAGATTGTAGATACTGAAGATGAAGTAGTTGATGTCTTGGATAAATTCTACAAAAAATACGATTTGAGTCCAAATTTCTAATACAATTATCCCTTTTAGAAGTGATATAACAAATTTAAGTTTATAGCTGAACAGGCGGAAAACATGAGAAATTGATATCACCTCAAAAAATATGTTAGAAAAAATACTACAAAAGTAAAAAGCTGTTTTTTAAACAGCTTTTTTTATGCTATTTTTACAAAAAACCAAAATCATTATTTGCTCGTGAGTTTATTTACCATTTAAATTATTTACTCTATCCTTGAAATCATTTTATAAAATTATATTCTATACTTTCGTTTTATTCAGCTCGATAAAACAATACGGGCAACATCGCTCTAAGATGGAGGTCGCCGTTAATCTTGAGCTCAAAACCCTGAATGTAAAACAGGATATTACCTATCACAACACTTCAAATGATTCTTTGATTTCGATTGTCCTTAACGATTGGAACAATGCTTTTTCGGATAAAAACACGCCCTTAGCCCGACGATTTTCTGATGAATTTTACAGAGGTTTTCATTTGGCAAAAACTTCAGAACGTGGCAATACAACTGTTTTAAGTCTGACTGATTCAGACAATGCAGCACTTGAATGGGAAAGAACAGCAAAAAATCCGGATTACATTGTAGTAAAACTGAACCGTAAATTGCGTCCCGGAGAAAAAATCGATTTGCATTTAGTTTATATTTCCAAAATTCCGAGTGATAAATTCACCCGTTACGGTTTCGACCAAAATGGCGGTATGAATTTAAAAGACTGGTTTTTAAGCCCGGCCCGCTTTGAAAATCATCGTTTTATGAAATACAACAATTTCAATTTAGACGATATCGCCAATGCAGGAACTGATTACGAAATTGAAATAAAAGTACCTCAGCAGTATTTTGTAACCACTGATTTGGATCAGGTTTCAGAAGATAATATCAATTCTTTTAAAACGTATGTGCTTTCGGGAGGTAACAGAACTGATTTTAATTTGTTTATCGAAAAACAAAACAGTTTCAAAAACTACGAAAATGGCTCGCTTCAGGTACTTACCAATCTTAAAAACAAAAGACTAACTGATATTCAGAGTGCTATTATCATCAATAAAGTAGTCACTTTCGCCAACTCTTTTATTGGAAAGTATCCACATCAAAAAATCACAGTTTCTCAGGTTGATTATGATCGAAATCCGTTCTACGGACTGAATCAGTTGCCTTCGTTTATTAGTCCGTTTTCAGATGAATTTGTGTTTGAAATTACGTTCCTGAAAACCTATCTGAACAATTATCTAAAAAATAGTTTACGTCTGGATCCGCGAAAAGACAACTGGATTTATGACGGGATTCAGATCTATACGATGATGAAATACATCGAAGAAAATCACTTGGATCAAAAAATGCTTGGAAGGCTTTCTGATATGAAACTTTTTTCAAGTTTTAACATCACCAATCTGACTTTCAACGAGCAATACAGCTATTACTATATGCTAATGGCCCGTAAAAACCTGGATCAGCCGCTGGGAGATCCAAAAAACACTTTAATCAAATTTAACGAACAAATTGCAAGTAAGTATCGCGCAGGTTTAAGCCTTAGCTATTTAGACGATTATTTAAATCACAATATTGTTCCCGAAAGTGTTCAGGAATTTTACGATTTAAACAAATCGGAACAAACCAATCGCTACGATTTCGAAAAAATACTGACCCAAAAAAGTCCAAAAAAAATCGACTGGTTTTTCAACACCATTATAGGCTCGCGTGACATTATTGATTACAAGTTCACCCATGTTTCCAGAACAAAAGACACAGTGGCTTTTCGAATTAAAAACAGAACCGGAATCTATGCTCCGATTCCAATCTATGGAATTAAGAGAGATGAAGTTGTTTTTAAAGAATGGGTCGAACCCAAAACAGCTGATTCGACCTATACTTTTGTCCGAAAAAATGCCGACAAGATTGTTATAAACTACGACAATGAGGTTCCGGAATACAACCAAAGAAACAATTGGAGATCACTAAAAAGTCTGGTAATCACCAATCGTCCTATAAAATTTAATTTTGCCAAAGATCTCGAAGATCCGTATTACAATCAGATTTTATATATTCCAACGCTGACGTATAATTATTATGATGGTTTTACTCCCGGAATGCGTTTTCACAACAAGACGATTCTGGATAAACCTTTTACATTTGATATCAATCCGGCCTATTCACTTAATGCAGGAACGCTATCCGGTTCTTCCTCTTTTTCATGGAATCAATACTATCGAAACAGCACCTTATATAATGTGCGCTATTCGATCAGTCAAAACTACTACCACTATGCCCCTGATGCAACTTATTTAAGGTTGAATCCGATGGTACAGTTTAGAATTCGTGAGGAAAATTTCAGGGACAACCGAAAGCAAATGATTATGTTCAGACAGGTTATCGTAAATCGCGAGGCCAGTACCTATATAACAGACAATTCTACTCCAAACTATTCGATTTTTAATGCGCGTTATGCCAATACGAAAACAGAATTAGTGAATCATTTTAATTTTATGACCGATGTTCAGTTCTCCGGAAAATTTGGAAAACTGGCTGCAGAAATTGAATACAGAAGGCTTTTTGAAAACAATCGTAAGTTAAATTTAAGGTTGTACGCCGGAAGCTTTATGTACAACAGAACAAATTCCGATTATTTTAGTTTTGGCTTAGACCGTCCGTCAGATTATATGTTTGATTATAATTTCTTCGGGAGATCAGAAAGTACCGGGATATTTAGTCAGCAATATGTAATCGCCGAGGGTGGTTTTAAATCTAAAATTGAACCAAGATTTGCCAATCAATGGATGGCGACCCTAAATGCAAGCTATGCGATCTGGAACTGGATTGAAGTTTATGGGGATGTTGGTTTAATGAAAAGCAAGCATGAAATTGAAAAATTCAGATATGATAGTGGTGTTCGGTTAAATCTGGTTCCGGATTATTTTGAACTGTATTTTCCGGTTTATTCGAATAACGGATGGGAGATTTCTCAAAATAAATACAGCGAAAAAATACGATTTGTGGTCACATTTTCACCAAAAACATTACTTAATCTTTTTACTAGAAAATGGCTTTAATCGAATGAATTAGTTGTAAAAACATAAATTATTCCCATTAAAAAAGCAAAAACACCAAACATTACACAAAAAAGACACCCGCTTTTAGCAATTTAATTACAGATAATTAAATTATATTTACTTTAATGAATTATGATTATTGATACTTTTTAATTATTTTTGCTGCGTAACATGACCCATTTGAGATTATGATTAAAGAAAAAAATAATACTACACTTACTTTCGAAGATTTCAAGACTGAAGTAATGAACGATTACAAAATTGCGGTTACCAGCCGCGAATGTAGTCTTTTAGGACGTAAAGAGGTATTGACAGGGAAAGCTAAATTTGGAATATTTGGAGACGGTAAAGAAGTCCCACAACTTGCAATGGCGAAAGCCTTCAAAAACGGAGATTTTCGTTCCGGATATTACCGCGATCAGACTTTTATGATGGCCATTGGCGAATTGACTCCAAAGCAGTTTTTCGCAGGTTTATACGGTCATACTGATTTAGATTTTGATCCAATGTCTGCCGGAAGACAAATGGGCGGCCACTTTGTAACACATAGTTTAAACGAAGACGGTTCCTGGAAAGATTTAACAAAACAAAAAAATTCAAGCGCAGATATATCTCCTACAGCCGGGCAAATGCCTAGATTATTAGGATTGGCACAGGCTTCAAAAATCTACAGAAATGTTGACGGAATTACTATTAAAGACAAATTTACAGTAGACGGAAATGAAGTTGCCTGGGGAACTATAGGAAATGCAAGTACTTCTGAAGGCTTGTTTTTTGAAACTATAAACGCTGCAGGTGTACTGCAAGTGCCAATGGTAATGAGCGTTTGGGATGATGAATACGGAATTTCGGTTCACGCCAGACATCAAACTACCAAAGAAAACATCTCTGAGATTTTAAAAGGATACCAGCGCGATGAAGACGCCAAAGGTTACGAAATTTTCAGAGTAAAAGGCTGGGATTATGCCGAACTGGTTTCGACTTACGAAAGAGCCGGTGCCATTGCACGTGAAGAACATGTTCCGGTTTTAATTCACGTAAACGAATTAACACAACCACAAGGACATTCGACTTCAGGTTCACACGAGCGTTACAAAAATGCAGAAAGACTGGCTTGGGAAAAAGATTTTGACTGTATTCGTCAGATGCGTTTATGGATGATTGCCATCAATATTGCATCTCCTGAAGAATTGGCTGAAATTGATTTTGATTTGAAAAAAGAAGTTCTGGAAGCTAAAAAAGAGGCCTGGAATTCTTTCATCAATCCAATTATCGAAGATCAGAAAAACCTTTTGGCTTTATTAGGCCAAATTGCTGAAGCAAGCATCAACCATAAGGAAAGAATACAAAAATACATTTCGGAATTAAGCGCTATAAAATCGCCTTTAAAAAAGGAAATGCTTACCATAGCAAGAAAGATATTGCGTTTTATTGAAGTTCCAAACAGCAAAGTTTTATTATCCAACTGGATTACCAATTATATTGAAATTACACAGCCACGATTCAGCAGTCACTTATACTCTGATTCTGAGCTAAATGTATCTTCGGTTGAAAAAGTACTTCCGGAATATGACGAAAATGCGAAAGCAGATTTGGACGGAAGAATGATCCTTCGTGACAATTTTGATGCTTTGTTTACTAAATATCCGGAAACTTTAATTTTTGGTGAGGATGTTGGAAACATTGGCGACGTAAATCAGGGACTTGAAGGTATGCAGGAAAAATACGGAGAACTTCGTGTTGCCGATATCGGAATCCGTGAAGCGACCATTATCGGTCAGGGAATCGGAATGGCGTTGAGAGGATTACGCCCGATTGCTGAAATTCAATATTTAGATTATTTACTATATGCCATCCAAATCATGAGTGATGATTTGGCGACATTACAATACAGAACGGTAGGAAAACAAAAAGCACCGTTAATCATCAGAACCCGCGGACACCGTTTAGAAGGTATCTGGCATTCAGGTTCACCAATGGGAATGATTATCAACGCTATTCGTGGTATTCACGTTTTAGTACCAAGAAACATGACTCAGGCTGCAGGATTCTACAACGCGCTTTTAGAGTGTGATGAACCGGCTTTAGTAATCGAATGTTTGAATGGTTACCGTTTAAAAGAAAAAACACCTTTAAATTTTGGAGAATTCAAAACACCAATTGGTGTGGTTGAAACTTTAAAAGAAGGTTCAGACATCACACTTGTTTCTTACGGATCAACTTTAAGATTAGTAGAACAGGCTGCAGTTGAATTGTTAGATTTAGGAATTGATTGCGAGGTAATCGACATTCAGTCTCTTCTTCCGTTTGACATCAATAAAGACATTGTAAAAAGTATCGCTAAAACCAACCGTTTGTTAGTAATCGACGAAGATGTTCCAGGTGGAGCTTCGGCGTTTATTTTACAACAAATTCTGGAAGAGCAGGATGCTTACCACCATCTGGACAGCAAACCGCAAACTCTTGCTGCAAAAGCGCACAGACCTGCTTACGGAACTGATGGTGATTATTTTTCAAAACCTTCTGCCGAAGATATCTTTGAGAAAGTGTACACAATGATGCACGAAGCCAACCCGTCTAAATATCCAAGTTTGTACTAAGAATTTAATTCGGTTTTCCATATAAAAAAGCTCCAATCTAAACGATTTGGAGCTTTTTCTTTATATTTTACGTGAGCGGTTTGTCCAGGGCTTCGACTTCGCTCAGCCTGACATCAGCAAACATCAAAACTCAGTATTAAGAAATCTGCGACAATCCGCGTCTTCGCGCAAACGAATCCGTGTCATCCGCGTACTATCTGGAAACCAAAATAGCTCTCGCCTTCTCCAGATCTTCTGCTGTATCAATCCCAATTCCAACATGTGTCGTTTCGACCATTTTAATACGTTTTCCGAACTCTAAATAACGTAATTGCTCTAATTTCTCAGAAGCTTCTAAAGATTTCATTGGCAAGCTGTAAAAATCCAGTAAAGCCTGTTTTCTAAAAGCATAAATTCCGATATGCTGGAAATAACGCACTCCAACATCCTTGTCTCTTGGATACGGGATTACCGATCGTGAAAAATACAAGGCAAACTGTGATTGATCGACCACTACTTTTACATTATTCGGATTATTGATTTCAGCTTCATCCGTAATCTCACGCATTAAAGAAGCTAAATCTATCTTGCGGTCCGCATCGTTTTTAAATACTGACAAAACCTGCTCTAACGGTCCTGCTTCGGTAAAAGGCTCATCGCCCTGCACGTTTACAACAATATCCACATCAAGACCCGCAACAGCCTCTGCAATTCGATCGCTACCGGATTCGTGTTCTTTGATGCTCATAATGGCTTTCCCGCCCTGATTTACAATCTCATTAAAAATTAAATCGGAATCCGTTACCACAAATACATCATCAAACAATTTTGTCGCAACGGTTGCTTCATAGGTTCTTAAAATCACCGACTTTCCTCCCAGATCCTGCAGGAGTTTAGCAGGAAAACGTGTTGATGCATATCGTGCCGGAATTACAGCTATTATCTTCATTTTACTTCTATTTTATAAACTTCTAAACAAATGTAACTATTCAGAATTAATAAGTTAAAAAAAAATACTCTATGCCGCATTTTACAAATCTGAAGAGCAGCACTTTAAAAATTACATTATATTTATGAGAAAAAAACTACCATGAAAAAACACCTGATCTTCTGCATTATTCTATTGAATTTAATCTTTAATCCTTCGGCGTTCAGCCAGGAGAAAACCACAATAAACAATGCTTTCACAGATCGTGTTTTTGACGGGCAAGGCTATCAGCCTGTTACTAATCTGAAATGGAAATACCAAACCAACGGTAAAATTTTCTCTTCTCCCACTGCAAAAAACGGCACTGTTTATATTGGCAGCGAAGACGGTTATCTCTATGCTATTGAAGAAAAATCAGGCAAGACAAAGTGGAAATTTAAAACCAACGGGGCTATTCATAGTACTCCAGGCATTTATAAAAACGCTGTTTTCTTTGGCAGCTTTGATGGGAACTATTATGCTGTAAACACTCAGAACGGCAAATTAATCTGGAAATTTAAAACGGGCGGTGAGCACTGGCTCGGAGAAAAGGGCAGGTTTGAAATGAAACCTGCAACACAGTATATGGACGATTTGTGGAGTTTTTATCTGTCCTCTCCCGTAGTTTACGAAAAAGAAAAAAAGGCAGTTGTTTTGTTTGGAAGCAGCGACGGAAACATCTATTCGCTGGATGCCAAAACCGGAGATTTAAAATGGAAGTTTAAAACCAATGAGCCTGTGCACGGAACTCCGGTAATCGATCAGAATAGAATTTATATCGGTGGCTGGGATGCCGTATTGTATGCGCTGAACATCGAAACCGGTAAAGAAGTATGGCGTTTTGCAACCGGAACAAAACCAGGATTTAAAGGAATCCAGTCCGCCGTAGCGGTTGCCGACGGAAAAGTTTATTTTGGAGCCAGAGAACCTTACTTTTTTGCTTTAGAAGCCGAAACAGGAAAACTGATCTGGAAATACGATGCTGAAAGCTCCTGGTTTTTAAGCACTGCCGTTATTCAGGACAACACCGTTTATGTAGGAACTTCAGATACTTATGCCTTATTAGCGCTGGATGCCAAAACCGGTGCAGAAAAATACCGTTACAAAACCAATGGTTATGTTTACGCATCGCCGGCTATAGCAGGAAACACTGTGTATTTTGGCGATTTTACGGGTAATTTCTTCAGTCTGGATCTCCTTTCTAACGGAAAGAAATCTAAAATCATCCCCACCGAAAATCGTAAACAATTGGCCTCTTCTACATTAAAAAATGATCTTTTAGATTTTTCCTATGCTGGCCGTAACACAGATCTTTCGCTGTACGACAATTGCAAAAAGGTGATGGATGATTTTTATAAACTGGGAGCTATTGTTTCTTCTCCATACATCAGCAACAACACCGTTTATTTCGGAAGTGCCGACGGTTATTTGTATGCTTATAATTTAGAAGAAGAAAAATAATCAAATGTGAATCTCTGACAATAACGATACCACAGAGCTCCACAAAGATTTCTCAGAGATTCACTACCTTTTTTTTACAGGGAAGTAAATTTTCCTCACGCAGATTCATGCCCGTTTTATTCACAAAATGCCGAAGAGATAAATCGATCTCATCTGCATAAATCTTTTTTATGTAATCCGGCAGCAACCCGATTTACGGTTTCTCGCGAGCACCTTATTAACGAATATTTGAAAAAAAACACATTTACAACATAGAACAGTACCGTTATTACTTTGCGTTACATTTTTTGGGAAGGTATATCTAAATTTGCTCAGAAATTGTAATCCTGCAAAACTATTTTATGTTTTTAAAAAAATATCTCATCGTAACTTTTCTTTTGCTTACTCTTTTTTCTAATGCACAGATTGGCATTGGAACTCCTAAACCATCTAGTGATGCCGCGCTGGAAATAAAAAGCTCCACCAAAGGTTTTCTCCCTCCTCGTTTAACAACTGCAGAAAGGGATGCAATTCCTTCTCCAAGTCTTGGCTTGGTAATCTATAACACTACTAAAAACTGTCTGGAGTGGTACAATGGTACGATTTGGTATAGTGGTTGTAATACGACGGCAGTAGCACCAAGTTTCCTCTGTTCTACTGCTACAAGTGGCACCATGACTCAGGGACAGGCTGTTTCAGGAGTCACTCAGACCATTACAGCCACTGGTATGAGTCCTGGACCGTTTAACATCTCGGCAACCTATGACGGAGTCACTTTTTCAGCCTCAGGAACTTATACAGGTGCCGGATCGCAGAATATTGTGCTTACGGCCAGCGGTACTCCTGTAGGTGGGGGCACAGGAACATACGTACTTAACACAACGCCCAGCTGTAGTTTTGACCGACCAATCACTGGCACTACCACCGCTACAACTTCGGGTGTAACCACTTGCAACTTTGCTTCCAATGGGACATTAACTCAGGGACAGCCCATCACAAATGCGACACAAATTATTAAAGCTAATGTAACTAAAATAGGAACTTATTATTTAAAGGGAACTGCTGTAAATGGCATACTATCAGAATTAACCGGAACTTTTACGGCATTAGGAAGCCAGGAAATGACTATAAGGCTTAGCGGTACTCCGATAAATTCCGGTCCTACTAATTTTTCCATAGGAGGCTGCACTTTTACCCGAACTGTAGCACCTGCTCCATAATCATAATCTGAATATAATTAATGCAGCTAACAAAACACTCCAAAAAACATGCATGAAAGTGGGGAAATCTTTGTGAATCTCTGCGCAATCTCTGTGTAACAACTCTTTCTTGCAGATTGGTAAAGTAGTATTACATGATTTTAACCGAGGTCATACTCAACGAACCGGCCAATAACTTATCATTAAACAAACTCAGTTCTTCTGATTTTTCTTTTAATCCTAAAGTATAAAGCAGCGGCAAATAATGCTCTGGCGTAGGAATCGCCAGTTGAACTGCTTTGTTCATTTTTTCGAAGTCAATCAAAGGCTGAAAATTAGCATCGAGCAAATACGAATTGATGATTTCCCGTGCTTCAATAGCCCAATCGTAACCATAATTGTCTTTATCAAAATTCCTGAAATCGACCATTCGTAAATTATGAACGATGTTTCCGCTTCCGATAATCAAAACACCTTTATGGCGTAAGGATTGTAATTTTTGCGCCAATTCAAAATGATACTGACCAGGCTTGGTATAATCGATACTCAACTGAATTACCGGAACATTGGCTTCCGGATATAAATGTTTGATTACACTCCAGGCTCCATGATCCAGTCCCCAGTGTTCATCCAGATCTACAGGAACAGGTTCCAGTATTTTTTTTGTCTCATATGCCAATTCCGGACTTCCTTTTGCGGGGTACTGTACATCAAAAAGTGCCTGTGGAAATCCCCCAAAATCATGAATGGTTCTGGGCATCTGCATCGACGTCACTTTGGTACCGTTGGTAAACCAGTGGGCCGAAATACACAAAATGGCATTGGGCTGCGGCAGTGTTTTGGCTAAATTCCGAAAACCGGTTACAAACTGATTTTCTTCAATCGCATTCATAGGACTTCCGTGTCCTAAAAACAGAACCGGCATTTTATCAGTATTCGAAAATGCTGACGAAATTGAATGTAAGTCGTTTAGTGTTGTCATTGTAAAGGATTCTAACCCGGATTTCGCTAACGTTAAATTTAAGAAAAATTCGTGACAATTAGTAAAAGTCGCGTTTTATTCCTCAAAACTCTCGTCTTTAAATCCTATCAAATATAACTTATTTTTAGCACGTGTCATAGCGGTATAAAGCCATCTAATGTAATCGCGATCGATTCCGTTGGGCAAATACGGCTGTTCGATAAAAACCGTATTCCACTGACCTCCCTGCGATTTATGACAGGTTATAGCATACGAAAACTTCACCTGTAAACCATTAAAATATTCGTTCTCTTTTACCTTCTGAAACTTTTTATACTTGGTGCTTTCGTTTTCATAGTCTTTCATTACTTCCTCGTACAAACGGTTGGACTCTTCGTAGGTTAAAGAAGGAGATTCACTCTTGATCGTATCTAAAATCAATACCGTTTCAAAAGGTTTCTGATCCGGATAATCGACCATTCTGATTTTTACCTTTGCAAAATTAAACCCGTACAGCTCCTTGATTCCAAAAAGCTCTAGAACTTCGATAATGTCACCATTGGCAATAAATCCGGCTTCATCGGTTTCTTTCAGCCAGAAATAATTATTCTTTACTACCATCAGGAAATCTCCTGCCGACAGTTCGCTTTCTTTAAATAAAATCCTGGTTCGAATCTGTTCGTTATACTGATTGGCTCTTTTGTTTGAGCGAACAATAAAAGCGGTATCTTCAATACTATAATTACTATAAGCTGAGTTAATAGCGTCCTGAATATCATAACCATCTGTCAGCCGAACAATATCTTTGAATTTTTTAACATTGAATCTAAATTCAGTAATAAAACTCTCTTTCAGCAGCTCCCTTAATTCTGTTGCATTAAACAAAATTCCGGAACTTTCTTCCTGACGCATTACCTCATCCAATTCGATATGTTCTATTTCTTTGCCGTAGTGAATCCCTAAAGTATGGGTATCCAGAGCGGGACTTATGTCTAAGTTTACCGGTGGCAGCTGGGCAGTATCTCCCAAAAGAATCATTTTACAATTTGTTCCCGAATATACATACGAAATCAAATCATCCAACAGCGATCCGTTATCATACATTTTGGAATCGGAATTACTGTCAGAAATCATCGACGCCTCATCGACGATAAAAATCGTGTTTTTATGTTTGTTCTGTTGTTTGGTAAAAGCCACGCCCCCACCCGAAGATTTTTTAGGAAAGTATATTTTTTTATGAATGGTAAATGCCGGTGTATTCGAGTAATTGGCAATTACCTTCGCCGCACGTCCGGTTGGCGCCAGCAAAACAAACTTTTTATTGATGTCTCCCAAATTGTTTACAATCGTCGAAATCACCGTAGTTTTCCCCGTTCCTGCGTATCCTTTAAGTACAAAAATGGTATCGTTAGCCGGTTCGGTCAAAAAAATAGCGATTTTTTGAAAAAAAATATCCTGTTTATAGGTTGGAGCGAAAGGGAATTTTTTTTGCAAAACGCCGTAAAACAATGCTGAATTCATAGGGTAAGTTTGAAGTACAAAGTTCGTCTTTTTTAATGGCAATGCCAATTTAAAATTTCGTCTCCTGCAAATCATACCCAAAATCAGAGCTTCTATTTTTCAAAAAAAATCTTTTCTTAACCTTCTTTTAAAATACAAGTGAAATTGTTTTTTGAAATTGCAATTATTATTGTTCCTTTTTAATTTGTAAGTTTGTGGTCGCCTAAAATTCTTTCTTGTAAAACAGGTAACGAATTGTAAATCAATATGTCATTACAAAACACTAACATCACTTCAAAAAAATACAAAAAGCTTTCTATTCAGGTTTCCTTGACCGGATTGTCGTTTTGTTGTTTTGATACTTTAAATAATACTGTCACTGCTTTAAAAGAAATTCATTTTGAAACGTTTCACAAAGCGACCAAAATTGAAGAACTGTTTGGAGATGCTTTTAGAAACCATCCCGAACTACAGGAAACGTATGACGAAGTTTTGGTGATTCACAACAACAACCTTTCCACCTTTGTTCCAACGGCTTTGTTTGATGAAAACTACCTTGGAAGTTATCTGCAATACAATACAAAGGTTTTTGAAACTGATTTTTTTGCCTTTGATCAAATTTCAAAGTATCAAATGAATGCGGTTTACATACCCTATGTCAATATCAACAATTTTTTTATTGATCAGTTTGGGACTTTTGATTACAAACATGCCAACAGTATTTTAGTCGAAAAAATTCTCGATGCTTCAAGAAACAATGACGATAAAAAAATGGTAGTTAATTTTAACTACGGTCATTTTGAAGTGATTGTGGTGCAGAATCAAAAACTATTACTGTTCAACTCATTTGAATACCAGACACCCGAAGATTTTATTTATTATTTGCTTTTTACTGCCGAACAATCCAATTTGAATCCCGAGAGTTTTCAACTTGAGTTTTTGGGCACAATCGACCAAAACGATCCGTATTATGCCATTGCATACAAATACATTCGTCATATATCCTTTTTGGATGTAAGCACCTTACAGCAAAGAAATAGCTTCACAACAGCCGAAAATCAAAAACATTATATCCTATTCCAATCATGAGAATCATTTCAGGAAAATACAAAGGTCGCCGCATTTTTCCGCCAAAAAACCTTCCTGTAAGACCCACAACCGACATGAGTAAAGAAGCATTGTTTAATGTTTTGAACAATCATTTTAGTTTTGACGGCTTAAAGGTTCTGGACTTGTTTTCAGGAACAGGCAACATCAGTTTTGAATTCGCTTCACGCGGAAGTGCTCCAATTACCTCCGTAGATGGTGATTTTGGATGTGTAAAATTTATCAAGCAGGTTTCGTCAGAATATGATTTTGATATTGCTGCGACTAAAAGTGATGTTTACAAGTTTCTTGAAAACTGCAAAACTTCTTATGATATTGTTTTTGCCGATCCGCCCTATGGATTTGATCAGGCGGCATTTGAGAAGATTGTAGTAACCGTTTTCGAAAGAGAACTGCTTCATGAAGACGGTATGATGATTATTGAGCATTCCAAATATACCAAAATGGATCATTTGAGTAATTTTTCTTTTCAAAAAAGCTATGGAGGATCATTCTTTAGTTTTTTCGAACTGAACTCAACCGATGACGACGAAGAATTACCAGACGATTTATCGACCAAAATAACTGAGGAGGACGAGGGATAATCTTCGTTCCAATCGCAATGTCATACCGGGCGAAGTCAGAACCGTTAAACGTTCAGACTTCGCTCCGAAAGACAATTACCAACCGCCGCTTTTTATCTTAGCCGGTCTGAATGCTCTTCCATACTTTTTCCTTTGAATTCGCTTTCCTTTACCTTTCCAAAAGAGTACTTCACCGAAACCGAAATCTCACGCTCATCGAGCAGGTATCTTGCTTTTGAGCGGATCGTATTAATTGTAAAAACTTCTTCTTCCTTTATACTTTTAAACACATTATTAAAGTTTAAAGCACAGCTCCAATTTTTAAAGAACGTTTTAGAAACAGCCATATCTACTACCGTTCTTGCATTCCTTTCAAAAACTCCTTTGTATTGTTTTGTAATAGTCCTGAAACCAACCATTAGAACGTAACCTTTTGGAAGTTTAAATTCGTTATTGGAGTAATAATAAAAATACGGTTTTGAAGACCTGAATACTGCCGAAGGGTCCTCAATTTGCTCTGAAACAAAAACCAACGAATTTGTAGTCGTCCAGAATCTATAGGTGAAAGGCAATTCAAAATCAACCATAAAGGCAGACTCTTTCTCAAAATTCACATCCTTAAAAGTCATTACATTCAGTTCCTTGTCAAAGAAAAAACTATTGTAAACCGGGTTTGTATTTCGATAATACGTTAGTTTCACCGATTTATCACGGTATTGAAAAGTAGACGAAATTTCATTGACAATTGTAGGATCTAAATTAATATTTCTTGCATATAAAAAATAAGGATTTATATAAGTAGTACCCTGACTTAATGAAGAATAGTTGGGTCTCGAAATACTTCTGGCATAATTAACACTAATACTCTTCAGGCTGTCTATCGGAAATGAAAATTGCGCTTTAGGGAAGAAATTAGTATATTTTTTATCGATTAAAGGAGAAGAATCGGCTTTAAACTTTCCGTCTACATTTGTATTTTCTACCCGAAATCCAACCGAAAATTCCGCTTTCTTAATCTTTCCTGAGAACTGGCTGTAAGCCGCTAAATTTTGCTCCCTGAAATCATAATGACTAAGTTCGTTTACCTTGTTTTCATAAAAAAACAGATCAAAATCTGATTTGGAATTTGCAAACGAATACAGCCCTCCTATTTCAAATTTCATTTCATTTTCAAACTTCTTTTCCACATCAATTCTACCTGAAAAGACATTCACCTTAAACTTTTGATCCCGAAGCTGTGCCCATTCAAACTGGGTATCATTATAATTATTTTTAACCTGACTCCACAATCCCTGATCGAAATTAGACCATTGCAACCCAGTAAAAACCTGAACATCGACAGCTTTTATTTTTTTCATATAATTCAGAAACGAGTTTACAAAATTCTTTTTGCTATCATTATCGCTATAAGTCAAAACGTTATTTTCGATGTTTTTGTTTGTATTTACGGTTGTGGTATGAATAGGAAAAAGATCTTTCTGAAGCTTACTATTTACACTAATCGAAAAATAATCGTCTTCGTTTATCTTATAAAACAGACTGCCTCCAAAAACAAACTGCCTTTTTTTAGAATACGCCTCCACATTATATTTAGAAGCGATTTCGGCCTCGGGAATTTGGTAATCAATGCTGTGGGTTTCCCAGGGCTGTAATTGATTGTAATTGAAATTGGCTTTCCACTCGAGTTTGTTCTTCTTAAAACTTGTACTAAACCCAAGATAATTGTTGTACTTTTTCTTAAAAGAAGCCAGCTCGGAAATCTCGGTTCTAAAACTGTCCTTCTTGCTAAACTTTCGGGTAATCAAAATCACAGCACGTCCTTCGGCCTCATATTTAGAAGAGGGGTTCTGAATAATTTCGATCGCTTTAATATCGGCTACAGCCAAAGCATTCAGATCATTCATTCCCACTTTTTGATTGTCGATATAAATCAGAGGATTGCCCCTGCCCACAACCGAAATGCTTTCTCTGTCTGAACTAACCTGAACGGTCGGTAATTTTGCCAGCAGATCGACGGTGTTCGGAATGGCATTGTAAACAGAATTGGCCACATCAACTTTTACATTCCCGTTTGTATGGGTAAACGTCTTTTTTTGTCGGGCGATCACAACTTCATTTAACGTGTTCGAAAGACTGTCTTTTGGGGTTTCATTTTGTGCATATCCCGCTAAAGAAAGCAAGAACAAAAAAAGAAATAGAAAAAGTTTTACCAGCAAATTAATGTTCATTTTGGATTTGATTTTGGATTGTAGTCCTGCAAAAATGCTTCTAAAAAAGAGTTGCGAAAGTTAATTGAAGGTTAATGCTGGGTTAATGTGCCTATTGTCTCTTAAAAGCTTTATTTTTGAATAGAGAATGGCCCGGAGATTTACACCCATTTAATCTGTGTAATCAGCGTCCCAACAAAACAACTCATGAAACAAAGAATCAATTTATTAATCGCTTTTTCTGTCCTCGCCCTGATTGTTTTATCAACGGTGCAGTGTTATTTGGTAAAAACAACCTACGATTATAAAGTAGCACAGTTTCATACCGAAATCAAGAATAAAATTGCGGGAATCACCAATGATTACAGCGATATCGATTCGGTAATAGTGGCCAAAAAAGAAGCACTTTACCAACAATTATCCGAAAATTACATTCAGGGAAAAAGCAGCAAGGTTGAGATTAAAAACTATATTCTCGAAAATGAATACAGCGACGTTTTAACACAAAAGATTCAGCGTAAATTCAAAAGAGATTTACCTAACTTAAAAATCGATTTTGCAATTGTTCTAAATAAATTTGTGCTCTATCAAAACGCCAAAAAAGTAGACACCATTTTCTCTGAGAAACCCTTTATCCAAAACAAACTCTACGGAAATCTGATTTCTTTAAACCATGCCTTTTTAGTCCGGAATTATGTGGGTACCAGCAACGGAACCTTTGAAAACAAGGGTTACAAATTATTAACCGAGGATTCGATGTACGTTTCGGTAATCGACTGGGAAATGATTATTTTAAGACGAATGACTTTCGTTTTAATCTTGTCGTTGCTTTCGATAGCAACCCTTATCACTCTTTTTTTCATTGCCATAAAAGCTTTAATCAAACAGAAGAAAGCCAACGATATTAAAACCGATTTCATCAATAATATTACCCACGAACTTAAAACACCTTTGACAACTTTAGGCATTTCGACCAAGATATTAGAGCGAAAAGACATTCGCGATAATGATGAAAGTTTTACCACTATAGTCAATACCATTTCACGTCAGAACAATCGTTTACAGAATCTGATCGATCAGGTAATGGCAAATTCACTGGCAGAGAACGGAATCGAACTTCAAAAAGAAAAAACAAAAGCCGAAGATTTTCTATTGACAATCGTTAATGATTTCAAGATTACTTATCCCAAAATCAACATTAAAACCGATTTTAAAACACAGAAAACCAATCTGATTCTGGACAAATTCTATTTGACCACCGCTCTTTTAAATGTTTTGGAAAATGCTGTAAAATATGGTTCTACTACCATTACGATAAAAACAGAGTTGAGCCAAGATCAATTTTCGATTAGCGTTGAAGATGACGGAATTGGAATCGAAAAGAACAAACAATCCCTTCTTTTTGAAAAATTCTATCGCGTACAACAAGGAAATCTTCATAATACAAAAGGCTTAGGTTTAGGATTGTATTATGTCGATCAAATTATAAAAGCGCATCAGGGCACTGTGAGTGTTGTGAGCGATTTAGGAAAAGGAACCCAGTTTACTATTTTATTAAAAGTTTAATTCCCTTATTTTGAAAAAATTACTTTTAGCCGAAGACGATTTTGATTTTGCGGCCATTTTAAAACAATATTTAGAACTGCATCAATTTGAAGTAACCTGGGCAGAAAATGGCGAAATAGCGTTAGACTATTTTTCCAAACAGACTTTTGACATTTGCGTTTTGGACGTCATGATGCCAAAATTAGACGGATTTTCATTGGCCGAAAAAATGATTACAATCAACCCCGAGACTCCCTTTATTTTTCTGACGGCAAGAAAGTTAAAAGAAGACAAAATCATTGGACTAAAATTAGGCGCAGACGACTATATCATAAAACCTTTTGAAATCGACGAACTTATACTGCGTTTGCACAATATTTTAAAAAGAATCGAACAAAAGAGAAGTCTGGACGGAAATAATATAATTGAAATTGGTTCTTATATTTTTGATAATGAAAGACTAACCCTAAACAATAAAAATCATGTGCAGCAGCTCACCGAAATGGAAGCTTCTCTAATCGAGTATTTATATCTGAACCACAATCAGTTATTAAAGAGAGACCAAATTTTAATGTCGGTCTGGAAAAAAGACGATTATTTCTCCGGACGAAGTATGGATGTTTTTATTAGCAGGCTTAGAAAATATTTCAATTCAGATCCGAAAATCAGCATTGAGAGCACCCGAAATATTGGGCTGGAATTTAAAATAGAAAAACCTTGACAAAGCAAGGTTTTTCTATTTTTTAATCGTGAAAGCTAAGGTAATAATACGTTAGTGATTTTTTCATAAAGCGGCGTTTTTACACCATATTTCTTCCCTTCGTTCAACACAAATTTAGTCAGTGAGCTTGCTTCGGTACTTTTGCCGGCCAATAAATCCCTATGCATCGAAGACGTTGCTTCGCGAGGTGATTTTTCCAGTTTAACGATAGTCTGATTTACGATATCTTCCGGCAGTTTTAAGCCTTTTGCTTTAGCTACTGCATCAATTTCGTGCAACAGGCCAACATAAACCGTCATAGCGTCCGGATGGTCTAAAATTTCACCAATATGCTGATTCAGATACGAAGTCGTCGACGCTAGTGCCGAAATAAAAATAAACTTCTCCCATACCGTTTCTTCAATATTCTCAACCCAATAACTTTCAATTTTAGCATACTGAAAAATATCCTGCAATTCCGATAATTTTGAAGCAGCTACCGTTTTAGAGCCAAAAAATAGCTTTTCGTAAAAACCCATTTTTCTAATCGTACCCGGTAATGTAATCATCGAAATAATATAAACACAACCCTGCAAAATATCGTTGTGCGGGAATAGCTTCTGAATGCGTTCCGGTGCATCTACCCCATTGTACAAAGGAAGAATAGCCGTTTTAGCAACGATACAGCTTTGAAGTGAAAGCAGACTTTCCTCAATATCATAGGTTTTGGTCGCACAAATTAAATAATCCAATTCCCCAATTTCTTTGGGATCGTTTGAAACCAATTTTGGATGCACAATAAGCTCCGAATCGTCGGTCACGATTTTCAGTCCGTTTTCGGCTATTGCCTGCTGAGCAGCGCCGCGTGCAATAAAAACAATCTCAATATCATCTGACTCGTGATAGGCTTTTGCTAAAAGTCCGCCAAAATAACCGCCTACTCCGCCAAGCCCTAAAATTCCAATTCTTTTCATAAAATTTTATTTAAATAAAAACAAACTTCAAATTCCAAATTCCAAGTTTCAGGTTTCAAGTTTCAGGTTTCACATCTCACATTTCACATTTCACATTTCACATTTCACTACGTGGTAAAAAATAACACGCGGATGACACGGATTCGCTATGCGAAAACGCGGATTGATACGGATTTTACTTTTTACATCTTAACAATTCAAATTCCAAATTCCAAAATTCCAAGTTTCAGGTTTCAGGTTTCAAGTTTCAAATTCAACGTTTTACATTTTACATATTACATCTCACATTTAACATCTCACATCTCCTCTAAAACAGGATTCAGATTAAGTTCTGTAAAATCACGTTCGCTTTTCGAAATTACAATCGTTGCCACTGTATTTCCAATTAAATTCGTAATCGCTCTCGCTTCGCTCATAAACTTATCAACTCCCAGCAAAAAAGCCAATCCTTCAACCGGAATTTTATGCAATGCGGTTAAAGTCGAAGCCAGAACAATAAATCCGCTTCCGGTTACTCCTGCAGCACCTTTTGAGGTAATCATCAGAATCCCGATGACACTCAGAATTTCAAAGAAACTCAAATGCACGTCATACAACTGAGCCAAGAATATGACCGACATCGACAAATAAATCGAAGTTCCATCCAAATTAAAAGAGTACCCCGTTGGAATCACCAATCCTACAACCGATTTACTGCATCCCATTTGCTCTAGTTTCACCATAATACTGGGCAAAGCCGCCTCCGAAGAGGAAGTCCCGAGCACCAGTAAAAGTTCTTCTTTGATATATTTTAAAACCGAAAGTATCCTGATTTTATAATACCTTAAAATGCTTCCTAAAATCAAAAAGACAAAAAGCGCCATGGTCAAATACACACACAACATCAATTTCCCCAACGGAATAAGCGTTTGCAAACCAAACTTTCCGATGGTGAATGCCATACCGCCAAAAGCACCAATTGGAGCCAGATACATCACATATTTCAATCCCAGGAAAACCACATTCGAAAAACGTTCCAACACCAAAATCGTTTGCTCCCTCTTTTTATAAAAATTCAGAGCAATTCCGCACACAATCGCTGCCAGTAAAACCTGCAAGGTAAAATTGGAAAGAAAAAATTCGAGCCACGAAAAATGCTCCGCCGCATTTGTGGTATAGGCACTGGCGTCTCCCAAAGTCAAGCTGGATCTGTCAATTTTACCGGGCTTAAAGAAATAAGCCACGGCCACCCCAATCGCCAAAGCTACAGTCGAAACCACTTCAAAATAACCCAATGCTTTCACTCCTATTCGTCCTACTTTTTTCAGATTTCCCATTCCGGAGATCCCCAAAACAATCGTCAGAAAGATAATCGGACCTATAAAAATTTTGATCAGGGCTATGAATTTAGCACCCAATATTTCCATTTTCACACCATTTTGTGGTGAAAAATGACCGAGCAAAATTCCGGCAATAATAGCAATAAGAACCCAAAAGGTTAGATTAGTGACAATAAGCCTTAAGGTACTTTTCTTGGGCTGTTTAGAAGATTTTGGAGTAGTTATATTCATGAAGGCAGATTTGAGAGTTTCACAAATATATAAAAAATGCAGACCTATAAGCCGGATTCTGTCCCTGATAAATCAGAGCCTTATCATTTATCTAGATCCCGCATTACTACGGGACTCAAGCTACCTACCCTTCAACAACGGACGAGAAGCCCTTAAATGCTGATATACTTGGTATTTCACCGCATAGAGTTTACCTGGTTTCACTACAGCATTACCTGTACATACTTTCTGTTGCACTTGTCCTTGCGCTATTGCTAACGCCGACGGGTGTTACCCGCTATGCTTCTCTGTGGTGTCCGGACTTTCCTCCCTTCCGATAAATCGGAACGACGATAAGGCGGTCTGCGGGGCAAAAGTAGCGATTTATATACTAAGAATAATGATTTTAAATTTTAGATTTTCGGCTCATTTTCGTAACAATTTAATTTTAAATTGGTTATCTTTAAAACCCATAATTTTAAAATTCAATTATCATGACTAGAATGTATCACTACGCAACTGTTTCAAAAGCTTTAGATCAATTGAATGAAAAAGGATTTACGTTTGATTTTAACCTAAACTCAGACCTGATAAAAAAGAATCCTGAAAAATTTGAAATTGTTCATGTGTATCGATACGAAGGGAATTCAGACCCGGGCGATGAGGCAGTTGTATCCGGAATTAAATCAACATCAGGCAAAAAAGGAGTGTATGTCGCAGGTTTCTCCGCCGACTCTGATCAGGAAACAGTAAAGTTTTTATCGGATCTAAGCATCAAAGGAAGATAATTTTCAGGAGCCAATCCCGCTATCCGCTTTATCTTTTTCTTGCTAAAGGAGCAAGAAAAAGGATACCGCTTCTATCGGGGCTAGGACTGATGGTTTCATGAGAAAGTTATGTTTTTTGTTTAGAGTAAAAACAAATTTCTTCTTTTTACTCTAAACAAAAATCTAATCTCCCAACGGGACTGAAATTTTAAAGATTGCTTAAAAAACAATCAAATTCCTATTCATGCTGCGTTACATCATTGTATTGCCAAAGTACATTTATAATCTTCCATTCCCCATTTGTTTTCACAACGTGCATATAATCGATCCAGGCATCAGCAATCAATTTAACAGACGCTGTTCGTGCCGAGACATCCAGTAATTTTACTTCCTTTCTTGGATTTTTCGGAAATTTATCTCCTTTTGCATTGTACGTCTCTGCCAGAAGCACCATGTTCTCTGTAAAGTATTCGGAGACATAATCTTTTTTGGCAGCTTTACTTCTAAAAACAGATCGTTTGACCAATCTGGGATGCAGGGCACCTTCCATCAATTTCGGATTCGGATTATGCTGTGCCTCGATATAAGCCAAAGCAACACGTTTGATATCAAGCGAATCCTGAGCGTTTTGTGCCTGAAGCCCAGACGAAAAAAAAGCAAATGCAATTACCAATAAATAGTTTTTCATAAAAAGTTAAGGAGTTAAAATGAGTTTGCGGCTAAATGTATCAACGAGACGCACGTTTCGAATATCTTTAAGCAAAAGCAACTTTAAAAAAACACGACAATCATTTTGGGGAATAGTCCGTCTTTGTTAAAATCCGGTCTTCAATATTCCCCACTACATCGCCATATTTTGCTGTAAATTCTTTTTTAACCGCGATCCATTCCTGATCACTTTTAAAACCTTGCCAGGCTTTTTTCATAGTCGTTTCGTCCGGCCATTCCAGAAAATAAACAAACTCTGTTTTTTTGTCCGACTTTGATTCCCAGATCGAGGTGATCCTAAAATTATACTTCTTCATGATACGCATGGCGTGATCGCGAAAACGTTCATGGAACTGATTTTTATTGGACTCAAAAATCTCATAGATACGTAGTTGATAAACCGGACTGCTTGTCACAGTCGACTGAGATTTTACAATAAATGTGGTAACCAAAAGCAAAGTCGATAAAAATAATTTCATATCCGGCAATTTTAATTGGTTTTAGATTTCCATAAAGGATTGCATCAAAAATATAAATTTAAACCTGAATTCTTACAACTATGTCGAAATCAGTTTCATAAGAAAAAGTTAAAAATGAAGAACAAAAAATTACATCCTCCTAATTTTTTTCAGTCCCAAAATTCAAATTCTAAAACGTTACTTTCTCATATTCAAAACACTCAAAAACAACTCCAACATTTATCAATTTCAGATTTGTGATTTGGCAATTTTCAGCCTATATTTGCTATCGAATAAAATAGAACATGGAACAATTTTTAGTATCGGCCCGTAAGTATCGCCCACAGACGTTTAAGGATGTAGTGGGACAAAAAGCCATTACCAACACTTTGCTGAATGCTATTGACAGCAATCACCTTGCTTCTGCCCTTTTGTTCACCGGACCGCGTGGTGTTGGAAAAACAACCTGCGCGCGTATCCTGGCCCGAAAAATCAATCAGCCCGGATATGATGACCCTACCGAAGATTTTGCTTTTAACGTTTTTGAGTTAGATGCTGCTTCAAATAACTCTGTGGATGACATTCGTAGTCTGATCGATCAGGTTCGAATCCCGCCACAAACCGGACAATATAAAGTCTATATTATTGACGAGGTCCACATGTTGTCTTCGGCTGCTTTTAATGCTTTTCTGAAAACATTGGAAGAACCGCCAAAACACGCCATTTTTATTCTGGCTACCACAGAGAAACACAAAATTATTCCAACGATCTTATCCCGTTGTCAGATTTTTGATTTCAAAAGAATTACAGTAAAAGACGCTAAAGAACACTTAGCAGATGTTGCCGCAAGTCAGGGAATCAATTTTGAAGACGATGCTTTGCACATTATCGCTCAAAAAGCTGATGGTGCGATGCGTGATGCTTTGTCTATTTTTGACCGTGTGGTTTCGTATTGCGGAACTAACTTAACACGTCAGGCGGTAACCGAAAATCTAAACGTTTTAGATTACGAGACTTACATTAGCATTACCGATTTACTTTTAGAAAATAAAATTCCGGATCTTTTATTGGCCTACAACGACATACTCGCTAAAGGTTTTGACGGACATCATTTTATTGCCGGACTTGCTTCTCATTTCAGAGATTTATTGGTGAGCAAAACTCCTGCTACAATTGCTTTACTTGAAGTAGGTGAACAGGCCCAGCAAATGTATGGAGTTCAGGCACAAAAATGCTCCCAGGATTTTCTGTTAAAAGGAATCGATATCGCCAACGACTGCGACTTAAAGTACAAATTAAGTCAAAACCAACGCCTTTTAGTCGAATTATGTCTGATGCAGTTGGCCTCTATCAATTTTGATGGAGAAAAAAAAAAGTTGAGCAATTCATAATCCCCCCTACTTATTATAAAAATGGCGGATATTCTATCGTTGAAGTTAAAACTCCAAAGACAGAAGCTGCCGATACAGCTGTAGCCGCAAACGAAACTTCAGGAAACGAACAAACCGCTTCGACTCCAAAACCTGAAGCTCCAGCAGCTCCAAAGCCCGAAACAAGCACAGAGCCTAAAGTTTCTGCCTTTTCTTTATCAAGCATCCGCAAGAAAAAAGAACTGGAAGCAGTCAATAAAACGTATGTAAAACCGACAACTGAACTGCCTACGGAAGATTTTACAGAAACCGAAATGTTGCTGCAATGGAACAAATATGCCCAGCGTTTAGGCGACAAAGGTCACAAAATTATGCAGTCGTTATTGTTAATCAACGACCCGAAGTTAAACGGCACTGTTATTACTTTTGAACTACCGAACGAAGGTTCTAAAGTAGATTTTGAAGGTCAGATGTACGGGCTTTTAGGACATTTAAAAGGACATTTGCACAATCACGATATTACGATTGAGGTAATTGTTAACGAAACGATCCAAATTAAACGCAACCTCAACGATCAGGACCGATACAACCGCTTACTGGAAATCAACCCAAACATAGAACTATTGCGCTCTACATTTGGATTGGATTTGCAAGTCTAGTTCCTTATTTATTTTGCAGTCCGAAATTATACACTTTTTGCAGCCATTTTTTTCTTTGCGTTTCATCGGCTGTTTTTATAATTCCGATATAACTCACTTTTACAGGCTGGACACCACAGAATTCTAAAACAGTCTTTTTCAACTGATTGACACTGGGTCTCGCATAAAAAAATCGGTAGTACCAGCCGGGCTGATCTAAGGTAGTGATAATATGAGCGGTTTTTCCTTTTAACAATTTATCCCACCAAACGGAATTCTCACGGTATTGAAAAGCCATACCCGGTAAAAACAACCGATCTATAAAACCTTTTGTAATTGCTGGTAATCCACCCCACCAAACCGGATGAATCCAGACCAAATGATCAGCTTTTTTTATTTTCTCCCAGGCTTCTAACAAATCAGGTTCTAATTCGGTACGCTTTTGATAACCAAATTGTAAATTCGGATTGAAGTTGAGCTTCGCAATGGTAATCGTATCCACTTCTGTTTTAGATGCCAGTACTCCTTTGAGATACGATTCGGCTATCGCAAAATTAAAACTGGATGAGTTTGGATGGCCGTTGATAATAAGAATGTTTTTCATTTTCAATTAGCTTATATTAACATTAATTGTATTGTAAGCGCTTAAGGCTTCGTAAATTTCGGCAGACGAATGTATTTGGTGGCTAAAGTAAATCCCTTCTGCTACACTTTCACTCAACAGCTTTTCGACATGCAAAACTGCCGAAAATGCCGTTAATTCTGCCTGACCTTTTAAACTCTGCAAACTAACGCGCTTTGTTTTATTCTGTGTTTTAACCATGACTTCAAAAACCGTCTGATCTCCTTTTCCGCTCGAGCCAAACAAGAGCTGTCTTTCTTTTAGCGACATAATATTAAACACTTTCAGCGATTGAAGATACCCCATTAAACGTGTCACTATCTTAGAGTTATAAGTCATCTTAACCAAAACGGTTGGTATTTTTTCGATCTGATTTAGAATGAACAAATCCGGAACATCGAGGTTGTAAACCTGTCGTTTTCCTATTCCAAATGAAAAATTAAAATCTTCTGAATCCGAAAAATGTCTGACCTTTTTAGCTTTGTCATTTTCATAAACCACAAAGGGTTTACAGACGTTTTCCGCCAGAAAATGAGCCGAGCTTTTGCCAGCCAAATCTTTAATCGAATAATAAATATACAGCTTTGTTTCCTGAATTTTAGAAGTATCGGGCTCGACAAGATCCACCAGGCTGCTGACGATTCCGCCCATCCAGCCGGAACTAAAAACGATTCGGCTGTTTATCTTTTGTTTATCGGCTCTGGCAAAATCATGCGCGGCTGTTAGATCCGGAGTGGGTTTGGTAATATCGAGATAATCCAAGCCGTTTTGTATGGCAAACTGCAAGATTTTATTACTGCTGTCTTTTGCACACATTACAATCAAATCGATCTTATGGTCTGTAATCGCAGTAAAGGTTTCAGGCTGGTTAACATCTACAACTAAAGCATTTTTGGTTTGCCCCGGTTTACGACTTCCGACAAAAACTTTATAGTCAGAATTCCTCCCTTCAAGAATGCGCAAAATGATTTTACCTACTAATCCTGTCCCTCCAATTATTAAAATATTTTTCCTCATTGGTAATTTGTTTGGAACAAAAATAACGAAGAAACCCCTCTCGGGAACCGGACAAATGTCCTATAAAACAGCTTTGCGAATTCGGCTCAGATGCCTTGGTGTAACACCCAAATAAGAGGCGAGGTATTGCAGCGGTATTTGCTGAATGTAGTTTTTATGATTTTGATAAAGTTCTTCGTAACGCTGGGTTCCTGACAGTTTTTGAAAAGAAATCATTCTTTTTTGCAGCGTCACATATTCAATTTCGGCAATTTTACGGCCTACTTCCTGCCAGTAAATACTCGAGCTGTAAAGCTTCTCTATCCCTTCTTTGTGTATAACCTCGATTTCAGTATCGGTAAGTGCCTGAATGTTTTCTTCTGCCACTTTTTGCGTTATGAAGCTCGAAAACGACCCCATAAATTCATTTTCAAAAGCAAAACAGTTTGTTATTTCATTGCCCTGATGATTAAAAAAGAACGATCTTAAAATTCCTTTTTTTATCAAAACAATTTCACTACAAACCTGATCTTCTTTCAATAGGAAATCGCCTTTTTTAAGTTTTCGGACTGTAATTAAATCATCCAACTGATCTAATACGTCCTGCGGTAAATTCTTAATGGACTGAAAAACTGATTTCATGATATTCCCGAAATGAATTAATTTTTAGCAGCAAAAATCCTTTCTATTCTCTTGTCCGGAATAAGCCATAATAAAGCAACGATAAAATAAGCTGCTCCTGAAATCCATTCGTTATAAAACGAAAATACGATTCCCAAAATGTACAAAACAGAAGAAGTATGACCTTTTACATCGCGTCCTATCGCTTTTGCCAGGGTCGAATTTGTACCTTCATTCAGAATGATAATACGCTGCAAAATAAAGTATGCAATTGAACACAATAGCAAAACAGTACCATACAAAGCCATAGATGCTTTGGCAAAGTTATGCTCGCCCATCCATCCGGTTGCCACAGGAATCAAGGAAAGCCAAAAGAGCAAATGCAAATTAGCCCAAAGAATTTTTCCATTAACCTTACTGAGGCTATGAATTAAATAATGGTGATTGTTCCAGTAAATACCCACATAAACAAAACTCAAAACATAACTAAGAAACTTAGGAATCAGCGGTTTTAAATCGGCGAATTCATGACCAGCCGGTACTTTAATTTCTAAAATCATAATGGTTATGATAATAGCCAATACCCCATCACTAAAAGCCTCAAGTCTTGTTTTGTTCATTTATTGTGTTTGTTGGTTAACATTTATTTTTGCCACAGATTCAAAAGATTTCCACAGATTTATTTTTATTTGCCACGAATTTCACGAATCTCCACGAATTTATTTTTTGATGTTTTGAATGAAAAAATCATGCAACTGCTTCGTCTGTTCGCTATAACGCAGATCGCGGCAAAAAAAACTAAATTTTACCGTAATACATTGCTTTTACAATTCCGTCAGAAAGTCCAATTTTTGGAACGTAAATCTGGCGTGCTCCACTCCATTTCATGGCATTCAGATAAATTCTGGTCGCATGAATAATAACGTCGGCACGATCTGAATTCAGACCCAACTCGGCAATTCTTTGCTCGTAACTTAAAGAATTCAGGAAAGCATACTGCGAATTGATATAGATGTACGAAAGCGGTTTTTCCTGTTGTTTTCCGGACATTTTAAACAATTTATTGATGTTTCCACCCGAACCAATCAGGGTGACTTCTTCATAATCTGCCGTATTGGTTTTGATCCATTTTTCAATTTCATCCCAAACCACATCGTGCACCATATTGTTTAACAAACGTACGGTTCCGGCTTTGAAAGATCTGGAATTGATCATTTTTCCATCAGAAAATAAAGTAAATTCGGTACTTCCACCACCCACATCCACAAAAAGATAGGTCTCATCTGTTTTTAGTAAATGATGTAAATCTGTCGACGCAATAATTGCGGCTTCTTTTTTACCATCAATAATCTCGATTTTTATGTCGGCTTTTTTCTTGATCAGGGCCACAACTTCTTTTGCATTATAGGCCTCGCGCATTGCTGAAGTTGCAAACGCCATATAACGTTCTACTTTATGTACTTTCATCAAAAGGTTGAATGCTCTCATCGCATCCACCATTCGATCTATATTTTCTGCTGAAATTTCTCCTACGGTAAAGGCATCTTGTCCCAAACGAATTGGCACACGAACAAGTGAACTTTTGTTAAACTGTGGTTCTTTCCCATCTTGTTCTACAACATTCGATATCAGTAGCCTCATGGCATTGGATCCAATATCTATCGCTGCAAATTTCCTTATATTAATCATGCTCACTTATGATTTTATTTTTTATTGTTTTTATTAATTGATGTGTTATACCACTTCTTCCTGAACCGTTATTTTATTCTGATAATATTTATACGTTTCAAACTGCGCTCTAAATGGAGCATGGTGATTTCTGGGCTTATACTTATTATCTAGTTTATAGGAATGATATCTCACTTTAACATTCCCTTTCCACGCAATATTGAAATTGTCTATTAGTTCTTTCTTTATCTGAAGATCATAAATCGGACAGGTAACTTCGACTCTTCCATCAAGGTTTCGGGTCATGAAATCGGCCGATGAAATATAAACTTCTGTTAATCCTGCATTTCCAAAAATATAAACTCTTGAATGTTCCAGATAATTGTCGACAATACTTATGGCTTCAATGTTTTCGCTCATCCCCGGAATTCCCGGAATCAACGAACAAATTCCTCTTACCTGAAGCTGAATTTTAACTCCTGCATTACTGGCTTCGTACAATTTATCGATCATTTTAAAATCAGACAAACTGTTCATTTTTAATTTTATATGTGTTTTTCTACCTGCCAGTGCATGTAGAATTTCACGATCGATGAGTTTGATAAATTTTGATCGGGTATAATGCGGGGATACAATTAAATGTTTGTATCGGTGCACCCTGTAGTTGATATCAAAAAACTCGAATATTTTAGAGATGTCTTTCAGAATTTGCTGATGACAGGTAAACAGGGTTACGTCGGTATAAATTTTAGCCGTCGATTCGTTAAAATTTCCGGTCGAAATAAAGCCGTAACGACGTGTTTTACTGTCTTCTACTCTTTCGATGACACAAATTTTACTGTGTACTTTTAAGCCTTTTATTCCAAAAATAAGATCAATTCCTTCTGTCTGCATCTGCTCGGCATAGGAAATATTGGATGCCTCATCAAATCGTGCCTGAAGCTCGATCTGAACGGTTACTTTTTTACCATTTTTCGCTGCATTAATCAAAGAACTGATAATCTGTGAGTTCTTTGCCAAACGGTATAATGTAATTTTTATACTGGTTACTTTTGGATCTAAAGCGGCTTCACGCAAAAACTTTGTCAGATACGAAAAGGACTGATATGGAGCATGCAGTAAATAATCTTTTTTACTGATTTTTTCCAAAATACTGCCCTCGAGACTCAAGCCCGGAATTGGCAAAGGTTCGTTTGGCTTGTACAGCAAATCGTATCTTCCCAAATTGGGGAAACTCATATAATCACGTCGGTTATGATAACGTCCACCCGGAATTATACTATCGGTTTCTACAATTTTCATTTTATCCAAAAAGAAACGCAAGGTATCTTCTTCGATTAAGTTGTCATAAATAAAGCGAACGGGCTCTCCTATTCTTCTGTCTTTTACAGAGGATGCAATTTTTTCGAGCATACTCTTACTCAAATCACTATCGATATCCAGCTGGGCATCGCGTGTAATTTTGATCATGTGTGCCGAAACGCTTTTATAATCAAAAATATTAAAGATGTTTTTCAGATTGTAACGAATTACATCGTCAATCAATATCACATACTGCTTGTCACTTTCCGATGGCAGGACCACAAATCGGTTTATGGTTTTTGGAATTTCAATAACAGCGTAACGCACTTCATCATTGGTATTCATTTCCAATCGAACAGCCAAATAACCCAGGGTATCTTTAAGAACCGGAAATTCAGCCAGATCGTTTAAGATAATAGTCACCAGTTCAGGGCTTAACTTCTCTAAAAAAAAGTCTTTCAGATAGCTTTCCTGCTCTTTTGTAATTTGATCTTCATTGATGATAAAAATATTTTCGGCTTCGAGTTCTGCTTCGATATTGCCTAAAATGCGTAAACTTTCAGATTGCTGCTGAATCACAATTTCGGTAATGTCTTTAATGAGCTGGTGTGCCGAAACTCCACCTAAATATTTTTCGCCGGAAATTCCGGAAAGGCTTAATCTTCGAATTGCAGCATAACGGACTCTGAAAAATTCATCTAAATTGTTTGAAAAAATTCCAACAAAACGCAACCTGTCTAAAAGTGGAACCGAATTATCTCCAGCTTCCTGAAGTACTCTTGCATTAAACGCCAACCAACTTTTTTCTCTATCGATATATTTCTGTTCGTACACTTTATTTATTTTAAATCTTTGGGGAAAATTGTTTTATGAGTTTTACCTTTATTAATGGTGTTCCAACTGTCTGCATCAAACTGTAGTGATACAAAGCCTGAAGTAGGTACATTTTCGATAAAAACATCCCCAAATTTATTAACAAAATTTGTAATAGCCTCGTTATGTCCGAAAAGAATAACGCTTTCAAAACTATTATCACATGATTTGATAACTTTTTCGAGCTGTTTGTCATCAAAGGTATAAAGGTCGTCTTTATAAACGATACTTTCTATAGGATAAGAAATATTTTGCGCAAAAATAAGTGCCGTTTCTAAAGCTCTCGCTGCAGTACTACTCCACATGATATAGGTTTTAGGAAGAAACTTTGAAATCGTTGCCGATACTTCATGTGCATCTAAAATTCCTTTTTTCATCAATGGTCTGTCGAAATCTTTTAACGGGGCTTCCCAACTTGATTTTGCATGGCGTATTAAAATTAAGTTTTTCATAAGCTGAAGGTTTACATTCCTCATTAAAAGAGGTTGGTTTTTTATTGAACTTCTAATTTACAAAAGAAATCTTAAACCTTTTCTTTTTTTTATTTCTGTTAACATTTCAACAAAATTTTTAACGGCGAACTGAAAAGTAAAAATCTAAAATCCTTAACAAAGGAAAACTTCCCTTATTTAACAAAAAGTGTTCTTCATCTATTAAATCAAACACTTAGTCGATATTTTCCATATTCATAAAAAATTAACCAAATAATTGATTATTAATCACTTACAAGAATCAAAAAGCAGCCTTTTTAACAAATAAAACAAAAAATTAGCCTCCGTTTTTTTGTCAGAAATGGCAAAAAAAAGTGTTTTTTGCCCCCTTATTTAACAAAAAAAATACACTTCAACGAGTTTTTAGGTTAGTTGCGGAGAAAAAAAATCAAAAGTAATTACACGTTATAACTTTGATTCTGTTAAAATATCACAAGTACTTTCAAAAACAAAATCCTAAAATATGAAAACTAAAACTACTCTTCAAGAAGTGGGAAATTTCATTAAATGTGGTAAGTATATTTTCCCTTTTCACCAAAACATTCAACATGATGTCTTTTCTAAAATTAACTTAAAATCTTTATTGATTTTAATTTTAGGATTAACAATGTATTCTTCGGCAGTTTTTGCTCAGGAGATCCCTGTTAGGATTGGAAATACTATTTCATCAACTAAACTAACTTCCAAGACAGCAAAAACGGCAGCCACAACCGAAGCTGTTAGTGCTCTGGCAGCTGTTGCCGGTTCAATTGATGTTGCCAATCCTGCTGCAGGCTACAATGGTTATAATGCCGATCAGCTTGTTCGTAATGTATTAACGTCCGGATGTTTAACCATCGACAATGTTCGCTTTGGTTACTACAGAAGAAACAATAACAACACCTGGACCTGGGTAAATCATACCTGGTCTTCAACTGCCGGAGACCGACAATTGGGATACTACAGCAAAGGAACTTCTACATTCCCAATAGACGAAGGACTTCTTTTGTCTACAGGGAAAATCAGTTCAGCTATGGGACCTAATACGTACACCAACAGGTCTGATGAAATGGTAAACGAAGCGAGTGATCCTGATTTGGCTGGAATTGCCGGCAGAACCATGCACGATGCCTCCATATTGGAATTCAATTTTATTCCGGACGGAAATCTTGTAGAGTTTAAATTTATTTTTGCATCTGAAGAGTATCTGGAATATGTAAATACACAGTTTAATGATGCTTTTGGATTCTTTTTAAGCGGCACCGGAATTACCGGTACGTATACCAATAATGCGATTAATCTTGCCCAATTGCCAAACGGTGATGCGGTAACCATAAACAACATACACTCTGCCGGAACTAACGTAAATAATGTTGCGTTCCCGGCAGTAAACGACGCTTACTACTTAAACAATCCTCCTGGTTCTACCACTATGGAATATGATGGTTCAACTGTCGTTCTTACTGCTACTTATGCTGTTACACCTGGAAATACTTATAAAATAAAAATGGCTATTGCCGATGCATCAGACCAAAGATGGGATGCCGGTGTGTTTTTGAAAGCAAAAAGTTTTGCTACAAACACTCTGGTTATTACTAATCCTGCCCCTGTATGCGTTAATGGTACAGCAAACCTTACTTTGCCAGCAGTTACTGCAGGAAGTACTGCCGGACTTACTTATACGTACTGGCAGGATGCTGCAGCAACTATTCCTTATAACACTCCAACTGCAGCGCCAGTGGGGACTTATTACATTAAAGGTACAAATGTACAATCGGGCTGTTCTGATACGAAACCGGTTGTTGTGAGTCAGACCAATATTGTGATTACCGAAACTGCCGGTTCGCATGTTGATGTAAAATGTAAAGGAACTACAACCGGATCAGCGACCGTAACTGCCACAGGAGGAACTGCGCCTTATACCTATTCCTGGGCACCATCAGGTGGATCCGCAGCAACGGCTTCGAATTTAGCCGCTGGAACTTATACTGTAACCGCTACTGATTCAAAAGGATGTACCGGTACCAAACAAATAATTATTACGGAGCCTGCAGCTATCCTGACTGCAACCACTTCGCAAACCAACGTACTTTGTAATGCCGGAACTACAGGTTCTGCAACCGCGACTCCTGCCGGAGGAACCGGGCCTTACACCTATTCCTGGGCACCATCAGGCGGATCGGCAGCAACAGCTTCTAATTTAGCAGCTGGAACGTATACCGTAACGATCAAAGATGCTAATCTTTGTACAATCACCAAAACGGTTACCATTACAGAACCAACGGCGCTAACCGCTACCACCACACAAACCAACGTACTTTGTAAATCTGCAACAACAGGTTCTGCAACCGTAACTCCTGCGGGAGGAACAGGAGCCTACACGTATTCTTGGGCACCATCTGGAGGTTCAGCAGCAACAGCTTCTAATTTGGCAGCGGGAACTTATACCGTAACCATTAAAGATGCTAATCTTTGTACGATAACCAAAACGGTTACCATTACAGAGCCTGCAAATGCCTTGACCGCAACCACTACGCAAACCAACGTACTTTGTACATCTGCAACAACAGGTTCTGCAACCGTGACTCCTGCGGGAGGAACAGGAGCTTACACTTACTCTTGGGCACCATCAGGTGGATCAGCAGCAACGGCTTCTAATTTAGCAGCAGGAACCTATACGGTGACGATTAAAGATGCTAATCTTTGTACGATAACCAAAACGGTTACCATTACAGAGCCTGCAAATGCCTTGACTGCAACCACTTCACAAACCAACGTACTTTGTACATCTGCAACAACAGGTTCAGCAACCGTGACTCCTGCGGGAGGAACAGGAGCTTACACGTACTCTTGGGCACCATCAGGTGGTTCAGCAGCGACAGCTTCTAATTTAGCAGCGGGAACTTATACCGTGACGATTAAAGATGCCAATCTTTGTACAATCACTAAAACGGTTACCATTACAGAGCCTGCAAATGCTTTGACTGCAACCACTTCACAAACCAACGTACTTTGTAATGCCGGAACTACTGGTTCTGCAACAGTTACCCCTGCGGGAGGAACAGGAGCTTACACGTACTCTTGGGCACCATCAGGTGGATCAGCTGCAACAGCTTCTAATTTAGCAGCGGGAACTTATACCGTGACTATTAAAGATGCTAATCTTTGTACGATAACTAAAACAGTTACCATTACAGAACCAACGGTGCTAACTGCTACAACCACACAAACCAACGTACTTTGTAAATCTGCAACAACAGGTTCTGCCACCGTGACTCCTTCGGGAGGAACAGGAGCTTACACGTACTCTTGGGCACCATCAGGCGGATCAGCAGCAACAGCTTCTAATTTAGCAGCCGGAACTTATACCGTGACTATTAAAGATGCTAATCTTTGTACGATCACCAAAACAGTTACTATTACAGAGCCAGCCAATGCCTTGACTGCGACCACTACGCAAACTAATGTACTTTGTAATGCCGGAACTACAGGTTCTGCAACCGTGACTCCTACAGGAGGAACCGGAGCGTATACTTACTCTTGGGCACCATCAGGTGGATCGGCAGCAACAGCTTCTAATTTAGCCGCAGGAACTTATACGGTGACTATTAAAGACGCTAACCTTTGTACGATTACTAAAACCGTTACCATAACAGAGCCAACGGCGCTGACCGCAACAACTACACAAACCAATGTGGCTTGTAATGCTGGAAATACAGGTTCTGCAACCGTGACTGCTGCAGGAGGAACCGGAGCGTATACGTACTCCTGGGCACCATCTGGAGGTTCAGCAGCAACAGCTTCTAATTTAGCGGCCGGAACGTATACGGTAACTATTAAAGATGCGAACCTTTGTACCATTACTAAAACTGTTACCATCACGGAATCATCTACTTTGACCGCAACAACCACACAAACTAATGTGGCTTGTAATGCCGGAACTACAGGTTCTGCAACCGTAACTGTTGCCGGAGGAACACCAGGTTATACTTACTCTTGGGCACCTTCTGGAGGTTCAGCAGCAACAGCTTCTAATTTAGCAGCAGGAACTTATACCGTGACTATTAAAGATGCGAACCTTTGTACCCTTACTAAAACCGTTACCATTACAGAACCAACTGCATTGACCGCTACAACTACACAAACTAATGTGGCTTGTAATGCCGGAACAACAGGTTCTGCAACTGTGACTCCTGCCGGAGGAACAGGAGCGTATACTTACTCTTGGGCACCATCAGGTGGATCAGCAGCAACAGCTTCGAATTTAGCAGCCGGAACTTATACGGTGACGATTAAAGATGCTAATCTTTGTACGATTACTAAAACAGTAACGATTACTGAACCAACTGCTTTGACTGCTACAACCTCACAAACTAATGTGGCTTGTAATGCCGGAACAACAGGTTCTGCAACTGTGACTGCTGCCGGAGGAACCGGAGCGTATACGTACTCTTGGGCACCATCAGGTGGATCAGCAGCAACAGCTTCTAATTTAGCAGCCGGAACTTATACCGTGACTATTAAAGATGCAAACCTTTGTACCATTACTAAAACCGTTACCATAACAGAGCCAACTGCACTAACCGCTACAACTACACAAACCAATGTGGCTTGTAATGCCGGAGCTACAGGTTCTGCGACAGTGACTGCTGCCGGAGGAACCGGAGCGTATACTTACTCCTGGGCACCATCTGGAGGTTCAGCAGCAACAGCTTCTAATTTAGCGGCAGGAACATATACCGTAACTATTAAAGATGCGAACCTTTGTACCATTACTAAAACAGTTACCATAAGAGAATCATCTACTTTGACCGCAACAACCTCACAAACTAATGTGGCTTGTAATGCCGGAACGACAGGTTCTGCAACCGTAACTGTTGCCGGAGGAACTCCAGGTTATACTTACTCCTGGGCACCATCAGGTGGATCAGCAGCAACAGCTTCGAATTTAGCGGCCGGAACTTATACCGTGACTATTAAAGACGCTAATCTTTGTACCCTTATTAAAACCGTTACCATAACAGAACCAACGGCGCTGACCGCTACAACTTCACAAACCAATGTGGCTTGTAATGCCGGAACTACAGGTTCTGCAACTGTAACTGCTGCGGGAGGAACCGGAGCGTATACATACTCTTGGGCACCATCAGGTGGATCAGCTGCAACAGCTTCAAATTTGGCAGCAGGAACTTATACGGTGACTATTAAAGATGCTAATCTTTGTACCCTTACTAAAACAGTAACGATTACAGAACCAACTGCTTTGACTGCAACAACTACACAAACTAATGTGGCTTGTAATGCCGGAACTACAGGTTCTGCAACTGTAACTGCTGCCGGAGGAACCGGAGCATATACATACTCTTGGGCACCATCTGGAGGCTCAGCAGCAACAGCTTCTAATTTAGCAGCCGGAACCTATACCGTAACTATTAAAGATGCTAACCTTTGTACGATTACTAAAACCGTTACCATAACAGAACCAACTGCACTAACCGCAACAACCTCACAAATTAATGTGGCTTGTAATGCCGGAGCTACAGGTTCTGCAACCGTAACTGCCGCCGGAGGAACCGGAGCGTATACCTACTCTTGGGCACCATCTGGAGGTTCAGCAGCAACAGCTTCTAACTTAGCTGCAGGAACATATACCGTAACTATTAAAGATGCTAATCTTTGTTCAATAACAAAAACAGTAACGATTACAGAGCCAACTGTATTAACAGCCACTACTTCACAAACCAATGTAGGCTGTGGAGGTGACAATACAGGATCTGCTACCATTACTGTTTCCGGTGGAACTCCAGGTTATACTTACTTGTGGTCTCCATCTGGCGGAACTGCTGCTACAGCAAATGCACTTGTGGCAGGAACTTATACGGTGACTGCAACAGATGCGAACTCTTGTACCATAACGAAATCGGTTACTATTATTGATGGAGATTCTACTAAACCAATCATAGATCCTCTACCACAAAGTACTACTATTAATTGTCCTGCAACACCAGTATTTGCAACTGCTACTGCAACGGATAACAATGGCGTGATTTCATCATTAACTTATACAGATGTAATTACTCCGGGTGGATGCGCGGGTTCTTACACTCAAACCAGAACCTGGACCGCTGTTGATGCCTGTGGAAATGTTTCACTTCCTGTGAGCCAGGTTATTGTTGTACAAGATATTTCTGCTCCAACATGGTCTACTCAAACTGCTTCTTTGGATAAAACTATCGAATGTAGTGATACAGCAGCCTTAACTTCTGCACAAGCCTTGTTCCCAACGGCAACTGATGCTTGTGATACCAATGTTTCAAACATTGTAAAAGTAAGCGGTGCTTTTGTAGCCTCTCAAGGTTGTTCTAATGCAGGAACCTATACCAATACCTGGACAGTAAAAGACGATTGCGGAAATACTTCGGATACTTTCACTCAGGTGATTACCATTCAGGATACTTCTAAACCAACATGGTCTACTCCAACTGCTTCTTTAGACAAAACTTTAGAATGTAGTGATACAGCAGCCTTAACTTCTGCACAAGCCTTGTTCCCAACGGCGACTGACGCTTGTGATACCGATGTTTCAAACCTTGTAAAAGTAAGCGGCGCTTTTGTAGCCTCTCAAGGTTGTGCCAATTCAGGAACTTATACCAATACCTGGACAGTAAAAGACGATTGCGGAAATACTTCGGATACTTTCACTCAGGTGATTACTATTCAGGATACTTCTAAACCAACATGGTCTACTCAAACTGCTTCTTTAAATAAAACTTTAGAATGTAGTGATACAGCAGCCTTAACTGCTGCACAAGCCTTGTTCCCAACAGCAACTGACGCTTGTGATACCGATGTTTCAAACCTTGTAAAAGTAAGCGGTGCTTTTGTAGCTTCTGAAAGTTGTTCTAATGCAGGAACCTATACCAATACCTGGACGGTAAAAGACGATTGTGGAAATACTTCTGATACTTTCACTCAGGTGATTACCATTCAGGATACTACAAAACCAACCTTTACCGGAACGTTACCTGCTGACATTACTGTTTCTTGCGATGCTGTTCCGCAGCCTGCAAATATGGAAGCCTCTGATAATTGCAATGGCAACTTACCAATTGTTTTCAGTGAAACAAAAAGTAATATTGAAAATCAATGTGCTACAAATTATACTTTAACCCGTAAATGGACAACCAGTGATTGTGGTGGAAATACCATTTCTTACACTCAAATTATAACTGTAAGAGACACTACTCCGCCTACAGGAACAGCTCCTCTTAATGTAGCCAATTTGCAAACCATCGCTAATATTCCTGCCGGAAATCCAAGTGACATCAAAGACGCTAAGGATAATTGCAGCAGTACAGTAAACATTACGGTAAGTGACACTAACAATGGCGGAAGCGGCTGCGACGGAAGTCCTTACATCCTGACCAGAAGCTATACCCTAACCGATTGTGCAGGAAATAAAACCGTACTGGTACAAACCTTTACAGTAGCCAATACAGTTTCGGTAAGCGGAGTGGCTACCAATGTGAACTGTCTGGACGGAAAAACCGGTTCAATCCTGGTAACCAATAGTCCAGGTTCGACTGTGGTAATTAGAAACGCTAACAACGAAATTGTTGGAAACACCAATTTACCGGCCGGAACATACACCCTTACAGCAACATCGCCTGTAAACAATCAGAATCAAACGTGTACGGCTACCGCAACAGTGACAATTACTGCAACTCCTAGTGGAACAACAACGATCAGCAGTAAAGCCTGTAACGATGATTCGACTCTGATAAACTTGTTATCCTTATTACCAGAAAACACTCCTACTACAGGAACCTGGGTGGACAACAATAACACCAACAGCATACAAGGAAATAATTTTAATCCTTTTGGTCTGGCGCTGGGCACTTATACCTTCGAATACAGAATACCGGATACATTCTGCCCAAGAACTATTGTACTGAATATGGAAGTAAATGATGATTGTAAAGTACTTGCCTGCGGAAGCGTAGTCGTTCATAACGCCTTCTCGCCTAACGGAGACGGAATCAATGATATCTTCAAAATAGACAGTATTGACGATACCACTTGTTATCCTGAAAATGATGTAGAGATTTACAACCGCTGGGGAGTATTGGTATTTGAAACACATAATTACAACAATCAAACCAATGCCTTTGATGGAATTTCAAGAGGCCGAACTACCGTCAAACAATCTGACGGACTACCAACAGGAACTTATTTCTATATTATTAATTATAAATCATTGGACGGAAATAATGTGCTTCAAAACAATAAAAAAGATGGGTACTTATATCTATCAAAATAAGAAAGAAAAAATATATTCTATTGTATCACAAACACATAAAGAAGCTTTTTACAATTAATTAATAAAAAAATCCTTATTTTTGAATATACAAATGCATAGACTTTTTTTCGATTTTCTTGGATAAAAAGTAGTACTAATGAAAATAATAAATACCACTATGAGAACAAAATTATTTTTCTTCGTCATTATGTTTGTAACAATTGCTGGTTATGCCCAACAGGATGCACAATTTACGCAATACATGTACAATACCATAAACATCAATCCCGCTTATGCCGGATCACGAGGAGCTTTAAGTGTTTTTGGATTGTACCGCACCCAATGGGTTGGACTCGACGGGGCACCTGAAACCAGCGCTTTCTCTGTAAATAGCCCGATAAACAACAGTAATCTGGGAGTAGGAGCCTCTTTAGTAAACGACAAAATTGGTCCAACCAATGAAAATAACATTTCTGTCGACCTCTCTTATACTGTTCAAACCTCAGCCGATTTTAAACTTTCGTTTGGTATTAAGGGAACAGCAAACCTGTTCAATCTTGATGTCAGCAAATTAAATCCGGAGAGCCAGGGAGATCCACAGTTTCAGGATCTAAACAATAAGTTTTCACCAAATGTGGGAGCCGGAGTCTACTGGCATTCTGATAAAGCTTATATCGGTTTGTCTGTACCCAACTTTATCGAAACCAATCGGTTTGATGATAACGACTATGCCATTTATAAAGACAAAATCAATTATTACTTAATAGCCGGTTATGTGTTTGATTTAGACCAATACCAATACATCAAATTCAAACCTGCCTTACTGACCAAAATGGTTGAGGGAGCACCGCTTCAGGTAGACGTTTCTGCAAACTTTATGTTTATGGACAAACTTGTGGTTGGACTAGCGTATCGTTGGAGTGCTTCAATAAGCGCCATGGTAGGGTTTCAAATAACCGATGGCCTTTATCTTGGTTATGGTTACGATCGCGAAACCACCCGACTGAACAACTATAATTCGGGATCACATGAGATATTCCTGCGTTACGAATTCTTCAAAAACAATGGTAAAATGACAACGCCACGTTTCTTCTAAAAATAATGATTATGAAAAATTATATACTCCTTTGCTTAACAATTATCTGTTCTTTTTCATTCGGCAGTTATGCGCAACAATCGAAAATTAATACTGCTGATAAAAACTACGATAATTATGCGTATATCAACGCTATTAAAACCTACGAACGTGTAGCCGATAAAGGGTACAAATCAGACGATTTGTTTAAGAAGCTCGGAAATTCTTACTACTTCAACTCTAACTTTGAAGTAGCCGCAAAATGGTACGGTGAATTATTTGCCATGAATACCGCTGTCGAGCCTGAGTATTACTATCGATATGCACAATGTTTGAAATCGACCGGGCAAACAGCTAAAGCTGCTAAAATCATGGAAGAGTTCGCGGCTAAATCGAAAAACGACGACAGAGCGAAATTATACGCCGAAGATGTAAACTATCTCGACAAAATTAAAGCCAATTCAGGCCGATACAAAATCGAAGATGCCGGAATCAATTCTAAATATTCCGACTACAGTTCTTTTGTGTACAATGGTAAAATATACTTTGCCTCTGCCAGAGATACCGGAAACTTTTCACAGCGCAAACACAAATGGACCGGAGAGTATTTTACTAATTTGTATTTTGCCGACACCGACCCTGCTTCCAACAGCGTTGTTAAGGTCAATAAATTTAAAACATCCCTAAACACGAAGTTTCACGAATCTTCTCCCGCTTTCACAAAAGACGGAAAAACGGTTTATTTTACGCGAAACAACTACATCAATGGTAAAAAAGGAAAAGATGACAACAAAATTACTTTAATCAAAATATACAAAGCTACTCTTGAAAACGGAAAGTGGACCAATATCACGACACTTCCTTTTGACAGCGATAATTACAGTACCGCACATCCGGCATTGAGTCCTGATGAAAAAACACTGTACTTTGCCTCTGATATGCCCGGAACTGTAGGACAATCTGATATTTACAAAGTGAGTATTAACGGAGACAGCAGTTATGGTACACCTCAAAACTTAGGAAAAACCATTAACACCCAGGGAAAAGAAACATTCCCATATGTAACCAGTGATAATGAAATTTACTTTGCTTCCGACGGGCATCCGGGTCTGGGAGGACTGGATGTTTTTGTAGGTAAAATTGAAGATAACGGAACCATTAGCAGCATTCAGAATCTTGGAGCAGATGTCAATTCACCAAAAGATGATTTTGCCTATATTATTGATCCCGCTTCCAGAATAGGGTATTTCAGCTCTAATAAAGATGGCGGACAGGGTTCTGATGATATTTACAAATTCCTTGAAACCCGAAGACTACAATGTATCCAGGAGTTAAACGGAGTGATTACAGATGCCGAAACCTTAGCAATTTTACCAAATACAAAACTAACGTTGTATGACAATCAGGGAGCGGTAAAAAACAATACCATTTCAGATGCTACAGGTTTTTACAGTTTTCCGGTCGAATGCGGAAAAACGTATAATGTAAGAGCTGAAAAAGAAGATTATACTACCAAAGAAATAAACATCACTATCGGGAAACTTACCGGAAAAACGAGTCTTCCTATTGCTTTGGATAAAGCAACCTGCAAAGTGACCATCGGTGATGATTTAGGAAAATGTTTTGGTATTAAAATGATCTATTTTGATCTGGACAAATCAAATATTCGTACCGAAGCTGCTCTGGATCTGGAGAAAATACTGGATGTATTAAACAGTCATCCAACGATGAAACTTGACATTCGTTCGCATACCGACAGCCGTGCTACACACAAATACAATGCGGCCTTGTCTGATAGAAGAGCAAAATCGACTATTGCATGGCTGGTTAAAAACGGAGTCGCCAAAAACAGACTAACCGGAAAAGGATACGGAGAAACCCAACTGGTAAATGGCTGTTCTGATGGTGTACCTTGTACAGAAGAACAACATCAAATGAACAGAAGAAGCGAATTTATTATTACAGCCCTGTAAGCTTTAATATTTTAAAAATTCAAATTCCAAATTCCAAAACCCTGTTCGGGAGCTTTGGAATTTGGAATTTCTTTTTTTTGGAATTTGCTTTTTGGAATTTGGAATTTGTTTTTTGGAATTTGTCTTCGTAAAAATATTGGCAAAAAAAAAATCGTTGCAATTCTGTGAATTACAACGATACATAAAAACTAACCAGTCCAAAATTCTCTTTACATCTTCACAAAGATGTTTGTATAGTATTTTTTACCTGTTTGAGGATCAATAGAAACTGATAAACCAAAGTGGGTATAATCTCCTTCGATATTTGCTTTATGCCCCGGGCTATCCAGCCAGGCTCTTAAAGCTGCTTCGGAAGTTTTATAATTGTAAGCGACATTCTCACCTACTTTTTTAGCTCCTAAAACACTCATGATATTATTAGAACGAGAAGTAAAATCATTATGATCAACCACATTGTTTGCGATCATGTACTTGTTATGCTCTTCGCATTTAAAGGAAACGTGATTTACTCTTTGCAGCGCATTAAGACCAATACTTACCCGATAGTCATTGATAAGTTTCATAGATTCGATTTCTGAATCATTGTAAGTGTAACTGGCAACAACCGTTTCGGTTTTAGTACCGTTTTCGGTAGCCTCTGCACTATCCGATGAACAGGAGCTCATTGCAACAAGTACGAAAACTATTGCAACGAACCTCATGTTATGCATCATCTTTCTCATAATCACATAGTAGTTTAACTTTTAAAGTAGATGTTGGGGCAAATCCTTTAAATTCTTTATTTAGATAAATTGATCTGTTATATTTTCTTACTCAAACATATCAAATCTACCGGTAAACTACAAAAATAATCGATGAACTACATAACAATTCTATATTAACATGTGTTTTTCTTACAAATCAAGACGATAGTCGCTCAATCTTCCATGAAAAGTCAGACTGACTCTGATAACGAATCCTGTCGTGCAATCTGTTGGGCCTTCCCTGCCAGAATTCTACCTCTAAAGGAGTTACTAAAAAGCCTCCCCAATTTTCAGGTCTCGGAATGTGTTTTCCTTCAAATTCTTTCTCTAATTTTTTCAAATTTTCTTCCAGAAAAGTTCGGGACGGGATCACTTCACTTTGCTTCGAAACAATCGCTCCGAGCTTGCTCCCGTCGGGACGAGAATCAAAATAACCATCAGATATGTTCTCAGCTGTTCGGGTGGCAATTCCTTTTATGATTACCTGACGTTCCATTTCCTGCCAGAAAAAAGACAAACAAACATGGGGATTCGCTGTTATTGCTTTTCCCTTTTCTGAATCATAGTTGGTATAAAAAATGAAACCTTCCTCCGAAAATTTCTTCAACAACACTACTCTCGATTTGGGAAAACCGTCCAACCCAATTGTTGAAACTGTCATAGCATTGACTTCTCCATTTCCGCCAAAATCTTCTACCTCATGAAACCATCGGTTAAAAAGATTAATTGGATCTTCCGGAATATTCGTTTCTAATAACTCACTCTTTTCGTAAGATTTTCTATAATTGCTTAAATCGTTCATAATTGCTGATTTTAGATTGTAGACTTTAGATTTTTACTTTAGATTTTTACTTTGATTTACGGATACACGTAACCATTGTAATTCATCCTCAAAAAACTCAAAACTCAAAACTTCTTCCATCATCTCCTAAGAGAACGTTTGGAAAAACGGTTTCAGCTTCTTCTTTAAAACGTTCGATACCATCGTATCGAGTTGAATAATGTCCGAGTATCAATTGTTTTGCATTTGCTTTAAGGGCAATAGTTGCTGCCTCTTTTGCCGTTGAATGCAGCGTTTTCTGCGCTAATGCCGCTTCTGATTCTAAAAAAGTAGCTTCGTGGTATAAAACATCAACATCCTTTATTAAAGGAAGTATGGCTTCGTGATAGGCGGTATCCGAGCAAAAAGCATAACTCATTGCAGGAATTGGATCAAAGGACAGCTTTTCGTTTTTTATTACAGTGCCATCATCCAGTGTAACATCGCCGCCGCCTTTTATTTTTTGATAGTACGCCGTATGAATATCATATTGCTGTACGGCTTCAACATTCAATTTTCGGTCACCGGGTTTTTCCTGAAACAAAAATCCGTTGGTATACACACGATGTTTTAGCGGAATCGTTTTTACAATAACCTTGCTGTCTTCAAAAATAACTTCGCTTTCTGTTGCTTCCAGTTCATGAAAAAACAAATCATAGCTCGTCCAGGAATTGGACAATCTCAATTGCAAAGTAATAATCTCCTTTACCCCTTTCGGTCCATAAATGTGTAAATCAGTCGTACGGCCTAAAAGCGCAAAAGTTGAGATCGTACCAATTAATCCATAAAGGTGATCCCCATGCAAATGCGAAATAAAAATATGATTTATTTTAGAGAATTTAATTTTGTTCTTGCGCAGCTGTACCTGAGTTCCTTCACCGCAATCAATTAAAAACATTCTGTTCTTAATCTCTAAAACCTGCGAAGTCGGATTGGTAATTGTTCTGGGAGTTGCGGCATAACAGCCTAGTATGGTAAGCTTCATTTTAGATTGTTGATTTTAGATTTTAGATTGAATATATATTTTAGATTTCAACATTCAAAATCTAAAATCTGAACTCTAAAATCTACAATTAAAACCCCAGGTCTCTTTCGATTTCTTCCATTTCGATAATGTCATGTGCTTCCAAAAGTGATGGAACCACTAGTAATTTAGCTGAAACAGCATTAAAGTCAAGATCAGAAACTACTACTACAAATGATTTTTTGGCTTTTTTCTGTTGTTTGGCCAAAGGCAGAAAAAGCTTTACTTCTTTTTCAGAAACATCAGTATCTGCAGACAAATCGATTATAATATTTTGTTTTTCAAAGGTTTTAAACTGTTGCGTTACTTTTTCCAAAAAAGCATTAAAATCTCCCTGGGTATCTTTAATGGTAACGGTATGTCCTTTTTGATCTACTTTCATCTTCTAATTTATAGGCTCTGTTAGAGAGCTAAGGTACGATTTTTTTGTGGTTTCAGGTTTCAAGTTTCACGTTTCAAGTTTCAGGTTTCAAGTTTCAGGTTTCAGGTTTCAGGTTTCAGGTTTCAGGTTTTATAACGTTCAGCTTATCGAACTTGAAACAAATAAAACTTGAAACAAATAAATAAAAACTACTGAATCTTAGAAGCCAATAAATAAATAACGGCCATTCTGATCGCGACACCATTTTCAACCTGATTCAAAATCACGGAATGATCTGAGTCTGCTACTTCAGAAGTTATCTCTACCCCTCTGTTGATTGGTCCCGGGTGCATGATTACGATTTCTTTTCCAAGAGAATCCAGTAAGGGTTTATCTACTCCATATTGTTGTGCATATTCGCGTGTAGAAGGAAAAAAGTTTACATCCATACGTTCGTTTTGTACGCGAAGCATGTTGGCAACATCACACCATTCTAAAGCTTTACGCAAATTTGGTTCAACGGTAACACCAAGCGATTCGATGTATCTTGGAATTAGTGTTTTTGGACCACAAACTTTTACTTCGGCTCCCTGCATCTTCAAAGCATATATATTGGACAAAGCCACTCTTGAATGCAGAATATCACCTACAATAACTACTTTTTTTCCGGCCACATCGCCTAATTTTTCTCTAATCGAGTAACTGTCTAATAAAGCCTGTGTTGGGTGCTCGTGTGCTCCGTCTCCGGCGTTCACGATACTGGCTTTGACATTTTTGGATAAAAAATAAGCCGCTCCGGGGTTGGAGTGGCGCATTACAACCATATCAACTTTCATTGAAAGGATATTATTTACAGTATCAATCAGGGTCTCTCCTTTTTTGACCGATGACTGAGCTGCCGAAAAACTAATCACATCAGCAGAGAGTCTTTTTTGTGCCAACTCAAAAGAAAGTTTGGTCCTGGTACTGTTTTCAAAGAAAATATTGGCAATGGTAATATCTCGTAATGAAGGAACTTTTTTAATGGGTCTGTTAATGACTTCTTTAAAATGATCGGCAGTTTCAAAAATCAGGTTAATATCATTTTCATTGATATATTTAATTCCTAATAAATGATTTACGCTTAATTCTTTCATTGTGTTTGTTTATATATTTATTTGTTTAATCGTTTAATCGCTTTCTTTACGACTAAATAGTTGACCGATTTAACGGTTCACCTATTTTTTAATTTCACTAATCATTTAATCGTTTGGCTTTTCCGATTAAACAATTAACCGGTTAACCGATTAAACTAATTGGTAATCAAATGCACCACATCTTCGCCGTCATTTTCTTTCCAGCTTACTTTTACTTTTTCACCATTAATAGCATCTACCTGACGACCGCGATAATCGGGCTGAATAGGCAGATTGCGGCTAAAACGCCTGTCGATTAACACTAACAATTCAATTTCTGAAGGTCTCCCGAAAGACTGAATTGCGGTTAAAGCAGAGCGAATGCTGCGTCCGGTAAACAAAACGTCATCAATAAAAATGACTTTTTTATTTTCAACTATAAAATTGATTTGGGTTTTATTGGCTTCAAGCGGTTTATCTGTACGACGGAAATCGTCTCTGAAAAAAGTAATATCTAAATAGCCCAGAGAAATTTCAGGTGTCTTGTACTCGCTCTCTAATATTTGTTTTAAACGTTCTGCTAAAAAAACACCTCTCGGCTGAATTCCGATTAAAATAGTATCTGAAAAATCAAGATGTTTTTCGATTAACTGACAAGCCAAACGATGGAGTATGATAGTAACTTCTTTTGAATTAAGTAATACTTTTTGGCTCATAATTAAGTATAATGTTTGGTTGGGCAAATATACAAAATCAGAATTTATTTGTTGCCTCTTTCTAAATACAAATATTGGAATAAATTTTTAAGGCTGTACGATCACAAAGCAGCATTCTAAATTCAGCAGGAATGAACAATATTCCAGCAACCAATTTCAATCCGTTGCCTATGAAACAACAGAGAGAAAAGTTCCATAGGAACGGCACCTATTACATACCAGTATTCCAAATTCCGGAGGAATGAGCAATGCTGTAACAACGGATTTTAATCCGTTGCCTATGAAGCAACAGAGATAAAAGTTCCATAGGAACGATCCATATCAAAAGCCCGTTATTTTGAACCTTGAAACAACACACCAATAAAAATTTGCTTCTGCAACACCATCAACCCGTATTAATTCAGTCCAATATTTCTTGTTATTTTATTATATTTGAGAAACCAAAAACTAAAAATCATGAGAAAAATAATCGCCTTAGCAATGATTACCCTCGATGGGGTGATGCAGGCACCGGGCGGCCCTCAGGAAGATACTTCGGGCGGTTTTGAATACGGAGGCTGGGTCGCACCCTTTGGTGATGAATCATACAGCAAGGCCATGGAGAAACAAATGGAACCTTCGGATATTCTTTTAGGGAGAAAGACCTTTGATCTTTTTGAATCTTATTGGCCCGCGAATGCTGCTAACTGGCCAGGAATTAATGAGGTTACCAAATATGTCTTATCTACAAGCCGAAAAGATTCTCAATGGGAAAACTCCGTGTTTCTAAAAGACACAGCAGACATTCAAAATCTTAAAAATTCAGAAGGCGATGACATTAAAGTTTGGGGCGGCGCCAACATGATTCAGTTCCTGCTTAAAAATGATTTAGTTGACGAGCTCTGGCTCAAAATTCATCCTTTACTGCTTGGGAAAGGGAAAAAACTATTTGATGAGGGTGCAGTTCCAACTTCATTTGTACTGACTGACCATACGATCACCTCTACAGGAGTTATTATAGCCAATTACAAACGATCAGAACCCGTGAGAACTGGTACAATTGGAGGTTAAAAAAACGTATTTAAGCAACAACCACCTGGCATTGAAATTATTTCTTCCGTGCCTGTGGTAGTTCTTCTTATTACCGCAACAAACTAAAACCTACCAACAAATACAAGCCTCTTAAACCGAACATTTACCGAAAAAATGAACTCCTATCTCACCAAAATAGATGCTTTTATAAACAACCTTGATCCGGAAACCTTAGCCGTTTTAAATAACATCTCGACTACCAGAACATTAAAAAAAGGAGCGTTTTTGTTACGGCAAGATGAAATATGCAGTAAAAGTTACTTTATAGAAGAAGGGATTGCCAGAAAGTATTATCTCGATGACGGAAAGGAAATCACAACAGAACTCTACTTTCCTGATGATATAGCCGTATCTTTTAACAGCTATTGCCTGCAAAAGCCAAGTAACGAATTCATTGAGGCCGTTACCGATATTACCATTTCACAAACCGACTTTACCGCATTTCAGAACGCGAAGAAGCAATTTCCAAAATTAACCGAGTTAGATTTGATGCTCACCGAGTATTACGCCATTTGGCTAGAGGACCGCTTGTTTCAGTTTCGCACCCTCGATGCTACCACGCGCTATCTTAAACTAATCAAAGAACATTCGCATATTATTAAAAATATCCAGCTCACCCACATTGCTTCTTATCTGGGAATATCATTGGAAACATTGAGCAGAATCCGCTCCAGAATTTAAATGTATTATTTGACCTAAGTCAAATTTCCCGCGATTATTCATTTCGACATTTGTTTCATAAAATATAAAAAAATGAAACAAAGAATTATAGGATTTGACCTGGCAAGAGCCTATGCCATCTTCGGAATGTTTATTGTAAATTTTAATATGGTTTTTGGCTCTCATAGCGACCAAAGTACTGTTGCTCAATTTATGTCTCTTTTTAGCGGCAACTCGAGTTCGGTATTTGTAATACTAGCCGGAATGGGTGTTGCGCTTATGACCAACAGAGCTGTATATACTCCTGCCGAGAAAAAGCAGCTGAGAAATACCATCCTCAAACGAGCCGCTTTTTTATTTGTCATCGGGCTTTTGCTCAACCTCATCTGGCCCGCCGATATTTTACATTTCTACGGTTGTTATATGTTTCTAATTGCTTTTTTGGTCTTTCTAAACAAGAAGTTTTTTCTGCTCCTGGCTGCAGTGGCGGTCTTTGGTTTCCATGTTTTAATTTTCATCATCCCCTATGAAACTGGCTGGAATATGGATACTTTTCAATACAAAGATTTTTACACCCTAAACGGATTTATCAGAAACACCTTTTATAATGGCTGGAATTCTGTTTTTCCCTGGATCGCTTATTTTCTTTTAGGAATGTATCTTGGAAGACTAAACTGGAGCAGTATAAAGGTTCAGAAGAAAATGTTTGCGATTGGATTTTTAGTCTATGTATCAATAGCATTACTTCAATTATTATCCCATCAATTTGTACTCTCTGAGCATTTAGATTTATTTATCAATGCCGATTACCTCCCGCCGTACCTCCCCTTTATGTTAAGTACATCCGGATTTGCTCTGATGTTGATTGCCTTTTTTATGTACCTGGGAGAAAAATACGGAACGAACCGATACGTACAAAATTTTGCTCCAACAGGTCAAATGACGTTAACACACTATATTTCGCATCTCACTATTGGAATCATTTTGTTCTCTGTACTAATGAACAGGAGTTTAATCCAAGATCCAACTGATGAGGAAGCAACAAAACCAATTTATATTTTGCTGTTTTCAATTGCATATTTTGTGCTCAGTTATTACTTTAGTAGTCTTTGGGCAAAACGCTTTAATAATGGTCCGTTTGAAACTCTTATGCGTAAAATAGCCCGCTAATTAAAAATGCATCAAAGTTGTATTCAATCCTTTTAAAACGATAGATAATGAGAGTAAAAGTAATCGGAATTCCAGTTCTGGATCAGGAAAAGGCCTTACAGTTTTATACTAAAAAACTAGGTTTTGTAAAAAAGCATGATGTGCCAGTAGGCGAAAACAACAGATGGCTGACCGTTGTTGCTAAAGACGAACCAGACGGAGTCGAAATTTTACTGGAACCAGCACCCAATCATTTTGAACCGGCCAAAACCTATCAAAAAGCACTCTTTGACGCCGGAATCCCCTATACTCAATTTAATGTTGATCATCTTCAGGAGGAATACGATCGTCTGATTGGTCTTGAGGTTGCATTTAGTATGAAACCAACAGCAATGGGAAATGTAAAAATTGCCATACTGGATGATACCTGCGGCAATAAAATTCAGCTTATTGAAATGTTATTCTAATATTTCGTCAGATCTTCTAATCTAAAAAAACAAAATCCCATTCACCGCGGCAAATGGGATTTTGATATTTATTTGTTTGTTTATTACTTCACAATTAGTTTGGCTGTAAACAATTTACGGGAATGTATTTTTAAAATATAAACTCCTTTTGGCAAATCCTGATTGATGAGTGAGAACTTGTTGTTATTCACATTTTTTGTGGCATACAGCAACTTTCCTTCCATGCTGTAAATTTCTATTTCGTCAATAGGATATTCCGACTGAATAAAGGTTTCTGTATTGTTATTGGTTGGATTTGGATATACTCTCAAACCATTGTCAATTTTAAACTCATCGTTACCCAAATGCGGATCAATTACTTCAAAAGTAACTCGGTTTGATACTTCATTGTATGAATCATTGGTAAACATCACTAAAAAGTATTTTCCTTTTTCCGTAGGCAATTCAGGAGCAACAATGTTTTTAGTTCCTTCAGAAAGCCCTTCAAAATAGGTATAACTCACCAACGGTTTTTCATTAGGATTATCACCTTCATGGTAAATTCCCAACCAGTCTTTTACAATTCCCGGAGCATCTGTCCAAGAGGCTGTAATTTGTTCCCCAAGATCGTAAACAGGTTTGTTGATCCATAATTCGGTAACAACAGCACCAATTTTAAAGAAAACTTTATTTCCAATAGGATTAAATCCATCCTGTAAATAATATTCGGCATAATAATACCCTTTTGGCAATCCGGTAAAAGATTTAGCATCGGCAACGGTTGTCACATATTGCCAGCTTGTTGCTGTAACTCCCGATCCCGGGTTAACTCCCATTCTATAGATTCCAATCCAGTCTTTTGCTAGTTGTGGACCATTCGTGTAGTTAATAATCACAGGAGTACCAACAGAATATTCGGTTTTATCGGTAGTTAAGGTCGGAACAGGTCCTACATAAAAATACTTTCGGGCTGCTATTTCGGTATACCCTCCATTTGAAAATATTGCAGCATAATAACGTCCTTTATTCGCCAGTCCGCTAGGGAAATTAATAAAACCGCTTGTGCTGCCATCGGTATATTTCCAGGTTTGTGATGGTGTCGAACCTCCCGGAGTCTGTCCTTCTTTATACAAACCAATCCAGGTCGAAGTACTGGCCGGAGCATCCGTATAATCAACTTTTATAGCTGCACCTTGCAAATAGGTCGAAGCGTCTGTAACTATTGCCGTGTTTACCGTATTACTTCCGGTAATCGTAAAAGTCTGAACATCACTCCATGGCGACCATTCCAAATTGCGGTCTCTGTATCTTAATTTTACATAGTACTTACCATTTGGAAGCGAATTAGAAGCCAGATCCATTTTGGTAATGTCTACGCCAAGATTAATATTTACGGTTGAATCTTTTTTGGTTCCATACTTTCCGTATAAGTTTTCGAAATCGCGATATACTTCTTTCTTAACAATATCGAATGTTGGTGTCTGAGAAATCAAAAACTGACTGGTGTTTAACTTCTCGTCTGTAGTGGTACTGTAAGCTGATCCGGATACGGTTAACGGTAACGTATTTGTCGCTGTAAAAGTATTGGTGATCGAAGGTTTCGCAGGTGCAGCTTTGTTTTTATAGCGGTGAAATTCATCCATCAATTGGTTGTTCTTCCATTTATCAACGCTTCCGATCGAATAACTTTCGATGTCCATTTTTCCGTTTGTAACGTCAATATCTACAATTTGATAAATCCAGTTGCAGATTGTTTTCTGTACGTCATCAAAATCCTGTTCTGTCGAAGATCCCCAATATTGATCCCAGGCTGTACCTCCTGAAATAATATTATAAGTAGGAGTGTTTTTCAACTGTCCTCTGTGATAAAGATGATGGTGTGCCCCAATATGCATCGAATATTTTGGAGAAGTTACCAATAACGGAACGGCAGTATTACGCACCCAGGTCGAAATATCCCCCACATACTGTTCGGCCTGATAAGGTCTGTGACTTAGAGAAAAAATCCAATCTACTGTCGAATCTGCATTTGCTGCCGCAAGAACCTGTTGCAACCAGCTAAGTTGTGCCGCACCGGTATGTTCTGAACTTAAACTAATAAACAAAACATTACCGGCTTGTTGAGCGTAGTAATTCTCTGTTCCTGACGAAATACCTTTATACGAAAGTTCACTGATATAAAAATGATCGTAATAGGAGTTCATTCCAAGAGTTCCGTAGGTTTCATGATTTCCTACTGTTGTCTGAATCGGTACATTGCCCGACAAACCTCTGTTCTTTTTAAAATGTACATTTTCGTAATGATCTAAAGTCCCTACATCCACCTGATCTCCAACCATAAAAGTCATGGAGATGTTATCATCCGGAGATAAGTCTTTCCCCCATTTTTGTCTTATCTTTCTTTTGGCAGCAGATACCAGAGAATCATAACGAGGCACCGCTTTCAATTGGTTATCACCCATTATCAAAAAGCGAATGTGCCCGTTTGATGTGGCAGCCTGCCCCGGATTAGGTAATGTTTTAAAAGAATAAACCGAAGACACATCCGCTCCGGTTTTTATTCTGTAGTAATATTTCGTATTCGGCGAAAGGTTAAGCAACTTCGCACTATGGTAAAAATAATTCCCCGGATAACCCGAATCTGTAAAAACATTTGTATTACCGGTAACGGTAACATTAAGACTAGTGGCTGTCGTCCCATATTCTACAATCGACTCCGGATTGCTCTCTGTTTTCCAGTTCACATAAATCGAGGTCGGTGTGGCATTTTGCAGATATGGAAATAAATTTTGTGCTTTGGAAGCATAACTCAGCCCCAGCAGCAGGAATAGAAAGTAAAGTTTTTTCATAGGTTGTTTTTGTTTTAGACCCAACAAAAGTATCCTACGAAAACGCAATAGCTTTTAAGAGAACATTACCTTTCCCTTATCTTTACTTCTCTTTATTGTAAAGTTGTTTAACTTTTTGAGCACAATTGGTTTTGATCTAAATCATAGAACTTTACCATCAAATTATGTAAGATCTTTTTTATTTTTTGGTGTAATTTTAAGCTATATCAATTAGAATAACAGATTCTTAAAAACTCAAAGTCATGCAAAATATACTTAAACGTTTGTTAATGGTATTCGTGATACTATTTTCATTTACCAGCTGTGAAGTTATCGAGGGCATTTTTAAAGCCGGAATGGGTGTTGGAATATTTATCGTTATCTTTATTATTGCGATACTTATATTCATTTTCGCAAAAGTGTTCGGTAAAAAATAGCCAAAAAAAATCCCGTTCGCATTGCGAACGGGATCTCTCTTATTATAAATTATAAAATTACAAATTGTACATTTTCTTTCTTAATTCCTGAATTTTTTCATCGTCCAGGTATTCGTCAAATGTCATGTAACGGTCTATCGCTCCGTTTGGTGTTAATTCTACTACTCTGTTACCAACGGTTTGTGCAAACTCGTGGTCATGTGTAGTAAAAATCACGGAACCTTTAAAATTTTTCAATGAGTTGTTGAAAGCGGTGATCGACTCCAAATCCAAGTGATTGGTTGGTTCGTCAAGCATTAAGATGTTGGCTCTTTCCATCATCATTCGGGACAACATACAACGTACTTTTTCTCCTCCTGATAATACACGGCTTGTTTTTAGTGCCTCTTCTCCTGAGAAAATCATTTTCCCTAAGAATCCTCTAATAAAAACCTCATCACGCTCTTCTTCTGTTTTTGCGTATTGACGTAACCAGTCTACCAAAGTCAAATCATTTTCAAAGAAAGAATGATTCTCAGCCGGTAAATAAGCCTGATTGGTTGTAATACCCCAGTCGAAAGTTCCGGCATCTGCATTTTGCTGGTTGTTCAAAATTTGGTAGAAAGCTGTTGTAGCACGTGAATCTTTAGAGAAAAGAACGATTTTATCGCCTTTTGCCATATTCAAATCTACATCTTTAAACAAAAGATCTCCCTCGATCGAAGCTGCTAATCCTTCAACATTCAAAATCTGATCTCCTGCTTCGCGATCCTGATCAAAAATGATCGCCGGATAACGACGGCTTGAAGGTTTAATTTCTGAAATGTTCAGCTTCGAAATCATTTTTTTACGAGAAGTAGCTTGTTTGGATTTTGCAACGTTCGCACTAAAACGACGAATAAATTCCTCAAGTTCTTGTTTCTTCTCTTCTGCTTTTTTGTTTTGCTGTGCACGTTGTTTCGCCGCTAATTGGCTTGACTCGTACCAGAAAGTATAGTTTCCTGAATAGTGATTAATTTTTCCAAAATCAATATCCGAAATATGTGTACAAACCGCATCTAAAAAGTGACGGTCGTGAGATACTACAATTACAGTATTTTCATAATTTGCCAGGAAGTTCTCTAGCCAAGCGATGGTTTCAAAATCCAAGTCGTTGGTAGGCTCATCCATGATAAGCAAGTCCGGGTTTCCAAAAAGCGCCTGCGCCAAAAGCACACGTACTTTAATTTTTCCCTCTAAGTCACCCATTAAAGTGTAATGATGCTCTTCGTTAATTCCCAGGTTAGACAACATCGAAGCAGCGTCAGAATCTGCATTCCATCCGTTCATTTCTTCAAACTGAACCTGAAGTTCTCCAATTCTGTCTGCGTTTTTATCGTTGTAATCCAGATAAAGTTCATCCATTTCTTTCTTAACAGCATACAAAACTTTATTTCCCATCAAAACAGTTTCCAAAACGGTATGCTCATCGAACATGTTGTGATTCTGGTTCAAAACCGACATACGTTTTCCCGGTTCCAAATGAATGTGCCCCGAAGTTGGATCGATATCACCTGAGATGATTTTTAGAAAAGTAGATTTTCCAGCACCGTTGGCTCCAATAACTCCATAAATATTCCCATGAGTGAAAGTAGTATTTACTTCGTCAAACAAAATTCGTTTGCCAAATTGAACTGATAAATTATTGACTGTTAACATGAATGTCTTTTTAATTAATTTTGTGCAAAAGTATGAAAAAAGGTTCAGAGTTGCAAAGATGTAAAGGCCCTAAGTTTATTGTGAGATGTTATTTGTAAAATGTGAGATGTTAATTGTGAAATAGGTCAATTCGTTAAACATACTAAGTTTTCACATCTAACATCTAACATTTCACAGCCTACATTTTACATTTTACAAATCACATCTCACTTACTTTCCTCAAAGCAACCTCCAAACTCTCAAAATTAGGAAGCACTTTAGCAATCATCCCCTCTTTGTTTAAAATAAAATGAGTTGGAAATGAATTCAGTTGTAAAGCTTCATTCATATATACTTTCATGTTTGGAATTACCGAATAGGCTAAAGGTCTCCTGGCCAGAAACAATTTAAGTTTTTCGGGAGCATCTTCGGCCAGACTCATGAAAACGATGTCTTTTCGATTTTTGTATTCTTCTGCCAGACGATTCACCTGTGGAAATTCGCGTATACAAGGAGTACAATGGATGTACCAGCATTTTATAACGATTATTTTTCCTTTCATCGACTCATTTGAAACCAGTTTTCCATTGAGGTCTTTAAACAAAAACTTTGGGAATGGAGTCCCTTCCATTTTGTAATTTTTAAGCGCATCAAAACCAATCTGATTGATGGTCGCTTTAATGCTGGTATCGGAACCAGCTTCAATTTCGAATAATTGATAATAGTATTTGGAATCTTCTGATTTTAATCGAATTGGAATACAATTTCCATTGGCCAATTGGTCCAGAAAAGATTCTTTTGAAATTTCTTTGGACTGAAGATCCAGTGCTGTGAAATCTCTTGAAAGCATAATGTTTTTGCCCTGGTAATTTGACCAATCGCTGAAATTCTTCTGAATCTGATTGGTATCAACTTCCGGATTTCCGAATCTATTCTGAGCAGTACTTATGGTGAAAAAGAGAAGAAGTATAATGAGGCTGATAAATTTCTGCATGGATTGTGAGATAATTGTATTTGATTTCAAAAGTAGTAAAAGTTTTGTTTTACCGCAAAGACGCAAGGTTCTCGTAATGTTCGCAAAGTTTTTTTTTAAAGGTTTTAACGCGGAGGAACCCCATTCGTTTCACGAAAACGCGAATTTACATTGATTTTCTAAAATCCGTTTTATCAGTGTTCTTTATCGCAACATTACCATTAAATCATTCTTAACAAAAAAAAAACCTGACAGCAAAAACTGTCAGGTTCATAATGCTCTCCTTCAGGTGAAAACCAAATAACAAATCACCTGAATTCGATGCATTTATTCGAAATAAAACTTAGATTAAAAAATAAATAACCAAACTCAATTTTAACCATTCCAATATTCTATTTCTGTATTTTTCATTCTTCAGTACTGTCCTTTAGTTCAAAAAGTTCATTACTTTGAATGATTTTTTATTTCCTGCTTTGTCTGTTACTACAACGATAAACAATTGTTTGCTCGAAAAGTTTACATCCTGAAGCAGTACTTCTTTATTATTCTGAATGTTTCTATGACGTACTAATGGTTGTCCAATAGTATTGAAAACCTCTACCTGAGCGATATCTCCAGTTTCACTGGAAACGGCTAATGCATCGTTTTTAAAATAAGCGACTGTACTGCTTTTCGTTTCGATTCCTTCAGGCAATGCTCTTGCGGCGGTCAGTCCTGCAAAATAAGCTGCATACGCTTTAGACAATTCAGCTGAATTACCACAAGAAGAGAAATCCCAGTTTACAGACCAAGTCATTAGACCTCTTAAAGAAGGATAAGGTCCGCCTGGCTGCATGGTGTAAGTTCTTCCTGAAAAAGTGGTTCCGGTTCTTAAATAATGCATCGCATTAATTCCTTCAGCTGGCGTTATAAAACCACTACCTGCTGCACTTGGACAAGCTGGTAATGCGATAAGAACTTTTGAGGCTGGTAAACCATCATAACGCATTCCTGTAGTACCAATGGTATGTCCTTTTATTACCATATCTGTTAGAGCTGTTACCATGTTTGCTCTCTTAGCTGAACCATAGTACTGACCATCTAATCCGTTTTCTCCTCCTGTGTTATACAATTGTACCGCTAACAAATCCAATTCATTACGTAAGTTTTGAATGATTGGCAGGAACGAACCAAAAGTATCATTATAGGTAGAATATCCTCCTTGTACGTATTGTGTTTCAGGAGCTGCAGTTAATAAAAACCCAGGACCATAGTGCGCTTTTAATTCTTTGAAAGCATCTACTACGTTTTTCAATCTTGGATAAGCAGAAATACCCGCATACGAAATATCTCTTAAACCTCCTGCACTAAAATTCATCGATCCGCCTTCAAAATCAATATCAACTCCATCAAATTGATACTCGTCAATAATTGCTTTCAGACCATTAACAAAAATGTTTTTTTGATTTACATTCTCCAAAACAACATGACCATTTTGACCTCCAATAGAAACAATAACAGGAACTCCGCTATCTCTTAAGGATTTAATATCATTTTTCAATAGTTGCTTATTGAAAACTCCATTGGTCAAATATCTGGTATCATTTGTAGTTAATACCGGCGTATAACCATCACGGTTAACGGTTTCTACGAAAGCATAATCCACTACGTTAAATTTACTTCCCACGATTTGAGAAAAATATAAAAATGGAGCAGAACCATTTTCCCAGGAGTGTGCATATCCTAAAATAATTTTACCTGCTGGAAGCGGAACGAATCTAGTACTTACCGAAGTAATTTTAATGGTATTGTTTAATGTAGTTACCCCTAATTTATTATCGGTCGCTTTGATTACAATCGGATAATCCTGATAAGCAGCTGGTGTAAAATTATACGTATAGGTATTATTTGTACCTGCTGTCATGTTGAATGTCCCTCCATTTATTGTAATCGTTACACCTGAAACCGATCCGTCACTATCAACAGCTGTAACCGAAATTGGCACAACCTGGAAAGTAGGCTGAGTTATAGTAGTATTCGATGGTGAATTCCAGGTAACTACAGGCAATGTATTCGGGCAGTTGGCACCTGAACAGTTTAATACAAAATTATATGTTTTTGTATCTGTTGTACCGTTTGACGCAGTAGCCGTAACCGTTAAGGTATGACTAAGCGAAAACTGATTGGCTACCGGTGTCCAAGTCGCGGTATAAGTTCCTGAAGAATTGGTAGCACTCAGGCTTTGTCCATTTATACTAAAGGCAACTGATGAGATTGTAGTAGCATCTGTAGCACTTAATCCAACACTAGCCACAAAATTAATTGCGGATCCTAAATTTATAGCAATCGTCGGAGTTGTTGGCGCTGTAATGGTAACCACTGGTTTAGTTACAACTGTCGCTTGAGTATTAAAGTTATAAACCTGCGGTGTCGTTGGCATCGCAAAATTTACCAGATTGTTTGGGTAATAATTCGTTCCGTTATTCTCCCATCCGTTCAATTTTAAACTTAAAACTTGTGCATAACCTGCTACAACCGAATTGTCATAGCTAAAGTTCCCCTGAGCATCTGTTGTTGCGATAACACTTTTCCATCCGTGTGTATTATCGGTCCAAGGCACAACTAATTCTACTTTCGCTCCTGAAACCGGAACTGAACCATTTTTAACGGTTCCGCTAATTAGATTTGTACTGGCCAAATTTTGTGCAAAATCAAGTGTTTTAGCACCGGAAGCCGTTGTTGAAACTGCTGATACCGGAGCAAACGTTAGATTTGTTTTGGCAGCTGTTACTTTATAATCTGCTCCTGAAGCCAGGTTTGCAAAAGAATAAGCTCCATTTGAATCGGTCACAGCAGTTAAAGTTGTTGTTCCCGAAACTGCCGAAACTACAGCACCCGATACCGGATTGGTTCCGTTTAAAACTCTGCCGTTCATCGTATAAGACGACGTTCTTGCAGTAGCAGTTGTATTGAAGTTATAAACTGTAGGCGTTGAAGGAACTGCAAAGTTGGCCAGATTAGATGGTAAATAAACCACCTCGTTATTCTGCCAGCTATTCAATTTCAAACTTGATATGATGGCATAACCGTCTATCACTGAATTAGCAAAGCTGTAATTTCCCTGAGCATCAGTTGTCGCGATAACGCTTTTCCATCCATGTGCGTTATCCGTCCATGGCACAATCAATTCAACTTTCGCTCCTGAAACCGGAACTGAACCATTTTTAACGGTTCCGCTGATTTTATTTGTTCCAACATTAAATTCAGTAAAATTTAAAGTTTTATCGGCTATTAAATTATTATAAACTGTTGAAGCCGGAGTATAGGTTTTTCCAGCAGCGGCAGCCGTTACTGTATAATTTGCACCAGATGGCAGACTTAATGTGTAAAAACCGCTTGCATTGGAAGTTGCAGAAACAGGCGCTCCCGCAGAAGTTGCGGTAACAGTAACTCCTGAAGCCGCAGTGGTTCCGTTTAAAATAGTACCGCTAACGGTATAGTATACAATTGGAGCACCTTGTGTAAAGTTCAACGTTTTATTACTGTCTATTGCAGTGTATACTGTTGAAGCAGGTGTGTATGGAAAACCAGTTTTGGCAGCTGTAACGGTAAAGTCAAGTCCTGCTGTTAAACCTGTAACACTGTACACCCCACTTGCATTAGAAACAGCAGTTAAAACTGTTGTACCTGAAGTGGCTGTAACCGTAACTCCTGAAACTGGCGCAGCTGGTGTGGCATTAGTTAAAACGGTTCCGCTTACCGTGTACAAAGGTTGTGTTCCCTGGATCACAACTCCGGTTTGATCAGCAGCAACGTTTGTTAAACTAACTGCTGTAAAATTATAAGCCGCTTTTGTTGCTGTAAGCGTATAATTCTGATTTTTAGGTAAGTTATAGAATGTAAAATTACCTGTTGGAGACACTACACTTTGTAAAACTACATTACTTGCGTTTTTAACCTCCACAGTAACGTTTGTTACCAAAGCAGTTCCATTTTTCACAGAACCTCCAATGCTAACCGTTTCCGGCAAAATACTTCCAAATGAAGTATCCACTTGAGTCAATAACGAATTTGGAATACTACCTCTGGTATCCTGAGAAACTTCCCAAATCATACCTCCTCCAAGACTTCTGGACTTAATGTATTGTACTTTAAGATCCATTGATTGTTTATCTTCATACGTGATAAACTCCTTGGTAGTATTGTTATATAAGTAAGGAACTTTTGTGGTATTGTCAAAATATCTAACCCAACCTGCAGCAGCCGCTGTTGGTGTCACCATCATCGTATTCGGATCCAAATAAGGATGCGGATTGGTAACCGGATTACCCACTAAGTCGCAAATCTCGATACTTCCGGATCGCTCACATGCCCCGGCGCCATCCCAGGTTCCTGCAGGCGGTTGCGGATTCGTACAGCCCGGTGATGTATTTCTTGGTGCAGCCACAAACAATCCATTAGTGGAGTTAACCGCTACATTTTTGAATATTTTACCATAAAATGGCAATCCCATAATTAGTTTACTAGGAGGAAAACCGATCACATTAAGATACTGATTGGTTAGTTCATCCAATGATTCAGATTGTGTAGCACCATAAAGCGGATCATTTGGGTTTCCACTGGCATACAAAGGAGCATTATAGCAGGTTTTATCGTACCAGTTACCGCCAAAATCATATCCGAAATAGGTAATATAATCACAATAAGTCGAAATATCGTCGGTCATTCCGTATTGCGCTTTGGTATTAGGTCCTACGTATTGAATTTTAACATCTCTAACGTTATTTCCCGCTGCAATGGTAATTAATTTATTAGGCATAGCCTGACGCATCGCTTTTAACAAAAACACTAAGTTTTTATTATCATCCGGGTGATGTTTCTGTGCAGGTACCGGAGATCCGTTGACTATTTCGGTACCGTCTGTTCCTCCTTTTACAGGATATTCCCAGTCGATGTCGAATCCGTCAATAAACGGATAAGTAACAATGAAGTTTGCCATATCTGCAGCCAGAGCAGCTCTTGCCACCGGACTTGCGGCAATTGGAGAAAGATCCTGACCTTTGGTCCAGCCTCCAACAGAGATTAAAATTTTCAAGTGAGGATACTTTTCTTTTAACTTTTTCAAGTCATAAAAGTTCCCTTTTACAGGGGCATCCCATGGAATTCCGCCTTCCGTATGCTCAAAATCAGCATAGGTATCCAAACATTTTAATTTAGTATTCTCCGGACGGGCGGGGTCAAAAGTTGTCCCGTAAAAAGAATAATTTAAATGGGTCAATTTGCTCCCGTCTATCTTGGGAACATTGAAATCCCGGGCGTAAATAGCCCATTGCGCATAATACCCTACTACTTTTTTACCGTGGGCTGGTTGGGCCGACGCAAGCAAGGGAAACAGTAACAAAAAGAGTAATCTGTAATAATGTTTCATAGTTAATAAATATTGGTTAATAGAAAATAAATATTCCAATTACAATACCTTACCTGCCAAAATGCGGCAAATAAATACGATAACCGGGGTTCAATACAGCGCGAATAAAAAACATCGCGATACACTGGATTTTTAATTCATTACTTCTAAAAATAAATATTACTATTACTGATTCTAGCCATAATCATTTGTGAATAGTAGTGACTGATATTTATTTAATTTTAAAAAAAATTAGTTTAAACACAGAAGATAAATTTGGGATTCATCAATCTAAAATACTTTGCTTTTTGTCATGTTTTGTTTTATGCGTCTTATTTGGTTTTTAAATGTTAATACTATTTTTGATGGTTATTTTTTTATTTATTACGAATTGGTTTCAAGTTAAAAAGACCGTCTAAATCACCATAATTACCTCTGCCAGAAGCCTCTGGCAGAGACAATAATTTACTAAATAACGTGGTAAAAAAACTTACTAAATACTAACTCAAACAAATCTTTAAATTAATTTTTTAAAACTTTCATACACTGATAACTCAACATCAGCATGATCTTTACTGTTACATTGCTCGATTAAATTTTTCAGATCCTCTCCTTTTAAAGTTGATTTATTATCTAAAACAAGTAATAATTCCTGCGATGCATCATTCAATTTTTTAGACAATGGTAGTATATGCTGTATCAGTGGTGCATTGGCACTCAATTCAACCAGTCCTTTGTTTACAGCGATCCATTTGTTAAAAAATGCTGCTACCTTTGCTTTATTCTCCGGAGTTTTACTCGCTAAATATTGCGCTACAGCAGCATCAAAAGCTAAAGAGTCTTTGGCATCCGGTGTACAGGCATCTGCAAAAAGGGTAAGCGGAGAGTACATTTGATATTCCGTTCCTCCTTTGTTTCTTTTGTACCCTTTTAAAGGCTCGCAAACGTTTGTAAATTCTTCTACGAAATCAATCTTCTGATTGTTCGAAATGTTTCTTAAAATAACATCCTTATTGCGAAGGTGAGTGATTCCTAATTCTTCCAGTCTGAACGAAACGACATCAAGACGTTTGCGCATGCTGGCCAAATCTGTAATGTCTTCAGCCGACCAAAGTCTTTCGGCAATTGCAGCTGTTCTTGGCCAAAGTCTTGAATCGATTGTTGCTGGCGATACAAGTTCGCTCCACATTGTTGCTTCACCACCTAATACTCTTGCTTTTTCTTCGGCAGTTAAGTTGGCTCCTTTTGGCATTGGATCATTTAAATAATGACTGGCCACCGGATACAACAAATCGACATAATAGCCATTGGACATCACTGTTTTATAGCCTTTTTTTACTGATTCAATTAAGGACTGACCTGCTACTACTCCTTCATTAGGGCCTCTCCACGCATGGATAATGGCATCTTTTGACATGTTCTTGGTCAGAATTTCTTCCCAGCCCATTAACTGTTTTCCATGTTTTTTAAGCATCGGAATTAGTTTCATGGTAAAATAGGTCTGCAATTCATGATTCGTAGTCAGATTATTTTTCTTTTTGAATTCCTGAATTTTTGGATTTGAATCCCAGTCTTTCCCTTCATTCTCATCTCCTCCGATATGAAAATAAGCGCCTGGAAATAAAGGACACACCTCATCAAAAAGTTCACTTAATAATTGATAGGTTTTAGGATTTGAAGGATCTAATGTTGGCGAAAAAATACCCGCATTTCTTTCAATTCCATAGGTCGCAATTGCGGTTCCCTGAATATTTTTTTCAGAAGTTCCTCCTGTCAGTGTAATCACTTTGCTTCCGATTTCCGGATAAGCCGTAAGTATTGCAGATGCATGACCAGGAACATCTATTTCAGGAACGATCAAAATACCGCGCTCATCAGCATATTTTACGATATTTCTAATTTCCTCTTGTGTGTAATACATTCCATCCGAAGCTTTTTCAATTAGTTTTGGATGTTTTTTCATTTCAATTCTCCACCCTTGATCGTCTACTAAATGCCAGTGAAGCACATTCATTTTCATAGCCGCCAAGGCATCAATATTTCTTTTGATCACGTCTACCGGCTGAAAATGTCTGGCAGCATCGACCATCAAACCTCTCCAGGTAAATCTCGGAAAATCGGAAACTTTTGATACCGGAAAGTAAAAAGAGTTGTTGTTATTCTGCATGATTTGCAATAAGGTTTCAAGACCGTGTAACGCTCCTAAATCACTTGTTGCATTTATTGTAATTTTGTTTTGTTTGATCTCCAAATGATAGCTTTCGTCTTCATACAAACCAATTTTTCCGCTCTTGGAACAATTGATTTGAAGCTCGGCTGTGGGAACTTCATTTAGTTTGGTAATAAATCCCTGTTCGAAAAAAATACCGGTTCTACCATCCAATCGACGCAAAAAGCGTGTTACTCCTCCAAAAATTCGGGCATTAGGATTTCCGGTAATGTTTACTTTAAAATTTTTAGTTAAAGTAAAGTTACCATCGTTTAAAACAACACTTTGAGGCCAAGGCATAAGGTTTAGCTGCTCTTTTTGAACCTGAGCACTAGCTGTCACACCCGCAAATAGTAGGACTAATAAATATTTCATTTGTAATGTTTTTGGAAAGATGTTGCCTGAGACAACATTAATAATAAATAAAAGAAACAAAACTCAGAATGATTTCGATTGAATCCTCACTCCTCATGAAATCAATCTGAATTTTGTAATGCGATCCGCTCTCACCCGGATCTTATAACCTAAATTTTAATAATCAAAACGTTTAAAAGCTTCAATAGCTTCGTATTCTGCCAATCCTAATTCATCGTATAAAACGGCTGTGTTTTTGTTACGGTCTTCGGCTCTTACCCAGAATTCTCTGGAGTCATTACCCTGGAACATTACCCTGTCTTTTTGAGACTGATGGTACAAAATGGCGTGGCGTTTTAACAATACTTCTGAAGGAGAAAGCGGAACGGCCATGTCGATTTCGTGAATGTCCCATTCGTGCCATGCACCTCGGTAAAGCCACAACCAGCAATCGTCCATGTACTTTTGTGGTTTTAGTTCTTTCATCGCTGCAAAGATGGCATTCAGACAAACTTCATGTGTACCATGTGGATCAGCCAAATCTCCTGCTGCAAATACCTGATGGGGTTGTATTTGTGCAATGATATCTTTTACAATCGCGATGTCCTCAGCACCCAGTGGATTTTTCTTCACCTGTCCGGTTTCATAAAACGGCAGATCTAAAAAGTGGGTGTTCTCATCTTTCAAACCAATGTATCTGGTTGCCGCGTACGATTCTCTTCTTCGGATCAATCCTTTTAATTTACGAACTTCCAAAGAATCAATCTGGTTTTCAGATTTTTTATTCAAAAATTCAATTACAGCTTTAAAGTTAATTCCTGAGACAGCATCGCCAAGAAAATCTTTAGCCACTTCGGCAAATTTTAATGCCTCGTCGTCTGTAACCGCTATATTTCCGGAGGTTTGATATACTACATGTACATCGTGACCTTGTTTTATCAATTTTGAAAAAGTTCCTCCCATAGAAATCACATCATCATCGGGATGCGGACTAAAAAGAATCACTCGTTTTTTTGCCGGATTGGCTCTTTCCGGACGATGCGAATCGTCGGTATTGGGTTTTCCGCCCGGCCATCCTGTGATGGTATGCTGCAAAACGTTGAACATATTGATGTTCAAATCGTAAGCAGAACCTTCCTGCGCCAAAAGATCAGACATTCCGTTGTTGTTGTAATCTCTGTCTGTTAATTTTAAAATAGACTGTTTTGTTTTTTGGCACAACCAAACAATCGCTTTGCTTTTTAATTCCTGTGTCCAGATGCATTCGCCCACTAACCATGGCGTTTTGAAACGCGTTAATTCTGAAGCTGCTGACTGGTCTAATACAAATGTAGCATTGGCATGATTTTGTAAAAAAGTAGCCGGAACTTCTGAACTGATATCGCCCTGAATAGTTCTCTTGATGATATCGGCTTTGTTTTGTCCCCAGGCCATCAATACAATTCGTTTTGATCTCATGATGGTCGAAACTCCCATCGTAATCGCTCTTTTAGGAACGTTGTCGATGCCATTAAAATCAGAAGAAGCGTCGACTCTTGTAATGTGATCAAGTGTAATGATTCTGGTTCCGGAGTTGATGTGGGATCCCGGTTCGTTGAAACCTACGTGACCTGTACGACCAATTCCTAATAATTGAAAATCAAGACCTCCGGCATTTTTAATATTCATTTCGTAGTCGATGCAATACTGATTGAGTTCTTCAATAGCAACGGTTCCGTCAGGAATATTTACATTCTCAGGTCTGATATCAATATGATTAAAAAGATGCTGGTGCATGAAATAATGATAGCTCTGATTGTTCTCTTTGCTCATCGGATAGTATTCATCCAGATTAAAAGTGATCACATTGCTAAAACTTAAGCCTTCTTCTCTGTGCATTCTCACCAATTCTTCATAAACTTTTATAGGAGAAGAACCAGTAGCTAAACCTAATACGCAAGATTTATTCTTTTCTTGTTTCGATCGGATCAATTGCGCGATTTCCTGTGCTACAATTACCGAAGCTTCTACAGAATTCCTGAAGATTTCATTGTGGATTTTTTCAAATCGTGTCTCTTCAAACTTCCCCGCGCTTTTATAGCTGATATCAGGTTTTATTTCTAAAGCACTTTTCATTTCTTTTCTTTTTATAATAATTACAATTTTGGTTTTTGAAATGGTATAAGCAACTCTCGTCACTTATACCATTTACTAACCAAACTTAAATTCTTTTACTTCTTGGATTCATTTTTTTAGAAATTTGGAGCAATAACATCCCACCAAAGTCTGGTTCCACCATTATCCGGTCCGCCTAATTTGGCAACACCAGTAGCTACACCTTCTTTATTGTTCAACAATTCATTTGATGTAAAGTTGATTCTTCTTGGGCCAAATTGTGTGGTAATTTTTCCTCCACTGTTATTTACTACTACAGGGAATAATTTTGGATATCCTGTTCTTCTGTAATCAGACCAAGCTTCTTGTCCTTCCGGGAAACCTGCGATCCATTTTTGAGTAATAATTCTTTGTAATTTCACCTCATTTGTAGCAGCATCATCCCATGCAATAGTGATGTTATTTACCGGAGCTGAATTGTTTACAGCAGCAACAGGATCAACATATGCTACAGGTAGACTTGTATTATCAATTAAGTATTTAGCAATACCTGAAGCTTCTCTTTGGTCAAATGACGCCCCAATACCTGCCTCGTATAATGATTTAGCATCACCTCCCATGTTCCAACCTCTTAAAGCTCCTTCTGCTCTTAAGAAATAAGCTTCAGCAGTTGTTACTAAGTAAATTGTTTTTGATCTAACCACTTCTCCGATACCTGAAAAACGCTCACGATCTCCTTTTCCTCCAATGTTGATACCAGTACGGATTCCTTTAAACTGACCCGAAAATTGAGCTGATTTATCAAAATAAATTGGCATTCTAGGATCGTTGTATCCTTTTAAAATAGATTCCATATCAGCAGACATTCTAATGTCTAACCATGAACCACTAATGGTTGCGATAGGATTTGTAAAAGTTGGAGATACAATTCTAAACGCATCTTTCTTAGCTGTAAATACTCCGAATTTTTGTGCTACCGCTTTTTCAGCCTGAGCTTTTGCTAAAGCAGGTTTTACTTTTACGATACGCATTGCTAATCTCAAACGTAATGTATTGGCAAATTTTACCCAAGAAGCATAGTTACCTTCATAACCAGATAAATCGGCATCTTTAAATACAAAAGGTTCTCCTGCATCTGCTCTTTTTGTCAATTCATCTACAGCAAAGTCCAACTCGCTAAACATTTGGTTGTATACTTCTTCCTGAGAATCATACGCAATTGGTGCATTTTTACCGTATTGAGAATAAATGATAGGTCCAAAAATGTCCGTAACACGGTGCATTCCTTCTACTTTCAAGATAAGAGAAAATGCATAAAAATGGTCAAATTTCCCTTTTGTTTTGTTTGCAATATCGTAGGCGTTGAACATAACTGTTGGATAAGCATTTGTCCAAATAGCATTGTTCCATCCATCAATTAAGTCATAAGTTGTATTGTTACTTCCTCCTCTGAAAGGAGTTGGAGTAGCCATATAACCTGACCAAATATCTGCATTTAAGTTCTGTTGTAATTGATACTGAGATTCCAGCTGATCCCCTAAAACCTGGATGTTGTTAAACATCGGAGCAAATCCTTTTTTGATGTCATTAAAATCATCCTTTAGTTGATCATTACTGAAACCATTTGGATTGGTGTTAATCTCATCAAAATTACCTGTACAACCTACCGCAGCAAGAAATGACATACAGATAGCTGTTTTTTTTATGTTATTGAATTTCATTTTTTTTTGATTTAGAAAGTTACATTTAAATTAAGACCAATACTTCTGGTAGAAGGTAAACCATAGATATCAATACCTTGCAGTCCTTCTCCTGTACTTAATGCAATGTTTGGATCAAAAGGAGCGTCTTTGTATATAAAGAATAAGTTTCTTGCAATTAATGAAATAGAAGCTGTTTGAAAAACAGGAAGTTTTTTAGGGTTGAAAGTATATCCTACAGAAATCTCTCTAACGCTTACGTTTGTTGCTTTGTAAACATACTCACCTGTAATTCCATCTCTACCTCCCACTTTTTTATAATAATCTTCAGCTGGTATACTAGTTACCACAGTACCATCAGGTTTAACTGCATTTACTGCAACACCTCCGGCATTTCTGGCATCACCTGTCGCTTTAGAAACTCCAAAGAAATCATTTTGTGCTTCAGTCATACTCATTACATTACCACCAAAACGTCCATCAATTAAAACATTTGCAAAGAAAGAACCTACTTTGAAAGTGTTAGAGAAACCTAACATAAAATCAGGATTTGAATTTCCAACTTCAGTAAAACCTTCAGTACCCTGAATTTTACCATCTTTATCTAATAAAATTCTACCCTGATCGTCTTTTAGGATATTTTTCCCCATAATAACTCCAAATGGTCTTCCTTCAATTAAAGAGTATTGGTAGTTATTAACTCCAGGAACAGTCAAATTCACAATTCCTTTAGATGAAGCAGGAAGTTCTTTTACTGTATTTTTGTTTTGAGAAAAGTTTATAGATGAATCCCAAGAGAATTTTTCTCCTTTAACTACACCTGCATTGAATACAACTTCAAAACCTTTATTTTCGATACTTCCGGCATTGAAACCATAGAATCTAACTCCCTCTGGGCTTCCGTCTGGAGCAGCAGATTGGAAATATTGATTTTTTGTTGTTGAATTGTAGTATGAAAGTTCAATACCAAATCTGTTGTTAAGAAATCTCCACTCTGTACCAAATTCATATTCTGATTTCAATTCTGGTTTTAAAGTAGTTCCTCTTTGTAATCCAACCTGAGGCTGAGTACTATTGTTACCTGGCAAATATGTATCTACTGGTGTAGTAACAAAAGCAGCAACGTCATTACCAACCTGAGCATAAGTTGCACGAACTTTTGCAAAACTAATAGACTCCGGCATTGTAAATATCTCACTAAGTATACCTGTTACCCCTACAGACGGATAAAAATAAGATCCTTTATTAGTATTTACTAAGGTAGAAGACCAGTCATTTCTGGCTGCAAGGTCTAAAAACAGTTTTTCTTTATACCCTAAAGTAGTAGCTGCAAATACAGATTGTACTTCTCTTTTTGAGTCAATTGTTTGGTAATTTCCTGTATTGTTTACAAAATTATTAAGTGTAAACCAGTTCGTAATTTTTAATCCTGCACCAATTCCAGAATCTAAAATTGTTCTGTCATTTGTTACTGTATTGGTGATACTTGTACCAATATTAGCATTGAATGAAAAATCATCACTGAATTTTGTATTAATGGTAGCAATTAAATCTCCATAACGTTGCGTACTTACAGCATCATTACTAATGTATCTACCGTTAACATGAGAAAGTGTTCCTTGAGTAGTAGCAAAAATTTTCTTTTCAAATCCGCTGTCCACTCTGTTATAACTATATCTTGAAGCAATTGTTAACCAATCATTCGCTTTGTATGAAGCCGATATTGCTCCATTGAAGAAAGTGTTTGTGTCTTCAGATTTATTTTTGTTAATAGCCCAATATGGGTTTTGCATAATATCTCTGTTCGTCATCCAATTTTGAGCCATTAAATTTCTGGTCGGATTAAAAACTTCGTAATTATTTTTATAAAAATCGAAATCATTTCCTCTTGGCATTAAATAAACACCTGTAAGCGGGTTAAAGTAAAGACCATTTACCGGTTTATTTGCAATTGATTGTGTAGTATAATTTCCGTTTACACCCACTGTAAGTTTATTATCAAAAAACTTAGCAGTTTGACGAATTCCAAAGTTATTTCTTTTAATTCCGTTTCCTGGAATAATCCCTGATCCTGAAGTATTAGCATATGTCAATGCTGTAGAAGAATTTTCTGTAGCTGCAGAATACCCTACAGATGTAATTTGAGTAACTCCAGTTTGAAAAAAGTCTTTTACGTGATCTTTTATACTTTGTTTTGCTCCCCAAGACTCATCTTCTCCTGCTCTTGCAGCATAATCTTTTTGAAACTTTGGCAAATAAGCAGCCGATTCAAAAGTAGTTACAGACGAACCTGAAAAACTTGATTGTCCTACTTTTCCTTTTTTAGAAGAAAGTAAAATTACTCCATTTGCTCCCTGAGATCCATACAATACAGAAGCAGCTGCACCTTTAAGAACAGTCATTCCTTCGTAATCATCAGGGTTAATTAAAGACACAACATCTCCACCATCACGGTTACCACCATTTAAACTACCAAATGTATCGTTAGGCTGACCTGATCCAGAGTTTAACATCGGGATACCATCAATAACGTATAAAGGCTGATTGTTTGTTGCTGAAGAGCTTCCACGAATATCCACTTTTGTAGATCCACCAGTACCAGCAGAACTTTTTGTTACTGCAACACCGGCAATTTTACCTGCAATTGTATTGATAACGTTGGCATCTCTTACACGTGTTAGTTCTTCTCCTTTAAGTTCCTGAGCGGCGTAAGTCAAAGATTTTCTTGTTTTCTTAATACCTAATGAAGTAACTACTACTTCATTTAAAGCATTAGAAGCCGCTTGTAGCATTTTTACATTAATTGTAGCAGCATCACCTACAACTATTTTTTGTGTTTCAAGACCTACATAAGTAAAAACTAAAGTCTGTCCTTTTTGCACCTCGATTGCGTATAGTCCGTCAAAATCGGTAGTAGCCCCCTTTTGACCTCCTTCTACTGCAACTGATGCTCCTGGCAATGGCAATCCATCAGAATCTGTAATCACACCTTTGACATTTTTTACCTGAGCAAGCGAAACCTGCGCCGTAAAAGCAATCATAAAGATTAAGAAAATTTTTTTCATGTTTATTTATTTTGTTAGTTATAGGGTAAAATTATTCTTAAGGGATTGTTAAAAAAAATAATTTATACAAACAGCACAAAATTTTAAACAAACGACATAAAACAATCAATAATATGCGATTCGAAAACGTTTTCTAGGCAATATCCTATAAAATTTTATAACAAAATAAATATTTACCACAAAAAAAAGAGCTTTTTAGGTACAATCGTTTAACAATCATTAACATTTTAATCACAATTACAAAGGAACGACACTCAATATTTCATAATATACTTTACGAAAACGTTATCCGTTTAAAATACAGCAACACATTTCTCTTTTTCAAAATTTTCTTTAAAAGAATTGCGTTTTAGCAAGTAATTGTTTAAAGTTGCACAATATTATTAATCAGAGCATCAAGCCCTGTAAACTGTTAAATAAAAGTTGAACGAGATACGAAAATTAAAATTTGACATCAAACTTAAAAACCACGTTTGGTTTTGGGGCAGCTATTTTACTCTTAACTTTTTAAGATGGGGAGCTTACTTTAATGATTACCCTTATTCGTTTAAATCGAACCTGATCGAATTCTCGTTACACATTCCACTAGTCTATTTCAATTTATTTGTACTGGTACCCCGTTACGTACTCAAACAAAAATACATTCAGTACACTTTTTTGATGGTCCTGAGCTTGTTGGGTGTTTATTTAATAAAAACCGGTCTTACCTATTATATTATATCTGAAAATATATGGCCCGAAGCGAACCGTGAATATCATACTTTCGACATCAACCACGTACTAGCGGTCTGTATTGGTGAATTGTATGTGGTTGCCATGGCTTCTTCTGTCTACCTTACTTTAACCTGGTTGAGAGAAAGGGAAAGAAACAGATCTTTAAGAGAAAATCAGTTCAGGATAAAGTTAAAATATCTTGAAAATCAGATTCAGCCGCATTTCTTTTTCAACACCCTCAACAATCTGTATGCTTTATCCCTTGAATCGTCGGATAAAGTTCCCGATGTCATTATAAAACTATCCAATTTGATGGAATATGTTTTATATGATGTAAAAGGAACCAAATCTGTTCCTTTAATTAAAGAGATTGATTACATCCAAAATTATATCGAAATTGAGAAGTTACGCTTTGAGAATGTTGAAGTTACCATCAACTTAGAATCGAATATCGAGGATATTGTCGTACCCCCGTTACTCTTTATTTCATTGGTCGAAAATGCCTTTAAACACGGTGGGGTCAACAATAATAACCTAAAAATTAAAATCAATTGTAAAGTTATTGACAATAAAATGTTAGACTTTGAAATCTTAAATAATTTTGTAATTTCACAAAATATTAATGCGAAAGGCGGAATTGGTCTCGCGAATACCAAAAAGAGATTAAAGCTGATTTACAAAAATGACTTCAGTCTAAAAAACACAACTAAATTAAATTACTATATAATCCGTTTGCAAATACCTCTTGATAATGAAAATTAAATGCGTGTTGGTTGACGATGAGCCTTTAGCAATCAAAGTCCTGCAAAATTATTTTACCAATTTTACAGATTTTGAGGTAATTGGCACATTTAATAATTCTCTGGAAGCGCTTGATTTTATAAACAGTACTACTGTCGATGCTGTATTCTTAGACATTAACATGCCTATGATGACAGGATTTGAACTTATTAGCTTGATCGAAAACAAAACCAAAGTTATCATTACAACTGCCTTTAGAGAATTTGCCGCAGAAAGCTACGATCTTGATGTACTCGATTACTTAGTAAAACCTATTCCCCTTCCAAGATTTATAAAGTGCATCAATAAAATCACCACCGAATACAATTTAAAAAACAATATTAAAGTCGAAGCCGCCAAAGGAGACTCTCATATTTTTATCAAAGTCGATAAAAAAATGATGAAAATTAATATTGAAGAAATTTTGTTTGTGGAAGGAATGAAAGAATATATAAAAGTGGTGACTTCAGACAAAACCTATATCACTCATAAATCTCTAACTTCATTGTCTGAAGAATTACCGGCCGACCGGTTCCTGCGCATCCACAAATCCTATGTAATCGCACTCAACAAAGTAAAATCAATTGAGGGCAACCGCATTCAGATACAATCTTATACCATTCCAATTGGAAGAAATTACAGCAAAGAAGTAAAAAACAAAATTCTGGAATAAATTCAACTTACTAAATCGATTTTCTAACTCGGTAAAAATTAACACATTGTTGAAAAAATCACGTCGTTGGTTTAAATTTAACATTATTTGTGGCTTTTTATTTTTTTTTGATACACTTAACAAATATATTTACGGTCTTCAAAAAACAATAAAATAAAAAATTAACCTCTTAAATTATGAGTTCAGAAAATGTTCAAACCAAATGGGGACAGTTTATCTCGTTGATAATTGTTTTCTTCTTTTGGGGTTTTGTTGGTTCGGCCAATGATATCCTGATTCCAGTTTTCAAGAAAGTATTTACCTTATCGCAAGTGCAATCGCAATTAGTAGCCTGGGCCTTTTATGCAGCTTACTTCGTAGGATCATTGATTTTCTTCCTGGTATCTTTAAAATTAGATGTTTTACAAAAATTCGGATACAAAAAAACACTTTCTGCCGGTTTACTATTATCTGCTTGTGGTTCATTTTTATTCATTCCGGCTGCAACAATGGAAAGTTTCCCTTTCTTTTTAACAGCTTTATTTACAGTAGGTTTAGGATTTTCAATCCAGCAAATCGTAGCAAACCCTCTTGCAATTAAAATGGGAAGCCCTGCAACAGGTGCACACCGTTTGACTTTAGCAGGTGGAATCAACTCTTTCGGAACTACTATTGGGGCTATTTTACTTGGAATCGCTTTGTTCGGAATGGGAGACAACAAAAAAACAGCCTTATCATTAGAAGATATCAAACTGCCTTTTATTATTCTTGGACTTGCTTTTATTGTCGTAGCCATTTTCATGAACTTCTCTAAAATTGAAGATCCTGCAAAAGAAGACGAAGAAGAAATTAAAGTAGCACACGAAAAATTCAATATCTTAGATTATCCACAACTCTATCTTGGAATGTTAGGGATCTTCATCTACGTAGGTACAGAAGTAACTATTATCAGTAACCTTCCTGCTTTATTACACACAGCCGAATTTGGCAACATCCTCGAGGATGCTATCGCTCCGTTTATTGCCCTTTACTGGGGAAGTTTAATGATTGGCCGTTGGAATGGTGGAGTTAACGTTTTCAATACTTCTAACTTAGTAAACACAGCACTTAAATTCATCGTACCGGCTATAGCATTTGGAGTAATTATTGGCGCTAACCTTTTTGCTGCACACGATGTTTCTTCCTTTTATATCTACCCAATCTGGATCTTATTGTTTATCGCAGTGAGTTTTGTTGGAGGTAAAAATGCCGGAAAAACACTAATGCTTTTCGGAATATCAGGTGCATTAATGATGTTTGCCGGATTGGTTTGCCCGGATCCGCAAATTGCTAAATTCTTCTTCATCTCAGGAGGTTTATTCTTGTCTATCATGTGGCCGTCTATCTTCGACTTAGCCATTGCAGGTTTAGGAAAAAACACTGGAAAAGCGTCTTCATTCTTAATCATGATGATTCTTGGAGGAGGAATTATTCCTTTAATTCAGGGAAGCATCTGTGATATCGACCTTACAAGTCCAAATGGAATTTTCGGAATTACATGGACACACTTCTCTTATATCGTTCCTCTAATTGGTTTTGCTTATTTAGGATTCTACGGTTTCTATTGCCCTAAGATTTTAAAAAGACAAGGAATCAACCATGTTGAAGGTGGTGGCGGAGGTCACTAAACCTGGATAAAATTTAAATTCCAAATCTCAAATTCCAAACCTTTAAGCGCTTGGAATTTGGAATTTGAGATTTGTTTTTTTTATACTAATTACAACAAACCCGACAGGTTTTTGAAACCTGTCGGGTTTATATAAAACAAAAAAAACGCCATCTTGCTATTGAAAAATGGCGTTTTTAATTTTATAACTAAGGACTACTTGTTTCCTTTTTCAAAATCAGCTACAAACTGAGCCAATCCGATATCTGTTAATGGGTGTTTCAACAATCCGTAAATTGCAGAAAGAGGTCCTGTCATTACATCAGCACCAATTTTAGCACAGTTTACAATGTGCATCGTGTGACGTACAGAAGCTGCTAAAATTTGAGTTTCGTAACCGTAGTTATCATATACCAATCTAATTTCTTCGATCAGATTCAATCCGTCAGTCGAAACGTCATCTAAACGACCTACAAACGGAGACACATAAGTTGCTCCTGCTTTTGCAGCCAAAATAGCCTGTCCAACTGAAAACACAAGCGTTACATTTGTTTTAATTCCTTTATCAGAGAAATATTTTGCAGCCATAACACCTTCTTTTGTCATAGGCAATTTCACCACGATTTGATCATGCAATTCAGCCAGCTCCTCACCTTCTTTAATCATTCCGTCAAAATCAAGCGCATTTACTTCAGCACTTACATCTCCTTCAACCAAATTACAGATGTCAACATAATGCTTTAAAATGTTGTCTTTTCCAGTAATTCCTTCTTTAGCCATCAATGATGGGTTAGTCGTTACACCATCCAAAACGCCTAAAGCCTGTGCTTCTTTAATCTGAGCTAAGTTAGCCGTGTCAATAAAAAATTTCATAATCTATTTATATTTAATTGTGTGTTTAAAAATTTCGTGCAAAATTACAACTTATAATGATTCATCAGCATTTTTTCGTAAACTTTATCCGGAAGTGCACGCTTTAAAACAATCGAAAACTTCTGCATAAAAGCACCTACTTTGTAATGCACTTTTGGTTTTTCCTGTTGGATGATTTTATAAACTGCTTCCGCCATTTCATTTGGATTCCCTCCTGCATCAACATGCTCGTTCATCGTAGAAAGAATATCACCGTACACTTTTTCATAAGCCGAACCTTTTACAACCGGTGCGTGGTAACGGCCTGCTGCAATATTGGTTGCAAAATCTCCCGGTGCCACATTGGTAATATCAATTCCAAATGACTTCACCTCCATACGCAAAGCCTCCGTAATCAATTCCAAAGCCCCTTTTGAAGCCGAATAAACACTGCGATAAGGCAATCCCATATAACCTGCGATTGAAGTGATATTAATAATCAAACCCGATTTTTGTTCCCTCATTTGAGGTAAAACAGCTTTCATTACTTCGATGGGTCCGAAAAAATTGGTTTCAAAATTATTTTTGATTTCCGCAGTCGGAATTTCTTCCAGAGGTCCGGTAATCCCAACACCCGCATTATTGATAACAACGTCAAGCCTTCCCGAAGTAGCAATAACCTCTGCTACTGCCGATTTTATAGAATCGGCATTGCGAACATCTAAAGCAACTAATGGAAAAACTGAATGCTGTACCTTTTCAGGATTTCGGCTCGTTCCGTATACTACGAAACCTTTTTGATGCAAGAACTCTCCAATTGACTTCCCAATTCCTGAAGATCCTCCGGTAATTAAAACAACTTTACTCATTGTGTGCTTTATGTTAGATGTGAAATGTTATTTGTGAGATGTTTTATGTGAAATGTTGTCTGTGAGATAAAATATACTAGACGCAGACTTTTAATTATGATTGTTAAATGTACTTGTTTATAAATAGAATTTCTGCAATACAAAAATCTTCTTCCCTAAAACATCTTACATCTTACAAGCAACATTTTACATTTTACAAAAAGGTCAAAAATAAAAAAATCCTCCATAAGGAAGACTACTTTTAAATTAATTCTAAAAAAAAATCCCGAAACATCGGGACTACAAAAAAAAAAAAAATGGCAAGCGACCTACATCGCACCGCTCAACCACGTACCCTTGCTATGTTCCCATCCTGGGGGAGTCTGCAGGAGCTGGTCGTGTAGGACTTGCCGGTGCAAATATACAATCTTTTTATATTTTTGCAAGACCTTTGTTGCTATAAAAATATCATCGTATATTGGCTTATTCAAATTTTAAACTATGAAAAAATATAACTTCCTAACTGTCATTTTATTAGGAATCACATTAATTGGATGTGGAGATACAAAAAAAGGTGAAAATTCTTTATTCACCATCGATGATTCTGCTTTTCCGGCTCATTTTTTGCCTCAGGAAGCCATTTCGATCGGCATTTTGAACCCAAATTCTAAAGAAATCGACAGCATTGCCTACTTCATAAACGATAAAAAAGTGGGAAGCACTAAAGGTGCTGAAAAATTCAAATTTGAATTAAAAGATCAAAAATTAGGATACCAATATTTAAAAGCGACCGTTTATTTTGGATCAGACTCCTCTGATGCTACCAAACGTGTTGAGCTGGTTTCGAATATTGAGCCTAAATTATTAAAATACAAAATAATCAATACCTACGCTCACGACAAACAAGCTTTTACGGAAGGATTAGAATTTTATAAAGACACTTTATACGAGAGCACTGGGCAGGAAGGCGCTTCTTACTTAAGAAAATACGATTACAAGACCGGAAAAGTTTTCAAACAAGTCGATTTAGACAAAAAGTATTTTGGTGAAGGAATTACTTTTATTAATGGCAAATTATTCCAGCTGACCTGGCAAAACAAAACCGGTTTTATCTACAATGCCAACACTTTGAAACTGGAAAAAACTTTTGCTTATGAAAAAGACATCGAAGGCTGGGGAATGACCAATGACGGGAAATACATCTACCAAACCGATAAGACAGAAAAAATCTGGAAAATGGATCCGGCAACTCAAAAAATGATCGATTACATCAACGTTTACTCGGGAACTTCAAAAATTAAAGCCATTAATGAATTGGAATGGATTGACGGAAAAATCTACACCAATGTATGGTTCAAAGATGCAATTGCAGTGGTCAACCCTACTTCGGGAGCTGTAGAAGGGATTCTGGACATGTCAGGATTACGCAAACTGATGAGCGATGTGACCAAAGACGATGTTTTAAACGGAATCGCTTACAACCCAAAAACCAAAACTATTTTTGTTACCGGTAAAAACTGGAGCAAAATGTTCGAAATAACCGTTTCAGAATAAACAAACACAAATTACTTAAAACACAAATTTCATTCAGCGTAAAAATTCGCAACTTGACCAAAGGGAACAGGCGAAGCAAATTTGTGTTTTACAACAATACCAACAATGACAACTCTTATAACAAACATCAAAGAATTACTTCAGGTTCGCGAAACTTCAATCGCTAAGGTTTCGGGAGCAGAAATGGCCATACTTCCAACGCTGAAAAATGCCTATTTAATTCTAAAAGACGATCTTATTCAGGATTATGGTCTGATGGAAAACCTTCCTGAAGCTCATGCCGATTTAACAATTGATGCTACCGGACGAATGGTAATGCCTACCTGGTGCGACAGCCATACACACATTGTATATGCAGGAAACCGCGAACAGGAGTTTGTAGACCGAATTAACGGATTTTCATATGAGGAAATTGCGAACCGTGGTGGCGGAATTCTAAACTCGGCCAAAAAACTCAACGAAACTTCAGAAGAAGAGATCTACGAGCAATCGAAACTTCGTTTAGAAGAAGTCATGCATTTAGGAACAGGCGCCGTAGAAATAAAATCCGGTTACGGACTTACGATCGAAGGTGAATTAAAAATGCTACGCGTCATTCAGAAACTTGCCCAAAATTATCCTATTGCTATAAAAGCTACTTTTCTGGGCGCACATGCTTTTCCTTTACATTACAAAGAAAACAAAGCAGGTTATATCGATGAAATCATCACCAAAATGCTGCCCGAAATTGCCCAAAACAAACTGGCCGATTATGTGGATGCCTTTTGCGAAACCGGATATTTTTCTGTTGAAGAAACCGAAAAAATCATGGAAGCGGGAATACAATATGGTCTGAAGCCAAAAATTCATGTCAACCAGTTCAATTCTATTGGCGGTATACAGGCAGGAATCAAATACAAAGCCCTTTCTGTTGATCATCTCGAAATTATGAACCCGGAAGACATTGAAGCTTTAAAAAACACCGAAACAATGCCTGTCGCATTGCCGTCCTGTTCTTATTTTTTAAGCATTCCTTATACTCCTGCCCGCGAAATGATCAAAGCAGGCCTACCAATTGCTCTGGCTACCGATTTTAACCCTGGTTCTACTCCATCCGGAAATATGAATTTTGTAGTAGCAACGGCTTGTATCAAAATGAAAATGACTCCCGAAGAAGCTATAAATGCCGCTACTATAAATGGCGCTTATGCCATGGACCTTTCGGAAACACACGGAAGTATTACCAAAGGCAAAAAAGCCAATTTAATTCTAACAAAACCGATTTCATCTTACTATCAAATTCCATACGCTTTTGGCAGTAATTTAATCGAAAGCGTTTTTCTTGAAGGAAAAATTCTTAAATAATAAAGCATAAAAAAAGGTCTGTGAAAATCACAGACCTTTTTTATTTTAGTGGTATTTGTCCTAAACGGCTCGGTATTATCTTAAGCTGAAACTAGTTTTAGAAACCAATTCGTCATTATCAAAAACATTAATAAAGTAAGTACCTTTTTCAAAATCTTTACCAATTAAATCTTCTGAAACGTTTACTGTTTTGTTTTCATATCTAACAGTCGTTTTAAAGCTATACGTTAAAGTATTATCTCCAAAACTTTCTGTTTTCTTTTCTCCTAAAACATTGTTTTTAGAATCGATAACTTGTACATAATACGTTTTATCTCCTGATTTAGCGATTTGATTTTCAGCAATAGTAAAACTTACTTTCAAAACATCGGCACGGCTTGCTTTATCGGTTTCGATTTGTTTCCCTGAACCTTTTACTTTGTAAGCGATCGTTTTTGTATTTAATACAGATAATTTAGCTCCTTTTTCAACTGTTTTAGCCAACTCTTCGTTTTGACCAACTAAAACTTCATTGTACTTTTTAGATTCTCCTAAAACTACAATTGTACTGTCTCTTTGAACTGTTAAAACACCATTTTGTTTTTTCAACTCATCGTTTTCAGCAACTAAAGTTTTCATTTTACCTTGCATTGCCTGAACTTGTGATCTGTATTTAGATACATCTCCTTTAGATTTATTTAAATCATCCATTAGAGCTACTACTTTATCTCTTTCCTGAATTAACTCATCAGACATTGAAGTGTTTTCAGCAATTGCAGCATCATAAGTTGATTTCAATTCCTGTAAATCTTTCATAACAGATTCTTTTTCTGTCATCGTCGTAGTAAGTTCAGTCTTAACTACATCTGTATCAGATGATAATTTAAAAATATACACTAAGCTACCAATCAGTAGGACTGCTAAAACTGCGATTACCGCTTTTAGACTTGAGTTGTTGTTCTTTGGGTTTTCCATATTTAAAAAATTTTCTTTAAAACAAATTTAAGAATTAATATAAGGTAATAACGTAAGTTGCCACAATTATATTATTTTTGGAAAATATTTTTTTTTCATGGAGAAACTAATTCCTTTTACTGTTAACGATTTGGCAAAAATCACCAATCACAGAAGTGGTGAAATAAAATTCGGAGAAAAAATGGTCATCATACCCAAAGGGGCTGATAAGATCAATTTTCTAAAAGAAAGCGAGGCCAAATATGTGCTTTTTGGGATACCTGAAGATATTGGGGTACGTGCCAATTACGGCAGACCCGGAGCAGCATCGGCATGGGAAAGTGCGATAAAAAGCATTGCCAACATTCAGCACAATCGTTTCTCTAAAGGCAGTCAGATTTTGGTTTTAGGACAATTGGATGTCGCTCAGGAAATGCGCGATGTCGAAAATCTTGATTTTAATGATATCGACGACAGGTCTAAACTTAGTCAGTTGGTAGAAAAAATTGACAAAGAAGTTTCGCATATTATTTTTACGATCATAAAAGCGGGCAAAACGCCAATCATTATTGGGGGCGGACATAATAATGCCTACGGAAACATAAAAGGATCGGCTTTAGCCAAAGGAAAACCAATCAATGCTATTAATTTTGATGCGCACTCTGATTTTAGAATCCTTGAAGGCCGTCACAGCGGTAATGGTTTTTCTTATGCATATGAAGAAGGTTTCTTAAAAAAATATTTCATTTTTGGTCTGCACGAAAACTACACTTCCAAAAGTGTTTTAGACATCATCAAAAAACTCGAAGACCGCGTTCGTTACAATACCTACGACAGTGTAAAAATCCGCAAGGAAAAGGATTTTGACAGGGAAATGGCTTTAGCACTGGAATTCATCAGAACCGATTCTTTCGGGATCGAAATTGATCTGGATGCTATTCCTAATATTGCGAGCAGTGCCATGACCATCAGTGGTTTTTCGGTGGAAGAATTGCGTCAGTTTATTTCCTTTTTCGGACAGCATAAAAATGCCGCTTATCTGCATATTTGCGAAGGTGCTCCGGATTTAGCCGACTCTCCAAACAACAATCTAATTGGTAAGCTTATAGGGTATTTGGTAACGGATTTCATCAAAGCGAATAACGAAAAAATCTAGTCAAAGCAGCAAGTACAGCTGTTGAAAATTAAGGCATTTGCCAAATAAAATGATATTCAAATAAAGGATTAACCGAATAAACCTATCTTTGCACAGAATTTTAGTACTTAAAACTAAATTCTTAATATGTAAGATATGTTATTCGAAGATCTATCACTCTCAAAAAGTATACAAAAAGCCGTATTTGAAGAAGGCTACCTAAACCCCACTCCTATTCAGGAACAATCTATTCCGATCGTTTTATCGGGAAGGGATTTAATTGGTTGCGCACAAACAGGTACAGGAAAAACAGCAGCATTTGCTATTCCAATCATACATCAGTTACACCGAATTGTAGGTTCTTCTAAAAAAGCCAAACAAATTCGCGCCCTTATAGTTACTCCTACACGTGAATTAGCGGTTCAGATTGGACAAAGTTTTGATACTTATGCCAAATATACCAACTTAACGCAATTGACCATTTTTGGAGGAGTTTCGCAAAATCCGCAGGTAGATACGCTAAAAAATGGAGTTGACATTTTAGTTGCTACTCCGGGCCGATTACTTGATTTACACAAACAGGGATTTCTGGATCTGGATCATTTACACACTTTGGTGTTAGACGAAGCCGATCAGATGCTGGATATGGGTTTTATCAATGACGTGAAAAAAATTGTAAAACTTACTCCTAAAAACAGACAGACTTTATTGTTCTCGGCTACTATGCCGATTGCGATTCGCGAACTGGCCGAAATGTTTTTAAAGGATCCTGCGAAAGTAGAAGTTTCACCAGTTTCATCTACAGCAGAAACCGTTGAACAACGCATTTATTTTGTAGAAAAAACAGAGAAAAGAAACTTACTGTATCATTTGATCAAAAATGAAAATCTATCCAATGTACTGGTTTTTTCAAGAACCAAACATGGTGCTGATAATGTGGTTAAAGCGCTTCGCAAAAAAGACATTCCAGCTGAAGCGATTCACGGAGATAAATCTCAAAATGCAAGACAACGTGTTTTGGATGCTTTTAAAAACAAAGAAGTTGGTGTTCTTGTTGCGACAGATATTGCCGCAAGAGGAATCGACATTGACCAGTTGCCATTTGTAATCAACTTTGATTTACCAAATATCCCGGAAACTTATGTACACCGTATCGGGCGTACCGGACGTGCAGGAAACGGAGGAATTGCCATTTCGTTTTGTGGTAAAGACGAGCAGCCTTACTGGAAAGACATTCAAAAATTAATAAAGGTAGATGTAAAAACGATTACAGATCACCCTTACCCATGGCACTCCGGAAGTCCGGAAGCAACGGAAGAGAAGCCTAAAAACTCGAACCAAAGCGGTGGTGCTCATAAATCGAGAAAATCAAATGCTTCTAAGCAAAACAAAAAACGCTGGTACTAACCGGCGTTTTTTGCTTCCAATATTAAGTAATTCATAATTTTAAAAAGCCTTACAGGTTCAAACGGCTTAATAATAATATCGTTTATTCCCGACGAAATGGCCTCGTCTGTAATCTCATCCTTATCAAAGGCTGTTAGTGCTACTATAGGCGTTTTAAGCCCACTCAAACGAATTCTTTTGGTCGTTTCAAACCCATTCATCAAAGGCATATTGATGTCCATTAAAATCAGGTCAAAACTCTCGTCCTCCAGTATCTTCAGAGCCGAGAAACCGTCATCAACTACTTTGCAGATGTAATTGTGTTTTTCGATAATCTTTTTGGTCACCAGCTGATTAATGAGATTATCTTCTACAATTAAAATTTTATATACTTCGTTTGAACTCAAATCCACTTCTATTTCGTCAATAATTTGTTTTGTTTTTTGAGGATCAAACTCAAAAGGAATTGTAAACGTAAAGGATGTTCCCATACCAATCTCACTCTTCAGTGCAATTGTACTTCCAAAAAGCCCCAACAATCGTTTTACAATACTCAGTCCCAAGCCTGTTCCCTGATAGTCTTCATCTTTTCTGCCAACCTGTACAAATTTTTCAAAAATTTTGCCCTGATCCACAATTGCAATTCCAACCCCATTGTCTTTTATTAAAAAGTCCAAAAAGTACATTTTTTCCTCCGACCGGTTAAGCTTTACTATTATTTCGACTTTCCCATCTTTGGTAAATTTCAGCGCATTACTGACTAAGTTCATCAAAATCTGAGCAAGCCTTAACTTATCGCCAATGAGGTACTCCGGAATACAGGGATCTATAGAAACTGTAATTTTATTATTGTTTTTTTGCCCCAAAAAAGAGAGTGAATTTTTGATCATCATAATTTCATCCGAAATATTGAAGGTCAAATTCTCCAGTATCACTTTGTTTTCCTCAATTTTATTAATCTGAAGAATATCATTTACGAGCGACAGTAAATACCTGGCCGAAAATTTCAACGAACTCAAATGCTGGCTTCTCGACAGTTCTTTGTGTTCTTCCAGCAGCATATTGGTTATTCCCACCACGCCATACAACGGGGTGCGGAGTTCATGACTTATGGTCGAAATAAACTGAGTTTTGAGCAATGAGGCTTCCTCTGCAATTTCTTTTGCCCGTAAAAGCTCGGCATTGTGCTTTTTCTTAAACCTGATGTTTTTTACTAAAGTAATAATAAGAATTAAAAGAATCAGCGAAATCAGTACAAATAAGACGACAATAATTCTTGACTTTTTAAGGCTTTGATATTGAGAATCTTTCTCGCTTTCAATCTTATCAATCTGTCTTTTATACTCGTCTAATTCTAAATTAAAACCCGCAATTGAAGCTTTTTTGAGTTTTTCCTCATTGTACAATTCTGCCGTTATAGCATTATAGGAAGCCAGATTCTCATAAGCTTCTTTGTGTCTTCCAATTTTACTTAAAAACTTAGAATATTCCTGATGCGCATAGGACAGATCGGATTTTTCTTCACTGTTTTTACCCGCCTGAATGGCTTTCAGAAAAAAAGTATTGGCCAGATCGTATTCGTTACTATAACTCGCATACATGCCGTTTAACATGTTTACAACGATCTCTGTCGACTCATCTCCATATTTGCTTTTGTTGCTGTTTACAAACTTCAAAAACGGGTAGCCCGCCTTAAACTCTGCAATATCAAAATAGGCCCAGGCTATATTTACGTTTGTAAAATAGACCTGCGACATCTCATTTAATTTTAAGCTGTAGGCGATGGATTTTTTATAATAATTAATTCCCTTGTTGAATTGCTTCTTTTCGAAACAATAAATATTACCAAGATTATTATGAAGGCTGTATTTTAAGGAATCATTATCGGTGCGGTTAGCGTAGAACAATCCTTTGTTATAGAAGAAAATAGCTTTATCAAATTCCGACAATTCATTGTAATTCCCGGCAATTATTTTATACGATTTTGCTATTAAATTATCATTTTTTGAGGCGGTAGCATAGTTTAATGCTTTGCGGGAAGTGATGAGTGATTTTTCAAAATTCGATTTCTTGTAGTCTTCCCAGGCCTCTTTGACCAGTTTATTGGTCCTTGCTTCCGATATCGTTTCGGATTGTGCGGCAGCGGAATTGGTAAAACAATTCAGACATATCAGCAACAATAAAAAAATCCGTATTCGGGGCATAAATAGGCTAATTTCATCAAATATACATTAAAAATAAAAAGAAGCTGTATTTCCTATAAAAATACAGCTTCTTTTTTATTGAAACTTTAACAAGAATTGATGTTTTTTCCTACTATACTAAAATTAATTATACGTTTTCCGAAGAAATTTCAGTGTCTTTATCATCCTCCCATTGCCCAACAACCGATGTTGCCAAAGCATTTCCTAAAACGTTTGTAGCACTTCTGAACATATCACAAAAATGATCAATTGGCAGGATTAATGCAATTCCTTCAACCGGAATATCAAACATACCGCAAGTAGCCGCTACTACAACCAAACTTGCACGTGGTACACCCGCAATACCTTTACTGGTTAACATTAAAACCAAAAGCATTACCATTTGAGTTCCTAAATCCAGGTGTACGCCATAAAACTGAGCAATAAAAATACTCGCAAAAGTCATATACATCATACTACCATCGAGGTTAAACGAGTATCCAAGCGGTAACATGAATGCTACAATTTTATCTTTCACACCAAAATCTTCCAATTCCTCCGTTAATTTTGGAAAAACAGCCTCACTACTCGTTGTACCAAAAGCAATCGCCAAAGGCCCTGTAATACGTTTTAAAAGCTCTGTCATTCTTCCTTTTAAGAAAATATACCCTACTGCAACTAAAACCACCCACAAAGTACCGATTCCGACTAAAAACGATCCGAAGAATTTAAAATAAGTAATCACCAGTTCTTCCGCATCTCTGATCGCAAATACTCCCGCAATGGCTCCAAAAACTCCAATTGGAGCGAAGTTCATTACATAGTTTACCATTTTTAAAACGATATGCGAAGTCTTGTCTAAGGCATTGATTACCGGTTTTACGGTACTTCCCAAAGAGGCACCAGCTAATCCGAAGAAGATTGAAAATACAACAATCTGTAAAATTTCGTTGGTCGCCATTGCTTCGAAAATACTTTTAGGAACGATGTGTTCCACAAAATTCTCAACCGATAATGTTTTTGTTTTGGCTGTTACTTCTGAAGCTGCAGCCATATCCACATGATCCAGTTTCAAACCTACACCCGGCTCCAGAATGTTTACATAAAACAATCCGATCAACAAGGATATAAAGGAAGCAGTAAAAAACCATCCAAGCGCTTTTCCACCAATTCTACCCACCGTTTTAATATCTCCAAGTTTAGCAATACCCACTACTAAAGTGGTAAATACCAAAGGAGAGATAATCATTTGTACCAATCTGATAAAGATCGTGGCAAGCATTTTTATTTTATTGCTAAAAGACTGTGCTGCTTCAGGCGAAATCGAATTGTGCAAAATAATTCCCAAAGTGGCTCCAAGAACCATTGCAACTATAATTTGCCCTGTTAATCCTTTTAGAAAAGGCTTCTTTTTAGTTTCTGTAACTTGCATTAATTTGTTTGTTTTAAATTAAAAAACTAAGACCCTCATGTCCTAACTTTTACTAATAGGTTTTGTTGATTAAATAAAAATCAGCCAAAACAATCGCTGCCATTGCTTCAACAATTGGTACAGCACGAGGTACTACACACGGATCATGACGGCCTTTACCGGTCATTGGTGTAATATTTCCTTTGTTATCTAACGAATCCTGAGTCTGCATGATAGTCGCAACTGGTTTAAAGGCTACTCTGAAATAAATATCCATCCCGTTACTGATTCCGCCCTGAATTCCTCCTGAAAGGTTTGTTTTTGTTGTTCCGTCAGGATTGTATAAATCGTTATGTTCACTTCCTTTCATTTCAGAACCCGAAAATCCGCTGCCGTATTCAAAACCTTTTACCGCATTGATCGAAAGCATTGCTTTTCCTAATTCAGCGTGCAATTTGTCAAAAACCGGCTCTCCTAAACCTACCGGAACATTTTGAACGACACACGAAACCACACCTCCAACGGTATCCCCCTGTTTGCGGATATCGCGAATGTATTCTTCCATAATCGCAGCCGATTTTTCATCCGGACAACGAACAGGATTACTTTCTATTTTAGAAAAATCTAACTCCTGATAAGGCGTATCCAAATGAATTGGACCAACCGAAGAAACATAGGCGTTAATTTTTATTTCAGGAAGCATTTGTTTGGCAATCGCACCAGCCACTACTCTGCTCGCAGTTTCTCTTGCAGAGCTTCTTCCGCCACCATGATAGTCACGAAAACCGTATTTTTGGTCGTACACATAATCGGCATGACTAGGTCTGTAATTGTCTTTTATATGGGAGTAATCATCCGATTTTTGATTGGTGTTCGGAATAATAAAACCAATTGGTGTTCCTGTTGTTTTACCTTCAAAAATACCTGATAAAAACTGAACCGCATCCGGCTCCTTACGTTGTGTTACAATTGCTGACTGTCCGGGCTTTCTTCGGGACATTTCAACTTCAATTGCATCTAAATCAAGTTCAATTCCAGATGGACAACCATCTATAATTCCGCCTAAAGCTTCACCATGAGATTCTCCAAATGTTGTAACTTTATATAGGGTGCCGTAGCTATTTCCTGCCATTGTAGTTTGTTTTGAGCAAATGTAAGTTTTATGAATTAAATTAAAAAATTTAAAATTGGTATTATTAAGTAAAGGTTAACGAGATTAAAAATCACAATTATTTAAAATTGTCGCTAATTTGATAACCTTTTGATAAAATTTATCCTACCGAATTTTCTTTTATTTGTCAAACTTCAAAAAAAGAAAAATTGAAAAAACGAAATGTCGAATTGGTCATTCTATCGGATGTCCATTTGGGAACTTACGGAAGTCACGCTAAAGAACTAAACAACTACCTATCAAGCATTAAACCTAAAACATTAGTCCTGAATGGCGACATTATTGACGCCTGGCAGTTTAGAAAATCATACTTTCCAAAATCGCATTTAAGAGTCATTCAGCGCGTTATTGGCATGGCTTCTAAGGGTACAAAAGTGTATTACATTACCGGAAATCACGATGAGATTCTGCGAAAGTTCAGCGATATGCACATGGGGAATTTTGCATTGGTCGATAAATTAGTTCTGGAACTGGACGATAAAAAAGCATGGATTTTTCACGGAGACGTATTTGACGCCTCAGTTCAGCACTCTAAATGGATCGCTAAGTTAGGCGGATTAGGATATGATTATCTGATTCTAACCAATCGATTTGCCAACTGGTGTCTGGCCAAATTAGGACGTGAACCTTACTCCTTTTCAAAAAAGATAAAAGCAAGCGTTAAAAAGGCGGTAAAATTCATCTCTGACTTTGAAACCACAGCTACCGATCTGGCCATTGAAAAAAAATACGATTATGTAATTTGCGGGCACATTCACGAACCGAAAATCATTACCAAAGAGAACAAACACGGATCGACTTTATACCTCAATTCCGGGGATTGGGTTGAAAACCTCACGGCTCTAGAGTACCATAAAAAACGATGGAAATTATATTCGTATGCCGAAAGCAATTTTACCGAAGAAGAAAATCTCTTTGAAATGGAAGACACGCTAAGCTCTCAGCTAATTTCCTCTATTATCCTAAAAAAATAACCTTTAAACACGCTAGCCTATAGCAGATAAAACTACTCTACACTTCATATTGGTTCTTTGCGGAAATGTGAATTATATAACAATTTTCAATAATCCTATACGTTTGGAAATTATAACACCCCTTACATTTGACGTAAATTAATAACCATTTTTATGAAAAGAATCATTTTATCTGCCCTTATGCTATTAGGATTAGCATTTACGGCACAATCACAAGAAATTTCAAAACATGCCTTGGGTATCCGTTTAGGAGATAATAACGGTTTTGGCGGAGAAGTATCTTATCAGTTAGGATTAAACCAAAAAAACAGACTGGAGTTTGATTTAGGCTGGAGAAACAGCAGTGATGTTGATGCGATCAAAGGAGTAGCACTTTACCAATGGGTTTGGAATATTGATGGAGGATTTAACTGGTACGCTGGTGTTGGTGGAGGTCTTGCTACCTGGAACCACGACTATTATACAAACAACAACAGATACAAAGATAACGGAACGTATGTTTTTGCAGCCGGAGATATTGGTATCGAATACAGATTTAAAGAAGCACCAATTACCTTGTCATTAGATGCAAGACCAGAAATTGGTTCAGGATATTATGACGATGACAATTTTGGATTTGACGTTGGTTTAGGCGTAAAATTCAGATTCTAAATACAACTAAAAAATAGTTATAAAAAAAAACCTGTCGAATCAAACGACAGGTTTTTTTTATGTTTACAGTGAAAAAACGGCCGTCAGGCCGAAAACGACTGTCAGGCTGAGCGTAGTCGAAGCTTTGCGGTAGGGCTTCGACTACGCTCAGCCTGACACGCTATAACTCACAACTCATAACTCAAAATTACTTCACAATAATCTCTTTCTTAGAGTGCACTTTGATTACCGTATACGGATACGTAATAACCTGCATCACCATAGCATCTGCAGCCGGATTATTTTCTTTAACGGTTATGATGATGTTTTTATCCGTTTCTTCTACTTTTTCAATACCAATTGAATAGCCTCCGGTATTCTTTTCTCCCATATTCAGGATCACATAATTGGAGTTATTGATATCATCCTGTTTCATTTTTGCTTTCAGATGAGGATCGCTTTCTAACATTTTGATTTCGTTTGGCTCCGTCAAAATTTCAAAAAATTTAATGTTACCACCTCCGTCAGACTGCTCTGTCAGCACCTCATACAGCACTTTAGAAGTCCCGTCTGATGTTTTTTGGACTCCACAAGAAACCAAAACTAAAATTACCAGAATCGAAATTACTTTTTTCATTTATGTTAATTTTATAAGATTACTGCTTTTCGTGTTTATAATCATTAATTGCTTTTTGATACAAAGCTTCGTACTGAGGCAATATCGTTTTGATGTCAAATTTTTTGGCAACTTCTAATGCATTTGCTTTAAACTGATTTAAAACATCATCATCTTTTAGTATTTTGATTGCATTAGCGGCCATTTCTTCCACATTACCCACATTACTCAAATAACCTGAAAATCCGTCAAAATTAACTTCCGGCAAACCTCCTGAGTTACTCGAAATTACGGGAACTCCACTTGACATTGCTTCTAAAGCTGCCAAACCAAAACTTTCGGTTTCTGATGGAAGCAGGAACAAATCAGTAAAACACAAGATTTTATCAATCTCATTACTGTTTCCAAAGAAAATCACTTTGTCGTAAATGCCAAGTTCCATACATAAAACTTCTGCTTTTTCTTTCTCAGGACCATCCCCCACCATCATCAGTTTCGCCGGGATTTCTTTCTGAATATTATAGAAAATCTTAATAATATCCGGTATTCTTTTCACCTTTCTAAAGTTACTGATATGCGTAATAATACGTTCGTCTTCCTTCGCCATCACATAACGATGACAAGGTACCTGAGGGTCTTTTTTAATCTTATCCAGTTCTATAAAATTCGGGATCACTCTAATCTTATTCTTGATATTGAATAATTTCAAGGTATCGTCTTTCAAACTTTGGGAAACCGAAGTCACATAGTCTGATTTATTGATACTAAAGGTCACGGCAGGCTTATAAAATGGGTGATTCCCAACCAACGTAATATCAGTTCCGTGAAGCGTAGTGATCATTGGAAGATTAATTCCTTCATTTTTCAACATTTGCTTCGCCATATAACCCGCATACGCGTGAGGGATGGCATAATGCACATGAAGTACTTCAATTTTATATAATTTCACCATATCAACCAATTTGCTTGACAGCGCCAACTCGTAAGGCTGATAGTGGAAAAGAGGATATTCAGGAACGTTTACTTCGTGATAATGAACATTAGGATTTAAAAGTGCCAACCGTACCGGCTGACTGTAGGTAATAAAATGGATTTCGTGTCCGCGTCTGGCTAATTCAAGGCCTAATTCAGTTGCAACTACACCACTACCTCCAAATGTCGGATAACAAACTATTGCTATTTTCATGTATTAAATTTAGTAACTACGAAAGTACTTAAAAATAGCTTTTAATTAATCTTTTAAAATGTTAGATTTTTGTGAATATATAGATTCAGATTTTTCGATTTCAAACCCGACAGGTTTTAAAAACTCCTCTAATCAAAAGTCAATTCACTAAAATTTGGGATTTTGTTCTCATTACCGTTATACCAGCTGGAGTAAACGAACTCTTCAATCTCCTTAATGATTTGCTCATCAATTAAAACATCTGATTGCTCTATAAAAGCTAAAATACCGGTATAACCGATAATGGTCGGATTAGTATCCATAAAAGGCTTCCCACTTAACTTATTAATTTTAATTGTCCAAAAATCAGAACTATGAGACAGTGCAAACTGCAAACCCTTAATCAAACCAATTTTCCATGTAGCCAATCCTTGTTCCTCAACATCTAAAGAATTATTACAAAATCCTTCTCCGGAATAATTTTCTATGATTTCATTCCCAATTTCATTCTTTCTAACATCTAAAGTAACAAAACCCAAATACAATCTTCCATCTCTAACTTTTATCCATCGATAACAAGCATCAAAATTTTCCATCATTAAAAGCTTTTTATTTTCAAAAATTCCATTACCAAACTTTCTTCAATTAGTTTGACATATTCAACCCGACAGGTTTTAAAAACCTGTCGGGTTTAGAATAATTCCTTCAAAACAAGAAAGGCGCAAAATCTAAATTTTACGCCTTTTCTTTATTCTGAATATTTCTTAGAAAAATCTGCTATGCCAACTGTCGGCAGCAGGAACTTCCCATGATTCATTGAATTCTTCAATATTATTTACCAGATTGTTAAATACAATTGTATTCTCTGATACTGATTTGTCTTTAACCATTTTCTTGAAATCGATTAAAGGTTTGTGCGCGATATGTTCACCCAGTTTAAAAGTCACGTTCATTTTGTCTAACAAATCAACGTTGTACTTTTTTTCTAAGCTTTGGATAAATTCCACCGAGCTATCGATCGAACAACCTGTTGCTGCCTGTACTTCCTGATTTACAGCCAAAATAATAAATCGGTTGTATTTCAACAGGTACGAAGCCTCCAGACTTGTTCCGTGTGCTGCCCAACCTTCTACAAAAGTTTTCAGATCGGCTTCTATTTCAGAAAATTCTTCCTCAGAAAACTTTCTGTTTGATTGATAAATCCAGACTCTGGATTCACCAGGTAAATTTTCAAAAGGTATATACATTTTTTAATTTTAGATTGTTGATTGTTGATTTTAGATTGGGGAAGTTTCAGATTTCAGGTTTCAGGTTTCAAGTAAAAAAACTTAGTTCCCTAGCTCCTCAGAACCTTAGCCCCTCCTTCTACAAATCCTGTGCATTTGCAATTAACTCTGCAATATCCATTACTTTCACTTGCCCTTCTTTCTCCTGATGTTTAATACCATCGGTTAACATCGTGTTGCAAAACGGACATCCGGCTGCAATAATATCCGGTTTTACTTCCAAAGCATCTTCGGTACGCAAAACGTTCACTTCTTTATTTCCCGGTTCGGCATCTTTAAACATTTGTGCTCCACCAGCTCCACAACATAATCCGTTTGCTTTTGAGCGCTTCATCTCAACCAGCTCAACATCCAGTTTCTGAATTAAGTCTCTTGGTGCTTCGTATACTTTATTTGCTCTTCCTAAATAACAAGGATCATGAAAAGTGATTTTCTTCCCTTTAAACTGACCACCTTCAACGGTCAATCTGCCATCATCGATTAATGACTTTAAAAACTCGGTATGATGAATAACATCGTACTGACCTCCTAATTCCGGATATTCATTTTTTAAAGTATTAAAACAATGCGGACAAGCGGTCACAATTTTTTTGGCTTCATATGCATTAAGCACCTCGATATTCATCATGGCCTGCATTTGAAACAAAAACTCATTTCCGGCACGTTTTGCAGGATCTCCGGTACAGCTTTCTTCCGTACCCAAAACCGCAAACGAAACGTTAGTACGATTTAAGATTCGTACAAATGCTTTTGTAATTTTCTTTGCTCTATCATCAAAACTCCCTGCGCAACCCACCCAAAATAAAACTTCCGGTTGTGTTCCCTGGGCTAGCATTTCAGCCATTGTTGGCACTACTAAACTTTCTGACATCTTCTTTTGTTGTTAAATCGGTTAATTGTTTATTTGGTTAATCGCACTCATTGCCATAACCCTACTAAAAAACCTTATATTTTATTCCAATCGATTAAAGGGTTGAACCAATAACCAATTAAACTTTTTTCTTAATTTTCGTTTTTCCAATTCAAGCGGTCCTGCTGGCTGTATTGCCAAGGTGCTCCGTTGTTTTCGATATTCGTCATCATGGCATTCAATGACATTGGAGCAGCACTTTGTTCCATTACCAAATAACGACGCATGTCCATAATAATAGACAACGGACTGATGTTTACAGGGCATTCCTCTACACAGGCATTACAAGATGTACAAGCCCATAATTCTTCAGGAGTGATATAATCGTTTAATAATGTTTTATTATCCGGAACAAAAACTCCTTTATTGGCGTCTATGTTTTTACCCACTTCCTGCAAACGATCTCTTGTATCCATCATAATTTTACGAGGAGACAATTTTTTACCCGTTTGATTTGCCGGACATGATGACGTACAACGACCACACTCTGTACAGGTATAAGCATTTAAAAGCTGAACCCAGTTTAAATCCTGAACATCACTTGCTCCAAATTTTGCCGGAGCAGCATTTTCATCAACTGGAGCAGCCGCAAACGGATCTGCATTTGGATCCATCATTAACTTTACCTCTTTCGTTACTGACTCTAAATTATCAAACTGTCCTTCCGGATTCAGGTTGGCAAAATAGGTATTCGGGAACGCCAAAAGAATATGCAAATGTTTAGAGAAGTACAAATAGTTCATAAAAACCAAAATACCCGCTATATGCAACCACCAAAAGACTTCAAATAATAGCACAACCAATTCATTCGACATTCCGTTAAAAATTGGTGCTATAAACTGACTGATTGGAAAGCTGCCTGCTTTATGAAAAACAGCATCCGGAACATTCTGTAAATGCAGATCGGAAGCGTTCATTAACAAAAACAACATCATCAAAACGGTTTCGAAATACAAAATGTAATTGGCATCACTTTTTGGGAAACCATCTAAATCAGGGTTTATGAAACGTTTTAATCGAATTACATTTCTTCTGATCCAAAAAACAGTAACAGCAAAAATTACAAGTACCGCTAATATCTCAAATGAGGCAATTAAAACATCATATACTACTCCTAAATAAGGCGCAAAAATTCTATGTGTTCCAAACAACCCGTCGATAATGATCTCGAGTAATTCGATATTAATAATTATAAAACCAACGTAAACAAAGATATGAAGTATTCCAGCTACAGGGCGTCTCACCATTTTTGACTGCCCAAGAGCAATCAATGCCATGTTTTTCCAACGTGCTTTAGAATTATCTTTTCGGTTTACATCTACTCCCAGATTAATATTTCGGATGATTTTTTTCACGCTCGATGCAAAAAAACCGAAACCAATAATAAGAAGTATAGCGAATAAAATATTATCTAAATAACTCATTCTAATTAATTTTTAGTAGTTGGGTTAGCTTCTTCAGTTGGTGCTACATAAGGTTTGTTTTTCTTTCCGAAAAGAGAAACATTTACATAACGTGTCGGGTAAAGACGAACGTCCTGTAACAATAATTCAAGCTCTTTTGAAGTTTTCGCTAAATTATTATACAAAGCATCGTCATTTAACAATTTACCGGCAGTACCTTTTCCTGAGTTTAAATTACTCATAAGACCGTCAACTTTAGCCAAAGTCTGATCTAGGTTTCTAACTGTTTTTCCTAAATCTGCCTTGTTTAAAGAATCTGATATTTTATTAAAGTTACTTGACATTTTATTAAAGTTGGTTACCACTCCGTTAATCTGTCCTTTATTGGTATCCAGGATCGAATTGATACTTCCCGAAGCTTTGTGAAACTGCTCCATAGTTTGGCTCAGTTCGGCTAAAGTTTTCTTCAGATCCTCTTGTCCTTTTTTGTCTAAAACATTGTTCAATCCGGAAACCAGATTGTCAATATTCACCAACATTTTCTCTAATTTTATCTGAATAGGCTCAATTTTTCCACCTAAAGATTCTTTTAGTCCTAATTCCACAACAGGAGTTAAAGTCTGCCCGTCAGCAGCAGGTTCTTTGTCTGTTAGGTTTGGAATAATCTTGATCTGTTTTCCACCAATTAAACTTGGGGAGTATAAAGATGCCTGACTTGTTTTAGAAATTGGAAAATCAGTTTTTAATTGAAGTTCAACTAATAATTTCCCTGTTACTTCATTGATTGTAATTTTAGTTACTTTACCAATAATAAGTCCGTTTATGGTAACGGGAGCTGATGCTGACAAATCTTCTACATTATCATATTCTACATATAATGTCTTGTAATTTGTAAAAAGGTCTCTGCCTTTTAAAAAACTATAGCCCCAAATAAATAATAAAATTGACGCGATGACTAAAATAGCCGTTTTAATTTCTCTTGTTAGTTTCAAAATTCTTAGTGTTTGTACAAAATTAATATAAATATTCGAACTAGAAGCTATTATTTAATGGCGTCTTGAATACTGATCTTTTCTCCATCTTTGGTTGCAACCAAAAACGCGGCTCCATATCCTTTATCTTTAGCTTCTTCCAAATATTTTTTGGCAGCATCGTAACTTGAAGTTTCCTGATAGAAATATTTGTAAATATTATTTTCGAATAACATTGTTACGTTTTTAAGTCCTTTAAAATTTCTAGGCTCTAGCGGTGTTTTTTTAATACTTGCGATAAGCTGTACTTTGAAGAATGTTCCTTTTGGAGCGTTTTTGACTGCTGCAGTGTTTTCCACCTCTTTCGGTTTTGCCGGAGTCGAAGTATCTTTTGCCGGTTTTGCCTCTACTATTTCAGGAGTACCTGAACCAAAATATTCACTCTTGTAACTCAAGATTGCTTCGGCTATCGCTTTTGCAATATCATTTTGTCCTTCCTCTGAATTTAAAATATTTCCTTCTGTCGGATTAGATACAAATCCGGTTTCTACTAAGACTCTAGGCATATAGGCTTTATGAAGTACCATAAAAGGAGCTTGTTTCACACCTCCCTGTCTTAATTTTTTTCCAAGTTTATCAAAATTATCTTCGATTTTACTAGCCAGCGAAATACTATTGTCTAAATATTCTTCCTGCATTAAAGTCATTCCAACCATGGATTCAGGAGAGTTTGGGTCGTAACCTTCGTATTTACGTTTATAATCTTTTTCTAAGGTAATTACGGAGTTCTCTTTTTTCGCAGCTTCAAGATTCGATGCTACTTTACTCAAACCCATTACATAGGTCTCTGTTCCGTCTGCAGCAGTATTTTTATTGGCATTACAATGTATAGAGACAAAAATATTCGAATTGGCTCTGTTGGCAATATTGGCTCTTTCAACCAAATCGATAAAAACATCTGTTTTACGCGTATAAATCACATGAACATTTAGACTTCCTTCTAAGATTTTACCCACTTTTAGAACAATAGCCAAAGCAATATTTTTTTCAATTCGTCCGCTGTAAACAGCCCCAAAGTCGTGATCACCATGTCCAGCATCAAGTGTTACCTTAAAAACATTTGCCTGGCTATAAGCACAAAAAGACAATATCGTTAGAAAAAAAGTAAATATTACTTTAATTTTGTTAAATCTATTCATAAATCTAAAAGTTAATTTTAATAAAACGCAACAGCTATAATTTTTACAATTGATTATTTTTGACAAAAAATTATATGTAAGTTTGACATGTCAAAAAACAAGCCATAATTTTACAAAAATAGCATTTAAACCTTTGCATACAAACTTATTTAATATCGTTTTATTATCATTTTTCCTAACTTTAGGATGTGGTAATTTATATTCGCAAGAGATAAAAAACAAAAAGAAGTCTTTACCCACTGTAAAACAAACAGATAAACCTACAACTGTTGCTCCAGTCAAACCTGAAGCCGCTACAACAGACACTATAAAGCTGGATACGGTTAAAGCCAAAAAGAATTTTCTGGACGCTGTTACCAAATATAAAGCGAAAGATTACGCGAAATACGACAAAAAAGCAAAAACGCTTACCTTATATAATGAAGCCGAACTTTACTATAAAGATGTAGAACTAAAATCGGGAATCATTGTTTTAAACATGGAAAAGGAAGAAGTTTACGCCGGACGTATCCGAGATTCTGCAGGTGTTTTGATACAATATCCAAATTTCAAACAGGGAGCCAGCGAAGTTCAGCCGGATTCTATCCGATTTAACTTTAAAACCAAAAAAGCTTTAATCTATAATTCGAGAACCGAACAGGGAGAATTTAAAATTAAAGCAGCGGTTACCAAAAAAGAAAACGACTCGGTTTACTTTTTGCGTGGTGCCCGTTTTACAACTGCCAAGGACATTGACAATCCTGAATACTACTTTCAAACCAATAAAGTAAAATTTATTCCGGGTAAAAAAGTAATCACCGGTTTAACCAATATGGTTATTGCCGATGTACCTACTCCTCTGGCATTGCCTTTTGCCTATTTCCCGATGAGTCAGGAAAAGAGTGTTTCGGGTATTATTCTACCAAGCTACAACGACTCTAATACAAGAGGATTCTCTTTACAGAATGGAGGTTACTATTTTGCATTAAGCGACAATTACGACCTGACTGTTTTGGGTGACTACTACACCAATGGTAGTTACGCCATGCGTTTTGAATCGCAATACGCTACAAAGTACAAGTACAGAGGAAATCTTAATATCCGTTATGAAAATTTAATCAACAGCGAACGCGGTTACCCTGATTATTCTAAAGAAAAAATCTACAACATTCAGTGGTCGCATTCAAAAGATACGAAAGCAAATCCTAATTCTACCTTTTCTGCCTCTGTAAACATGGGTAGTAGTAAGTATTTCAAACGCTCTATCAACCAGGCGAATATAGGATCAAATTTAAATAACACTTTAAATTCATCCATCTCATACAACAAAACATTCAATACGATACCTCAGGCACGAATCTCTTTAACGGCAACACACTCGCAAAATACACAAACGGAAAAAATCGACATGACGTTACCAACTCTGCAAGCCAGTGTGGATCGTGTGTACCCGTTTGTTGGAAAAGACGGTGTTAAAAAAGGTTTCATCAAAAACATCAATTTTCAATATAACCTAAGCGGTAAAAACAGTATTTCTACAACAGATTCTTTGTTTTTCAAACCACAAATGTTTAGAGATGCTAAAATAGGAATGCAGCACAGTATTCCTATTAGTACCAATTTCAAGCTGTTTAAATACTTTAGTGCAGGAGCCTCTACCAATTATCAGGAAACCTGGGTAACTAAAACCATTGCCAGAAATTATGATGCGACTAAAGGACAAGCCGTAACATCTACTATAAATGGGTTTGATGCTTTTAGAACTTATAACTTTAGCACCAACTTAGGAACTACAATTTATGGTACTTTCAATTTTGGTGAAGACAAAAAAATTCAGTCTGTACGCCACGTCATGAGACCAAACATAACGTATTCATATACGCCTAGTTTCAATCAGTATTATGACAATTATACCGTTGACGCAACCGGAAAAATTAATACGTACTCCAGATTTGATGAAGGTATTTTTGGCGCTCCGGGCAACAACAACTCCAATATCGTATCCTTTGCCTTAAGCAACACTTTTGAAGCCAAAGTAAGAGATCGTGACAGCACAAAGACAGAGCCGAAAAAGATCATGTTATTAAACAATTTAAACTTTAGTACGAGTTATAATTTTAATGCTGACGGAAAAGAAACTTTAGCCTGGCAGCCTGTAATTGTAAGCGGTGGAACACAGCTTTTAGACAATAAAATGAATGTCAATTTCGGGGCTGTTTTAAACCCGTATGCAATTGACAATGCAGGGCATGTTATGAATGTTTTCAACATTGACAACGGCGGAAGTTTATTCAGATTAACCAGTGCCAATGTTACTTTAAACTATTCGTTTTCAAACAAGGGAACAAAGGAAGAAAAGAACACACAAAGCCAGCGAAATGGTGGTCGTAATGATGACTTATTCGGAACAAATACCGACTTAAATGATCCACGAAACAGCCAGTTTGCTAACGAGAAGGATGATGATAAAGACGTGATAAGCGAATTTTTCAGCTCTAAACTTCCATGGGATATGACGATGGCCTACTCTCTAACCTATTCGAATGCCGCCAGAGAAAATAAGATTACCGGAAATTCTATCATGATATCTGCCAATATGGATATCACTCCTAAATGGAAAGGCGGAGTTTCTACGGGTTACGATTTTGTACAAAAAGGGGTTACTTTTACGCAGTTTCGTTTTGAAAGAGATTTATTAAGCTGGAGAATGGCATTTAACTGGACGCCAATTGGTCCAAACTCAAACTGGAATTTCTTTATTGGAATTAAATCCGGAATGTTGAGCGACATCAAATGGAACAAGCGTAGTACTTCAAATCGATAAACGATCGAACAAAAATAATTTATTATGAAAAAAATCATCTTTACTGAAAAAGCACCAGCGCCAATTGGTCCTTACAACCAGGCCGTATTATCAGGAAACACACTTTATGCATCAGGTCAGATTGCTATCAATCCGGCTTCTGGCGAGCTTATTACGGACAACATCAATGATGAAACAAAACAAGTAATGGAGAATATTGCCGCAATTTTAGAAGCTGCCGATATGACTTTTGAAAATGTGGTTAAAGCAACTATCTTCATTATGGATATGAATAATTTTGGAGCAATAAACACGGTTTACGGTTCTTATTTTAACGAAAAAACAGCTCCTGCACGTGAAACTGTTCAGGTTGCCTGCTTACCAAAAAATGTAAATGTTGAGATTTCGATAATCGCAGTACAATAAGAATTATTTGAAATTTCAAATTCCAAATTCCAAATTCCAAGTTTCAAGTTTCAAGTTTCAAGTTTGACACTTTGAGCACAACCTGAAACTTGAAACCTGAAACAAAAAAACCATTACAGTTCGTAATGGTTTTTTTTATATCTAAATAGAAATTCTATAATTGCAAAGCGATAGCATTTAATAGCAACTGCGCCGAAGCTTCATTTGTTGCCAGAGGCACATTATGTAAATCGCAAACACGAATTAACATATTGATATCGACTTCATGAGTATCACTCGTTAAAAATATTATTCCCCCTAACACTTAAAATCATAAAACTGTAAAAAACCAATAAATCAACATTTTATAGGATTTTTCTTTATATATTTGAATTCCCTCATTAGGCCCAAAAACAAATTTTACATTTTATAAATTTAAAAATGATAAAATTATGTTTAAAACAGCTAAAAGAATATCCTGCCTAGTGCTATTCTGTTTTATTTTGTCCTGTCAAAATGAACCTTCAAACCTGCAAAATTCAGCAACTAAAAGCTTTATTAATGGAACTGTCATTAACGGTAGATTTTACTTTTCCTCGAGAGAAAATCTAAAAAGTGATCTTGAAAATTTCAAAAAGAAAAACACAAAAGACTTAGAAGATCAATTTGAAAAAATTTATGAGAAAGGATTCCTATCAAACACCCCAATAGTGGATCCAAAAAATGAAATCCTAATTTCAAAACTCTCTAACAAAAAGAAAGAACTACAGAAGTCTAACGATGCCCATGAAACTCCGGAAGAAGACAGTACTATTCCTGATCCATATTTTGCCGCAGTTATAAACCAAAACAACGAAATTATAGTTGGAGATTCAATTTACAAAATCACAAAAGATCTCGGTGTACTATCCATACATATAAGTGATACTACATACTTAAAAAATTATCTTAAAGAGCACTATAATTTTAAATCATCACTAAAAACAAAAAAAGGGGCTCTGACAGATTTTGATCCCTGTACATCTCGCAGCCAATATGGAGGCAATACAAATTTAGATTCCAAAATATCAAGATTTATAGCTCCTATAGATATTGATTGCCGTTCAATACAAATTCCTTTTCCAAATCCCTCCATTTTAACCTCCATACCACAATTAACGGAAGATCAAATAGTACAAAATCAAATAAATAATTTACCTATATGTGACGGTCTTCATGATACCAGCTGGTTTCAAAGTTTATTTGGCACTAACAGGTCCTGCATTAATTATTTTGACAATTCGCACAGAATAAAAACTGAATTTTGGAATCAATCATGGGGCATATACAGCTCAATTGGTGTTCAAACAAGAGTTCAGGTAAAAAGATTCGGAATTTGGTTTAAATCTGAAGCAGATGAATTACATCTTGGAATAAACAGAGTATTATTAAAGTATAATTATCCAGATCCAAAAATTAATACTTACAATCCTTTCACGACAGAATCATTACCTCCAATATACATGTACAATAATTATTATCAAGTGTTAGGTGATGGCAACAACTTCAAACTTGTCAATATAACTTCCGGAACAGGCTTACCATTTTTTAAATTTAATAACAATAATATACTAAATATATACATTAGACAACTTCCTAATCCGTATTACCAAATAAATAGTGAATCAAACATTAAACAATTGTATAATTTGGGCATTAATTTTTTGAAAAAGGCAATTAATAGTGATCCGAAGAAGGAATTTGTAATCACCCATCAAAAAAATGCTAACGAAATTGAAGTGCTTTATTTTGGTGAAAGATACAAAGCTCTCAACACCAATAAAATTGAAAGAAAATTTGATAGTCAAATTTTAGAGTTCCTTATTACTTATTCAAACAATCTTAACTATAGCACTCCCACATCCGTTAATCCAACAGGTGCAACAGGGAGCAATAGTTTTTCATTAAAAATAGCTAAAGGACAAAGCTTTAGAAACTACAATTACTATGAACTGGATTTCTATGCCCTTGGTCGTCGAAGAGATATATGGAGCGGCAATAGGATGAACAAAATATAATTCAACAAAAAAATGAAAAAAATAATAATACTAATTATAACGCTCATAAATTCTATTGGCTACACTCAGGATATACCTCTAAAAAAATGGTATTCGGATACTCAGTTTGATCTGATCATTCATAAAAGGGCAAAATATAGTTACAGTTATTTGGGTGCTGATACCGAAAAACATACAGTTTGGGACGAACAATTAAACGTCAAGAAACCAGCAATTGGTTTTACATACACCTACAATTATATGCTTTTTAAAAAATTGAGCATCGGAATACTAACAGGTTATAAAAACTACACCTCTCCAGATTTTTCTATTTTGGAATTAGGAGGAATTCTAAAATTCTTTTTTGTAGACACAAAAAACATATATACCTACGCAAGCTTAAGCAATCAATTTAGTTTGAATAAAAATCAATTTAGAAATGGTACCAATGCAAGGATTGGCATCGGATTACCAATCATTAAAGGAGATTCTTTTAGCCTTTCTATTAATCTTTTTAAAGAACAACAATTTCTGAGATTAGATGATGCAAAACCTTTGTTTAATTACAATCATGAAACCCCAGGCGACCTCATATACAGCTCCTATGGCTTAAGCGCAGGAATCAAGTTTTAATTAATCCTCAAAATTAATAAAGTATTAGACAGCAATTTGAAACCTGAAACAAAAAAAACCATTACAGCTCGTAATGGTTTTTTTATTATATCTAAAAATAGAAATTCTATAATTGCAAGGCGATAGCATTTAACAGCAGCTGCGCCGAAGCTTCATTTGTTGCCAGAGGTACATTATGCACATCGCAAACACGAATTAACATGTTGATATCGACTTCATGAGCATGACTTGCCAGAGGATCTTTAAAGAAGAAAACCATTTTTGTTTTCCCCTCGGCTACTCTTGCAGCAATTTGTGCATCACCCCCCATTGGTCCGGAAAGCATTCTTTTTACCTTAAAACCAGCATTAACAGCTTTGCTTCCTGTAGTTCCCGTTGCGATTAATTTAATGTTTTCCTGAAGCAGCAAGTCTTTGTTTTTATTCAAAAACTGAACCATGTCTGCCTTTTTTCCATCGTGAGCTATAATAGCAATTTCCATATTTTAATTCTATTTATTGATTTGCAACGTGGTACGCAATTAATCCATCAATAGGCCTTCTTAAAACATTACCCAATTGAAGTTCATACTTATCAAAAGTTTCCTGTAATTCTTCTTTTAGATAAAAAGCGATAGAACCTACAAAATGAACCGGAACTTCTTTGCAATTATCAAATTGCTTGATGTAATTTTTAACAAAAGATTTCATGCCTTTGAAGATGATCTTTCTGCAAAACTGCGTGTCTTTGTGTTTGATTAAGAACTTTGCAAAGGTCGCTAAATAAGCATTTGGATTCGGTTCTTTGTACAATTTATTCTTGATAAAATCAGGATCTAAATTATACTCTTTCTCAAATTCAACAGCCAGTTCTTTTGGCATTTTATTGAAATAGTACTTTCTGATTAATTCTTTTCCAAAAACATTTCCACTACAATCGTCCATGGCGATAAACCCTAACGACTGTACTTTCTGATGCAATACTTTTCCATCAAAAAAGCTACAGTTAGAACCTGTTCCAAGGATGCTTACAATCGCAGCTTCTCCTTTTGGAGTTGTTGCATATACCGCAGCATAAGTATCTTCCTGAACTTCTACGATTGCATTCTCAAAATATTGCTGAAATATTTGCGAAAGCTCTGTTTTCATTCGGTCTGTCCCACAACCTGCTCCGTAAAAGAACAAATGTGTGGCGGTTTTTTTATTTTGTAAAATATCAAAACGATCGTTTAATCTTTCGATTATTTCCGGACCGTCAAGAATTTCAGGATTTAATCCTAAAGTTTGTGTGGTGAATAATACTTTTCCATTATCATCAATTGCAATCCAATCGGCTTTAGTAGATCCACTATCAACTATTAATTTCATTTTATTTAGTTTTTGGATTAGGTTTTTCTTTAGCTAAATAAAAAGTATGCTTTTAAATTAATTAAAGAAGTAACAAAATAAGAAAATCCCATTACTATACAATAACGGGATTTTGCAAAAATATATATTATTATTTTAAACCTGCGATATGCACAGACAAATCAATCAATTTACTTGAATATCCGTACTCATTATCATACCAGGATACTAATTTAAAGAAAGTTGAATTTAAACCGATTCCTGCACCTGCATCTACAACTGAAGTTCTTTTGTCAGAAATAAAATCCTGAGAAACAACTGCATCTTCTGTGTATCCTAAGATACCTTTCATTGTAGTTTCAGAAGCGTTTTTCAAAACAGCCATAATTTCTTCGTATGAAGTTTCTTTGGCTACTTTTACAGTTAGATCTACTACAGAAACGTCAGCAGTAGGAACACGGAAAGACATTCCTGTTAATTTTCCATTCAAAGCAGGAATTACTTTTCCAACAGCTTTAGCAGCTCCAGTTGAAGAAGGAATGATGTTGATGCTTGCAGCACGTCCACCTCTCCAGTCTTTTCTTGAAGGACCATCAGCTGTCATTTGAGTTGAAGTTGTTGCGTGAACTGTTGTCATTAAACCTTCAACAATTTCGAAATTATCGTGAATTACTTTAGCTAAAGGAGCTAAACAGTTTGTAGTACAAGAAGCATTAGAAACTACTAAATCTGTAGCTTTTGCCGTTTCATGATTTACTCCCATTACAAACATTGGAGCATCAGCAGACGGAGCAGAAATGATTACTTTTTTAGCACCTCCTTTGATGTGTTCGTTTGCCGTTTCGATAGTAGTAAAAATACCAGTACATTCAGCCACTACATCTACATCAACCTCGTTCCATTTTAAGTCAGCAGGGTTTCTTTCAGCAGTGATACGAATATTTCTTCCGTTTACGTAAAGTTTTCCTTCTTTTACTTCTACAGTTCCATTGAAACGACCGTGAACTGAATCATATTTTAACAAGTAAGCCAAGTGATCTACATCTAACAAATCATTGATTGCTACTACTTCTACATTATCTCTATTGAAAGTTTCTCTAAAAACGATTCTTCCGATACGTCCAAATCCGTTTATTCCTAATTTTACTTTTGACATTTTACTTAATTTTTTGTTTTTTATTACACTAATTCAAAGTCTAATTTCCTCACAATAAACTTCTTTCCTTTTTAAACTTTTTTTTATGTCGACATGATATCGGACACTCTTAACAATTCTCTGTCAATCTCAGATTTACCTTTAATTGCCTGTTCAAGAGGTGTCAAAACAACTTTGTCAGCCTGCAAACCAACCATATAATTTGATTTTCCTTCTATTAAGGATTCTACCGCTTTTACTCCTAAACGGCTTGCCAAAACACGGTCAAAACAAGATGGAGAACCACCTCGCTGCATGTGTCCTAACACAGATACCCTAACATCATACTCAGGCAGGTTGGCTTCTACGTAATCTTTTAGTTCGAAAACGTTTTTACCAATTTTATCTCCTTCGGCGATCACTACGATACTTGATGATTTTCCTGAAGCTTTACTTTTTTGAAGAGAATCTAATAATCGGTCTAAACCTAAATCTTCTTCAGGAATAAGAATTTCTTCGGCACCGGCTCCAATTCCGGCATTAAGAGCAATATGACCTGCATCTCTACCCATAACCTCTACAAAAAACAGACGGTTATGCGAACTTGCAGTATCTCTGATCTTATCGATACAATCTACAACAGTATTTAAGGCTGTATCATAACCTAAAGTATGACTGGTTCCAAAAATATCATTATCAATTGTACCCGGGATTCCCATTACTGGAAAACCATATTCTGAATTAAAGATTAATCCTCCGGTAAAACTTCCGTCTCCTCCAATAACAACCAAAGCATCAACTCCGGCTTTTAAAAGATTCTCGTGTGCTTTTTTTCTACCTTCTGGGCTTCTAAACTCAACTGAACGAGCTGATTTCAGAATCGTTCCACCTTTGTTTACAATATTATTTACGCTTCGGGGTCCCATTTCTTTGAAGTCTCCTTCAATCATTCCCTGATACCCTCTATAAATTCCTATGCATTCTATATTATGATAAGCGCATGTTCGAACAACTGATCGTATTGCGGCATTCATTCCTGGTGAGTCACCTCCCGATGTTAGAACACCAACTTTTTTTATTGTTTTTGGCATTATTTAAGTATTAAAGTGTAAAATTAGCAAACATTCACCACTTCTTGGGTTATGTTTATAATAAATTAATAAAATATGTTAAATTCAAACGTTTTCGTTAATAAGTTTTTCTATTACTAAAAATTCATTTACAATAATAAATGTCCCTTATTTTAATTGAATGTTTAAAATTAACAATACATAAATGAAGTGTTATAAAATTTCAGGGCATCCTCCCCTTTTCAAAAAAATAAGTGGATCTATAAATTTAGCACAAAAAAACCATTCGCAGCAACGAATGGTTTCTTATGAGTGTATTTTTAACAAATTTCCTAAAAATCATTATCCGGAATCAATCCTTCATTGTTTATAGGCGGCGGAACTTTTCGTTCTTCCTCTTTTTTCTCTTCTTTCTTATCCTTCTTTTTGTTCTTGTCTTCCTTCTTTTTATTCGAGAAGTTCACAAAGTCCGGATTTAGATTGGAATCCTGTAAATCATTCGAAGAGTTTTTTATCGCTCTTTCCAATTTGTGGTTTTTAAACAGTTTATTGACCAATTCGCTGAAAGTATCAAAGTCGACTTCATACGAAATACCCACTCCCTGCGTATACCCAATTCCCTGTCCGATATAATTAATATCATTTTCTTTATTGAACAAACGAAGATTCATTGATCCATCCTCGTTTACCCTATATAGTATCTCAATATCTCCTACGATGGCAGACTCATTAACCCCACCAACAGGAACTCCAAGTTTTCCATTGATTGTGATTCTTTCATTGATCTGCGAAGAGATGTTTGCTACAAACTGCCCGTCCGCTTCCTGACCCAATCTTTTGTCTGCCGAAATATAATTTAAATCAATATTCACCTTATCGTTATCCGATTTGATAATCCCTCCCAGTAAACTCGAAGCGGTTTCGGTTAATGTTCCCGACAAATCGCCCTGACTAAATCCGTCCGTACTCATAAACGAACCTGTCGATAACAAATACAAGGCCTGTGTTTGACGAATGTCTTTGTCATCTAACTTATATTGGATCTCCGATTTAAGTACATTACTGATAGATGGGAACTGTATATCAAAATTAGGCTCCGGACTGGCCAAATCGCCACGCAATCCAATAACCACTTCTACCGGTACTTTTTTATTAAACGAAGAGGTATTGTCTAACAATACAGCCGGATTTGCAGTTGTTTTATAAACTGCTTCCAGATTCAGCTGTGCTTTCATAGGGTTTCCTTCCCAAATGATCGACCCACCCTTCTTAACCGAGAATTTTTTATCAATTAAACCGCCATATTTAAAATTGTAAGTTCCTTCATAGGCCTGGAAATCCCCCCACATATTAAATTTACCCAGTGTGTTAATTTTAAACAATAACGAACCGTATCCTTTTCCTTTCATCCCGTGTCCGGAATTTCTATCCAGAATTACTTCTACTTCGGCATCAGGCGTAATGTCAAAATCAAACTCCAGTTCCAATCCGTTATAGTTTTTGGTCTTTTCGAGGATTCCATTTGCCAGGTTATATTTTTCCTGAGGCGTGACAAAATGAATCCAGCTGCTTTCTCCAACACTTTGCGCATTGTTTATCGGAATCTTAACCTGAGTTCCTTTTTCTGATTTTGCATCTACCTTTATAAACAGGCTTTCTGTTGGTCCTTTAATGCTTGCGGTACCATTTATAAATGCCGTACCAAAATAGGCCGCATCTTCACTGTCTTTGGTATCCAATGCTACCAAGCGTTTAGAAGTAATCGTTAAATCGAGCTTCCAGTCGCCAAAATTATGATGTTCGATACTTCCGTTGAGTAAACCTTTTGTTCCGTACTTCGTATCCGTCAGCTGATTGTTTCGGAACAGGAATTTCTCATCGGTTAAGTCAATTACGGTACGATCACTTAACTCGTAATCGGTATTTAGATACGGAATGGTCATTCCCGCTTTTTCGACATACAAACGTCCGTTAATTTCAGGCTTTTTTAAATTTCCAACTACTGCGGCGTTTCCTGAAACCGATCCACGGACATTCGATAAGACATCTCCTCCAACGGCTCCTAAAGTAGCCAGATTAAACCCTTCGAGTTTTAAACTCAAATCCAACATGGTCTCTTTGTTCTCTACCGCAAAAGTTCCTTCTGCTTTAAAAGACTCTGTAAACCCGTTTTGAATAGTCGAGTTTATGGTAAATTTCTTAAAGCTTTCATCTCCGGAAATATCAAAATTAAGCGTTCCTAAATCTGTTTTATTCAGGTTGAGATGATCAATCACAATCGATGCTGTGGGCTGATAGACGTCTTTATTTTGTTTGTAATTTACATTTCCGTTCAGGTTACCATTAAAGACAAACTTAGAATTGAATGGCGTAATCTTATTAATATCTACATCTTCAAAATTCAGCACCAGATCTTTATAGTCCTTCCCTTTTATAACCCCATTCAAATCAATTTTCTGATTCTCATGTGACAAAACAATGTTCTCAATGCTAAAGTTTTTAAAATACTGATCAAAAATAATCTGATTGTCTTTTTCCGCATCTTCATTTAAATACCATAAATAGTCTTTAAATTTCATTTCCGATTTCTTGATCCCGACGATATTGTTTTTGTTTTTATCGATGGTATGATAAAGATCCAGATTGTAATAATCCTCTCCCTTATCCCCACCTTTAAATTCAGATCTTACAAACAGGGTGTCTTTAGCCGTAACGTTAATCAGGTTAAAATCGCGTATCTTATAATAAGGTGTTTTAATACTGTCTAACTCCACATAAGCATTATACAACGTGTTTTTATTGTCGATGCTAATTCGGATATTGTCAAAGGTATTTTTGGCAGCAGTAATTTTTTCAGAATTAAATTTGAATTTAAATTCTTGTAGATCCGAATCAATTTTCCCTCTAACCACAGTACTGGAGTCAATCTTGATATCGGGATACAACATTTCGACGATCTTGTCATACACATGGAAGTTGAAGCGCAAAAACTGCCCTTTCTTCACCTTGTATGGTTTATAATTCGTGTATAAACTTCCCACCGAATTCATAACTAACTTGTCCAATTGTGCAAACTGAAACTTACCCACTATCTCTCCGTTTACCACGTCATTAGAACTAATGGTTATGGTACGTAGTTTGTCTGCATCAAAATTCGAGTTAACCGAAATCACATCGAAAATATAAGTGTCTTTAGGATTTTGATAAACCGCGTCTTTGATGGAGATCGCTCCCTGCAAATTCTCTATCGAATTTCCGGTCATTTCCACCACAACATCACCTCTGAATTGTGAAATAGAATCGTCGACAAATTTCAGTTTTCGCAAGTCGGCATTGTCTACGTTAATATGAAAATCATAACGGTTTTCACGTTTACTCAAATCGACCATACCGTCAAACATCAAATTCAAATTGGGATCATTTATAGAAACCTGTCCTTTATAATAGGGTAATTTAAAATTACCGTTGACCACAATATTATTATAGGTGTATTTATTGTAATCTAATTTGGTGATATCCCCTTTAACAATCGTATTGAGATATTTTTCGGTAAAACCTTTTCCGTCTACATCTACATTCAAAGTCGTTCTGCCAATATCCTTGCGATCAAGGACTGCACCAATGTTAAAATTGTCCAGAATGATATTTCCGGAATAGGAAGCTTTATCAATAAAATCAATATTGTTCATGTGCAAATCGACCTGTCCGTTACCCAAATCGGTAATCATCTTAAAATCGGTTTCTAAAGCCGTAGTCGAAACTTTTGCCTTTCCAACAATATTGAACCTGCCAATCTTCTGTAATTCTTTCGGCAGTTTTTTACCTAAAATACTCGGCAGTAAAACCACCAGATTATCGTAACTCGAAACTAGTTTTTCAAACTTACCATCCATAGAAAACTTCTGAGTTTTGCTTCCTAAAAGGTTTTTGAAGTTAATGGTTCCGAAGATTTTTGAACCATTGGTATCACTCAATCTAAGACGTCTTAAATTCAGGTCATTCAGTGTTCCTTTTATTTTTGTCTTAATTTTAAAATGCTGATTTTTACCCAATCCGTCATAAAAATAACGAATATCATTTGAAGCAATAGAAGCGGAATCTAATGCTACATCAAATTTTACTTTATCGGTAAAATGGAGGAAATCCTCTATTTTATAATTTAAAATCGCTTTTCCGTAAAGAGAAGATCTTTTCGTTTTTATTGCTAAATTTTCAACCTTGATCTGCTTTTTGGTATAACTGAATTTCCCCGCAAAATTGGAAACATACAAACCGCGATGATCCAAAAAGGAAAACCGATGAATGTTGGTGCTCACATCCGGTCCGTATAACTTAAATTCGCTTATATAAGCGTTTAACTTTTTAAAATCAAGAAATCGTGGTGTAGTTTTATTCTCATCAACGACAGAAAAAGCTCCTTTTGAAATGTAAGCGTTTTTGGCTGTCATCAAAAAATGCTTGTCTGATTTGGGCGTTTTTTTTCCCGTTTCAAACAGTTTAATGAACTTGTTGATGTTATTCTCGTCTTCGTTTTTATACGTTTTCAGATTAAAAATCATACCCGTCAGCCGAAGATCTCCAAAAAGCAAATCACCATCTAATAATCTTTTAATACTAAGAATATCAGTGGTAATTATATCAGAATAGATTAAAGTCTTCTTATGATGGTCCCGAATCAGGACCTTCTTGAGTTTTACACCTCCAAAAATGTTTATAGCTACTTTTTCTACACTAATATCTGTCTTAAAATCAGTATTTAGCGATTCTGTAACATACTTTGCAATTTTTGTCTGAACAACAGGCAAAGCCAGAATGATAGCAAGTGCTAACAAAAGTAAAATTAAACCAATTAGGGTTCGTGATATTATTTTCTTTACTTTTCTGATAGCTGCTTTATTTTAGTTTTCTTTTAAATTTACTTTGAACAGACAAAGAACGGCTGTTTTTGATAAAAATTCTTTAATTTTGGCTTCTCCTTATATTATAAGAAATTCAAATATTTGATTTGTCAAATATAATCCAAAATTCGTGCTTTTATATGCAAAATTCAGAGGTTTTTATTCTTGCCATCGAAAGTTCATGCGATGATACTGCTGCCGCGGTTCTACATAACGACAAAGTACTCTCAAATGTTGTGGCCAATCAGTTAATTCACAATCAATATGGAGGTGTGGTTCCTGAATTAGCTTCAAGAGCGCACCAGCAAAATATTGTTCCGGTAATTGATGCCGCACTTCGCAAGGCAAATGTACAAAAAGATCAATTAACAGCGATCGCTTTTACACAGGGTCCGGGCCTAATGGGGTCTTTATTAGTGGGCAGTTCTTTTAGTAAATCGCTATCGTTAGCTTTAAAAATTCCGCTAATTGCTGTAAATCACATGCATGCGCATATTCTCGCTCATTTTATAGACGAAGAAGGTTTTGATAAACCGGAGTTTCCTTTTCTGGCGCTGACCATTAGCGGAGGTCATACTCAAATTGTTAAGGTAAACGGTTTTTTTGATATGGAAATTATCGGAGAAACTACTGATGATGCTGTGGGTGAAGCTTTTGACAAAAGTGCCAAGATTCTCGGGCTCCCTTATCCGGGCGGACCGCTTATCGACAAATATGCAAAATTAGGAAACCCAAAAGCTTTTGCGTTTACCAAACCTAAAGTACCGGGACTTGATTTTAGTTTCTCAGGACTAAAAACGGCCATTTTATATTTCATTCAAAAGAAGAAATTGGAGAATCCGAATTTCATTGAAGAAAACCTGAATGACATTTGCGCTTCTATTCAACATACGATTATCGAAATTTTGATGGACAAGTTGAAATTAGCCGTAAAAGAAACCGGAATCACACAAATCGCAATTGGCGGAGGAGTTTCGGCCAATTCAGGCATCAGAACCCGATTGAAAGAAAGTGAAGGCAAATACAGCTGGAAAACTTTCATTCCAAAATTTGAGTACACTACCGACAATGCTGCAATGATAGGAATTGTAGGGTATCAAAAATATTTATCAAGTCGTTTTGAAACTTCAGCAGTAGTTTCGAAAGCGCGAATCCAATTTTAATTATGCAATTATTTTACAACCCTGATATTGATGAAGCTACAGAACGTTTTTCTTTTGATAAAGAAGAAAGCCGTCATATTATAAAGGTTTTACGCAAAAAAGATTCTGACATCTTACACGTAACAAATGGCGCGGGCTTATTGTTTGAAACAGAGATTACTTTAGCCTCCGACAGCAAATGTATTGTAGAGGTGCTTTCGATCACGAAATCGCCGGCTCCAAAATTCAAACTGCATCTGGCCGTTGCTCCAACCAAAATGAATGATCGTTTTGAATGGTTTTTGGAAAAAGCGACAGAAATAGGAATCCAGGAGATTACACCTGTTTTTTGCGATCGTTCGGAACGAAAAGTAATCAATCCGGAACGTTTTGAAAAAATTATCTTATCGGCAATGAAACAATCCAATGAGACTTTTTTACCAAAACTGAACGAGGCGATTTCGTTTAAAGAGTTCATCAAACAAAAAAACGAAGGCTTGCAATTGATCGCACATTGTGAAGAGACCGATAAAAAATCGTTGAAAGAAGTTTTAAAGCCGAATGAGAATGTTACCCTGCTTATTGGTCCTGAAGGTGATTTTTCTGAAAAAGAAATTGCACTCGCTTTAGAACATAACTTTGCGCCGGTTACTTTAGGAAATACCCGATTGCGTACCGAGACGGCTGCCATTGTAGCTTGTCATAGTGTTGTTTTTTTTAATGAAACACCAAATTAGATATAGTTCACATCAGAACTAAAGCAAGCATTCTCGCAAATTACCTGATAACTTATTAAGTATATGAAAAAAGTATTTCTTTTGTTTTTATTGGTTTCTGTTTCTTCCTTTTCGCAGGAAATTACGTTGCTAAAATATAGCGGTGGTGGTGACTGGTATGCAAATCCAACCTCATTGCCCAATTTAATAAAGTTTTGCAATGCCAATATAAACACCCGAATAAAAGCAAAACCGTCAACAGTGGAGCCGAGTAATCCGGATCTGCTCTCCTATCCGTTTGTTCACATGACGGGACATGGAAATGTTGTTTTTAGTGATGCCGATGTGAGTAATCTTAGAAATTATTTAAATGGCGGCGGTTTTCTTCATATTGATGATAATTACGGAATGGATCAATACATTAGAAAAGAGATTAAAAAAATATTTCCAAACAATAATTTAATCGAAATTCCGGCAAACCATCCCATATTTCAAAAACCGTATCCCTTTCCAAATGGTTTACCCAAAATTCACGAACACGACGGAACACGTGCGCAGGCCTTTGGTATTTTTGTAGAAAACAAACTCGTATTACTCTATACTTACGAATGTGACTTAGGAGATGGCTGGGAAGATCCTGAAGTACATAATGACCCTGCCGCGGTTAGAGATAAAGCTCTAAAAATGGGTGCCAACATTATCAATTATATTTTTACCAATTAAATTTTAGAAGGTGCAACTTACTCACGAAGAAAATCAATTTGAAAGAAAAACATTTCCGATAACATTAGTTTGTGATCACATTTATTTTCAGCAAAATATCGGTTCTCTTTTTAGAATCAGTGAGGCATTTGGGGTCGAGAATATCATTTTTTTAGGAAAAGATATTCCGTTAACTCCCCGAAAAATCAACAAAACTTCACGAAGCACTCATCTTCATGTAGCCCATACCATAATTGAAGAAACAGCCGATCTTGCTGACTACCTGCTTCAAAATAATTTTGAAATTATTGCTTTAGAAATCGCAAGCAATAGCAAACCTCTAAGAGAAGTTTTTATTCCCGAAAATCAAAAAATTGCACTTTTAATTGGAAGTGAAATTAGTGGAATCTCTGAAGAACTTTTAAAAATTTCAAACCAAATTGTCCACATCAATATGTTTGGAAAAAACAGCAGTATGAATGTTGTGCAAGCGGCGAGTATTGCACTTTATGAGATTACTTCTTTTTAAACTTTTTCACATTTTAAATTGTAAGTATAAAATTCCACCTTTTGTTGTATCTTCTGGAATTCCATGACTAATTAGACCCAAATATTACCATTAATTTAACAGTTGTTCTTACGTATAAATACGTGCTAAAATTTCATTCTGTAATATTTGTCAATAAAATCCTCTATAAAGAACAAAATTCAACATAATAACATTCTCAAAAACAACATTGTACGAATTTACTTCTTAATAATTTTAATGATTTTTTTGTAAGAACTAGATTATACAAGGGATTGTAAAATTCTCACAAATAATATATTGTAATTATTTTGTTACAATAATTATTTTGTTATAAAATTGCAATATAATTAACCAAAGCAATTTTTTTATAACAAAAACCCAAGTTATTATGAAAAAAATCATTATTACTGCATTCACAGCATTAGTGCTGTTTTCTTGTCAAAACGACCAATCTGAATCTACTGATTCAAAAATTGATGCTATTGCACATCGCGGATGCGCAAGCCAGGAAGTTTTAGAGGCTCAACTGAAAGCTGATCCTACTTTAGCCATCAGAATGAACGAAATCAATGCCTTTACCGAAAATGCCATCTTGACAAAACGTCTTGTAAACGGTAAAATTGAAATTCCTGTGGTAGTGAATGTTCTTTACAGAACTGCAGCAGAAAACATTTCTAATGCACAAATTCAAACTCAAATTGACGTCTTAAACAAAGATTTCAATGCATTAAACTCAGATTACAATAGCGTACCAGCGCTTTTTTCAGGTGTAAAAGCCAATGTTGGAATTACTTTCGTTTTAGATCAGGTAATTAGAAAATCGACTACAAAAACTTCATGGGGAACAAGTGACGCCATGAAAAAAACAGCTCAGGGTGGTCTTGCACCAACTTCTCCAACAACAAAATTAAACATGTGGTCTTGCACCATTGGAGGAGGTATTTTAGGTTATGCACAATTTCCTGGAGGAGCTGCTGCTACTGACGGAGTTGTTGTTGATCCGAAATATTTTGGTCTATCAGGAGCAGCAAATGCACCATTTAACTTAGGAAGAACAGCTACTCACGAAGTAGGACACTGGATGAACCTACGTCACATTTGGGGAGATGCTACTTGTGGAAGCGATTTAGTTTCAGATACTCCTACTCACAATACAGCAAATTACGGTGTACCTGCATATCCTCACTATAGTACTTGTTCAGGAACTCCTGTTGAAATGACAATGAACTATATGGATTATGTTGATGACAACGCTATGTACATGTTCTCACAAGGACAAAAAAGCAGGATGGCTGCGATATTTGTTACCGGAGGTGCTAGAGCTTCTTTTGGAATCTAAATATAGACAAGCATAAAAGACAAACTTGAAAAGCGGGACGGCAACATCCCGCTTTTTTTCGTTTACCTATAAACTTCAAAAGCTTTTTCCTATATTTATCCTTTAAAACCGAATCATGATCACATCGAAAATTATTTCAAACGGAATTTTAAGAGCTTTAACTACCATCCTGGTTGTCGCCGCTATTTTGTATTTTCTATACCAAATTCAGACTGTAATTGTCTATTTATGTATTTCGTTGCTATTGTGTTTAATCGCAAATCCATTAATACAATTTTTAAAGAATAAATTAAAGTTCAGCAATTCACTGGCAGCCACAACGGCGCTAATTTTATTCATACTTGCCATCGTTGGCTTCATTTTATTGTTTGTTCCGTTAATCATTTCACAAGCCAATAATTTATCGCTGTTGGATACTCAAAATCTGCAACAGCAATTTCTACAAACAGAACGCACTATTGAAACTTATTTTAATATTCAGCATCTTGATTTAAATAAAGTTTTAAAAGAATCTAAAATAACATCGATAATCGATTTCAGCTACTTTACAGGTTTTCTAAATTCAATTATAGGCTTCATGGCGAATATCGGAATGGGATTGGTTTCGGTATTCTTTATTACTTTTTTCTTTATCAAAGATCAGGACGCCTTTAAGATTAGTGCCAAAAGAATTCTTCCTGACTCGAATGAAGACAAAATCTTAAATTCGATCACTAAAATCAACCATTTCCTGACCCGTTATTTTATAGGTCTGTTGCTGCAATTAACGGTTGTATTCATTCTGTATTTAATTGTTTTAATGATATTTGGAAATAAAAACGCTTTTGTGATCGCCTTTTTATGCGCTATTTTGAATGTTATACCTTATATAGGACCCATTATAGGAACGATACTGGCGGGAATTTTAACTATGATCAGTATGATTGGAAGCGATTTTCAATCTGAGATACTACCCAAAACCATCTACGTAATCATCGGGTTTTTATTGGTTCAGGCCATTGATAATAACATCAGTCAGCCTATAATCTCATCAAAAAGCGTAAATTCGCACCCGTTAGAAATATTCCTGGTTACTTTAATCAGCGGAATTACTTTTGGAATTGTTGGAATGATCATTGCCATTCCGGTATTTACTATGCTGAAAGTAATTTTAAAGGAATTTTTTCCTGACAACAAAATTGTCTCTGTATTAACCGAAAGAATTTAACATTGAATACTGCTATTTTAAACCAAAACATTCAGGAATTCATAACTCAAAATAGTGGTGCCCCAATTACAAAATTAGCGCTTCAGAAAAATCCCTTTCCTGAAATCGACTGGATTGTACTTTTAAATCAGATTGAAGCAAAAGCAAAAGCAAAAGACAAGCTGCCAACCTGGTTTGAGACCGCAAATATTATTTATCCTTCTAAAATATCCGTTGAACAAACTTCATCTGAAAAAACAGCAGCCTATAAAGCTTCTTTAATTTCCGGCGAAAGTTTAATTGACCTTACCGGAGGTTTTGGTGTCGACGATTACTATTTCTCTAAAAAATTCAAAAAAATAGCGCATTGCGAAATAAACGAAGATTTATCGGCTATCGTCAAACATAATTTTGAACAGCTAAAAGTTGAAAATTGCACTTTCTATGCTAATGATTCTACTTCTGTTTTAAATGATTCTGATCAAAAATGGGATTGGGTTTATATTGATCCGTCCCGCAGGAACGATGCTAAAGGTAAAGTTTTTATGCTGAAAGACTGTTTACCTAATGTTCCCGATTTACTGGATTTTTACTTTGAAAAAACAGCTGCTGTCTTAATAAAAACGGCTCCGTTATTAGATCTTTCTGCCGGCTTATCCGAACTTCAATTTGTCAAAAACATTCACATTATTGCACTTGAGAACGAAGTAAAAGAATTACTTTTTGAAATCCACCACCAGTACTCCGGCGAAATCACAATAAAAACGGCCAATATTTTAAAAGACAAAATAGAGACTTTCGAGTTTATTATGGGCCATGAAACGATTATCCCTTCTTACGGCCTTCCTCAGAAATATATTTATGAGCCCAATTCGGCTATAATGAAATCGGGAGGATTTGAAGAAGTCAGTACAATTTTTAAGATCGATAAACTCCACAAACATTCACATTTGTATACCTCAGAAAATTTAATCGATTTTCCGGGACGCCGTTTTGAGATCGAAAAAGTGATTCCCTACAGTAAGAATGAAATGAAAACTGAGCTCGTCAATCAGCAGGCCAATATCACTACACGAAACTTTCCGGACACGGTGGAAAACATTCGAAAAAAGTGGAAAATAAAAAATGGCGGAAATTTGTATTGTTTTTTTACAACTGATAAAAATGATACCAAAATAGTTTTAATTTGCAGAAAAATAACTTAAAAATGAAACAACTAATTACACTAACCTTTTTCTTATTAACCTTTACTGCCTTTGCACAAAAACCATGTGAATACAGTACGAATGTAAACGACTCTATAGGCAGCTACAAAGTAACCAACGAATACATGATCAGTGAAAAATACTTTGGCGGAACATTTGATTATGTTTTCTTCGCGCTGGCACAAACCGATGGTTTACCAACCTTAAATTTACAGCTTATTCAAAAAAGCAAAGACTTCATAAAAGCAAATTGCTTCGATAAAAACTCAAAGGTTTTTTTACAATTAGAAAACGGAAAAATAGTAACGTTGATTCATATCGACAAAGAAAGCTGCGGAACGCTTATTCGTGACGAAAAAGGTTTTGACAACCGAATCAATACCGGAATTTTTATGTTTATGAAAGACAACTTCGAAGATCTTAAAAAATCGCCAGTTTCGATCATGCGAATAAAATACCTGACTACTGTAGAGGATTATATTGTAAAAAGAGATTTAACTTCGGAATTGAATGGTAAAGTTTACCATCCGAATACATATTTCATGGAAAACATAAGATGTGTTGAATAACTAATCGCATTTCCACTTTTGGTTGGAGACTTTATCGTTTAAACCTGTTTTTAAATTATAATGCCACCACTCTGAATCAAAAGAATTGAATCCATTTTTGATCATCACACTTTTCAAATATTTTCGATTTGCTTTAACCGACACCGGAAATTTTTTATAATTATGACTGGCTTCAATGCCAAAAAAATCAAAATTAGTACCCATTTCCAGTTCTTCGCCCTTAGCATTGACTAAAGTAATATCAACGGCTCCTCCTTTATTATGGATGGAGCCTTTTTTTGGATCGGCCACATACTCCGGATTTGATACAATCTCCCACATTTTTTTCTGGATGGACAAAGGCCTGTAACAATCAAAAAGTTTTATTTTACATCCGTTTTTCATAAAATCTTTATTTGCCGCTATTAAAGCTTTAACGGTTTTATAGCGCAGTAAACACTCGGCGCAATCGTAAACTTTTGCCTTTAAAAAATTATCTTCAGTAGCATATTTCATGTCATAAACAAAATCATTACTGTAATCTTTAAGATTTACAAAAGTGGTATCGGCAATTTCACTTCCCTCTTCAGATGAATAAGTTTCATTCTGTGCATTTGCTGTAAGTATACAAAAGAAAAGACTAAACAGAAGTATTACGATACGAGATAAAGACAGTTGCATTTTCATGGTTCTATAAATTGAAAGAAGTAAATATAAACAAAACCATTTAAGGTAATAGAATCAATCTTCTAAATCTCACCTACTTTCCTTTGCTCCCTTGCCTTTTAACACTCTAAAATGTGACCTGACAGCATGGTAAACCGGGCATTCTAATCTTTCCATAACTGCTATTACTCGAAATTCTTATAACAAATTTAACAAAATCATAAAATATTATTAATCAATTGTTTACGATGTTTTTTTTCTTCAACATAAAAAAATGTCCGTCTCTTATTTATTCGATTAACTCAACAATTAACCTTTGCAGCAGTAAAAAAAATCAAAATTTAACGTATCATCCTTTAGAACAAAAAAAACGTAACTAAATATAAATCAGCCTATTTAATTTATAACTCATTCCTTATTCTATAAATTAGTCTGCGATAATTTCTATTATTTTTTTATGGTACCTTGTATAAAATCTATTCAAAACAGTACTACTTCCTATAATTTGTCATTTCTAAAAAAACATCTTGGAAAGCTTAAAATTCTTATATTTACTTTTTACCTAGCCAAATAACACTATGGACACAATCGATTCCACTGTTATGCTGGTTCATAATTAAGCAGTCAAGATGGAGAAATATACAGCAGAAACCACCCCCTTAACACTAGACGTGAATCTAACATGGGATAATAAATTAAAAAGAGCCGATTTATTACCAGATCCTCAATCCCGTTTAGATTCTGTTTACATGAAAGAAAGCCCCCTTTCTGACTCCAGCATTCCCTTTAGAGATCAAACAGATGTTTCCAGTAAGAAAAAAAGTATTGGCCAACTTATCGATAAACTCGATGTCGAAACCAATATTAGATATCAAAGAACCGTAGAAGATACCTACTGTAATGTTTACTCTTATGATTATTGCTATTTCAGCGGTGTCTATCTCCCAACTGTTTGGTGGACTGAAGAAGCACTCGAAAAAATAGCACAAGGAGAGGAAGTGGAAGCTGTTTTTGAGCAAACGGTTGAACGTATTTACTCCAGTGCTATACACGATTGGTTTCTAAAATGGGGACCTCAATTTGGCTGGGAAAGAATGTTTACTCCCGATGAAATTCAAAACAAAGTAAATACCAATGGTGGAATTGGAATAATTTGTGCCAAAAGAAGAGAAAAAGGACTATCCGGTCATATCGTTCCTGTTGTTCCTGAAACAAATTTAAATCTGGCCTATCGAGAGAATGGCGTAGTCCTATATCCCCTGCAATCACAGGCAGGAAAACTAAATTATAATTATTTTTCAGAAGTTAGAAAAGACTGGTGGAATGACGAATTATACTCCTCCCACGTGTTTTATTACCATGAATAAATAAAAAGAATACCTTCAATTCTCCACACAACCAAAAATAACTGATTTACAAGCTTTTAACTGTTTGGAAATAACATAATAAAGAACTACTTTCGCAATCTGAAAAAACAGAAATCGCAAGAGTTGTAATTCGGCTATACGCTTACCTAAATCATTGATAAAAAGACAATTAACAAGAATAGTAATTTTGTATCCCCATTATAAAATTATTTAATCAATTTTTCAATCGATACAAGTATACAATTTCCCAGACTACTACTAATTCATACCATTTTACAAACAAAACAAAGCTTTTTTAAGGGATGCAAACCATTAGGCATTATTCGTTAAAAGATCTTACGACCCAGAATTTCAGCAAATGAACTGCTGTATTTTAGCATAAAAAAAAACACTTTAAAACAACCTTAAAAAAGAAAATTAGTATAAATGAAAGACAATCAGACACAAAAATATTATTGGGGAATTGGATTAGAAAACGAAACCTACATGCAATTTGAAGAATCCCTAATAGTTTCTGGTGAATTTATACAACAAAAAATTGGTTTTGAAAAATATAGCATAGACTATCGAAAATGCTACAAACCAGAGAGCTTGGCACCTGTACTTCAAAAAGCTTTTGATACAAACGAGAACTATAACGTGAGCCGAATGATGAACAGTCATTCGCTGGAAAAACTGGATATAAACTATCAGCACAAAACATTATCGCCAGTAAAATCATTGGTTCCTACTGCCGAATCTGCTGAAGCAAATCCACAACCACTTGAAAATCCCGAATATCTCGGAAAATCTATCATGGAACTTTTCCTTGAAGATCAACCTTACAATATTCAAAGTATGATTACCCAAAGAAACAAAACTATGGGGTCTGTTCATTTCGACGGTGATTCTATAGAATTTGTAACTAAATATTTTGAAAATCGTACAATAGCTGATTCATGCAAAGAATTAAAGGCAACCAAAAAGTTGTTTCTCGATAAAATCAATGACTCAGCAATACTTAATGGCAAATTAAATTTTCCGGATTACAACAATGGCCTTAACATGTTTATGACCAACCAGGAAAATCTCGTTTTGTTTAATAATGGAACATACCATTTTCACATTACTTTACCTTCGCTAACAAAAGACAGCCGCATTCTCGATTATAGTGATTTTGACAAAACACATGCCAATGCTATCTATTTATTGCAATGGTTCGAGCCTTTTTTCATCGCCACCCTTGGAAGCCCAGATATTATGGGAGTGATAAGCAACACCTATAGTCTGGACAAGAAATTTACTCTGGGTTCTATGAGAAATGCTATGTCACGCTACATCGGTGTAGGAACTTTTAATAAAGCAATGCCTAAAGGTAAAATTCTAACCTATAAAGTGGATGACTTTAGAAAATTGCTAAAATTCAAAAAAGAAGACAATATTTGGTGGCGCGATCAGATTGAGACAGAAATGGAGTACGAATTACTTTCGGAAGTGGGTCTGGATTTTAATCAGGAAAAAATGTACCAAAGCGGTTTTGAATTCAGAAGTTTTGACGAATTTCCGGCAGAATACTTAAATGATGTTCTTTTTTCGATTATTCTAATTTGCGAACATTCCCTAAATCTGCCTGACGTTCAATGGGGGCATGATAGTGAGGTTTGGAACAATTTAGTATTCAAAACCTTAAAAACCGGTTACCTTACTGAAATCAATGAGACTGAAAAGAACACAATCCTAACCTTATTGCAATTGCTAAATCCATCTGATAGTAATTATAATGAACTAAAATCCGAATTTGAAGGCATTGTTATGCTGGATCAGTTTTTCTTTAAGATTTTAGCTGTTTTACACGATAAATACAAAGACAATAACGTCTGTTTGGATCTTATGTACGGAAAAAAAACAAGTTCACCTCCAAAATGGGATAACTTTAATAAATATCAAACCGAAAAACACCTACAACAGATAGGAGTGTTTATTAAGAACTAAAAGAAGCATTCTTAAAATACGATCAAACTTTATACAACTTTAGCTTTTGTATAAAGTTTGATTTTTTTTTAGCTACAAGATTCGCTATGTTAGTCAACAATTATTGATTTCATAAAAGAATACTCTTCAAAACCTTTAGCTGTTCTATTCCCGAACAAAGTAGTGTCATTGATCCTATCTAACCTTTTTTCACTTCTCCTGGTCTATTCTTGATTCGATTATTGCCAGGTGGCTTAATCTGCGAGATTAGTGCTGTCACAATCTCTTGCCGTTCGCTACGAGAGTTATTTACTTTATTAAAATGATTGAAATCATTGCTAATGTTTATCTCCACATAGCTTAGTTTTTCAAAATTCCAAACTTCTAAACCTGATCCCTCTATTCCTGCTGAGCCGCGTTAATAAAACCACTTGAAAACAAAAAAGCCACTCGTTTTGAGTGGCTTTTTGTGAACGCAGAAGGATTCGAACCTTCGACTGTCCCGATTGGAAATCGGGATGCTCTATCCAGCTGAGCCGCGTTAACAAAACCACTTGAAAACAAAAAAGCCACTCGTTTAGAGTAGCTTTTCGTGAACGCAGAAGGATTCGAACCTTCGACCGTCCCGATTGGAAATCGGGATGCTCTATCCTGCTGAGCCGCGTTAACAAAACCACTTGAAAACAAAAAAGCCACTCGTTTAGAGTGGCTTTTTGTGAACGCAGAAGGATTCGAACCTTCGACCGCCTGCTTAGAAGGCAGGTGCTCTATCCAGCTGAGCTATGCGTCCAATATTTTTTTAGAACATCTCTGTTCTCTTTTATTCGAAAAAAAACTTCAACTAGTAAAACCAGTTGAAGTTTTTTAGTACTCAGAGCGGGACTTGAACCCGCACGAACATTGCTGTTCACTGGATTTTAAGTCCAGCGTGTCTACCAATTTCACCATCCGAGCATTATGTGGTACCTCCAGGGATCGAACCAGGGACACATGGATTTTCAGTCCATTGCTCTACCATCTGAGCTAAGGTACCATTTCTACTTATATATAAGTAAAATTTAGAATAAAAAACCCCGTTTTGTTACGAACAGGGTTTTTAAAAAGAAAGGCGACGACATACTCTCCCACATAACTGCAGTACCATCTGCGCAGGCGGGCTTAACTACTCTGTTCGGGATGGGAAGAGGTGAGCCCCGCCGCAATAACCACCTTA
>NZ_JBLYEG010000079.1:0-732 GCF_048514875.1 Flavobacterium sp. T12S277 | reverse complement strand
CATTGATCTTGTTTCGGATTTTTATCAGGTAGAAGCGAGTTCTAATCTTCCACAACATAGTTTAGCAAAGAATCTGGCTTATGTTATTTATACCTCCGGAACGACAGGCAGGCCTAAAGGGGTGATGGTAGAGCATAAAGCATTTTTACAATTCATTTTTAATTTTAAAGACTATTTGATTGATGAATTTAATCAAAAGAGACAAAATGTTTTAAGTTTAACAAATTATGTTTTTGATATATTTGGATTAGAATATGCACTTCCGTTAATTGGAGGGAATAAGATTACTTTATCATCTATATACAAAATAAGAGAAGAAGAATTATTAAGTGTTAACATAATACAGCAAACGCCAAGTAGTTTATTATATTTAACAAATCATTATTTTAATAAATTAAAAGAGGTTATTTGTCTTGTTGGAGGGGAAGCACTTTCGCCTTCGGTAGCGGAAAAATTGATTACTACTTTTGGAAGAGTAATTAATGTTTATGGTCCTGCAGAAACAGTAATATGGAGCTCTTCTTATGAAGTTAAAAAATCAAAAGAAGTGTATATTGGTAAGGCATTGTCAAATGAACGGATGTATATTCTAGATAGAAATAATTTTCCTGTTCCGATAGGTGTTATCGGTGAGCTTCATATAGGGGGTTCGGGTTTGGCCAGGGGGTATTTGAACCGTTTGGATTTAACCCATGAGCGATTTATAGATAATCCTTTTGCCACGCAGACAGA
>NZ_JBLYEG010000078.1:0-733 GCF_048514875.1 Flavobacterium sp. T12S277 | reverse complement strand
TCTGTCTGCGTGGCAAAAGGATTATCTATAAATCGCTCATGGGTTAAATCCAAACGGTTCAAATACCCCCTGGCCAAACCAGCACCTCCTATATGAAGCTCACCGATAACACCTATCGGAACAGGAAGATTATTAGCGTCAAGCACATAGGCTTTCGTGTTTTGGATAACCTTTCCTATTTGTTCAACTTCATCTAATACTATTTGTTTAGATGTTGCATAAATAGCTGCTTCTGTCGGTCCATAAAAGTTAAACAGTTTTATTTTATCTGAATATAACCTAGCCGTTTTCTTATCACAAGGCTCTCCTGCATATATCAGAATTTGCAAATCCGGATATATTATTTGAGGTAAGCGACTCAATACAATAGGTGGTAAATATATCAGATTGATTTGATTAGCTATAAAATAATCTGATAATAAAACAATATCGGTTCTAATATTTTTTGATAAAATATGTAACTCTAACCCCTGCACAATACTTGTAAAAACCTCTGATACAAAAACATCAAACACATATGCAGTATATACAGTTGCTTTTTTTATTTCTTTCTTATCATAAATATTATATAAAGCCGTCAATGTATTAACCACCCCGGCATGCTCAATCATCACCCCTTTAGGCCTGCCTGTCGTTCCGGAGGTATAAATAACATAAGCCAGATTCTTTGCTAAACTATGTTGTGGAAGATTAGAACTCGCTTCTACCTGATAAAAATCCGAAACAAGATCAA
>NZ_JBLYEG010000077.1:0-737 GCF_048514875.1 Flavobacterium sp. T12S277 | reverse complement strand
CATTGATCTTGTTTCGGATTTTTATCAGGTAGAAGCGAGTTCTAATCTTCCACAACATAGTTTAGCAAAGAATCTGGCTTATGTTATTTATACCTCCGGAACGACAGGCAGGCCTAAAGGGGTGATGATCGAGCACTCCGGGGTTGTTAATTTAGTTCAACAGCAAATTAGTTATTTTGAGATTAGAAATAATTACATTGGGATTCAGTTTTCTTCATATGTTTTTGACGCAGCAGTTTCTGAAATTTTTACTGTTATAACTATAGGAGCTAAACTATCGATAGTTTCAAATTTGATAAGACAGGATGTTCAATTACTAGAGGATTATATTGAGGCTAATAAGATCAATGTAGCGACTATACCACCTGCTTTATTGCATACGATGTCTTATAAAGAGTTTCCTAATCTTAAAACATTAGTTGTTGCTGGAGAATCCTCTTCATCAGACCTAATGGAAAAATGGAGTAAAGGCAGAAGATTAATAAATGCCTATGGTCCAACAGAGAACACAGTGTGTGTAAGTATGCATTTATATAAGGATGGCGATTTAAACACCAATATCGGCAAGCCTCTTTCTAATATGAAAACTTATGTGCTTGACGCTAATAACCTTCCTGTTCCGATAGGTGTTATCGGTGAGCTTCATATAGGGGGTTCGGGTTTGGCCAGGGGGTATTTGAACCGTTTGGATTTAACCCATGAGCGATTTATAGATAATCCTTTTGCCACGCAGACAG
>NZ_JBLYEG010000076.1:0-756 GCF_048514875.1 Flavobacterium sp. T12S277 | reverse complement strand
CTGTCTGCGTGGCAAAAGGATTATCTATAAATCGCTCATGGGTTAAATCCAAACGGTTCAAATACCCCCTGGCCAAACCAGCACCTCCTATATGAAGCTCACCGATAACACCTATCGGAACAGGAAAGTTATTAGCGTCAAGCACATAAGTTTTTCTATTAGAAATCGGCATACCTATAGGTATACTATATGATTCTATTGAAGTTTCAATATTATAGGTACAGCTAAAAGTGGTACTTTCCGTTGGTCCATAACCATTTATCAAACAATTTGGCTTTTTATTACTAGCTATTAAAGCATTAACACTTCTTTTATCTAATGCCTCACCTCCAATAATTAAATAATTTAGACCTTCAAATATGGCATTATCCAGATAATATAAATTTTCAAATAATGTTTTTGCTAACCATAATATTGAAATATTATTTGCTATAAGAAACTTATTAAATTTTTTTATATCCAATACAATACTTTGCATATCTTTTGGTATTACCAGAAGATTTCCATTAAGCAAAGGAGTCCATACTTCAAAGGTTGTTGCATCAAATACAGGAGATGATACTAGTACAAAAACATCTTTGGAAGTTACCTTAATATAATCGTTCAATACTAAACTCAAAACAGCATCTTGCTCGATCATCACCCCTTTAGGCCTGCCTGTCGTTCCGGAGGTATAAATAACATAAGCCAGATTCTTTGCTAAACTATGTTGTGGAAGATTAGAACTCGCTTCTACCTGATAAAAATCCGAAACAA
>NZ_JBLYEG010000075.1:0-809 GCF_048514875.1 Flavobacterium sp. T12S277 | reverse complement strand
GAGGTACATTTACTACTTCTTCTGCAATTGCAATTACGGTAAATACACCAGGGAATCAATCTCCTTCGGCCGGCATTATTTCTCCTGCTAATAATACTGCATTTATGGCTCCTGCAAGTGTTACAATCAATGCTGTAGCAGCCGATTCTGATGGAATAATTTCTAAGGTAGAATTCTATAACGGAGCAACTTTATTATCGACTTCAACAACCAGTCCCTATACATACACTTGGGAAAATGTGACTGCAGGAACTTATGCCATAACGGTAAAATCATATGATAACGCAAATGCAACAGCAACATCATCTGTGGTAAACGTAGTAGTTAATAATAATCAAGCTCCGACGGTAAGTGTTACTTCTCCTGTTAATAATGCTGCATTTATTGCTCCTGCAAGTATTACAATCAATGCTGTAGCAGCCGATCCTGACGGAACAATTTCTAAGGTAGAATTCTATAACGGAGTAACTTTATTATCGACTTCAACAACCAGTCCCTATACATACACTTGGGAAAATGTGACTGCAGGAACATATGCTATAACGGTAAAAACCTATGATAACGCAAATGCAACAGCAACATCATCAGTGGTAAACGTAGTGGTTAATAATAATCAATCTCCTTCGGCAGACATTATTTCTCCTGCTAATAATGCTACATTTATTGCCCCTGCAAGTGTTACAATCAATGCTGTAGCAACCGATCCTGACGGAACGATTTCTAAGGTAGAATTCTATAACGGTGCCACTTTATTATCGACTTCAACAAGTAGTCCCTACACATACACCTGGGAAAATGTGACTGCGGGA
>NZ_JBLYEG010000074.1:0-831 GCF_048514875.1 Flavobacterium sp. T12S277 | reverse complement strand
TCTTAGAATTCTCCCAAACAGAATTTTAGTACTGAACTACAGAAAACGGCAGATCATTACAGTCATCCCACAGCGGATACTTAAAAAACTGAATGCAGTGTTGTTTTTGGTAGAAAATAGGGAAGATCGTCATGTAAACGACTCAAATGAATTAAGTGCATATTATACTTTTTTTGAATCGTTATAAAAAAAAATAAAGACTCTGATGTATTAGAGAGCCTCTATAAAGACTATATCCGAGAATTTCCCAATACAGCCCAAGAGGCATTTCTATACAAAAAGGATATTAAAGCTGGCTATTTAATTAAAAAGATGGATCAAGTCTTTGAGAGCTGGAAAGAACCATGGGCAACGTGCCTTTCTTTCTCTTAGTTTTAGGAATATCTATCACCTTATAGGGTTCATGATGAAATTCAAGAACAATGGAGAATACTTTACAAGAAAAAATATCCGGATTGATTTAGTAAAAGTGATTTTGAGAGCTTAAGCATAATAGAAGCTTGGGGAATACTAAACAACGAAGGGAACAAACGGAATATAAAAATCAATCTTAATCCATCCTATGTAATGGGAATTAAGACATCAACCTTAATGAACATGAATTTCCAATAAACATCCGGAGCCTTGCTTTTGTTTGTAGTAAAGAAAAAAATCCGTTGCAGTTTAATAACTCAGACATTTTCACTGGAATAATCAGTTACACTTAATAGGGTATCTGGGTAAGTAAAATAGGTGTCATACGAACAAAAACTGAAGAAAAAGTTAAGTTACATTTTATCCACCTGAAAACAAATAATCAATCCTACATCTATTATAGAATGAGAAAATCTA
>NZ_JBLYEG010000073.1:0-836 GCF_048514875.1 Flavobacterium sp. T12S277 | reverse complement strand
CAAGTACTGAATCCTCAATAAATAATGATGCATCATGGACAACCTGGATACCATGATCAAGATCTTCTCTTTGTTCAATGGTACTTCTTAAAACCTCATGTCTCCACACAATACACTCAAGTGCATATTTCATCCCTCTAATATCCGTAGTAATATCAAGTTCAAATATCCTAGGCATATGGTAAGCATTGGTACCTTGTTCATACTGCTCGATAAACCATAATCTTTCTTGAGCAGGACTTAATGGATAAAAATCTGTATTATGATTTTTTAATATTATTATTTTAAAAAACTCCTCTTGAGAAAAAATATGATTAATTCTAAGAATACTAATTATTTCACTCTTATTAATTGTAATAAAATCTCTAGTCTCTTGATTTTGAAATTTTTTAGGTGCAGATAATTTTATAGTTTCATTATCCAGCCAAATTGCTCCAGCATTTACTCTTAATTCGTTAAAAAAATGGTTTATATATTTCATCTTAATTTTATTATACTATTTGACAATAAATAGTCAATAGTTTTGATTTTTTGTCTAAACATATGTTATTAAAAAATGCCTTTTAATCTTCTTAAATAAGATTAATATCATTTAAAAATTCCATATAATATTTTCATTATTAACTATGTCCAAAGTTGTATTTTCCAATAAAGTATAAATATTTTTCATTTTAAAAATATCAGCTACTTTAACTTGACTTTTCAGTAGCTTACTCATACGGTGTGACACCTGAATAGCTAATATCGAATTTCCTCCTATCCTGAAGAAATTATCCGTTACTCCAACTCTGTCCAATCCAAGGACTTCTTCCCAGATACTGCAGATCGATCTCTCC
>NZ_JBLYEG010000072.1:0-887 GCF_048514875.1 Flavobacterium sp. T12S277 | reverse complement strand
TTAATAATAATGGCGCGATTATGGATCACGAAGCCAATAAATTGGCTTCAAATTTTTATGATGGGGAGGCAGATAAATATAATGTAAGTGTAAATGGCATTCGTTTTTCTTTTAAAATCGGCACAGACGGAACTCCGGCTTTTTTATCAATGCATGATAATAAAATTCAGATACTAAGAAATGCAAACAACGATCAAGTTATCGAAGGTTTCGTTTTAACGGATGCCAATGCAAATCAGTATTTTTTTGAGCAGAAAGAAATCAATGAACCTTTTAAGGGATACAATGCTTTTCTTGAGGAAGGTCTTCCGGCTTATACTTCGAGCTGGCAATTATCAAAGATTATCGTAAATAATGGTGAGCAAATCGATTTTCTCTACGATGACAACGATTTTATGACTTTCAATTTTTATGCGAGTCTTCAAATTAAAAAACGTACTCCTCCTGTGCCTGATGTAAACAACCAAGGATGTACTAACGACATTATAAAAAGAAAGATTTTAAAATCGATTAACTCTAAAAATTTCAAAATTACTTTCAATTATATAAAACTGAACAATTATGAGGTTTACAATAAGCTGATAGTTAGAGATATGAATAATAGAATTGTAAATTCTTATAGTTTTAGTTATTCGGGTAGGAGAAATTTACTGGATAATATCATTAAAAATGATATATTCTTTCACGGTTTTGAATACTATGGTACAGATTTGCCAGATTTTGCTAAATCCATTTACGATTACCCCAAAAATATAGATAGTTGGGGATTTTCCAATGGCGCGAATAATAGTACCCCGTTTTTAGTTGAGAGAACAAATTACAATGCGGATAAAAAACCAAATTTTTTCGAAACCCAAAAAGGGGCTTTAAAAACCATTTACTATCCA
>NZ_JBLYEG010000071.1:0-939 GCF_048514875.1 Flavobacterium sp. T12S277 | reverse complement strand
CCGGAGATACGGAGCTGACGGTAAAAGAAGAATTTACCTATTCGCCTCAGGACCGATTGCTGACCCATACCCATCAGGTAAACGGAGGAACAGTTGAAGTTTTAGCAAGCAATACCTATGATGATTTAGGACAACTGATCGTTAAAAATGTGGGAAACAGTGCAGCGAATCCTCTACAGAAGGTACACTATAGCTACAACATCAGAGGTTGGCTCACCGAAATTAATAATGTAGATAACCTTCAGCCAGATACAGACCCGGTGGATCTGTTTGCCTTTAAAATCAATTACAACAAACAGCCCGGCAACTCACAGGTACAGGCCTTGTACAATGGAAATATTTCAGAAACCACTTGGAAGACCAACACCGATGTGACCAAACGCTCTTATGGGTATCAATACGACAAACTGAATCGTTTGACTAGTGCAATTTATAGCAAGCCAAATGACGCTATTGCGGCATCAGGAGCCTATAATGAAAGTTTGAGTTACGATAAAAACGGAAACATTAAATCCTTGCAACGTTATGGAGCGAGTGATGCGCCATCTATTGCTTTTCAAATAGATGATTTGACTTACGGTTATTTGAATGAAAATTCGAACCTGCTGACCAAAGTAACTGACAGCCCTGCCGGAAACGATAACGAAGGTTTTAAAGATGGTAATAAGACAGATGTTGATTTTACGTATGATGCCAACGGCAACATGATTACCGATAAAAACAAAAACATCACCGAAATACAATACAACCAACTCAATTTACCCAAGAAAATTACATTTGGAACAAGTGGGTCAATTGTCTATATTTACAATGCAGCGGGTCAAAAACTGGAGAAAATAGTTAGCGCGAACGAAACTGTAACGAAAACAGATTATCTAGATGGTTTTCAGTACAACTATATCAATTATGGTGGGCAGGTGCCTGATGATCCGGGAAATA
>NZ_JBLYEG010000070.1:0-1010 GCF_048514875.1 Flavobacterium sp. T12S277 | reverse complement strand
CACAATCAATAAATTTGATATTGAAATGTGTGGTGCAAGGATTTGGATATAAGATGTATTTAGGTAAGGGAATATCTTCAACTGTCAGATCTTCACAAGGCCCTATCTTAAACCAAGTGGTTCTATCTTGATTTGGTTGTTTGTTTTTGTTAATTACCAAAGCTCTGTAAATAATCCCCTGATAGACTACCTGATCTCCAATTAAATAATCAGTTGAGGTATTCCATACTACCCCTTTGCAATTTTTACTCACGACATTCAAACTTGCAAATGTATATTCGGTACCATTTTCAAGAACAGTGGTTGCTGTGAAATAATGATTTCCCAAACCTATATTAGCCAGAACAAATGAATAAGGAGACTTGTTTATTGTAGAAATTATCACCCCATTGTCTTTAATGATAATAGATGAGAGTACAGCATCAGGATCAGTCACTTCGAAATTGAACAAAAGATCACTTCCATTATCTACCACCTGATCATTTGCAGAAGGAGAAATCATACTAACAATTGGAGGAACTTTTACCTCAATAATTACAGGAGTCGAGCTGGTCACGTTCCCGGTATTGTCTGTGGCTTTTGCTACTATCTGATAAGTTCCTGCCTTTAAATTCTCCCAAGTATATGTATAAGGACTGCTTGTTGAAGTCGATAATAAAGTTGCTCCATTATAGAATTCTACCTTAGAAATTGTTCCGTCAGAATCGGCTGCTACAGCATTGATGGTAACACTTCCAGGAGCTATAAAGGTAGCATTATCAGCAGGAGAAGTAACCCTTACCGTCGGAGCTTGATTATTATTAACCACTATGTTTACCACAGATGATGTTGTTGTTGCTATTACATTTGCGTTATCATATGATTTTACCGTTATGGCATAACTTCCCGCAGTCACATTTTCCCAGGTGTATGTGTAGGGACTACTTGTTGAAGTCGATAATAAAGTGGCACCGTTATAGAATTCTACCTTAGAAATCGTTCCGTCAGAATCGGCTGCTACAGCATTGATT
>NZ_JBLYEG010000007.1:0-254660 GCF_048514875.1 Flavobacterium sp. T12S277 | reverse complement strand
TTTAATCGTTAATTAACCACAAAACCTGGTGGTCAATTTGCTCCGGAATCAGGTGGTCAGTTTGCTCCGGAACGGGTGGTCAATTTACTCCGGAATTAGGTGGTCAAATTGACCGGTTTTTCCAGTACCCGATTTTCAAACCATAATGTTACCCTTTTTACAAAACTTAAACGACGGCAATAAACAGCCGTTAAATCAAGTTATGGAAAATTTAGCGAATCATTTTAAACTAACCCCTGAAGACTTAGCCTTACAAGTTCCCAGCGGAAAAATGGGTTTATTTAAAAATCGTGTAAGCTGGACAAAAAGTTATTTAAAAAATGCTGGATTGGTTCATTATCCTGAGCGTGGTGTATATCAAATAACTCCGCTTGGTTTAGATTTTCTGAAAACAAATCCTAAGAAATTAAGGATGCAGGAATTGTTGCAATTTCCCATGTACAAGGAATGGCGATTTAATTTTAACTCAAACGTTGATTTACAAGGGACAGACAAAGAATCAAATAAAATCGACGAAGAAGAACTGACACCACAAGAAAGACTTACTACAACAATCGATGCAATTCATCAACAATTAGCATCCGATATATTAGATACTTTAAAAGAAAATACTTTTCAATATTTTGAAAAATTTGTAGTTCAATTACTTCAATCAATGGGATATGGTGGCTTTAGAAAAGATTCGGGTATAGTAACTGGTGCAATTGGTGATAATGGTATTGATGGTGTAATTTTACAGGATGTACTGGGGTTAGAATCCGTTGGCATTCAGGCAAAACGTTATACTACTAATAATGCTGGTTCTGGAGACATCAGAAACTTTATTGGTTCACTGGCAGTTAAAGGATTTAATAAAGGTGTTTTTTTAACAACTTCTTCATTTTCTCCAGAAGCAATAAAAACGGCATCCGAAAGCAAACAACACAAGATCATTCTTATAGATGGCAAAAAATTAGCCAATTTAGCTATTGAATTTAATGTTGGAGTTCAGGTTGAACAAATTATTCAATTAAAAAGAATTGATATGGATTTTTTTGATGATACATTATAAAATATTATAATCCCCTACTCCTCATACATCTCCATCCACAATCTGGTCTCTTCTAAATCCAGTTCTTTTTCAATTTTCCTGAAAATCTCTTCGTGAACAGAGCCTGTTTTGTGCATGAGTTCCAGTTTGGCGCGTTCTACGTTTAGAAGGTCTATTTGAAGTTTGGTGAAGTCGTTGAAGATCTCTCCTCCCAAAACCTTTCCTTTTCCGAAGAAATTAGCCGGGAGTTCGGTTTTCTGGAGGCGATTGAATTTGACTTCGTATTTGCTTTTGATGTTGTGGAGCAGGTCATCATTAAGCAACGAAAAATTATCTTCGATATGGGTAATGGTTTGCGAAACGATAGTATTTCGTATTTCGTATTCTTCAGCAAGAATCGAATAGGGCTGTACTTTTAGTTTTTTAATCAGCCACGGCAAAGTAAGTCCCTGAACGACCAAAGTCGAAAGTATTACACAAAATACCAGGTAGATGATGAGGTTTCTTAAAGGGAATTCGGTTGTTTTGTTCATCATTAAGGGCAAGGCCAGCGCGGCCGCCATGGATACTACTCCACGCATTCCGGACCAGCCGAAAATAATCATGTTGCGATAATCGAATTCTTCTTTGAGACGGATTCTTTTACTAAGTATTCTCGGAAGCAAAGTAGCCGGCACCACCCATAAAAAACGAACCAAAATCACCACTATACTTATCGAAGCGCCCCAAACAAACAAGGACCAACCGGAGTAATCCCCTATTCCGTCAATAATTTGCCGCAGCTGAAGTCCGATTAAAATAAAAATCAATCCGTTTAAAATATTGGTCAGAACACTCCAGATTGTTCCGGTCATCATTCGGCTTTCATGGGTAAAAATCGTTCCGGATCTGGCTGATAAAAAAAGTCCGGTGGCGACTACGGCCAAAACTCCCGAACATTCAAAATGCTCTGCGATTAAATAAGAGGCAAAAGGTGTCAGCAATGTCAAAGTGGCTTCGATTACCTCATCGCAAACAAATCTTTTGTGAATATAACTCATGATATACCCCACAGCCAAACCGATTGCGATTCCCGCTACAGACATTACCACAAAGTTTAATCCAGCCTGCCAGAGTACAAAATTACCGGCTGTAATTGCGGTTAATGCATATTTGTAAGCCACCAGACCACTGGCGTCATTGACCAAACTTTCGCCTTCGAGAATGGCAATCAATCTGGGATGCAAACCCAACCCTTTGGTAATCGAAGTTGCAGAAACAGCATCCGGAGGCGAAACTATCGCTCCTAAAAGAAAAGCCAAAGGCCACGAAATATCATCAATAAGCAGATGTGCTGCAATCGCTACTGCAACTGTTGTAAATAACACCAAACCTACAGCTGCCAAAGTAATTGGCCGGATGGTTTGTTTAAAATCGGACCAGCTGGTGTACCAGGCGGCGTGGTATAAAAGCGGTGGTAAAAAAATAATAAAAACTACTTCGGGACTCAACGCAATTACCGGAAGTCCGGGAATGATACTAATTACCACACCACAAAGTACCAGCACAATGGGAATTGGAAAATTGTATTTTTTACTAACAAGACTCAAAAAAGCGACTCCAAATAGTAACATGATAATTACAGTAATATTTTCCATTTTCGAATTGTTTTGGGATTTCGGTTATAATACTACGAATATAATATTTTTAAAACTTTAGTTAGAATTATGTTTCTGAGTGTTGTTTTTTTACATCCCAGAAAATTAGGTATCAACAATATTAAAATGTTTTTTCTACAAAATTAAAAATCCAAAGAATCGTTTTAATCTGTGGCAAAAACAGGTGCAAGTGCTATATAAAATCAAATGAGTTCAAGTTCATTTAACCAAATTTTATTACATCCGACATCATAAATACTTTAAAAAAAATTACATTTGAACCTTAATCCATGTCTCAAATTATGATCCTGAAAAGAAATTTTATAGGTGTATTGGCCTTGCTGGCTGTCTTTTTTTATGCACCGATTGTCTATTCTCAAACTGCTCCGTCGAAAACAGAAACCAAATCAAAACTATTTGAAGATACTACCACAGATAGTGACTATCTAATGGCGATCGAAAAAGCCGGAGAAGTTTTGGAATCTGCCCATAATGACACTGAATTTGATGGAAACAGCCATCGTTTATTTGGTGAAATCAAAGGAACACAAAGCAAACTTGACCTTATTCTGGCTAGCTTAAAAGGAGCAAATCCAAATGTGCGCAACCAGCAAATGTATCGTATCGTACTCAAAGAAATTGAGCAGGAACTTGACGAACAAAATACTGCAATCAATTCGCGCAACCTGGCACTTGAAAAAATCAAAAGCAGGGTAATTGACCTGCGTAAGGATAAAACCCTAATGGGACTTTTGAAAGATACCGTTCGCCGCAAGCAATTTAAACAGGAGTTTGCGAATCTGAAAAAGAGATACCTGAGTACAGACAGTCTGATGACCAAAAACCAGGCTATTTTAAACCACAATAAGCGATTAACCGTTGAGAGAAAAATTGCGGTATCAAATGCCTTAATTACTGTGGAAAGCAAGCTGGAAAAATCCGGAATCAGTATGCTTAAAAAAGAATATCCTGTTTTATGGAGTACCAGTGATTCTACAGCCAAAAAAATAGTAGGCAAAAACATTAAAGCCAAAATAATTATTGAAGAAAACGTTGCGGAATATTACCTAAGTTACAGAGCCGGTGGTTTAATCACACTACTTTTGTTGATGGGATTATTGGGTTGGTACATTTCCCGCAATTTAAAATACCTCAACAGTAATGCACATGCCGAAAACCTGTCTCAGCTTAACTTCAAATACATCAATCGCGGTGTTCTTATTCCGGTCGCAGTCATTGGTCTTAACATTGCTGTAGTCAGTAATTTATATGCTCCTGCCTTGTTTATCGAATTGATTCAGCTGGTTCTTCTGGGATTACTTACGGTACTTTTTAAAAACCAATGGTCGGCCGTTGCCATGCGCAATTGGTTGCTTCTTTTAGTCTTGTTTTTTATGCTGTGTTTCTTGGACCTGTTTATCCCTGTTGGTTTTATGCAGCGTTGCGCCTTTATTGTGATCAATATCTTAGGAATCCGCTACGGTTTCGTACAGATTAAAACGTTAAAAGACCAATTGTACATCAAAGGTTTTTTTAAATGGGCTACCATCATTTTTATCGGTTTGAATGCTTTATCCATTTTCGATAATCTTTTCGGAAGGGTTTCACTTGCCAATATGTTAAGCCTTACCGCTTTTATATCGCTGACGCAGATTGTGGCATTGAGTGTCCTTTTAAAAATCGTACTCGAAATTATTCTTTTACAAATTTACACCACTCGTATCAAGCGTGGTATTGAAAAGATTTTTGATCACGAAAGTCTGTCCGACACACTAAAAAGACCGTTCATTATTGTGATCAGCTATATGTGGATTATTGTTATCGCGGCCAATTTAAACATTTGGGAATCGCTACGCACGGGTTTAGGTGCGTTACTAAGTCACCCAAATACCATTGGAAGTATCACTTTTACACTGGGCAATATTGTGTTATTTTTTATCATCATCTGGGTCGCGCATTTACTGCAAAATTATGTCGCTTATTTCTTTGGTGAAATTGACGATGAAAACGAAGAAACCATCAACAAAAGACAGCATTCTAAACTACTCATTACAAGACTTGTTGTTTTAATCAGCGGTTATCTTTTGGCCGTAGCCGCTTCGGGAATGCCTTTAGACAAACTGAGTATTCTGCTGGGTGCCCTTGGTGTTGGTGTGGGACTTGGTCTTCAGAATGTCGTGAATAATTTCGTTTCGGGTATCATCCTGATTTTTGATAAACCAATTCAGATTGGTGATGTGATCGACATTAGTTCTGAATCTGGCCGAGTAAAATCGATGGGATTGCGTACCACCAAAATCAACTCTTCAAACGGTGCCGAAATCATTATTCCGAATGGTAATTTATTGTCACAAAACATTACGAACTGGACGTATACCGACAATTTTAAACTCGTTGAAATTACTGCCGAAGTTACGGGTGATGTTATGCCGGAAGCAATCAATGCTATTATTCTGGAATCGCTCGAAAGTATGGCATTGGTGAATACCACCAAAGTTCCGCAAATTTATTACAGTGCCATTTCTGATGGAAAATTCAAATTACAAATAAAATTCTGGTGCAGCATTTATCGCACCGAAGAAACCATTAGCAGTGCAAGACAGGTGCTCTTCAGTAATTTTAAAACAAAAGGTTTGACGTTATCCACCTAGATATTCATCATCCGATACTTTAATTTTAAAGGAATAAAAAAACGGAAATGACTTTTTATAAAGTTGTTTCCGTTTTTGCATTTTAATCTTCTGATGGAGTAATTTACTTCTTTACATACTTATTCAGTATATAATGTGTTACAGGTCGCAATGGACTATTATTTTCCGGATGCCTGCCATGCGCATCAAAAAAGTCAATTCCGTTTGCTGTTTTAGCATACCATACAATCGCTACTCCGTTTTTATCAAAATAAGTCGTCGTATCACAAACCTTAATCTTTTTAAGATGGATAAGCGTCGGATCTATTATTTCAATATTAGCAGATTTGGCATAACCTTCTATTTTCAAATCACAATCTACCATTTCATAATGGTCGCCCGACCATTGCATGCATTCCTTATCTTGAAAAGCAAAATAAGTAATTACACTTATTAAACACAAAAGACCTACAACTCCCATAATGGTAAAATGCATTTTTGTTAGAAATTTAGGACTAGGGCCAGGATTAGAGTCAGAATCAGGAATTTTTTCAACACTTACATTTACAAATGAATTGATTTTTGGTTTTATCGCTTCAATACCACTTAATTCTTCCCTTCCACTCACTTTTTCTCTTTCTTTTCTATCCAAAAATTTGTCCAGAATTTCAGAGCCCGCACTTACTTCCTTTTGTGGATTCAATACTTCTATTTTGCTTTCATCTTCAATCGGTTCTTCATCTTCAGGTTGGACCTCATCTTCAAACAACTCACGAATTCTAAATTTATTAAAAGGTCTTGCTTTAAAATCTACTAAGATTGCAGCCATATTTACCGCATCCACATTTGCGGGATCGGATTCTCCTTTAAAAAAATTTTCGATGGGTCTGAATTTATCGATTTGCTCCTCAAACTTGTTCTTTTTATTCACATCAAAAGCTAATCCTAATAAAGAACTAAAAACATTTAAATCGTCCTGATTTCTGTTTTGTTGCTGAAATAACTCCCAACACAAATTACGGAGCTTCGCTCTCGTAGGGCTATTCAAATAAACAAAATGTTCGCCGTTTTTTTCTATCTCATATTTCTTTTTAACAGCTTTTTTATAATCTTCAAAAGTATTGTTTGGCATAGGCTTTAGGATTTATAAGGATTTCTTAATTGGATTTTCAAGGACTTTTACGGAATTATCAGGACTTCAAAAAATACATCGGAATTCCTGGAATTCCGTATCAATACAGGCTTACAAGCGTCGTTACTTTGCCTTCAGAATCAGTTAACGTTTTGATCTTCAGGTTAAAACAAAAGCACTAAACTAGTTCAATTAAAAAGTGCGGAAAACCGTAAAACGGAATTTATCCGGGAAGTATAAATGAAAATTTTACTGTCTGCGCACTTCACTTCCCACCAAAATTGGCATTGCCATAACATGATTCAGAAAAGTTCTGAACGGGCATGCCGCATATAATTTTTAAATCCAAAAACCATGAAAAATTTATATTTGATGGGAGCAATTATGCTTCTTAGTGCCTCTTTATACTCTTGCACCGCTGACGAATACGATACGGCAAAAACAAATGACAAACCTGCAATACCTGCATATGCTGACGGTCCCGGAGATCAACCCATAACGGTTCCACCGCCACCGCCACCGCCACCAGTAAAATAAAGGTGAAGTAAGATATTTCATTAACAATTAATTAGTATTTTCGGGGAAAGTAACTTTTATGGTACGATCCCCGTTTTTTTATTTTTTATTTTTCCTGCTCCTTCTTTCCTGTCAAGAGCAAACTACCCCTACTTCTAATGCTTCATCCATCAGAAAAGATGCTATAGACTATGTTAATAAAGGAAGGGTTAGTTTTCAAAACAAAAACTTTAACACCGCATTCTATCAATTTAATAAATCAAAAATTGCCTCCGAAGCTATAAAAGACAGCGCCAATGTGGTGTACAATCTTATCCAGATGGCTAATATCCAGCAGATCAATGGAGATTATTACGGTAGCAAAGAAACCTTAACCGAAGCCCTGCCCTATCTCAAAAAGAAAGATGTTTATAGTGCTGCTATTAATAATTTATTTGGTATTGCTGACAAAGAACTCTCTATTTACAATGATGCTATTTTCTTCTATAAAGAAGCTTTAAAAGACTGTACCGATGATGCATCCAGACAATCTCCTTTGAATAATATTGCTGTTGTTTACATTCAGCAGAAAAAATATAATGAAGCGATCAATATCTTAAACACCATATTGGATAAAAAACTCTTAGATAAGGAGCCACCCAAAAAAGCAAGGGTTTTAGACAATCTGGGTTATGCCTATTTTAAAATGGGTGAGACGGAAAAAGGATATTCCCTGATGAACGAAGGACATAAAATGAGAACTCAGAGCGAAGATTTCTATGGTATTATCGAAAGTAATTTACATTTAGCCGAATTTTATTCTAAATCAAATCCCCAAAAATCAAACCAATATGCTCAGGCAGCTTATCAACTTGCGACACATTTCAATAGTGTTGATGAACGCTTAAGGGCTTTGTCCTTTTTGATTTCTAATGATTCCGGAATTAAAAACGTACAGTATGCTCAAAAGTTCATTTTCCTGAACGACAGTATTATTAAAATCCGAAACAATTTTAAAAATAAATTTGCCAAAATTAAATACGATTCTAAAAAAGAGAAAGATGAAAATCAGAAACTCCGTTTAGAAAAAGCCGAAAACTTATTATCGCTTCAGGAAGCCAAATATCAAAGGTTGTTTTTTATACTTGGAATTGCTATTTTGATTCTTTCCATATTGTATTTGAGAAAGTTTTATCAAAACAGAAACCGAATCGGAAAAATAACAGCGGCATACGACACTGAAACCCGAATTGCCAAAGACATTCATGATGAACTGGCCAATGATGTTTTTAACACCATCACTTTTACTCAAACACAACCTTTGGAAAGTACTAATGTAAAAGACAATTTAATTCAAAAACTGGATCATATTTACAATAGGGTTCGCAGAATTTCAAGAGAGAATAATGAAATTGATACCAAAGCCAATTATGCGATCAACTTAAAAGAAATGCTTTCGACTTATAACAGCCCCACTACAAACGTCATTATTAATAATATCGAAAAAGTAAGCTGGGACCTCGTAGACGACGTTAAAAAGGTTGCTGTACATCGAATTCTACAGGAACTAATGGTCAATATGAAAAAGCACAGTCAGGCATCAATAGTCGTTTTAAAATTTGAAAGCACCACCAACAAGATACTTATCGACTATACCGACAACGGAAAAGGCTGTCAAAATGATAAAATTATTAAAAATGGTCTTCAAAATATGGAAAACCGTATTCGGGCCATAAAAGGAACTATTATTTTTGACACTGAACCTAATAAAGGTTTTAAAGTAAAAATAACAATGCCTAAATAAGAACTCTATGTTTAAAAAAGTAATAGTTGCCGAAGACCTTGATACTATGAATTTAGGAATCGAACAAGTCTTAAGAGATTTGGATATTATCAATTTTCAGCAATCCAAGTATTGTGATGAAGCCTTTCTAAAAATACGCAAAGCCATTCAGGATAATGAACCTTATGATTTATTAATTAGTGACCTTTCGTTCAAAACAGATCACCGCGAAGTAAAAATTGCCAGTGGTGATGAACTGGTTCAAAAAGTACGTGAATTACAACCCAACATTAAAATCATTGCTTATTCGGTGGAAGATAAAAGCTACCGCATTAAATCCCTTTTTGACAATGCAAAAGTGAATGCCTTTGTATCAAAAGGTCTGAATAGCATCGAAGAACTAAAAAAAGCAATTCACATGATCTCGACTTCAGATCAAAGGTTTATTTCACCCGAAGTAGCTTCTTCACTTCAGGAAAAAAACAACTTCGAAATCGATGATGTCGATATTAAAATTCTGAAATACTTATCAGCAGGAACGTCACAGGATGAAATCATAGAAATTTTTAAAAGCACCGATATTAAGCCCAATAGCAAAAGTGCCGTGGAAAAAAGATTGTCTAAACTCAAAGACTTTTTTAAGGCAAACAATACAATTCATTTGGTTACCATTACCAAAGACATGGGAATTATCTAAAAGTCCCCTGTACTTCATTATACCTTTCAAAGCTCCTTCGGGGGCTTTTTTTATGGCCTGAATATAAATTTTATGGATTATGGATTTCCGTAAAATACTGGTTTCAAATAGGATTAAGTTTGAATTATAAATCCATTTAAACTCAAAAACAATGAAAACTTATTACGTAAATGACACAGCACAAAAAAACGAAGATCACGAAGTTCATACTGATGAATGTCCTTATTTTAAATCAATTACAAGTAAAACACGACTAGGTGTTTTTTCAAACTGTAAAGATGCCGTTGATCGATCCAAGAAAATCTATCCAAACTCTGACGGATGCGCCTATTGCTGTCCTGAATGTCACAAAAGGTAATTTTTATCATGGGCTTTCGATTTCAAAAAAGAATAAAACTGGGAGGAGGCTTTGGCTTAAACTTAAGCAGATCCGGAATTTCTCCCAGTTTAAGAACAAAAATGGGAACATTTACTAAGAGCGGCTACTCTGTAAAAACCGGAATATCCGGACTACGATACCAAAATAGCGGATGCGCTGTACTAATCGCATTTACAGGAATTATAACATTTTTAATTTTCACTATAAAACAACTATAATCATGGGATACAGAAAAGGTTATTTTAAAAAAGACGGAACGTATGTTCAGGGACATACTACCAGATCCAGGTCCAAATCTTTTTCTAATAAGAATAACGGCTGCATGTTACTATTACTTCTAGCAATGACATTTGGATTGGCTGTTTCTTGTTCAGAATCATCGGATTCTTCAGTCTCAGGCTCAAATACAAACTCAAATTGTCCAACTAAAACGTGTGGTGATTTTACAAGTCAGGCACAAGCCCAGGCTACCTATGACAGTAACAGAAACTGTTACAAAAACCTCGATCGGGACGGCAATGGTAAAGCTTGCGAATCTTTAAAATAAACAACGATAAACAATGATAACACTAGAACTTAAGAGCCACTTTTTGAGATTGTATCAAATGGCACTAGCAGATGATCAATTTGATGTATTAGAACTGCAAATGTTATATCACTTTGCAGATGAACGAGGAATTCCCAGAGAGGAATTGGATAAGCTTTTTCTAAACCCAATTAATACCGACTTAATTGTTCCTGAAAAGCTAAGCAGCAGAATCGAGTATTTATACGATTTCACAAGAATCATTTGGGCTGACGGAAAAATTACTGAGGACGAACTCAATATGCTCAAAAAGTACTGTCGGAAATTTAATTTTCTGGAGAAAAACATCAATGAACTATCCGACTATCTCATTGATTGTGTTCAGAAAAACATTCAGAAAGAAGAAATTATTAGTCAATTAAACTCGTAACACATGAAATCACTTACACAACTATTTAGTTTAAAAAAAACAGACGATATTCAAACGAATGCTTTTGAGGAAAATGAAAATGATCGCGAGCAAATCAGAATAACGTATTACCAAAGTGGGTTTGCAGCATCCATAAAAGCAACCGGAAAACCTATTGTTTTAAAAACCTGTTTACAAAATTTGTACATGAGCTTTGAAGATCAGTGCCGAAAACAAAAACTGGAACAGGACCGATTAAAGCAGCCTTATAAAGAAGAACAGGAGAAAAACCGAACCGAACTTAAAAAGTCGGAGGCCGCTATTGGCATCTACGAAAAAAAAGAACAGGATATAAATGAGGAAATTGACCAGATCAAAAACGAAATCATTGAAGTAAAACGCAATCCCGATAAATACGGAATTGAAGATGGAAAAGGCCTGAAAGCGCAATTCTACATTGGTTTATTCTTATTGCTTCCCATTACGCTTTATGTACTGGTATTTTATATTTCGGCATCTTACTCTGCTTTCTTCAAAGAATTCGCCAATGACAGTCTTACCGCGGCCATTTTTGATGCAAATGCCCTAACCAATTCTTTTAAAGCAAGCTGGCTTGAAGGAGTTTTGGTCGTTACAATTCCGTTTGTCTTTATGGGGCTGGGATATGTAATTCATATGGTGCAAAAAGGAAAAGGGCTAAAAAATATCTTAAGAATGGTTGCGCTCTTTGTCACCACCTTTTTGTTTGATGCGTTGCTGGCCTATCAGATCGAAAAGAAAATATATGAATTTAACAAAACCACCGATTCTGCTCCCTACAACTTAAACATTGCCTTAGGGGAAGCCGAGTTTTGGATGATCATATTTGCCGGGTTTGTGGTGTATATTATTTGGGGACTTGTCTTTGATTTTGTGATGAAAGAATTTGAAAACATTGATAAAATCAGAGCCTTTATCAGAGGTAAAAAAGAAAATCTACTGGATCTAGACAAACTAAAAACCGAATATCTAAACAAGACCAATGATTTTAAACAACAGATCGTGACCATCAATGGAAAAATTTCAGAATTACAATCTAAAATAGATGGTTTTGTATTTCCTGTTAAAGAATATCTGCACTACCACCATCAATACAAAGAAGGATGGTTTCAGGCAATTAGTACCGAAATAGCGCTTCCGTATACTGAAAAAAGCGAATTGTTGGAAAGCTGCGAACTGTCCTCCGAAGAACACTTAAACAGATTGAACTTAGTTGATCCCGATTTTCAACACTTAGTATATTCCAAAAACTAATAGCCATGAAAAACAGTCTTACCATACTTGCAATCTCACTACTGCTGGTTTCAATTTTTTCGTGCAGGCAGGAATCTGGCAAGGAAGAAAAAGAAACCTCATCCAAAGACCCCCTATCAGAAAACTACAACATCAGTATCCTTCTTGATTTATCAGACAGAATAAGTCTGGAGAAAAATCCGAATCCAACAATGGAATATTATCAAAGAGACCTGGGGTACATAAAATCTGTTTCTGAAGCTTTTACACAGCATTTAAAATCCAAAAGAATAAGGCAGATTGACGATAAAATGCAATTGTTTTTTAATCCGGAACCTCTGGATCCCGAAATCAATACAATTGCTAAAAATCTCAGAATCACTATTGATAAAAACAATGCTTCTAAAAATTTACTGAATTCTATAAATTCAAATTATGCCGCACAAACGTCCAAAATCTATGATTCTGCCATAAAAGACGATCATTTTATTGGCTCTGATATTTGGAACTTTTTTGATACCAAAGCAAAAGATCAGTGTGTTGAAAAAAACTATCGAAATATTTTAATCGTATTAACCGATGGTTATATGTATCATGAGAACACCATAATAACCGAAGGCAACAGAACCACCTATCTCACACCAGAACTGATCAGAAAAAATGGATTAAATACCAAAGACTGGAATAAAAAATTACACGAGCATGATTTTGGCTTCATTAAAATAGGAGAAAATTTATCCAATCTTGAAGTACTGGTTTTAGGCATTAATCCGGGTAAAAAAAATCCTTATGAAGAAAAAGTAATTAAGGCCTATTGGACAAAATGGTTTACAGAAATGAAAGTGAACCGTTTTGAAATCAAAAATGCCGATCTGCCTTCTAATATGGAGCAGATTATTAAAGATTTTATCCTGCGTCAGAAATAAGTCAAAGAAAACGAAACCGTTTAAAGAGGAATTTTATTGTCCTCTTTTTTCCATTTACAGAAACTTCAAAAATTATTCCGTTGAAAAGCAAAATTGAAACCGAAGAATCTACCAAACATTCTTTTGTTTTAATTCAATAACGAACATACTCTAAACCCATTCCTATGAAATACATTTTACTCCTTCTTCTTATAATTCCGGCCTCTTTTCACCCATTTGAAGCCAAAGTATACATCTGCGGTCCAACAGGTGCCAAAAAATTCCATTACAATGAAAATTGCCGTGGTCTGACCTCTTGTCGCAGTGAAATTACGAAAGTAACGCTGAAGCGTGCCCAAGGTCTTGGACTTAGCCTTTGCGGTTGGGAAGATTGATCTTTTTAAGGCAAACCAGAATCATTTAATCATTTGATAATAATCACTTTACATTTAATTCACATTAGTTTTATTAATTTGATTAAAACTAAATATCATGAAATTCTTTAATCTAAATTTTCTGGTTTCATTCAAAGAATGGCTTTTTTTAAGAGCGATGCAATCTTCTTTCCTTCATTAATAAACGACAATTTTAAAAAGGAAAGCACAATTGAATGAATAAAGTTGAGACCTCATTTTTGCACAAAAACCAGTTTGGAGATGATTTCTTGTGGGGTGTTTCAACCGCCGCTTTCCAAATTGAAGGCGCACCTGATACCGATGGCAAAGGACGTTCTATTTGGGATGTTTTTACTTCTCAAAAAGGAAAAATAAAAAACGGACATCATGCCTTAACCGCTTGCGATTTTTACAATTCGTACCAAAACGATATTGACTTAATCCGTGAATTGAACATTCCGAATTTTCGATTTTCGATTAGCTGGCCCAGAATCATGCCTACCGGAGTTCTTCCGGTAAATGAGGCCGGAATAGCCTATTACAACAAAATTATTGATTCGCTGCTCTCCGCCGGAATAGAACCCTGGATTACACTTTATCATTGGGATTTACCGCATGATTTAGAAGTAAAAGGAGGCTGGACCAATCGTGAATCAGTTAGTTGGTTTTCAGCATACGTTGCCGTTTGTGTGCAGCATTTTGGTGATCGTGTTAAAAACTGGATGGTGATCAACGAGCCTTCGGTTTTTACAGGAGCCGGATATTTTTTGGGGATTCATGCCCCGGGAAAAAAAGGCATTACCAATTACCTCAAAGCCATGCACCATGTAACTTTAGCGACAACTGCGGGTGCCAAAATAATTCGAAACCACATACCGGATGCCCATATTGGCACCACATTTTCCTGTACACATATTGAGCCGGCAACAACCTCTTCAAAAGACGTTGAGGCGGCAAAAAGAGTGGATACACTATTAAACCGAACTTTTATTGAACCTATTTTAGGTTTAGGTTATCCTCAGGCCGATCTGCCTGTATTAAAAAAGCTAAATGCTTATATTGTAGAAGATGATCTCAATAATTTGTCTTTTGACTTTGATTTTATCGGTCTGCAATGTTACACCCGCGAAGTTGTAAAATCGTCTTTGCTCATTCCTTACATTGGTGCCGAACTCATCAGTGCCGAAAAAAGGAATGTTATTTCAACTGACATGGGATGGGAAGTGTACCCGCCTGCTCTTTATCAGGTACTCAAAAAATTCAACGCGTATGAAGGCATCAGAAAAATCATTATTACCGAAAATGGTGCCGCTTTTCCGGACACACTAAAAAATGGAAAGGTGTACGACATCAAACGCACGCATTATATTCAGGATCATTTAGAGCAAATACTCAAAGCCAAAAAAGACGGCCTTGCAGTGGACGGTTATTTTGTCTGGACGCTTACCGATAATTTTGAATGGGCCGAGGGTTACAATGCCCGATTTGGATTAATACACGTCGATTTCGACACACAACAAAGAACTATTAAACATTCGGGGTTGTGGTTTAAAGATTTTTTATCCTAAAATTACCTGCGCTGCAAAAAGCCATTTCACGACAATCCAATTAGCTCTAAAACAAATTATTTCGGCATAAAAATTAAGGTTATAGGGCCACAAGGTTCCCAAAAAAAAAGTGCTTTTTTATAGCAAAAAAACACCTATTTTCCTTGTATTCACTAGGTTTATTGGTTATTTTTTCTTATCTTTATAGTATAAATAACAGTACCTATATGCCGAAAAACAAACTATCTAAACGCCCAAATTGCGCCTCAAAAAATTATTCTTTTACACCTTTCTTCACGCATTCTATTTTTGAGAATGCTTCCCTACTTCCATTAGAAACTATTCCGTTTGGTCTTTTTTCTTCACAAAGTACAAACGCGCAGAAGACACAAAAGCGACCGCCCCAACCGTAGCTGTAATTATTTTTCTTGGATAGATTTTCTTGACTATTTTTTTAGAGAGTACGTACTTAAAATTATAGAAACGATTTCCTTTTTGAGGGTAGCTTTCCACAAGATTACCTTCTTCTATGATCTCTATCTGAGCCGCTGCATTCATTTCGACAACACTTACCATGTGTTTGGCCTCATTGATTCGGCACTTTTCATTGAACTTTTTAAAAGGGCGTGGCTGAAAATCGACGATAACAGCCGCCAGATTTATCGCATCAATATTCGATGGGTCTGTTTCGCCTTTAAAAAACGTTTCGATGGGTCTGAACTTGTCTTTTTGTTCGTTAAACTTATTCTTTCTCGTATGGTCAAATTCCAAACACAATAAATTTCTAAAAACATTTAAATCGTCCTGAGTCGGGTTATTTTCGTAGATAATCCAACACAAATCACGGAGTTTTCCGCGGGAGGGGTTGTACAAATAATCGAAATATTCTCCTTCTTTCTCAATCTCATATTTATTCTTAATCGCTTTTTTAAATTCTTCTAAAGTCTGGCTATGCATGTTATTTTTTTAGGATTTTTTAGGAATTTTTGGGAATCTCAGGAAAACGTGGGAATTCTGGGAATCCCTTACCAATAAAGGCTTAAAAGCGTCTTTACTTTGCCATAGAAATTAGTTCAAGTTTTATCTGCAGATTAAAACAAAAATATAAAACTAGTTCAAATTAACAGTGTAAAAAAACAGTAAGACCGAATTTATTCGGGAAGTATAGATAACGTCTTACAGTTCTACACATTGTACTTCCCAAAAAACCAAATTGGTATTGTCCTAACCAACCTCCGGATCAACTCCGGTCAGCAATACCCATGTCTAATTTCTAAATCTAAATAAAATGAAAAAGCTAATAATTTTTATCGCTTTCACGATACTATTCACCATGTTCTCCTGTACACCTGATGAATACGAAACTCAAACCAAACAGGAAACAAAGAAATCTATTGAGCCTGCAAAACCAACTTTTGCAGATGGTCCTGGCGATGGAACACCACCTCCTCCACCACCACCAGAGATTTAATAAAGATATTATTTTTAGTATCTAATTAATTACTATTTTCGGGGAAAGTAAATTTATATGTTACGGTCCCCGTTTTTTTATTTTATTCTTCTTCTTTTTCTGTTTTCCTGCAAAGAAAAAAAGGTTCTAAATACAAACACAGAAACTATCCGAAAAAAAGCTCTTAGTTTACGAAACCAAGGGGTTGAAAATTACAATAAACAAAACTTCAACACCGCCTTTTATCAATATCATAAATCCAAACTACTCTTTGAAACTATAAAAGATAGTGCCAACATTGGATATGTACTAATTCAAATAGCAGCAATTCAGCAATTTAACGGAGATTATTATGGCGGCAAGGAAACGGCTACCGAAGCACTGTCTTATGTTAAGAAAAAAAGTGTTTACACAGCGTCTATAAACAATCTATTAGGTGTTGCTGATAAAGAACTTTCCCTTTACAATGATGCTATTTTTTATTACAAAGAAGCAGTCAAAGACTATGTAACTCCAATTGAAAAGCTATACCCTTTAAACAATATCGCAGCCGTTTATATCCAACAGAAAAAATATAACAATGCGATCACTCTTTTAGAATCTCTTTTAAGTAATCAGTTATTAAAAGAAAAAGTTCATGCTAATAAAAGATCCCTGGTTACGGATAACTTGGGTTATGCTTACTTCAAGAATGGAATGGACCAAAAAGGTTTCCTTTTAATGAATGAAGCGTTCCAGATCAGAACTGAAATTAAAGATACCTACGGCAGTATTGAAAGTTATCTGCACCTCGCCGATTATTATGCTAAAAAAGACATCCAAAAATCAGACGAAAATGCTCTTGCAGCTTATGACATTGCCACAAAACTAAACAGTGTAGACGAAAGACTGGAAGCACTGCAAATTTTAATTTCAAACGATCACAGTCCCCAAAATAGCAAATACGTTCAAAAGTACTTTACTTTAAACGACAGCATTATTAAGGTCAGAAACAACTTCAAAAATAAGTTCGCCAAAATTAAATACGATGCTAAAAAAGAAAAGGATGAAAATGCAAAGCTTCGTTTAGAAAAAGCAGAAAATCAACTATCTCTCCAAAGAGCTCAGTACCTGAGAATTGTATCTGCAATTATTTTCTTCTTCTTAGTGGTTCTAATTGTAATTGTAATTCGCTACTATAAAAATAAAAACAGAGCGATCGAATTTAAAACTTCCTATATAACCGAAGCCCGAATTGCAAAAAAAATCCACGATGAACTAGCAAATGATGTATTCCATGTGATTGCTTTTGCCGAGTCCCAATCGCTGTCCAAAGAAAGTACCAAAGAGAATCTGCTCCAAAAATTAGACGATATTTACGGTCGTGTAAGAGGAATTTCGAGAGAGAACAATAAAATTGATACCGGTGTAAATTTTACCAGCAGCATCAAAGAAATGCTCTCGACTTACAATACCAACGAAAGAAATATCATTGTAACCAACTTAGAGACGATCAATTGGGAGGCGATTAACGATACCAAAAAAATTACCATCAGCAGGATTTTACAGGAATTAATGGTGAACATGAAAAAACACAGCCAGGCTAGTATAGTTGGAATAAAGTTTGAAAATAACGAAAAATCAATCTCCATACATTATACGGATAACGGTAAAGGTTTTGAAAAAGCCAGTACCGCAAAAAATGGTCTGCAAAACATGGAACACCGCATTCAGGCTGTTAAAGGATTTATTGATTTTGAGACAGAGCCCGATAAAGGATTTAAAGCAAACCTATCCATACCGAAATAAATACAAACTAAAATTTAACATCGTAATTGCAATCCCTAAGCTCCTGATGAACTGAAAATAAAAAACCTTTCAAGATTACTCTCAAAAGGCTTTTCCTTCAAAAAACAGGTTGATAAAAAATTCCTGTATATTTTAGCTATAAGCTATAGGCTTTAGGCTGTACATAATCAATTTAGTTTCCTATCACAGTATAAGGAAAGATTCCAAATTAACTCCATTAAATTAAACAGGTATAAATACCTATTAGATTACAAAAGAGAAATCTTAGTTTTAAACATTCATAATTTAATCTATGCTAATGTGGTTTTCCGTAAAGGAGATATTAATTTAATCATGATATTTGTTTTTTTTAAGCAATAATCTTTAGAAACTCATGACCTAATAAATTTTTATTATCTTTCTAAATCGCATAATTTGTCAAACTAACAATCCAAAAAAATGACCACCAATATTCCAAAACAATCTATCAATCAATTAAAAAAAACGCTGGAGAACTTTAAAATTAATGATGCGATTGAGTTGTGTACCAATGAAGCTCAAACTCGTAAGTTTTTAATAGAGCCCTTTTTTCATCTTCTAAATTATTTTCCGAATGATTTGATCCCAGAATATAATGCTGATTTTGGTGAACGTATCAGCCAAAAAATTGATTATGCTATTTTGCTAAATAAAAAGGAAACCATTTTAATCGAAGCAAAAAAATACAATAGTAAATTAAGCGATAAAGAAGCAGGTCAATTAAACGGTTATTTCAATAATACGAAAAATTCCAGAATTGCTATTTTAACTAATGGAATTGAATATAGATTTTACTCCGATATTTTACAACCAAATGTAATTGATAACAAGCCATTCTTTGTATTCAACTTATCTAATTATTCAGATAGAGATCTCGAAACTTTAATCAAGTTTGACAAAAGATATATTGTGGTCAATGAAATTATAAATACAGCTCAGGAAGCTGTTTTCGCTGAGGATTTTGAAACAAGTCTGTTAAAGGAATTTATTGCTCCTTCAAAAGATTTATTAAAAATCATTCATCGCAATATGAGTTTTAAAACCAAATTTAATGATGAAACTCAGGGAAAAATGATCAAAATGATCAATTCTGCTTTATTGAAATCTCTATATGATAAAAAAGTTGTTGCCGAATCAAATTCAAATACTGGTGGAATTATTACAACTGAATCTGAAATTCAGGCTTATCACACCATCAGAACATTGTTAATCCAAAATAGAAAAATACCTAGCCAAAGAATTTTCTTCAAAGATTTTAAAAGTTTTTTCAACATTAGTATTGACGAACATCCTAAAAAAATCATTTGTAAATTAATTTTCACTGACTCTAAAATGAAACTTAATATTGAAAATAATGAATATTTATTATCAAGTGTAGATGATGTTTTGAAGTATAAAAATGAACTAACAAATAGAACACTTACTTTACTTGAATAACCCATCCTAATGTTTCCTATCGGACCAAACCTGTTTGTTACTTGCTGATCTACGAAATCATCTGAACTTACAGCCTATTATCTTATGGACTTTGCGGATTTATTTTATCCTTTAGTTTGAGAAAAAAATCCGCAAAATCTGTAGAATACATGCTGAAAAAACTTAGTTCAAATCCGTTACGATGTCTTTTTCTAAAACTTCAACGGCTTCTTTCCAGTTGTTTACTCTTAAGTGATGTGTCTGATTAACGTTATGGAATGCTGTAAACATGATCGGTTTTCCCATACAATGATCTAAATTTTTACGGTGATCGTCAATCATATAATCGGTATTGATGATTCTTTTACTTCCGCATAAAATAATGTTTTCCCAAGTGATAAAAGGAAAATGTTCTGCAAGCCAGGCTACTTTCTCGGCCAATGATACCGGAAATTCGGTCGCAGCAGAAACAATAAAAATTTCAAAGTTTTCCTGTAATCGGCGTACACTTTCGACAGCATCCGGCATTACAGGCAGACTTCTAAAAAAATTATCGGCATTTAAAATTTCACGCAAAAGAGTTCTGTCTTTAAAAGCGTCTTCTTCATTCAGCCCCTGAATAGTTTCTTTGGTAAGTGAGGCTCCGCTCTCGTTATTGTACTGTTTTATTAACTGTATTTCGATATCGGCAAGTACGCCATCCATGTCAATGGCAATCGTTTTCTTTTTCATCTTGATTAATTTTGCAACAAATTTACGCAAATATTGCAAAGTATTGCAATTTTAACTTATTTTTGCAATATAAATTTGCATCGAATGAAAAAAGAAGAACGTCAAAAAGTAATTTTAGAATACTTATCAAAAGAACACCGGCTTACTTTAATGGAGCTTAGTGCTTATTTAAATGTGTCTGAAGACACGATAAGACGAGATGTGAAAGAGCTTTCGGATCAGGGATTGTTAAAGGCTGTTCGTGGCGGTGCGGTTGCTCCTTCTCCGATTCCGCTGCATTTTAGAAACAGGGAAAAACACGATCTTGAAAACAAAAAGATAATTGCCGAAAAAGCAATCTCTTATTTAAAAGACGGTCAGGTTGTTTTTATCGATGGGGGAACAACTTCATTGGCTTTAGTCGCCAGTTTCCCTTACGATTTAAAGATCACCGTGATCACAAACAGCTTTCCTGTAGCGGCACTCATTGAAGATTTACCTAATATTGAATTGATTTTTGCAGGAGGACGAATGTGCAAAACTTCTTTTACTACTGCCAGTATTGAAACGATCGATTTTTTTAGAAACTTCAGGGCCGACATTTGTATTCTCGGACTCTGCAGCATTCATCACGAGCGTGGGGTTACCGGCGTTTTATACGATGATTCGCAAATAAAAAGAAACATGATTCAGCACTCTGATTTTGTCATTGCTTTGGGTTCTATCGAAAAAGTAGGAACAGCTGAAGCGTATTCAGTCTGTCCAATTAAGGATATTAATGTATTGGTGACTAATATTGCTCCGGAAGATGAAAGTTTAAAACCGTATCAAAATGCAGGAGTGATACTGGTTTAAAGCAGTCCGATCCTATTAAACCGAAACATTTCGATTGCAGTACTCAAACCTGTCTTTGTGATGGGGCAGTTTTACAATTTTAAATTTGTTTTGCATTTTTTCATAACTTTACACTTGTCAACAAGTTAACAATAAAAATCCATTTACTATTTGAGAATTAAACGTCAGTAAAATGCAATTACAACATTTTTCACCATCCGAAATTCTAAAACCTTATATCAAACATTACTATATTTTTGAATCCGATTCAGATGTAGCATTTGAAGATACTGTGTTTCCGAGTGGTGAAATGGAAATCATTTTTAATCTTGGCGATGGGATTTGGGAGTCATTGGTGGATAAAAACTTTCACAAAACTCCAAAAATTGAATTGTGGGGGCAGATCACCAAACCTCTTCCTATAAAATCAAAAGGCAAACATACGATGCTGGGCATTCGGTTTTATACGCATACCGCAGCCTACTTTTTTAAGGACGAAATTGGAGTATTTAACAATCAGATTTTCGATCTCGAAGACATAATTGGCAATCCGATAAAGAGCTTACACAGTCAGCTTTTAGAAACTCCCGATATCCAAAAAAGAATTGAGCTGATCGAAACATTTTTAATCAAAAAAATAATAACAAACCCTAAGCGATCGGGCAAAATTGAAAAAGTAGCCCATATTTTATCGAGTTTACTAAACGAGCCAACCGAAAGCAACATCAACAACATTTCGGCAAAATACGGTATAACGCCACGTTATCTTCATAAACTGGTGTTCCAGCATACCGGACTTGCCCCGAAATTGTTCAACAAAATTAAACGTTTTCAACACAGTCTGAAGCTCATCAACAATACCGAATACCCTTTTACCTCTATTGCTTATGATTCCGGTTATTTTGATCAGTCTCATTTTATAAGGGATTTTAAATCGTTTACCGGAACAACACCAACTTCCTATTTAGAGAATCAATTCCCGATCAATCAATTAATTCTTTAAAGGTACTATTGAGCATTAACAACACTATCCCTTAGCAGCTTAGCACCTCAGAACCTTAACACCTTAATAAAAAAACAGTTCCGATTTGTACAATTCAGAAGTTTTTACGCTTACTACCTTTGATAAAAATAATAGTAAATCTAAAAACTTTAATATGAATACTTTTAACAACTCATCGGGATTAAACCGAAATCACGTTTATGCGGCATTAAAACTCTTTGTCCTTGTCTTACTGCTTTCCAGCTGTAATTCTGCACCAAACACTGAAACAGCAGCTTTAGACGAAGCAAAAAATGCAATTCAAAAAAGCAACGCCATCTATTTTGATTCCTTTAAAAACAACGATCCGTCAATATTTATAGATCGATATGCTGAAGACGCGTCCATTTTATTGCCAAATGCTCCTCAAATCTATGGGAAAGAAGGTGCTGCCGATTTTTTTAGAAAAGCTTACGATGAATATGGCTTACGAGGCGGAAAATTTATCACCACAGCGGTATATGGTGATGGTGTAAAATACGTAACCGAAGAAGGTTTATGGCAGTCTTACAACTTAAAAGGTGAATTAATGGACGACGGTAAGTTTCTGGTTCTTTGGAAGAAAACGGACAAAGGCTGGAAGATGTTCCGGGATTCGTTTAGCAGTAATCGTCAAGCCAAATAAGTAAAAAAGCGTCTGCTAAAAGCAATTTTAACCAATTGCGAAATATCTGATAATTGCTTATTTTTCTTTCACAGGAATTTTTATCTTAGCCGAAGGAATACAGCCACAAAGTTCACAATTTTACAAAGTTGTGAACTTTTGCCGTAAAACAGAAAAGCGATTTAGAACTGTATCATAAGCAAATGTATTTAGACAACCAGATATTATTTTTCTTCAGCGCATTAGGTGCATTCAACAGCACAATCTTAAGCCTGTACTTTTTCTTCTTTACCAAAGAAAAGAACATTTCCAACTTCTTTTTGGGTGGCTTACTAGCCGTTCTGAGTATCCGAATCTGGAAGTCCATCTTTTTTTACTTTAACCCTACGATTTCAAAGACCTATCTGCAAATCGGTTTATCGGCTTGTTTTCTAATAGGTCCCTTTCTGTTTTTTTATATCAAGGCTAAACTAAATTCCTTAAATGTAACTTTAGCGAAGTATTCCATTCTTTTTCTATTATTACTTATTGTCTTTGTGGGAGTCCTTGCTCCTTACCAGACCCATTTAGTATTATGGAAAAAATACATTTATTTCATTATCAATTTACAATGGATTGTCTTTGTTGTGCTCTCCGCATTTTCGCTGAAACAATTATTTGAGAAGATTATAACAAAGTCTGGTAAGGTTAATTATGATGAGGTTTGGATGCTCTCGGTACTAGGCGGTGTCTTTCTGATCTGGCTGGCTTATTTTACAGCTACCTATACTTCTTATATTTCGGGGGCGCTGTCACTTTCTTTTGCTTTATATCTGTCCGGTATGGTGGTATTTTACAAACGAAATCAGACTTTTAAGGTACTTCCTAAAAAAGAAAAATATGTCAACAAAATAGAAAGCGAAGAAGTCGATCATATTCTTGAAAAAATACAGGTTGCTTTTCATTCCAAAAACATGCACAAAAATCCGAATCTGACCTTAAGTATATTGGCACAGGAAATCAAGGTACGTCCGCAGCTTTTGTCGCAATTTTTAAATGATAATCTGAACAAAAGTTACACGCAATTTATAAATGAATACCGAATTGAAGAAGCAAAGAAAATTCTGAAACAGGACAGCAATCTAAAAATGGAAGTGGTAGCCGAATATTGTGGCTTCAATTCGAGCAGTACTTTTTACAGCGCCTTTAAAAAAGCGACAGGTACAACACCTGTAAATTACGCAAAAACCTGATTTTTTTCTCTCAATTTATACATTAGGAGTCCTAAAGTATATATTTATTCCCCATTCAATTTCCCTCCCTATAGCTTTGCGAAAAATTAAATTTCAAAAAGCTTATGAAAAAAGTTATCTATTTTATTGCACTATTATTGTCGTCAGGTTATTTATTGGCGCAGACCGAAGAGGCTTCCATTAAAAAATGCATTGAAAATTACATTGATGGCAGTTCTTACAACAGACCTGAAAACATCGAAAAGGCATTTTATGCTGAGGCCAATCTCTTTTTAAGTCATAAAGACAAGGAGCTTTGGATTGTACCTGCCAGCGAATATGCTAAATGGTTTAAGAAAGACAATCCCGGACAATTTAATGGCCGTCTGGGCAGAATAATTTCAATTGATTTGTATAACAATATCGCTTTAGCCAAAGCAGAGATATTGATTCCCGACAAAAAAATGGAGTTTATTGATTTGTTTTTACTCAAAAAGCTTCAGGGTGAATGGAAAATAATCAGCAAATCGGCGAGTAGTTTAAGTACGAACAAGTCGGGACAGCGCATACTGTTTATTGTTTCTAATGCGCACTATTATGGTAAATCGAACCTGGCAACAGGCAATAGTTTTCCTGAAATCGCAAACGCTTACCATACTTTTAAAACAGCAGGTTATACGGTTGATTTTGTGAGCCCGGAAGGCGGAAGTGCTCCATTAGCCTATATCAACACCTCCGACGCTTTACAAAAGCAATATTTATTTGATCCGGATTTTATGTATGCCCTGAAAAACACCAAAAAACCAGCAGAAATTGATTCCAAAATTTACAAAGCTGTTCATTACATTGGTGGTGGAGCTGCGATGTATGATGTGCCTGAAAATAAAGAAATTCAGACTATTGCTTTAAAAGTATATGAGGAGAACAAGGGGATTATCTCTTCTGTTTGCCACGGAACTGCAGGAATAGTGAACTTAAAAACGAGTGATGGTGCTTATTTGGTAGCAGGGAAAAAAATTAGCGGTTACCCGGATTCCTATGAAAAACAAGGTGACGAATATTTTAAGTACTTCCCCTTTTTAATTCAAAAAACAATTGAAGAAAGAGGCGGCACTTTTAAGTTTTCGGCACGTAACGTCTCCCATGTCGAAACAGACGGAAGAATTGTCACCGGACAAAATTTTCAGTCGTCAAGCGGAGTGGCTTCAAAGATTATAGAATTAATAAACAATACTAAAAAAGAGTAATACGCTATCGCACACATTTAAACTTCCACGATCAACTAAAAAAGCCTTTCGGGAATTTACTCCTGAAAGGCTTTTTATCTACAAACTAACTATTACTCCTATTTCCAACCACCGCCTAAGTCTCTGTACACATGGACTGCAGCATTTAATTGTTCTTTTTTAGTATCTACCAATTCTAATTTTGCTTCTAATGCATCACGTTGTGTCATTAAAACTTCAAAATAATCGACTCTGGCCGATTTAAACAAATCGTTAGAAACGTCTATTGAAGTATTTAAGGCATCTACCTGTTGCGATTTAAGATCATAACCTTTTTGCAGGTTTTCGATCTTAGAAAGCTGGTTGGACACTTCTAAGTAAGCGTTCAAAATGGTACGATCGTAATTGTACAGCGCCTGAAGCTGTCTTGCATTTGCACTGGCAAATTCGGCTTTAATTGCATTTCTGTTAATTAAAGGTGCAGCAAGATCTCCGGCCAACGAATACAAAATAGATTCCGGAAAAGTAAGCAAATAAGAAGGTTTAAAAGCCTGTACTCCTATCGCAGCCGAAATATTTAAGGAAGGATAAAACTCGGCACGAGCCGCTTTTACATCCAATTTTGAAGCTACTAATTCTAATTCTGCCTGCTTAACATCAGGGCGATTCGCCAATAACTGAGACGGAATTCCTGAACTAACCGCTGCCGGTAACAAACTCAGGAAGTTGTTGGTATTGGTTCTTTTGATTTCCTGCGGATATCTTCCCAATAAAAAGTTGATTTTATTTTCCGTTTCTTTTATCTGCTGAAGAATTCCAAATTCAAGACTTTTTGAAGTTAAAACCTCTGCCTCAAATTTCTTCACCCCTAGTTCGGTAGCTCTGGCGGCTTGCTTTTGAATTTTTACAATTTCTAAAGCATTGCTCTGCAATTTGATGGTTTGTTTTACAATATCCAACTGCGTATCTAAAGCCAGTAATTCGTAATACGAATCGGCCACTTCAGCAATAAGATTGGTAATCACAAAGTTTTTCCCTTCAACAGTTGCTAAATAGCGGTTTAAAGCTGCTTTCTTAGAGTTGCGCAGTTTTTTCCAGATGTCGACCTCCCAATTGGCATAAGCCGAAATGGTAAAATCTCCCAACGGATCAGGGGTTTCTACACCCGGTTTGATCTCGGTGTTGGCATCACCCGCACCCTGACTGGTATAACGACCTACTTTTTCTACTCCTGCTCCGGCGCGAACACCAACAGTTGGTAATAAAAGTCCTTTTTTCACACGAATGTCATTTCTTGCAATTTCGATTTCCTGCAACGTAATGTTTAACTCCTGATTATTCTTCAGGGCAACATCAATAAGGTCAACCAGATTTTGATCTTTAAAATAATCTTTCCAGCTTAGTGCTGAGGTGTTATTGTTTGCATCTAGAGTTTGGGTTGTTGTACCAAATGACTCCGGAACCGGCGTGCTTGTTACTGCTGTCTCAGGAGCAGGGGCTTTACACCCTGCAACCGTAAGACATATACTCAATGCAATACCGTATTGATAGGTTTTGAATTTATACATGATTGTTATCAATTTCTTCTGTTAATGGATTCTCTTCTTCATGTTTCACCAATTTGTGTTTCTCTGCTATTTTTCCAAAAATGTAATACAAGCCCGGAATTACAAAGACCCCGCAAATAGTTCCGATAAGCATACCTCCCGCAGCGGCTGTACCAATAGTACGGTTTCCAATTTTCCCCGGACCGGTAGCAAAAGCAAGCGGTAATAAACCGGCAATAAAAGCAAATGAAGTCATCAAAATTGGACGGAACCTCGCTTTAGCTCCTTCCATTGCTGCTTCAAGAACTGATTTGCCCGCGGCATGTCGCTGAATCGCAAACTCTACAATCAGTACGGCATTTTTACCCAGTAAACCAATAAGCATTACCATGGCCACCTGTGCATAAATATTGTTTTCCAATCCGGTTAATTTCAGTAAAAGGAAAGCTCCAAAAATACCTGCCGGTAAAGAAAGAATTACAGATAATGGCAAGATAAAACTCTCGTATTGCGCTGCCAGTACCAGATACACAAATCCCAAACAGATCAGGAATACCCAAATAGCCTGATTCCCCTGTGCCACCTCATCGGCAGAAATACCTGCCCAGTCAATGTCATATCCTCTAGGCAATTTTTTGGCGGCTACTTCCTGAATTACTTTAATGGCCGTACCAGAACTATAACCCGGTGCCGCAGAACCACTAATTTGTGTAGAAGTGTACATATTGTGGCGGGTAATTTCAGAAAGGCCGTATACCTTTTCCAATCTCATGAAAGCAGAAAAAGGCACCATTTCATCGCGGTTGTTTTTTACATACAGCTTTAAAATATCATCCGGCTGAGCACGATACTCCGGCGAAGCCTGAACGATTACTTTGTAGTTGATTCCGAATTTAATAAAACTAATTTCGTAGTTACTTCCCACAAGAGTTGACAAAGTGTTCATCGCATTTTCGATAGAAACACCCTTTTGTTGTGCCAAATCGTTGTCGACTTTCATCATGTATTGAGGGAAACTGGAACTATAAAAACTAAAGACATTTGATAATTCCGGATGTCTGTTCAATTCAGCAACAAAATCGTTATTTACCTGCTCTGTTTTTTTGTAATCTCCTGAACCCGTTTTATCTAATAAACGAAGCTCAAATCCTCCCGCAGCACCATATCCCGGTACAGCAGGCGGTTGGAAAAATTCGATATTTGCTCCCGCAATGTCTTTACATTTTTCCTCCATCTCATGCATAATCTCCAAAACAGATTCTTTTCTTTCGCTCCAGTCTTTAAGATTTACCAAACAGGTTCCTGAGTTTGCTCCAGTACCTTCAGACAGAATTTCGTAACCCGCTAACGAGGAAACCGATTTCACCCCATCAATATCTTCAGCAATTTTTTGGACTCTTTCTGCAATATTATTAGTTCTTTCTAATGATGAACCCGGAGGTGTCTGAATAACCGCATAAAACATTCCCTGATCCTCATTCGGAATAAATCCGGACGGAACGGTACTGCTTATTAACCATGTTCCGGCACAAAATCCTACCAAAGCGATTATAGTAACAGCTCTTCTGTTTACGATTTTGGCCAATACATTTTGATATTTACCCTGAGCCAGGTTAAACTTATTGTTAAAACCATCTATAAATACATTGATCGGTGTTTTCTTTTTAGGCTGACCGTGATTATTTTTCAACATCATCGCACAAAGTGCCGGTGTCAATGTCAAAGCTACAATACCCGAAAGTATAATTGCTGTTGCCATAGTAACCGAAAACTGTCTGTAAAATACTCCCACAGGACCTGACATGAATGCAACAGGAATAAATACTGCCGCCATCAGGAAGGTGATCGCAATAATCGCCCCTGCAATTTCATGCATCGCTTTTTTAGTCGCTTTAAACGCCGACAAATGCTCTTCTTCCATCTTGGCGTGAACGGCTTCAATCACTACAATCGCATCATCGACGACGACCCCAATTGCCAATACTAAGGCAAACAAGGTGATTAAGTTCAATGAAATATCAAAGAATGTCATGAACACAAAGGTTCCAATTAACGATACCGGTACCGCAATTGCCGGAATAACGGTCGAACGCCAGTCGCCTAAGAAAAGGAATACGACTAAACCTACCAGAATAAAAGCTTCAACCAAAGTGTGAATTACCTTTTCGATAGAGGCATCCAGGAACTTAGAAACGTCATATGAAATTTCATAATCCATTCCTTTTGGAAATTTTTGCTTGATTTTTTCCAATTTAGCCTTTACCTCTTCAATAACCTGATTGGCATTACTTCCGAAAGACTGTTTTAATACGATAGCCGCAGATGGCTTACCATTTAAGTTGGAGTAAATATCATACATCGAACTGCCAAATTCAATATTAGCAATGTCTTTCAAGCGTAAAAGCTCTCCATTAGCATTTGACTTGATCACAATATTTCCATACTGCTCTTTTGTGGTAAAACGTCCTGAATACTTCAATACATATTCAAACGCCTGAGAACGTTTACCGGAACTTTCTCCTGTTTTACCCGGAGAAGCCTCCAAACTCTGACTTGATAATGCCTCCATTACCTCATCGGCAGAAATTTTATAAGCCAGCATACGATCTGGTTTCAGCCAGATACGCATCGCATATTCACGAGTTCCTAAAATATCTCCTGAACCAATACCGTTTACCCTTTTCAATTCTGAAAGTACGTTGATATCGGCGTAGTTGTACAAGAATTTCATATCGGTATTTTTATCTGTACTGTAAAGATTCACGTACATCAACATACTCGGTACTTCTCGTGTAATTTTAATCCCCTCTCTAATAACCAAAGGAGGTAGTTTATTGGTAACCGAAGCCACACGGTTCTGCACATTAATCGCAGCCTGATTAGGATCTGTTCCTAAGTTAAACACTACTTTTATAGTTGCTTCACCATCATTTCCGGCATCAGACGCCATGTATTTCATTCCCGGAACTCCATTCAGGGCTCTTTCTAAAGGAATAATAACCGCCTTGATCATCAATTCACCATTAGATCCTGGATAATCAGCAGTAACGTTCACCATTGGTGGTGAGATTGTAGGGAATTGCGTAATAGGTAAATTCAATACCGACAATACTCCTAAAAAGACGATTATAAGCGATATTACTATCGACAGTACAGGTCTTTGAATAAATTTATTAAACATTTTATCGTATTTTAATGATTAAACCTATTCTGCTTTTAAGCGTAAATTGTTCATTACCGCTTTAGGAGATTGGAATTCATATTTGATTTTGTCGTTTTCTTTTACTTTCTGAACGCCTTCAAGTAAAATTCTGTCATTTTCGGTAAGTCCGGTTCTGATCACGTACAAGTCAGGAATTTCGCCTGTTATGGTGATTTCTCTTGAGTTTACTTTATTGTTTTTATCGATCACAAAAACGTATTTTTTATCCTGAATTTCATACGTCGCTTTTTGTGGAATCACGATCGCATTTTTAAGTGGTACAAGCATTTGAACCTGTCCGGTTTCTCCATTTCTAAGCAATTTCCCGGAATTAGGAAAACGTGCTCTGAAAGCGATGTTTCCGGTTTCATTGTTAAATTCACTTTCAATAACTTCTACATTTCCTTTTTCCTTAAAAGTTTCACCATTAGCCAAAACCAGACTTACTTTATTATCAGCACGGTCTTTTACATTGGTTTCATATTGCAGGTATTCAGGTTCTGAAACATTGAAGTAAGCAAACATCTGACTGTTGTCTGAAAGACTTGTCATCAATTCGCCTTCATCGATAAGACTTCCTAATTTTAAAGGGATACGGTCGATAGTTCCGTCAAACGGAGCTCTGATTTCTGTAAATGACAAATGAAGTTTTGCCAATGCCACTTCGGCTCTTGCAGATTGCAATTTTGCCTGTGCTACACTTAGTTCGTTTTTAGAAACGATATTTTTGTCTGCCAGTAATTTGGCATTTTGCAGTTCGATTTCTACTGATTTTTGTTCAGCCTGTGCTTTCAATAATTCTGCCTGATACATGTTTGGCATAATTTTAAACAACAGCTGCCCTTTTTTTACAAATTGTCCTTCATCGACATAGATGTTTTGTAAAAAACCTTTTTCCTGAGCACGAATTTCAATGTTTCGTACGGATTTAATTTGTGAAACGTACTGTTTCGTAAACGAAGTGTCTATTCTTACTGCATTGGTAGCCGTAAATTTTTCTACTTCTTCTTTCTCTTCTTTTTTAGCTGTACAGCTAGTAAGGCACACTAGGGCAATTAAGCCAGTGAACAAGATAATTCTTTTCATGATTTTATTGGAAATTAAGCGATTGAGTGCTTGGAATACAGAGATTCCCTTGGATGAAAAAATGCATCAGCCAGCCTTAGTCAGAACTTAACTTTCATATAAGATGAGGTAGAAAAAAATACATCAACAGAATATTCAGATCACAACTTAGGTAACCGATGTATACTGTTGAATCAAATCCTTAAAACTCGTTGAGTAATGTAGATAGGATTTGAGTTGCCACAAAATGGCAGGAAGATTTTAAAACGATTGTAATCATTTACACCAGTCTGACTTGCAAAGGAAAGGTACCAACTGTCAAGTAAACTGTAGTTTGTTGCAAAAAACTTATTCGTAAGTCCATCTTTAAGATCATCACTTCCAAGATATTCTTCTTCAGTATCAATATCAGCATCTTCAATAATTGAACTGCCTTGTTCCTGATTGGTGAATTTTACTCGGTGCTTTTTCTCAAGATTATGAGGATGAGTGTCTTTAGGAGTACCCGCATTAAGATATTGCCCTCCGCCTAACAGAAGCAAATTCATGAATACTAAAAATACTACTAACTTTCTCATTTGGGTGCGAAAGTAAGGAAAGTATCGAAAGAAAAAAAGATTTTTTTATAAGCTTTAACATTTAAAAAAGACGAAAACGTTTTCATGATTTTATTACACACTAATTCTGATAAAAAAATATCGTTTTTTGCTAAAAAATCATAAAAAATTAAATCCGTATCAGAATCGAATTAATAAGGTTCTTAAAATCAATAAAAAAACATCAAAATCGCAAATATCTGACCCTGTATGTTTTATTCCGTAAAATTCATTTTGTTTCCTAGAGCAAAACTTCCATTATGGTAAATTCCTGTCCTGCTTTTCTAAAAGTCTGATGGGTATCTATCAATCCAAATTTCTCGTAAAAAGTTTTTTTACTGCTTCGTGCATTACACCAGACTTTTTTCAAATTTTTCTCTTTTGCCAACTGCAAAATGTATTTTACAAGTTCAGATCCGATGCCTTTTCCCTGATATTCTTCCAGAGTTGCCAATTTTCTGAACTGTAGTTCGTTATTATTCACAAAACAGGAAACTATTGCCACTAATTTTTCGGCTATAAAAACACCAAAATGCAGCCCTAAAACATCTTCTTCTAACTGTACAAACTCAAGGGGCTGATCGGGCCACATTACTTCATGTCTGATCTGCCAGGTCTGAGAAGCTTTAATTGCTTTGATTTTCATTGTTTAACTTCTTTTGGATTGCATCAAAATTACACGATTTTACAATTGTATTTCATTCTTCCCCGAACAATCCCAAAACATTCATTATCAAAATCCTACAACAAATCAATCGAATTGTAGAAAAATTCATTTTTGCAGGAGTATTATCGTAAGTACAAACGAGTTTCGTAAATAAAAAAAGGGAATCAAAATTGATTCCCTTTTTTACTATTCTACTTTAATATAAAACCGCTCCGTATTGTCGCTGGTTATTTTTTCGATAACTCCATCAGTCACTTTGCCCACATTGATGACATGCAGCTCATCTCCTTTTTCATTTATCGTACAATTCCAAACGGTTCCGTCGGATAAAATAATATCTGAAAACAAGGCATCTGTGTTCTCTTTGTTGTAATACACTAATTTCTCAGACTTAATGAGTTTTTTCTCCTGCGTTTTCTTATTTTTCTCATAAGAAAAGATTTCACCGTCTTTGATTTCAATTAACTCATCAACCTCTTTTTGTGAAGTCGTTGTAGTTTGATTGGCGGCCCAAACTGGCTTATCTCCAATCATTTTCCAAGTCCCTACAGCCAGCTTTAAAAGGTTTTCTCTCAAAACTGTTCGTAAAGTATCAACTTTTTTAATCGATTCCTGACCTATTGTATTGTCAGGTTTAATTTTGGAAGCAACGTAAAATAAATCAATCGCTTTCTTATAATCTGCCTTTTCGTAGTAGTCTAAAGCCAGTTCATATCTGCTCTTCTGAAATGCGATTTTAGCGTTGTTTTGAGCAAAATTTTTACATGTGATTAATAAAACAATAAAAAATAGTTTCTTTTTCATTAATAATTCAGGGTTTTCATTTTTTTGCAAACGTAGTTTTTTAATATTAAACTTCCGCTTGATTTTTAACTTTTTTTTAATTCAAATGTAATAAAAAACCTACCTAAATTAAATCTGAAAAAAGTTAAATTTTTAATTCCCCTGTGTTTATTGCTATTCTCCAGTGATTTAGCTTAATTTAGACCGAAAATAAATTTAAGATCTCCATTGCCTTCTCTGTGTCTTTTTGAGCCACAAAAATATGATCGTGGTAAAATGCAGCCACAACATTACAGCTTATTTGATGCTCTGAAAGTGCTTTCGAAAAGGCAGCCGTTAAGCCAACTGCTTCTAATGACGAATGTATAGTAAGTGTTATCCAGGACATTACAACGGAATACTCCAGCTTTAATGCGGCTGCTGTTTCTTTTTTCAAAATCAGCGTGATGGCTTCTTTCTCTTTAAAAAACATCACAACATCATTCAGATCAATACCTTCTAATTTTTCGACTTTACAAAAAACATAATCCCCTGCATTATGTTCCGGTTTCATGCTTTTAAGCAATTTTTGCAAATCTTTTTCTCCTGACATTTTAAGTTATTGTTAAATCGAGTTATTTTAGTTTTTCGAGTTTTCCTCTTGCTTCCGAAAAGTTTTTATCCAATATCAGCGCCTTTTCATAACTGACAATGGCATTTTTCTTATCGCCATTTGCTTCATAAAAATCTCCAAGCGAATCATACACATTTGGACTTTGAGGATAATTGGTCACATTTAACCGGAACAGATAACCTGCCAGCTCCATATCTTTTTTACCCAAAGACTGATAGCCATACGCATTTACCACGTTCTCGGGAACGCTTACCTTGTACCCTAAGTGTTTTGATACATTCTCGAAATGCTTTTCAATTTTAGTAAAAACAGCTTTATTAAAGTTAATTTGCTCCGGTATAGAAAGTTTTAACTGATTGAATTTAAATAAAAAACGAAGACCATCATAGGTTGCAATCAACGGCACAGATCCGTGATTATCATCATTGTAATATTGGTATTGATAATTCAGCCCGCTTTTTTTATTCTTGTTCAGAAAATCATTAAAATCTAAAATAGAACGGATATGTCTGGTAAAAACCGTGGTATCTTTTCGAACTTTTACCACATTCATACTATCATCCATTGTATTGGCAGATGCCATAAATAAGGAAACATTTGCCAGTTTTTTGTTTTCTAACTTTTTTTCAGTTTGAGCTAAAAATTGCTGATGATCCCACCACATACTTGGATCAATGGCGAGATACGCATTGAACAAATTAGTATGATTGGTCAGGATATTCAATGCTGTCAAACCTCCGAAAGAATGTCCGATCAGGGTTTTATAAGGGGTCGTAGGGTATTTACCATCGATATACGGAATCAATTCTTTCTCCAGAAATTCGACAAATTTTTCTCCTCCGCCAGATTGGTCACTTAGACTTTTTGGCACAAATGGTGGATCAACCTCCGAATGTGTAGGGGTTAAATCGCGATTTCGATTGGTATTCGTGATACCCACTACAATCATTTCCGGACAATTTGTATTTCCGTTTACTTCGCTCATTTCTTCAATTATTCCAACAACCGAACTAAAGTGTCCTTCGGCATCAAGTAAATAAACGACCGGATATTTTTGTTTTGCAAGACTCGCATTTAGCGCGCTTTTGGGAAGGTGAATCCATATTTTTCTGTTTTCGTTCAATACTTTAGAAGAAATACTATCGATCGTTCCTATTTCGATTTTACTTTTTTGCTGTGCAAATGCAAAACTAGTTAGCAAGGTGAATAAACTGAGGAAGAGTATTTTTTTTCTAAAAACAATTTGTAAGCTATCCATTTCTTATTGACTTTTTTCAATTCGTTACTAAAAATTCAAAATTTATTATGCTGCTTTTACAAAACAAAGCAGTCGCCTTCTTAATTGAAAAAAGGCGACTGCTGTTGTATTCTTTTTATTTTAATGACCATGTATTGTCGGCAGGAGTAGCATCCATAAAAATACCGCCATCAAGCACTACTTTTTTGATTTGCTTATTGCCTTTTATGGTAACAGCAGTCTGTTTTTGATTTGCCTGCCAAACAGCTGGTGTCTGATGAACCGTTTCTGTGGTATTATCTGCATAGGTCACGATCACATCAAACGGAATTGCAAAACCACCAACATTAGCTACCGAAACAACATTTTTAGCCACTTTTTGAACAGAAAGATCTAAGTAATTATTCGTGAAAAACCAGTTGTTAAAAAACCAATTCAGGTTTTTACCCGAAGCTGTATTAAACGAATTAAAGTAATCCCACGGAACCGGATGTTTGCCATTCCAATTGTCCATATAAGCGTGTAATGCTTTTTTAAATAAATCATCACCCAGCAAGTCCTTTAAAGCCAAATAGGACAAAGAAGCTTTTCCGTATGAATTATTACCATAACCAGAATCTGATAACTGCGACGACATCGTAATGATAGGTTGATCTTCTTCTGTAGAGGGATCATTTATATATTGTTCCACTCGAAATTCTTTATAAAACTTATCGGCCGCTTCTTTTCCGTGCTCCGCGATTCCTATTAAATATTCAAAAGTTGTCGCCCAGCCTTCGTCCATAAACGCATAACGTGTTTCGTTGATTCCCATATAAAAAGGGAAATAAGTATGCGCTACTTCATGATCCTGCACCAATTGTGCAAAAATAGGATCGTTCATTTGCGAATCATTACACATCATTGGGTATTCCATATCGGCAAAACCCTGAAAAGCCGTCATTTTAGAATACGGATAAGGTACTCCAGGCCAATTATGTGAAAAGAAATCCAGAGCATATTGGTTGTACTTAATAGAATTTTCAAAATCGGTTCCTTTTACATCATAAGCCGCTTGTATGCTCGCACGTCGCTTTGTTTTTTTATCTACAATTACACTTCCTGCATCCCATAAATAATGATCACTTAAAGCAAAACAAACATCTGTAATGTTTTTAGCTTCAAACTTCCAAACGTTCCAGTCACTTTGTTTTGTTACCACACCGCTTTTCATTTCCTGCTCATTGGCAATGTGTAAAATTTCATCTGTCACGTATGACTTTTTTAGACGTGCAGCAAATTCAGGCTGTAAAACTTCATCCGGATTCAATAAATCTCCCGTTCCGTAAACCACATAATTTTTAGGCGCCTTTACAGAATATGTATAATCATTAAAATCATTATAAAACTCCTGTCCAGAAGTATGTGGCAGATTGTCCCATCTGTTGTAATCATCAAAAACAGAAACACGAGGATAACTATACGCTACAAAAAAAGTAGTGTTATCGATCTGCCCTTCTCTCCCGCTCACTTCTGATAACGGATAATTCCAATCGATAGCAATCGTAATTTTACTATGTGGCGGCAAAGGTTTCTTCATTTTTACATTCCCAACTGTCCCCCAGCTTTTAGCATCTTCTTTGTAGACTTCACCTTCGATTTTCAAATTCGTAATTGTCAGACCTTCTGTAAAAAAACCTTCACTATTTAATACCGCTCGTGGCGAGGTTTTTTTATGAATATTATTCACAAATCTAATTCGCAAAGTTCTCAGTGTATCATTACTATTGTTTTCATACACTATCGTTTCAGTTCCGCTAACTACTTTCGTATTGGCATCTACAGTCAAAGCCATGTCATATTTACCATGATTTTGCCAATAATTTTTCCCAGGTTTTCCATCCATAGAACGAACACCCTTAGTATAAGACTCTTTAACATTCCTTGGCATGTAAAGTTCCTGTGCGAAACTATTTTGCATTAAAAACAAAAAGGCTATAAATAGCAATTGAGGTGATTTTTTTTTCATAAAGTTGTTTTAAGATTTTGGTGGTTGGATTGATTATACTGGTTAGATGATTTTTTTTACTTTAAGTTACACTTCTTTTAAAATTAATTATTAAAAATAAACTTAAAACGGCAGGTATTCAAAAAATCAAAGATTTAAAAAAACAAAAACCGCCCAATTCAAAAAGAAAAAGACGGCTTCTACAATTAATATATAACTCTGATCACTACAAAATATAATCGGTATTAATAAAATTTGATTCTTTGCTATTTAGCAATTCCTGCAAAATCTCATTATTATAAGCGATGTCTTTTGAAGCTACAAACGTACGAATGGAGAACGAACGCAAAGCGTCAGGAATACTTAAAGTTCCTACAGCAGAATCTTTACGGCCTGTAAACGGAAAGGCATCCGGGCCTCTTTGGCACGAACTGTTTAGATTTACTCGGCACACTAAATTTACCAAGGCATCAATAAGCGGTGCCAAAGTTTTAATATCTTTTCCAAAAAGACTCACCTGCTGTCCGTAATTGGATTCGGCCATATCTTCAAGTGGTTCGTTAATATCTTTAAAAGAAATGATTGGAACTACGGGTCCAAATTGTTCTTCGTGATACACTCTCATTTCTTTGTTTACCAGATACAAAACAGCCGGAAAAATATAATTATCGGTGTGTTTCCCTCCTTTTTCATTCAGTATTTTTGCTCCTTTATGGGTTGCATCGTCAATTAATCCCTGAATATATTTTGGTTTCTCTGTTTCGGGAAGCGGTGTTAAAGCAACTCCTTTTTCCCAAGGATTTCCAAATGCCAAAGCGTCTACTTTTTCAGCGAAACGTTTATTGAATTCTTCGGCTATAGATTCGTGTACGTATAGTACTTTTAAAGCAGTACAACGTTGCCCGTTAAACGATAACGTTCCTGCAATACATTCCTGAATGGCCAGATCTAAATCGGCATCGGGTAAAATAATCGCCGGGTTTTTAGCTTCCAGACCTAAAATCAAACGCAATCTGTTTTTATTGGGATGCTGGTCCTGTAAAGCGATAGCCGACTTACTGTTTCCAATTAAAGCCAAAACATCAATTTTACCTGATTTCATTATCGGTGACGCCACCTCACGGCCACGACCGTAAACGATGTTAATTACTCCTTTTGGAAAACTGCTTCTAAACGCTTCCAACAAAGGTGAAATACACAAAACACCATGTTTAGCAGGTTTAAAAATCACCGTGTTCCCCATAATTAAGGCGGGAATCAACAGTGAAAAGGTCTCATTTAAAGGGTAATTATAAGGCCCCAAGCACAAAACTACTCCAAGAGGTCCACGACGAATCATAGCATTTACACCCTGCACTTTTTCAAAATGTGAGCTGCGTCCGTTTAGTTCCTTATAACTGTCAATGGTATCCTGAATGTATTCAACAGTTCTGTCAAATTCTTTTTGCGAATCGCCAAGGTTTTTTCCAATTTCCCACATCAAAAGTTTCACCACCTCTTCACGGGTTTCCTTCATCTGTTTTACGAAATTCTCCATGCACTTAATTCGGTCAACTACCTTCATCGTTGGCCATAACCCCTGACCCTTATTATAAGCAGCATTGGCAGCTTCCACCACTTCGGCAGCTTCTTTCTCTTCCATGAATGGAATTGACCCTAATAATGTTGGCGCGTATTTTTCTGTAGATGAAATGGTAGAAAAAACGGGGGTTGTTTGTCCTGTCCACGGTTTTAATTCTCCATTTACCAGATAGGTATCCTGGTTTATCAAATCTTTAATTTGAAATTCTTCGGGTATTAAACTCATAATTTGGTCTTTTATAGTTTGGTTATTAATAGCATTTTAAAAAGAAAAAAGAGGCTTTTTAGGCCTCTTCTTCTGTCTTATGGGTTTACGGTTTCACCTTCCCAATCCAGAATTCCACCAAGCAAATTGTAGGCATTGTTAATCCCTAACTCATTCATAATCTGACATGCTTTGGCGCTTCTGGCACCAGAACGGCAATACACATAATAATTTTTGTTTTTATCAAGCTCCTCGATTTCATAAATAAAGCCTTGTCCTTTATTGATGTCGATGTTTACGGCATTTTGAATGTAGCCGTCATTAAATTCGTCTTCAGTTCTTACGTCCAGTATAACTGCATTCTCGTCAGCAGCCAGCTGATTAACCCAATCTTCTTGTGATAAATTCATAATAAATGTGTTTTTGTAAAATTACGACGTTTCTATTAATTAAAAACGTGCCAAATGCGATTTCGATTATTATTCTCAGAAAACGTTTTAGAGAAAGTACTATAATCAGTGAAAAACAAATTTACTTACTATTTTTAAAAATATAGCCTATAAAATCGATAGAAAATAGGATTTATTCATTTACACAAAACACCACTTAAATATAATTTTCTGATAATTTATACCATTGCAATCCCCTATCTTTGTAATAAATTATAGGTTTTAATTTTAATTTAGTAAAAATGTTCTTCAAGAATGTTTTTTCGCCACAGCTTAAAAGGATTAAAATGTTCGCCGCGAATTGCACGAATCAACACGAATTAATTTGTGAAAATTCGTGGATTTACACATAGCTATGTGTGTTCCTGTAAAGTGAAATGCCTTTTTTAAGTTTTAAAAACTATGTCTCTATGTGTTAAAATATTTTGAGCCTTGATTTCAAAAAATAAAATCTGTGTAAACCTGTTCAAATCATAAAATCCGTGGGCATTAATTCCCTCCTATTATCAATGCAAAACTCACTAAAAAATATATTTCCTAATTTCTCCGACGAACTTATTAGAACCATTGAAGAAAATGGAAGTCAGCAGGATTTTGAGGCCGGAACCATTTTAATGCGTACCGGACAATACATTAAAAACACCGTATTGATTACGAAAGGAAAAATTAAAATTTACCGTGAAGGTGAAGATGGAGGTGAATTTTTAATGTACTACCTGCAACCCGGACAAGCCTGCGCCATTTCGATGATCTGTACCGCGAAAAGCGAAAAGAGCCAGATTATGGCAAAAGTAGTCGAAAATGTTTCGGTTATGATGATTCCTTTACAAATGATGGATAAGTGGATGATGGAACACAGAACCTGGTACGAATTTGTAATCGATACCTACCGCAGCCGCTTCGAAGAAGTTCTTGAAGTTGTTGACAATATCGCTTTCCGGTCTATGGACGAACGTTTGGAATTTTACCTCAAACGACATGCTGATGCCTGTGGCTGCTCGGAGGTAAATCTCTCTCATCAGGAAATTGCAACCGAATTAAATACGTCAAGAGAAGTAGTTTCCCGATTACTCAAAAAAATGGAACAAAGAGGTCTGGTCAAACTCAATCGCAATCAGATTGAATTACTCAACACGAATTTCACTAATTAACACGAAGATTTTTTTTGGTTCAACTACTATAATAGACATTGATTACCCGTTCCTGCAAAGTAGAAAACCTTCAAAGCATTTAAACTACCTTATTATGACAGTACATTAGTGCCAATTAGTGAAATTCGTGTTTAATACTACTTATGTGATAAATGTTACTGTGCGTTTCTTTTAAACCAAGCATCTTTGCGTTAAAACAACTGCAATGGAATATTTAGGATATGTCGCTTCAATCATTATTGGAATTTCACTAGGCTTAATTGGTGGTGGCGGATCTATACTAACCATTCCTATTTTGGTCTATCTGTTCAAAGTAAATCCGGAACAGGCTACTTCTTATTCCTTATTTATCGTGGGATTAACTGCTATGTCCGGCAGTTACAGCCATTACAAAATGGGGAATCTTAAATTAAAATCGGCGTTGTACTTTGCAATTCCCTCTGTAATCTCCATTTTGATTATTCGCGAGGTCATTTTTCCAAAAATTGCCTCTACCCTGTTTTCTATAGCTTCCTATTCTGTTTCCAAAGATTTTCTCATCATGATTATCTTCTCTGTATTGATGATTACAGCGGCAATTTCAATGATCCGAAAAAACAAACCCGAAATAAAAGCAACCGAAACCAATTATTTACAGTTGAGTTTAATAGGCTTCATTGTCGGGATCATAACTGGTTTTCTGGGTGCCGGAGGTGGATTTTTAATTATTCCCGCGTTGCTCTTCTTCGCTAATTTACCCATGAAACAAGCCGTAGGAACTTCGTTGCTGATTATTACCATTAATTCTTCTATAGGTTTTGGAGGAGATTTATACATCGGAACTCCAATCGATTATACCTTTTTACTGGGAGTTTCTGCAATGGCACTCTTTGGGATGTTTATTGGAAGTAGGCTTTCCAAAAAAATCGACGGGGCAAAACTAAAACCTATTTTCGGATGGTTTGTTCTTGTAATGGGATTTTATATTATTACAAAAGAAGTTTTGTTTTAGAATTTTATTTCTTGCAGATTGTCTATTTACTTGTGTCTTTTCGGGGCATTATTTATCCTGATTTGCAGCGCGATGCACTACATTATTTTTTTGGCTAAAGCCAGCTCACCATCAAACAAAAAAACCGTTGGTTGAAACCAACGGCTATTCATATCATTAATTCGCGAAAATTCGTGAATTCGTGGCTATAAAAAATCAATGCTCCCCATACCCAATATCATCCATTTTCCCACTAAAAACGCGGTACTGAATAATAAAATAGATAATCACCAAAAACAAAGCGATAAAAAACCAGCTCATTCCGGCATTCAATCCGTATTCGCCGGCGGCAGTGTTATAAATGGTTAACGATGGATTTACAGTATTGGTAGAAGGCAAAACATTTGGAAAAATGGATACGGCAGTTGAGGCAAACCCACCCACCAGAAACAGGGATGAAAACAAAAATCCGTAACCGTCTTTTTGCCACGAACGTACTTTAAACAATCCCAAAATTCCAACAAAAGTCATCAGTGGAAAAAACCAGAGAACCGGATTTTCTATAAAATTATGAAAAGGCTTTGGCTCAATAAAATGCCAGATTTGCAGTGAAATACAAACTAAAACGAGCAAGACAATATTGAGTTTGAAAACAACATTTTTAAGCTGTGGATTCAGAGCCGAATTGGTTTTAAAAATAATCCAGTTCGCACCATGAATAGTTAAGGCAACCACGCTCACGATTCCCAGAAAAAGTGTAAACCAGTCGATAATTCCCAATTCACTTGCTTGTGGACTAAAAGTTGGATTCCACAATGGCAAAAAGAAATAATGTGCCTCCTGAGTCGAAACGCCGTTGGTTACCATTCCGAGGTTGACTCCGCGCACGATATTTCCCAAAGCAATTCCGAAGAACAGAGCCAAAAGTAAACTTGCAATTCCGAACGCCTTATCCCAAATCGTCTCCCACATCGGATGGTGCACCTGTCCGCGCATTTCTAAACCGATCGCACGAAAGATCAGCAGCCATAAAATCATGATCAAAGGCAGGTAAAATCCGCTGAAAGAGGAAGCATATAAAGTAGGGAAAGCAAAAAACAAAACGCCACCAGCGGCGATAATCCAAACTTCGTTGGCATCCCAAAACGGACCAATTGCATTGGTTATTGCTTTTTTATCTTTTTCTTCTTTGGCAAAAAATAAATGAATAATTCCTGCTCCAAAATCATAACCGTCTAAAACAATATAAACGGCCAAAATTCCCATTAAAACTACGTACCAAAAAAATTCCATACTTATATATTTTCAGTTATGACTTCAGTGTGAGGCCCTTTATTGATGATTTTTCCAATTAAAAGCAAAAACAGCATTCCAAGTAAAAGATACAATCCTATAAAACCCAGTAAAGTAAACAGGGTATTTCCCGAAGAAACGGTTGGAGAGGCACCGGCTGCGGTTCGCATTAAATTATAAACAAGCCAGGGCTGTCTGCCTAACTCGGCCGTGTACCAGCCAGTAGTATTGGCAATGTACGGAAACGGCATCATAAAAAGCAACGACCAGAGAATCCACCTGGTTTCGTACAATTTGCCTCTAATCAATTGAAAGAAAGCAAAGGACATCAAACCAATAAATAGCGTTCCAAGTCCAACCATAATGTGATAAGCATAATATAAACCTGAGATATTTGTGGGATGTAAATCTTCTTCAAACTGATCCAAGCCTTTAATTTCCTGCTCCCAGTTTCCGTAAGTCAGGAAACTCAGGATGTTTGGAACGGCAATCTTATTGTCCAGTTTTTTATCTTTAACATCTGGCTGACCGATTAAAACAATTTCAGAACCCTTTTTCTCCGTATGGAAAATTCCTTCCATTGCGGCGAAAGTCACAGGCTGGTATTTTACCACATTTTTGGCCAATAAATCCCCTGTCGGAACTGCCACAATCATGCTGGCTATCAATCCGAAAATCACTCCCGTTTTAAGAAACAGTTTTCCAAAAACAATGTTCTTTTTGCTTAGAATGTAAAAAGAACCTATTCCTGCCACAACAAAAGAACTTGTTACTAAAGAGGCGGCCTGATTGTGCAAATAGGACGGCCATAACCACGGATTTAGAAACAGTGCTTTGAAATTGGTCAGCACAAATTTTCCGTTCTCCAAAATCTCGTAACCTACGGGATTCTGCATCCACGAATGTGTTGCAATGATTAAATAACCACTGGCCCAGGAACCAATACAAATTAGTAATCCGGTAACAAAATGCCATTTGTGCCCCAGTAATTTTTCTCCAAACAAAAACAGTCCTAAAAAAGAAGATTCTAAAAAGAACGAAAACATGCCTTCCATGGCTAATGTCTGACCGATAATTCCTCCGGTTAACTCGGAGAATTTTGCCCAATTGGTTCCAAACTGAAATTCCATCGGGATTCCGGTTACCACTCCCATCGCAAAATTCAGAGCGAAGATTCTCATCCAGAAATGGGTGGCGTGATTGTATTGTTCGTTTTTAGTTTTGAGGTATTTCCATTTGAAGTAAACAATGATCAGCGAAAGACCCATTGTAAGTTGCGGAAAAAGATAGTGGAAAGTAATTGTGAAGGCAAATTGCATTCGGTCATAAAAAAGCATTTCTTCCATAGTGGTAATTTATTTATGAAGTCCCACAAATTTACCCATTAAAACCCGAAAACTCTGCCTTTAAAAAAAGTTTATCGACCGATATTTGTTAAACTTTTCAACAATTAAAAGATGGAAGGCAACCTTCTGTTCTCTCGCAGCTTCCTCCACATTTGTCATTTCGACCGAAGGGAGAAATCACATCCAATATTCTACAAAGTTTAGTGATTTTGATCGCGGAGTTTCTTGCGTGATTTCTCCCTTCGATCGAAATGACAAGATTGCGCATAAATAGTAATTGAAACTATACTCAAAATATTGCGGAGTTTCTTGCGTGATTTGCTTCGCCTATTCGCTATCGCTCGAGTCTCCATTCGGTCGAAATAACAAGATTGCGCATAAATAGTAATGGAAACTATACTCAAAAATTCTACTCCTTCTTTAGAATCCCTTTCTCAACACTTTCATTTATCAATCCTTCGGCGTAATTCCATAACGTTGCTGAACCTTCCTTTATAACACTCTTTTTTTCGTAAACCTTATTATAGTTCACGCCAAACTCTTTCCAGGTTCCACCGTTATTAGACGTATTTTGCAATAAAGGCTCCAGTCTGTCCATTGCTTTTGCAAATTTTGCTTCGTTGGTCTGACCTGCTTCAAACTCTTCCCAAATCGAAATTAGGTCTTCGGCCTGCTTTTCCGGAAGCAAACCAAAAATGCGATTCGCCGCCAGTCGTTCCTCCTCTGTATTATCATGATTTTTTTGCGAATCGTATATGAAAGTATCCCCGGCATCGATCTCTACGATATCATGGATCAAAACCATTTTTATAACTTTCAAAACATCAATGGGCTCATCTGAATGTTCTGCCAAAACGATCGCCATTAAAGCCAAATGCCAGCTGTGTTCTGCATCATTTTCATTTCGGTCACTATGAAACAGCTTTGTTTTGCGCTGAATGTATTTTACCTTATCAATTTCTTTTATAAAGGCAATCTGACTCAATAAATCTTCTGTGTTCATCTGTTTAACTGTTTATTTGTTTTAAAATGACATTCGTCATATGCAAAATTATAAGTTAAAGCTTAATTGCTCAAGTTTAACGCAACTAATATAACATCTATGTCAAAATCTGCCCTTTTTTTCACACAGAAATCAAATTTCTGTAACAATAGTCACTTAATTTCCCGAAAAACAGACTTACCTTTGTGCCACATTATTTTAGATTTCACATCATGAAAATAGAACAAATTTACACTGGCTGTTTAGCTCAGGGTGCCTATTATATTACTTCCGACGGAGAAGCGGCCATTATTGATCCTTTAAGAGAAATTCAACCTTATTTAGATCGTTTAGAACGTGATCAGGTAAAGTTGAAATATATTTTTGAGACTCACTTTCACGCCGATTTCGTTTCGGGACATGTCGATTTAAGCAAAGAAACTCAGGCGCCAATCGTTTACGGACCTAACGCAGCCTGCGAATTTGACTGCATTTCAGCAAAAGACGGACAGGAGTTTAAAATTGGAAAAGTGACTATTAAAGTATTGCATACTCCGGGACATACTATGGAAAGCACTACTTTTTTACTTGTTGACGAAAACGGAAAAGACCATGCCATTTTCTCTGGAGATACCTTATTCATTGGCGATGTTGGACGTCCGGATTTGGCTCAGAAAGCAGCCGGAATGACACAGGATCAGTTGGCCGGAATTTTGTTCCATTCGTTGAGAGATAAAATCATGACTTTGGCTGATGATGTGATCGTATATCCTGCCCATGGTGCAGGAAGCGCCTGCGGAAAAAACATGAGCAAAGAAACCGTTTCAACTATAGGAAATCAAAAAGCGACCAATTATGCCTTACGTGCCAATATGACCGAAGCCGAATTCATTACCGAAGTTACCGATGGTTTATTGCCTCCTCCATCCTATTTCAGCATGAATGTTGCCATGAACAAGCAAGGTTATGAGAGTTTTGAAACTGTTTTGCACAACGGAATGAAAACGATAAAAGCCGAAGAGTTTGAAGCTGTAGCCGAAGAAACAGGAGCTTTGATACTGGATACCAGAAGTGCTGCCAATTTTAGTAAAGGTTTTATTCCACAAGCTATTAACATTGGAATCAATGGTGATTTTGCACCGTGGGTGGGTACTCTAATTGGCGATGTAAAACAGCCTATTGTACTCGTAACCGAAACCGGACTTGAAGAAGAAACTGTAACTCGTTTAAGTCGTGTAGGTTTTGACTCAATTATTGGTCACCTCGAAGGCGGTTTTGAAGCTTGGGAAAAAGCCGGTTTTGAAATTGATACGGTTAACCGAATTTCGGCCGATCAGTTTGCAACTGAATTTAAACCCTCTGAAGACAAAGTAATCGACATTCGTAAAGAAACCGAATACAGCGCAGAACATATTGAAGATGCTTACAGCAAACCCCTTGCTTATATTAATGACTGGGTAAAAGACATTAACCCCAACGAACATTTTTATCTGCATTGTGCCGGAGGCTATCGCAGTATGATTGCAGCCTCAATTTTACAAGCTCGTGGTTTCAGAAATTTTAGCGAAATTGAGGGCGGTTTTGGAGCCATTTCAAAAACAGAGATTCCAAAATCAGATTTTGTTTGTCAAAGTAAAGTATTAAAGTAATTATACTAAGGCGCTAAGGTGCTAAGACTCTAAGGTACTAAGATTTTTAGTCTTTAAACTTAGTAACTCAGAACCTTAGCACCTTAGAATCTCAGTAACTCAGAACCTAAAAGAATATGCTAGAAATTTTAAAAGAACCTTGGCCTTGGTATGTTTCGGGTCCGTTAATTGGTTTGACCATTCCTATTTTATTGATTCTCGGAAATAAATCCTTCGGAATCAGTTCTTCGCTTCGTCATATTTGCGCGGCTTGTATTCCTGCTAATATTTCCTTCTTTAAATACGACTGGAAAAAAGAGAGCTGGAATTTATTCTTTGTTTTCGGAATCTTTCTTGGCGGAGTCATTGCTGCTTATTTCCTGGCGAATCCAAATCCGGTTGAAATAACACCTCAACTTTCAGAGCAATTAGCGACTTACGGTATCACCGATCACTCGGGCTTGTTACCAAAAGAACTTTTTTCCTGGGAAAGTTTATTCACCCTTCGCGGCTTTATCATGATTGTGGTAGGGGGATTTTTAGTTGGTTTCGGAACACGTTATGCCGGCGGATGTACAAGCGGACATGCCATTATGGGAATTTCAAACTTACAATGGCCGTCATTGGTAGCCACAATTTGTTTTATGATTGGAGGTTTTATCATGGCCAATTTGATCCTGCCGTACATTCTTTCACTTTAAAATTTAAAAAATGACTAATCTGGAAAATAAAAATACTGATACTGAAGGAATCAATGGAAGTCAATTGAAAGACTCCGGATTCTCCAATCTAAAATATCTTTTGGTGGGAATTGTTTTTGGAATTGTTTTCGTAAAAGCAGAAATCATCAGCTGGTACCGAATTCAGGAAATGTTTCAATTGCAATCCTTCTTTATGTATGGCGTAATTGGAAGTGCCGTCGCGGTTGGAGTGATCTCTGTTCAACTGATTAAAAAGTTCAATATTAAAACGATTCGAGGCGAAAAGATAGAAATTCAACCCAAAACGTTTAGTAAAGGACAAATTTATGGTGGCTTGTTATTTGGTTTTGGATGGGCCATTACAGGAGCTTGTCCGGGACCCTTATTTGCCCAAATCGGTACCGGAGTAACCGTTATTGCTGTAACTTTGTTAAGCGCAATTTTCGGAACCTGGTTTTATGGTTGGATTAAAGATAAACTGCCTCATTAATATTTTCACTTATATTATACACATCAAACCCGACAGGTTTTAAAAACCTGTCGGGTTTACTTAATTTACTGTTTCTTTAAAGATAAATCCCTTATTATTTTTCGTAGCTTTATTGCACATATCCAAAAAATGAACAAAATATATTTTAATATTTTAAGTTGCTTATTATTAATAAGTTGCTCGAATAGTAAAAAAACAAGCTCTCAAATATCAAATAATACCTATCCCGTTAAACTTGATACCTTAGAGTTATTCGATAAATCCAGAAATCGTAAAATTCCTGTTGCCATCTTTTACCCAAAAACAGACTCAAAAATTAATAAGCAGCAGCTAATAATTTTTAGTCATGGATATGGAGAGAATAAAGGCGGAGACAATATGATCTATTCTTATTTAACAGAAAATTTAGCTTCAAAAGGATATTTTGTTATTAGTATTCAGCACGAATTACCTTCTGACGACCTTTTGGCAATGGAAGGAGATTTTAAAGTTACAAGAAAACCAAATTGGGAAAGAGGCACTGATAACATTCTTTATGTTTTAAATGAGTTTAAAACCAGAAAGCCAGAATTAGATTTTAAGCATTTAACACTAATTGGTCATTCGAATGGTGGAGATATGACTGCTTTATTTGCGAGTAAATACCCTAAATTGGTTTCTAAAATAATAACGATGGACAATCGAAGAATGCCTCTTCCTAGAGTTAACCACCCAACAGTATATACGTTACGCTCCAAAAACTATTCTGCAGACGAAGGTGTATTACCAACTGAACAAGAAAAACAAAAATACAGAATGACAGTTCAGTTAACCCCTATCAACCATAGTGACATGGACAATGATGCCACAATCGAAGAACGTAAAATAGTAAACACATACATTGAAAAGTATTTAAGCGAATAACAGATTTATTAGATCTTAATTTATAGTTTCCTTAAAGACAAATTCATTAATTTTCCAATTACACGTTAATACCCAAAAGATGAGCCAAATAACAGAAAATTTAATTTTAAGAAAAGTGGATATTTCTGAAGTACCACAAATATGGAATATCCTGCAAGATGCTATTGAACAAAGACGTCTGGACGGAAGTACACAATGGCAGGACGGTTATCCTAATGAGCTAACCATTCATACCGATATCGAAAACGATCACGGATATGTGCTAACAGAAAACAACATTATCTTAGCTTACGCTGCGATTCTTTTCGACAAAGAACCGGCCTACGAAGACATAGAAGGCCAATGGCTCACAGATGGTGATTATACTGCCGTACATAGGGTAGCCGTATCGAAACTGGCAAAAGGCAAAGGCATTGCTACAAAACTGTTTGAAAAAATAGAAGGTTTATCCATCGAACATAACATATACAGTATAAAGGTAGATACGAATTTTGATAATATTCCGATGCTCAAAATTTTAGACAGACTAAAATACACCTATTGTGGTGAAGTTTTTTTCAGAGGAGGCGCAAGAAAGGCCTATGAAAAAAAATTAGCATAAAGACACAGTTTTAAAAATCTGACGGGTGTTTTTTTTCACTGCGTTCTGAAAAAATGACAAATTTTATAGCAACGGGTTAGATTAATCTCAAAATAATATGGACCGAGCCTACGGCTCTTTTTATTGTGATGTCTGTTTTATACGACGGATTAAAATCCGTCGCTACAATTATAATTCGAGCCGATGGCTCTTTTGCGACGTTAACGCTTTATTTCATAAAAATCGATTATGTAAAACCTACCCTATTTCTATTATTCTATTTGGTTTATATGCATGAATTATGGTCCATTAACAACAAAAACAATCGAATAAGTAAGTTCCGAAGGAACGACAAATTTTGTAACAACGGATTTTAATCCGTCGCTACAATAGCATTCGAACCGATGGCTCTTTTGCGACGTTAACGCTTTATTTCATAAAAATCGATTATGTAAAATCTACCCTATTTCTATTATTCTATTTGGTTTATATGCATGAATTATGGTTCGCTAACAACAAAACAATCGAATAATTAAGTTCCGAAGGAACGACAAATTTTGTAACAACGGATTTTAATCCGTTGACAATAAATCGTCTTGAGAATGAGTTCCAGCGGAACGATACATTTCACAACAATTTTAAACCATTTTTTTAATTACACCCAACGGATTAAACTTAAATAATCGGTTCACTTTGCTTCCAATTCATTTAGTTTCATTAAGTTTATAATACAAGATCTCATCTTACAAAAACAAATAAACTGAAGTCCTATGAAACGCCCGGAGCAATTGACGAAATTAAAAAGCACTGAAAAGTGGGATGTGATTATAATTGGCGGAGGGGCAAGCGGTCTTGGAACTGCTCTTGACGCCGCAAGCAGAGGATACAAAACGATCTTGCTTGAAGCGGTAGATTTTGCAAAAGGAACTTCAAGCAGAAGTACCAAATTAGTTCATGGTGGCGTTCGCTATTTGGAGCAAGGCAATATTCACTTAGTCAGAGAAGCCTTAAAAGAGAGAGGTTTGATGGCCAAAAATGCTGGTCATTTGGTTAAAAACCAATCTTTTGTAATCCCTAATTACAACTGGTGGGGCGGTTACTTTTATACGATCGGATTAACCATTTACGATTTACTCGCAGGACGTTTAAGCTTAGGGTCTTCAAAATATATTTCAAAGAAAAAAACAATTGAAATGCTTCCTACCGTCGAAGAAAAAGGGCTGGTAAGTGGTGTTATTTATCACGACGGGCAATTTGACGATTCACGCATGGCCATAAACATTGCTCAAACCGCAATCGAAAAAGGGGCCTGCGTTTTAAATTATTGCAAGGTTGTAAACTTATTAAAAGACGATACCAATCAAATTATTGGCGTTGAAGCCATAGACCATGAAACAGGTCACAAATATGACATAAAAGGCTCGGCAATTATTAACGCTACCGGAGTTTTTACAAATGCCATCATGAAACTAAACGACACGGTTTACAAGAAATATATCGTTCCGAGTCAGGGGATTCATCTCGTATTTGATAAATCCTTTTTGCCGGGTCAGCAGGCACTAATGATTCCAAAAACCAGTGACGGACGAGTTTTATTTGCAGTGCCTTGGCATAACACAATTGTAGTAGGAACGACTGATACATTAATTAGAAAACACAGTCTTGAACCTATTGCACTCGAAAGTGAAATAGAATTTGTTTTGGAGACTGCTCAACGCTTTCTGGCAAAAAAACCTACGAGAGCCGACGTTTTATCTGTATTCGCAGGTTTACGCCCTTTGGCAGCTCCCGAAGAAGAAGGAAAAAGTACCAAAGAAGTTTCGCGAAGTCATAAAATTATTGTGTCGGAAACTGGCTTAATAACGATTACGGGAGGAAAATGGACTACTTACAGAAAAATTGCCGAAGACATCATCGATAAAGCGATCAGAATAGGCAAATTACCTAAAAAAGTCTGTACTACAGAGCATCTTCCCATCCATGGAAATCAGGCTACTACAGATTTAAACAGAATGAATCATTTGTATATTTATGGTTCTGATATTCCTAAAATACTCGAACTGGAACAAAATGAACCTGAATTAAAAGAAAAACTGCATGCGGATCACGAATTTATAATGGCCGAGGTAGCCTGGGCTATTCGGTATGAAATGGCCAGAACCGTCGACGACGTTTTAGCAAGACGGGTTCGATTATTATTCTTAGACGCCCGTGCTGCCATTCAATCATCTGAAAAAGTAGCACGATTGCTGGCAAAAGAACTGGGACATGACGAAGCCTGGATAAACAAAGAAATCTCAAACTTCAAAGGAATAGCCAGAGGTTTTCTTTTAAAAGAATTTCAATAGATCTTTATTAACTTAAGAAAATACAAGTCATGCAAAACAAACTAATTCTGGCACTTGATCAGGGAACAACTTCTTCCAGAGCTATAGTCTTTAATCATGGAGGAGAAATTGTAAGCATTTCTCAAAAAGCATTTAAACAGATTTTTCCAAAACCAGGATGGGTCGAACATAACCCAAACGAAATCTGGTCTTCTCAAATTAGTGTAGCTGCAGAAGCAATTGCTAAATTGGGGATATCCGGAAGAGAAATAGCCGCAATTGGAATAACCAATCAACGGGAAACTACTATTGTTTGGGATCGGGAAACAAGCCAGCCTGTTTACAATGCCATTGTTTGGCAAGATCGCAGAACCGCTAAATATTGCGACGAATTAAAAGCGCAAGGACATGCCGAAATGATTCAGACCAAAACCGGATTAATTCTGGATGCTTATTTTTCCGGAACCAAAGTAAAATGGATCCTGGATAATGTTCCCGGAGCACGGAAAAAAGCAGAACAGGGAAAACTTTGTTTTGGAACTGTAGACACTTGGCTTATATGGAAACTGACCCGAGGTAAATTATTTATGACCGATGTTTCTAATGCCAGCAGAACTTTATTATTCAACATCAACACCTTAGAATGGGACGATGAATTATTAGCATTGTTTGATATCCCGAGAGCCATGCTTCCTGAAGTAAAAGAAAGCAGCACCATTTATGGCGAAAGCTCCACTACCCTGTTTTCATCAAAAATTCCTATTGCCGGTGTTGCAGGAGATCAGCAAGCGGCTCTTTTTGGTCAGTTATGTACCAATAAAGGAATGATAAAGAATACTTATGGAACTGGTTGTTTTGTATTGATGAATACAGGTGCAAAGCCAATTCGTTCTGCCAACAATTTATTGACTACTATAGCATGGAAAATTAATGGCAAAACAACCTATGCTTTAGAGGGAAGCGTTTTTGTTGGAGGCGCAGCTGTACAATGGTTAAGAGATGGCGCAAAAATGATTAACAAATCAGAAGAAATAGAAACTCTGGCAGCCAGTGTGCCCGATAATGGAGGAGTTTACTTTGTTCCTGCACTAACTGGTTTAGGAGCTCCACACTGGGATCAATATGCCAGAGGTGCAATTTTTGGAATTACAAGAGGAACTACCAGTGCGCACATCGCCAGGGCCACTTTAGAAGGAATTGCTTATCAGGTAAACGATTTGCTAAAAGCTATGGAAGCAGATTTTGGAGGAAAAGGAAAAGAATTAAAAGTGGATGGAGGTGCTGCTACCAATAATCTACTCATGCAATTTCAAGCAGACATTTACGGAAAAACGGTTACCAGACCAAAAACACTCGAAACAACAGCTTTAGGTGCAGCCTATTTGGCAGGACTTGCTGTAGGATACTGGTCGGGTCTCGATGATTTAAAAGAACAATGGTCTATAGATCGCGTGTTTTCTCCAAAAATGCCAAAACAAGAAGTCAATAAACTGGTTAAAAACTGGAATAAGGCCATTGGCCGCGCATCAGACTGGATCGAAGAATAAAACAATTTAAACAAAGCAGCATATGACACCTTTTACAGCAGAAATTTTAGGTACGATGATAATGATCTTATTGGGTAATGGCGTCGTGGCAAACGTCGTACTGAAAGATACAAAAGGAAACAATTCGGGCTGGATTGTTATCACTACAGCCTGGGCATTTGCCGTTTTTACAGGCGTACTTATTGCAGGACCTGTTAGCGGGGCACATTTAAACCCTATTGTTACACTTGCTTTGGCTCTTATCGGAAAATTCAATTGGAACTTAGTCCCTGCCTATATACTTGCCCAAGTAATTGGAGCCATGTTGGGTGCCTTTTTTGTATGGTTATCACACAAAGATCATTTTGCGGCAACTGAAGATGAGAATGCCAAATTTGCCTGTTTCGCTACATCTCCGGCCATCAAAAACAATTTATCGAACCTAATAAGCGAGATCATAGCAACTTTTGTCCTGATCTTCTCCATTTTTTATATTGCCGGGCCTCACCTGCAAATAGCCACAGATCCAAAAGCAACACTAGGTTTAGGAACCATTGGCGCACTTCCTGTCGCCATAGTCGTATGGGCAATAGGCCTGTCATTAGGAGGTACAACTGGTTACGCCATTAATCCCGCAAGAGATCTTGGACCAAGAATCGTACACGCCATCCTTCCTATAAAAGGAAGCAGCAATTGGAGTTATGCTTGGATTCCGATTATCGGGCCCATAATTGGAGCTAGTTTAGCCGCAATGTTGTACCTAATACTTAACTAACTTCGTCTATTTTAATCTAAATGATATGAGGTTAGATAAACCTGTCGGAGCTGATTTCTGATTTAAGAAACAGATTATTCCAGCTTTAAAAAATCATTAAACTTTAGAAAATCAATTTTTCAAATAAAATTTATAGTATTTTTACAGTAACTCTACAGGGTTTATATAACTAGAAAACGCATGTTATTTCAATTAACAAAAATTTAACATGACTGTTGTATATACAAATATTAAAAGTTATACATTTGTATATACAAATTATACACTTACGACTATGACAATTGAAGAGGTTATAAAAAGTACAGTTAAGATGGATAATGCGAAAAAAGTTATCCTGAATATCATGTACACGCAAAACGTGATTCAGGATCATTTCAACGAGTTGATAAAACCCTATGATCTGTCCGGAGAACAATATAATGTACTTCGCATATTAAGAGGACAAAAAGGAAACCCTGCTAATATGTGTGTGATACAGGAACGTATGCTGGCCAAAACAAGTAACACAACCCGTTTAGTAGACAAACTGTTATTAAAAGATTTTGTTACTCGAAATGTTTGTCCCGGAAATCGACGTAAAATTGAAGTTTTAATCACCCAAAAGGGATTAGACGTATTGAAAGAATTAGATCCGAAAGTAGATGAACACGAGCGTTTGTTTGCTGAGAATATAAGTGCCGAAGAATTAGAATTATTAAATCAATTATTAGAAAAATACAGAACCCAACAAAATTAAAATTATGAGTACATTATTAGACAATCTAAATTGGAGATATGCTACAAAGAAATTTGATGCAACAAAAAAAATATCTTCTCAAGATTTAAACACTTTAAAAGAAGCCGTTAGATTAAGTGCTTCTTCTTACGGATTACAACCTTACAAAGTGATTGTTGTAGAAAATCCGGAAATAAGAGAAAAATTAAAAGCTGCCGCTTACGGGCAAACACAAATTACAGACGCTTCTCAACTTTTTATTTTTGCTAACGACTTAAACCTTGGAGCAGATTCTGTAGACGATTATATCAATACAATCAGCGAAACAAGAGGTGTTCCTGCTGACGCATTGGCCGGATTCAGTGACATGATGAAAGGAACTATTGCGAACTTATCTGTTGAAGCTAAAAACATCTGGACAGCGAAACAAACTTATATCGCTTTAGGTACCTTATTAACTGCAGCATCTGAATTAAAAATCGATGCTACTCCAATGGAAGGATTTAATGCTGCCGCATTCAATGAAATCTTAGGTTTTGACAAATTAGGTTTAAACGCTTCTGTTATCGCAACAGTAGGTTACAGACATGATGAGGACGAAACTCAACACTACAAAAAAGTTAGAAAATCACACGAGAATTTATTTATCACTATATAATTATTATTAATCCAAAATCAATTTTAACAAAATGAAAAATTTAAAGACAATTGCAATAGCATTATTCGTAGCAGTAGCTAGCGTTTCAGTAAACGCACAAACTAAAAAAATCGACGTAAAAGCAAGTACGATTAAATGGGTAGGTAAAAAAGTAACCGGAGAACACTCAGGAACAGTAAACTTCAAAGAAGGAGCTGTAGTTTTCAAAGGAAAAAAATTAACAGGTGGTAGCTTTACTGTGGATATGACTTCATTAACAGCAACAGACATTACCGGAGAATACCAAGGAAAATTAAACGGGCACTTAAAAGCTGACGATTTCTTTGGAACAGAGAAATTCCCAACTGCAAAATTAGTTTTCAAAACTATCGGAGCAAAATCTACTGATGTTTATACTGTAACTGCTGATTTAACAATTAAAGGAATTACAAAACCTGTAACTTTTGATATCACTGTAAGCGGAAATACTGCTACAACTGCATTAAAAGTAGACAGAACTAAATACGGTATCAAATACAACTCTGGTAACTTCTTCGAAAACTTAGGAGACAAAACTATTAATGACGATTTCGAATTGACTGTAGCTTTAAAATTCTAATCGCAGAAAAAGCAGCAATTCTTAATATTATAAGAAAAACCCCAATAGTTTAAGACTATTGGGGTTTATTTTTACATTATTTTCAAAAAAATAACATTCTTAATACTCCCCTAACGCTTTCGTAATACCATTCAGGACTTTGATTAACATTGGCCCTCTACTTTTGAACTTATTAAAAATCAAAAACTAGAAATCAAAATCATAGTTATGAAAACAAAAATACTACTTGCAATCATCACTCTTCTAAGTTCTTTTTTACTACAGGCACAGCAACCGGCTAAAGGAATTTTTGGTAACTCAAACTGGATGAACAACTGGACCAATTTTAAACCCGCCAACACCGAATATAGCGAAGCTACAAACATTATTGCAGGAACGATCAATAAAGACACCAAACTTCTAAAACGCAATACGTATCAATTAGTTGGAGTTGTTTATGTTACCAATAATGCCGTACTGTCGATAGAACCCGGAACGGTAATCAGAGGAGACGACAAAACATGCGGAACACTGGTGATTACCAACGGATCGAAAATTATTGCCGAAGGCCTTGAAACAGACCCTATCGTTTTTACTTCCAATAAAGAAATTTCAGAAAGAAAACCGGGAGACTGGGGCGGAATCATCATTCTGGGAAAAGCCCCTATTAATACCTTAGGCGGAATACACGTTCTTCCTTTTGATCTCGAACCAATGTTAAACCATTACGGAGGTCAGGATGCAGAAGATAACTCAGGAGTTTTAAAATATGTGCGTATTGAATATTCAGGTCGAAAATTAAGTGCTGCAAAAGAACTTAACGGACTGTCATTAGCTGGCGTAGGGAAAAAAACAATTTTAAGTAACATTCAGATTAGTTACTCCAATGATGATTCTTTCGAATGTTATGGTGGAGATTTAAACCTGAACAATCTGGTTTCTTACAGGACTACCGATGACGATTTTGATTTTACTCAGGGTGCACAAATCAATATCAATAATAGTATTGCCATTCGCCACCCCTTTTCATCAGACGTTTCAGGTTCAAGATGTTTCGAAGTTGACTCTTATGACAAAATAGGAAATACCGATATGAGCAAGAAATTAACCAAAATAAATGCCAGCAATATTACGCTGGTAAATCTGGAAGAAAACAATCAGGGACTTGTAAGAGAATCGGTTTATGTTAGAGAAAACACCTTTTTTAACTTAAGTAACAGTATTGTTTCGGGGTTCACTCCTTTTGTTTTACTAGAAGGAAATATTGGCAACGGAGAAGTTAATTTAGCCAAAATCACCTTCAAAAACCTAATTGTTAACAATTGCAATGGCGGAATTACAAGTGAAGCTGGTGGTGCAAATACAGCAATTGAAAGTTATTACAACAATCCTGTTTTCGATATAAATTTTACTAAAATTAAAAACAGCGAATTGTTTACAACGCCTAATATCAAAGGAAATCCGGACTTTAGAATGAACGTAAACAACACCATAGCTATTGGTAATTAAGGCATTAAAAAAGCTTAATTTGCAATGAAATTTAACAAATTTTAAAAATTATAAAAGTTTTTTTTGATTTTTTATGTCCTGTAATTCAAATTACATTTATATATTTGTGAAATCAAAATAAGATATGAAAACAATAATGAACAATACTTGGTGGTGGAAGAATTTACGTCGAACGTCGTGAACAAAGCTTCCTATGGTATTGTAAACTATAAATATAAAAGGCTTGTCATCACGACAAGCCTTTTTTTTTGGTCGAAACACAAGTAAAAAAAATAGTAAAAACTTAATAAACGAAATACTTTGAAACCTTTTATACTCAACACACACTACAAACAAATTCTGGCCGATACCGTTACGCCGGTAAGTGTTTATTTTAAAATCAGGGATAAATTCCCAAACAGCTTACTATTGGAAAGTAGTGATTATCACGGAAATGACAACAGTTTCTCTTACATCTGCTGCAACCCGATTGCGACGATTAAAATTGAAAATGAAACCATTTCAAAAACTTTTCCTGACGGAACTAAGGAGCGAATTTCAATTGACAGTTCAACAAATATTCCGGAAATACTTCAGGAATTTTCAAGTCAGTTTCAATCAGAGAAAAACGACTTTAAATTCATCAATAATGGTTTGTTCGGATACATTTCTTACGATGCCGTTCGTTATTTTGAAAAAGTTTCAATTGCCAAAAAAGACAAGGCTACTTTAATTCCGGATGTTTTTTATGCCGTTTATCAAAACATCATTGCCATCAATCACTTTAAAAATGAGGCTTACATTTTTTGCCACAGCGTTGATGGAAAAAACAACATTTCGGAAATCGAACAATTGCTGCAATCCCGAAATATTGCTTCGTATAAATTTACCAAAGAAGGTGAAGGTTTCTCTAATTTAACCGACGAAGAATTCAAACACAATGTGGCTTTAGCCAAAAAACACTGTTTCCGTGGAGATGTTTTCCAATTGGTACTTTCACGTCGTTTTACCCAAGGTTTCAAAGGAGATGAATTCAACGTATATCGTGCTTTACGCAGTATAAACCCGTCTCCGTACTTGTTCTTCTTTGATTATGGCGACTTCAAAATATTCGGTTCTTCACCTGAGGCACAAATCATTGTAAAAAACAGAAAAGCAGAAATTCATCCTATAGCCGGCACTTTTAAAAGAACCGGAAATGACGAACAGGATGCGGTTTTGGCCAAACAGCTTTCAGAAGATAAAAAAGAAAACAGCGAACACGTCATGTTAGTCGATTTGGCCAGAAATGATCTAAGCCGAAATGGACATGATGTAAAAGTCGAAAAGTACAGAGAAGTTCAGTTTTTCTCTCACGTCATTCACCTAGTTTCGAAAGTAACAGGTTATTTACACGAGAAAGCAACAACCATGCAGGTAGTTGCCGATACCTTTCCGGCAGGAACTTTAAGCGGTGCTCCAAAACACAGAGCCATGCAGTTAATTGAAGATTACGAAAAAACCAATCGTAATTTCTACGGAGGCGCCATCGGATTCATGGATTTTGAAGGCAATTTCAATCATGCCATTATGATTCGAACGTTCCTGAGCAAAAATCATCAATTGCACTGTCAGGCCGGTGCCGGAATTGTAGCCAGCTCTGACGAAGAAAGCGAAATGCAGGAAGTTTACAACAAACTAAGAGCATTGAATACAGCCTTAGAGATGGCGGAGAAAATATAAGTTTTTTTTGTTTCAGGTTTTGTTTGCGTTGCAACAACATGAAACTTGAAACCTGAAACAAAAAGAACCTGAAACTTGAAACAAAACTAAAAAACAACCATAAACACAAACTAAAAAAACGATGAAGAACATTATTCCTTTTTTGATTGCTATTGTATTATTTGCTTCTTGTGAAACTAAAAAAGAATCACACAAACTTCCTTTAAATGGAACCTGGCGTCTGATATCAGCTGAAACCACAGAAAAAGATTCCACTTTCTCGACTTTCAATCCAAAAACAAAAATGATTAAAATTATCAATGACACTCATTTTGCTTTTTTCAATCATGATTTGAACAACGGAAAAGACAGTACCGCTTTGTTCTTCGGCGGAGGTGGAAAATATACTTTAAAGGATAGTACTTACACCGAAAATCTGGAATACTTTAACAACCGTCAGTGGGAAAACAATACTTTTAAGTTTGTAATAAAAATTAAAAATGACACCCTGATTCAAAAGGGAATCGAAAAAATAGAAAAATTAGGCGTAGATCGTATTATTACTGAAAAGTACGTTCGAGAAAAATAAAAAAAAATGTTTCAGGTTTTCTTTGTTTCAGGTTTCAAGTTATTGGAATCTGGAACCTGAAACCTGAAACTTGAAACAAAAAACACAATGAAAAAAATATTAGTTATAGACAATTACGATAGTTTCACTTATAATTTAGTACACTATCTGGAGGATTTAAACTGTGAAGTTACGGTATACAGAAACGATGAATTTGACATTGAAGAAATCGCCTCTTTTGATAAAATATTACTTTCTCCCGGTCCCGGAATTCCGGATGAAGCGGGGTTGTTGAAAGCCGTGATTCAAAAATACGCTCCAACAAAAAGTATTTTAGGCGTTTGTTTAGGACAACAGGCTATCGGGGAGGTTTTTGGAGGTACACTTTCAAACCTTGACAAAGTCTATCACGGTGTTGCAACAAATGTAAAAACTGTAGTTTCAGACGAAATTTTGTTTGAAGGTTTAGGAAATGAATTTGAAGTAGGAAGATACCATTCCTGGGTTGTTGATGCCAACTTGCCAGATGTTCTTGAAGCCACTTCTGTTGATGAAAACGGACAAATCATGTCGTTAAGGCACAAAACTTTTGATGTTAGAGGCGTTCAGTTTCATCCCGAAAGTGTTTTAACCCCAAATGGAAAAAGGATTTTAGAGAATTGGATAAAGAGTTAGTAGTTAGTCGCAGTCTCAGTATACAGTCACAGTATACAGTCGCAGTGAAACCTTAGAACCTCAGTATCTCAGAACCTTAGCAACTTAAAAAAAAATGAAAAACATACTAAATAAATTAATCAATCACGAAGTGCTCTCTAAAGAAGAGGCCAAGGACGTATTGATTAATATCTCAAGCGGCGCTTATAATCCAAGTCAGATCTCGGCATTTTTGACCGTATTTATGATGCGCAGTATTACAATTGACGAGCTTTCGGGCTTTCGTGAAGCTTTATTAGAATTGTGCATTCGCGTTGATTTGTCAGCCTATAACGCCATCGATTTGTGTGGAACAGGTGGTGATGGAAAAGATACGTTTAACATTTCGACTTTGGCTTCATTTGTAGCGGCCGGAGCCGGAGTAAAAGTGGCAAAACACGGAAATTATGGTGTTTCATCGATTTCCGGATCCAGCAACGTTATGGAGAAAATGGGCATAAAATTCAGTAATGATCCTGCATTTTTAGAAAAATGTATCGATCAGACGGGAATTTGTGTTTTACACGCTCCCCTATTTCACCCTGCTATGAAAAATGTCGGACCAATCAGAAAAGAGCTGGCCGTAAAAACATTTTTCAATATGCTGGGGCCAATGGTAAACCCATCGTTTCCTAAAAATCAACTGGTTGGTGTTTTCAATTTAGAACTAGCCCGAATGTATGCTTACCTATATCAAAACACCGATGTGAATTTTACCATCCTGCATTCGCTTGACGGTTATGACGAAATATCGTTAACAGGTCCGACAAAAATCATTACAAGTGATATGGAAGGTATGTTAAAACCTGAGGATTTTAACGTTCGTCTTCTATCACAAAGAGAGATTGAAGGAGGACGAACAATTGAAGAATCAGCAGATATGTTTGTCAATATTATTTCCGGTAAAGGAAGCGAAGCACAAAACAATGTGGTTTGCGTAAATGCCGCAATGGCGATTTCGACGGTAACAAAATGTTCTCCGCAAGAAGGCTTTAAACAGGCCAAAGAAAGTCTGTTTTCCGGAAAAGGACATCAGGTACTTAAAAAATTACAAGAATTAAGCAGGTAAAAAAATTGTTTTAAGTTTCAGGTTTCAAGTTATTGAAGCGAACCTGAAACTTAAAACCTGAAACAAATACAACAATGAACATTCTAGATAAAATAATTGTAGATAAAAAACGAGAAGTCGTTCTGAAGAAATCCATCATTCCGGTTTCGCAATTGGAGGCTTCCGTATTTTTTGGAAGAGAAACGATTTCTTTAAGTCAAAAACTAAGAACAAGTTCGACAGGAATTATTGCCGAACACAAACGCCGCTCTCCTTCAAAAGCTGTAATCAATCAGAGTTTTACCGTTGAAGAAGTGGTTAAAGGATATGAAAATGCCGGTGCATGCGGAATTTCAGTTTTAACCGACGGGAAGTATTTCGGAGGTTCTTTAGACGATTTACTTTTAGCAAGAGCCAGCGTAAATATTCCGCTTTTGCGAAAAGAATTTATCGTTGATGAATATCAGATTTTAGAAGCCAAAGCGTATGGAGCAGATTTAATCCTTCTTATTGCAGCGGTTTTAACCCGGGAAGAGATAAAATCCTTATCGGAATTTGCAAAACAGTTAGGTTTAGAAGTTTTACTGGAAGTACACAATCAGGAAGAATTAGAGAAATCGATCATGCCAAGCCTGGATATGCTTGGGGTGAACAACAGAAACCTGAAAACCTTCGAAGTAAGTCTGGACTTCAGCAAACAACTGGCATCACAGATTCCGGATGATTTTGTAAAGGTTTCTGAAAGCGGAATTTCAACTATTGAAGCCATTTCCGAACTAAGACCTTACGGTTATAATGGTTTTCTGATAGGTGAAAATTTCATGAAAACAGAGAATGCCGGGCAGGCAGCAACTGAATTTATTCAACAGCTGTAAGCTTTAGGCTATAAGCCGTAAGCCTAAAGCTTATTGCTTAAACTCTAACCAATCGATAAAAAATAATACGGCATGCAGCAAAAGCGTATAGCTTACTGCCTATTGCCTAAAGCATAAAAAAAAATGAAACTAAAAATCTGCGGTATGAAATATCCCGACAATGTACTCGAGACAGGAGCACTCCTGCCCGACTATATGGGATTTATTTTCTGGGAAAAATCCGCTCGCTATTTTGACGGAACGATTCCGGAATTGATTCATACCATAAAAAAAACGGGAGTTTTTGTGGATGAAACCGTTGATGGTATTCTATCAAAAGCAGACAAATATCATTTACAAGCCGTTCAGTTACACGGAAAAGAATCTGTTGAATTTTGTCAGGAATTAAAAGCTAAAATTGATGCCAAAATTGATGTTACCATCGAAATCATAAAAACATTCTCTATTGATGATAATTTTGATTTTGAAGTTTTAACCCCTTTTGAAAACGTATGTGATTATTTTCTGTTTGATACAAAAGGAAAACTACCCGGAGGAAACGGAACCACATTTGACTGGAAAATATTAGAAAATTATAAATCGGAGAAACCTATTTTCTTAAGTGGTGGCATTGGAATTGAAGAAGTACCTGCCATAAAAAATCTCAAAATTCCTATTTATGCTGTAGATGTAAACAGTAAATTTGAGACAGAGCCGGGATTGAAAAATATAAGTCTATTAAGAAAGTTTCAGAAAAACCTAAAACCTGCGACTTTAAACCCTAAACAATTATACAATGAACTATAATGTGAACGAAAAAGGATATTACGGAGAATTTGGAGGGGCTTATATTCCCGAAATGCTGTATCCGAATGTAGAAGAATTACGTCAGAATTACTTAAAAATAACAAGCGAACCTGATTTTAAGGCCGAATTTGACCAATTATTAAAAGATTATGTAGGCCGCCCAAGTCCGCTTTATTTTGCCAAGCGAATATCAGAAAAATACAATACAAAGGTCTATCTGAAAAGAGAAGATTTAAACCATACCGGAGCACATAAAGTCAACAATACGATCGGACAGATTTTGGTAGCAAAACGTCTGGGTAAAAAAAGAATTATTGCCGAAACGGGTGCAGGTCAGCATGGTGTGGCCACTGCTACAGTTTGTGCTTTAATGGGATTGGAATGTATCGTGTATATGGGTGAGATTGACATCGCACGTCAGGCACCAAACGTGGCCCGTATGAAAATGTTGGGTGCCGAAGTTCGTCCGGCACTTTCAGGCTCCAAAACATTAAAGGATGCAACCAATGAAGCAATTCGTGACTGGATCAACAATCCGGTAGACACTCATTATATTATAGGTTCGGCAATTGGACCACATCCTTATCCTGATATGGTAACCCGTTTTCAAAGTGTCATTTCAGAAGAAATCAAATGGCAGCTGAAAGAGAAAGAAGGACGTGAAAACCCGGATTATGTCGTAGCCTGTATTGGTGGCGGAAGTAATGCGGCCGGAACCTACTATCACTTTCTACACGAACCCGAAGTTGGAATCATTGCAGTGGAAGCAGCCGGAAAAGGGGTTGACAGTGGGCACAGTGCTGCAACGAGTAAATTAGGAAAAGTAGGTATTATTCACGGTTGTAAAACCCTTTTGATGCAAACTCCTGACGGACAAATTACCGAACCTTATTCCATTTCTGCGGGACTTGATTATCCGGGAGTTGGTCCTATGCATGCGCATTTGGCACAAAGCGGTCGTGGAGAGTTCTTCTCTGTTACGGATGATGATGCTATGAATGCTGGGTTGCAGCTTACCAAATTAGAAGGAATTATTCCTGCAATCGAAAGCGCACATGCCTTTGCTGTTTTAGATCAGAAGAAATTCAAACCAACCGACATTGTGGTGATTAGCCTTTCTGGTCGTGGAGACAAGGATTTAGACAATTATATTGAGTATTTTAAATTGTAATACAATAGCAACTATGGAAAAGTTATTCTCTTACGGAACATTACGGTCAAAAGAAATTCAGATGCGACTCTTTAAGAAATTGTTAGTCGGCACTCCGGATCAACTGCTTGGTCACAGGCTGAAAAGTCTGCGAATAGAAGAAGAATTTGGAATGGCAGATTATGTTGTCGTGGTACCAACCGAAGCTCCTTCAGATCCTATACACGGTGTTGTTTTCGATATTTCAGGTTCTGATTTGGCTAAAGTAGATTTATTCGAATCCAATGCTTACAAAAGAATTCAGGTAACCCTAAACTCCGGAGTAGTTGCCTGGGTTTATATCGAAAACTAATAATCGAAAACAAACCTGACAGGTTTCAAAAACCTGTCAGGTTTAATTAAAATATACTAAAAATGAACAGAATAACTCAAAAATTACAAGAAGATAAAAAGATACTTTCTATTTATTTCTCAGCCGGATACCCAAACTTAAATGATACCGTTCAGATCATTCAGGATTTAGAAAAAAATGGTGTCGACTTAATCGAAATTGGTTTGCCATTTAGTGATCCTTTAGCTGATGGCCCGACCATTCAGGCGAGTTCTACGCAGGCGCTTCACAATGGAATGACGACTAAAATTCTTTTCGAGCAGCTGAAAGATATTCGCGAAAGCGTAAAGATTCCGTTGATTATCATGGGATATTTCAATCCGATGTTACAATACGGTATCGAAGAGTTTTGTAAAAAATGCGCCGAAATTGGTATCGACGGATTAATTATTCCGGATTTACCGGTAGATGTTTACGCAGAACAATACAAAGCGATTTTTGAAAAATACGGCTTAATCAATATCTTTTTAATTACCCCGCAAACTTCAAACGAACGCATTCGTTTTATCGACAGCGTTTCAAACGGCTTTATTTATATGGTAAGTTCTGCAAGTGTAACCGGTTCTCAGGCAGGTTTTGGAAATATTCAGGAAAGCTATTTCGAAAGAATTGCCCAAATGAATCTTAAAAACCCACAAATTGTAGGCTTTGGAATTTCAAATAAAGAAACATTCGATCAGGCTACTAAGTTTGCAAAAGGAGCTATTATTGGAAGTGCTTTCATCAAACATTTAAGCGAAAACGGCTCTGGAAAAATTGAAGAATTTGTTGGGGAAATTTATTAGTTTTACAAAAAAAATCATGAAAAAACTGATTCTAATCGCATCATTTTTATTACTCTCAAATTTAACTTTTAGCCAAAAAAGTTACGATCCAAAATTAGTAGGCTGTTGGAAAGGCTCTGAAATTGGGCAACAACAAAAAGGAATAAAAAAATATTGGGTTTCATGTAAATTTGCAGATGGAACAAGCACATTATTATTTATCGTGATAAATCGAGCTGGAGAAGTCACTCAAGCCACAGAAAATGGAAAATGGTGGGTCGAAAACGGAAAATATTACGAGTTACATAATTATGATGGCGTAATTGATGTTTACAATTATGAAGTAGCCAACGATAATACCGTAAATTTTAAATCAATTGAATTAATGGGTAAAAAAGATAACTCTTATACTTTTACCGATTACAAAATAGAGGAAGATTAAAGTATGATATTGTGAAGATTCCTCCTCTCATTGGAATCACAAAATTGTGCAAAACTTAAAGCTGAACTAATAGGTTCAGCTTTTTTTATGCCTTAATACTGCCTTACAAATAGCATAATTTAACATAAGACGACCCCGTTGCTTTATGTTAATATTTTGTTAAAACAAAATTAAACAACTGTTTAAATTAAACGGTTGTTTAATTTTGTACCCGATTAGAAACAATACCATGTTAAACTTCGAATTAAACGACAAAAAAATTCAGATTCTGGAAGTCGCTGAAAAGCTATTCTCTGAAAAAGGATTTGAAGGTACTTCAATACGAGACATCTCCAAACACGCAAAAATCAACATTGCAATGGTCTCGTATTATTTTGGCTCTAAAGAAAGACTGTTGGAAGCTCTCATTATTTACAAAACTGCCGATTTAAAACTACAACTCGAAAATTTATTACAGGAAAATATCGAACCTCTCGATAAAGTCAATAAATTAATCGAAATTTACATCACCAGAATAAGTTGTAATAAAGGGATTTTCAGAGTTTTACACTTTGAACTCAACTCTAAAAAAAGAGAAAAAAGCATGATTGCCTTTACAGAACTTAAAAAAGGAAACTTAAAATCTGTTGAAAGTATTATTACACAAGGTCAGTCTAAAGGAGTATTTAGAAAAGATGTAATTATTCCGCTTATTACTCCCACTATTATTGGAACCTTTTTTCACTTTCATATGAATAGGCCTTTTTTTGAGGAACTATTAAATTTAAAAACAGAAGCGATGTACAACGATTACATCAAAAACAGTCTCACAAAGCACATTCAACAAACTATAAAAGCTCTACTTGTTTATGAAAATTAATCAATTAATGCTCTTTGGCCTTTTCTTCATCGGAATTTCGTCAATAGAAGCACAAGAAAAAACAAGTTTAACCTTAGACGAGGCCGTGAAAATGGCTTGGGAAAAAAGCAACGAAGTTACGCTTGCCAATACTAAGGTAAACTCGAAAAAATACGAACTGCAAGAGGTTAAAAATCATCAATATCCTGACCTGAAAATTTCTGGCCAGTACCAACGACTGACAAAAGCTTCTATCGACATGCACAATAATGGTGATCAGGCAAATTCAGGACCAATGGCATCTCCGGATCAGGCATTGATAGGAATGGCTAATCTTAGTTTACCAATATTCTCAGGATTCAAAATTCAGAACAGCATTAAGGCTTCCGATAACTTATACGAAGCTGAAACTGCTTACGCCGAAAAAACAAAAGAGGATGTAGCTTTACGTGTGGTTACCTATTATACCGCTTTGTACAAGGCCCAAAAAACACTGGATCTTTTGAACGAAAATCAAAAACAGGCCAAACAGCGTGTTACTGACTTTACGGAATTAGAGAAGAACGGAATTATCCCGAGAAACGATTTATTGAAAGCGCAATTATTGGTTTCAAAAACGCAATTATCTATTGATGAAGCAAACAACAACATCAATAATATTAATTTCTACCTGACTACGCTATTAAAACTGGAGCCAAGTGTAAAACTTCAGGTTAACGAAGCTGATTTCTTCAATTTAAAAACCAACAATGCACCAACATCAGATGCATTGGCACTGGAGAACAGAAAAGATTTAGAAGCGATTCGTTTTCAACAAAAAGCAAGTGAGGCCAATATCAAAATAGCAAAAGCCGGTTATTATCCTTCTCTTGCCTTATTGGGTGGTTATACCGCTTTTGATTTGAAAGACTTTATTACGGTAAAATATGCTATGAATTTTGGAGTAGGTTTAACCTATGATTTATCAGGCATCTATAAAAACAGTGCTTCGGTAAAAGTAGCAGAAAGTAAAGCACTTGAAGCCAAAAACTCTGAAGCAATTATGACGGATCGTATTAAAATCGAAGTTCAGAAATCTATTGAAGATTATGACTTAGCGATCAATCAGAGTGTAGTTTATGACGAAGCACTTCAACAAGCTACGGAAAACTACAGACTGGTAAAAGATAAATTTGATAATGGGTTGTCAGACACTAATGATTTGGTTGAAGCTGACGTAGAACATTTAAGTGCTAAAATAAACACTGCTTTATCGAAAGCTACTATTATCCAAAAATATTACGAATTACTTTCAGTATCAGGACAATTATCACAATCATTCAATCTTTCTAAAATATAATCGACAGCTCTCATGGAAAAGAAAAAAACAAATACTAAATTCATCATTATACTAACCGTTTTGATTTTAGTGGGCGGAACTTACGGAATAACAAAGTACATGCACTCTTTAGCTCACGAAGAAACGGACGATGCTCAGATTGAGAAAAAAATGAATCCGATTATCCCAAGAGTATCGGGCTATATTAGCAAAGTGTATGTAAAAGATAACGACTTTGTAAAAAAAGGAGATACTTTATTTACGATTGACAAAAGAGATTATCAATTAAAAATTGACGAGGCAAATGCTGCTTTGTTAGGTGCCGAAGGTCAGTACGAAGCTGCAAAAGCTGATATCGGAAGTGCAAATGCAAGTATCTCAGTTTCAGACGCAAATATGAGATCGGCAACAGGTTCTATTGAAAGTGCCAAAATCAGATTGAGACAAATTACAAGCGACTATAACCGTTACAACAATTTGTACAAAACTCATACGATTACAAAACAACAATACGAGCAGGCCTTAACTGCTAAAGAAGAAGCCGAAAATCAGGTACGTGTTTTAGAGCAACAACAAAGAGCAAGTTCTTACCAAAAATCGGTAATTGAATCTAAATCTAAAGCTTCTGACAAGCAAACTGAAGTGGCTGCTGCCAACATCAAAAAAGCAAAAACAATGTTAGATGTTGCTCATTTAAACCTTAGTTATACGGTTGTAACTGCTGCAATAGACGGTCAGGTTTCTAAAGTTGATATTCAGCCTGGGCAATTGGTTCAGCCGGGACAATCTTTATTTTATATCATCAACAACAACGAAGCGTGGGTTGTAGCTAACTTTAAAGAAACACAATTAAATAAAATGGTTGTGGGACAAAAAGTAAGCTTAAAAGTTGACGCTTATCCAAAATATGAGTTCAAAGGAACGGTAACTTCTTTTTCTCCTGCAACGGGATCTCGTTTTTCTTTATTGCCACCTGATAATGCAACTGGTAACTTCGTTAAAACAATCCAGAGATTACCTGTGAAAATTAGTTTGGATGAATCAAATGATCCGGAGAAAGTAAAATTACTAAGACCAGGGATGAATGTTGATGTAGATGTACATTTAAAATAAAATATGGCAACAGCAGTACAAGCAGATGACGATTTAGTAGAATACGGATACAGACGTGTCATAATCACGATTACGGCGGTACTTTGTGCCTTGCTTGAAATCGTAGATACGACCATTGTAAACGTAGCACTAACAGACATGCGAGGTAGCCTTGGTGCTACTTTAACTGATGTGGCCTGGGTAATTACAGCATACGCAATCGCGAATGTAATTGTAATTCCGATGACGAGCTGGCTTTCGCAACAATTTGGAAGACGTAATTATTTTGTGGCTTCGATCATAATATTTACAGTCTGCTCCTTCTTATGCGGTAACGCCAGTAATATATGGGAACTTGTCGCTTTTAGGTTTGTACAGGGTATGGGTGGAGGAGCCTTACTGGTAACTGCCCAAACGATTATTACCGAAAGTTATCCCGTAGCAAAACGTGGAATGGCTCAGGCGATTTACGGAATGGGTGTAATTGTAGGTCCAACCTTAGGTCCGCCATTAGGCGGATATTTGGTAGACAACTACTCCTGGCCTTATATCTTTTACATCAATATTCCGTTGGGAATTATTGCTACTATTTTAGCATTAACTTTCGTAAGAAGTCCAAAATACGGAGAAAAATTAAAAGCCAATCAGGTAGACTGGTGGGGAATTATATTGCTTGCGGCCTTTATCGGATCTTTGCAATTCGTTCTGGAGCATGGGCAACAAGACGATTGGTTCAACGATTCGACTATTGTAACATTAAGTGTGGTTACGGTTCTTGGATTAATTTTATTTGTTTGGAGAGAGCTTACTTATAAACATCCAATCGTAAATTTAAGTGTTTTAAAGGATGGAAATCTTAGAATTGGAACCGTAATGTGTTTTATTCTTGGTTTCGGTCTGTACGGATCGACTTTAATTATCCCAATCTACACGCAATCTATTTTAGGATGGACTGCAACAGATGCCGGTTTATTATTGATTCCTGGATCGATTACCACGGCAATCATGATGCCTTTTGTGGGGAATATGATCCAGAGAGGTATTCCTCAGGGGTATATGGTAGGAGTAGGATTCCTTGTTTTCTTTTTCTTTACCTTTATGATGCAAACCCGAATGACTCCTGATACTGGTGTTGAACATATGTACTGGCCGTTAATTTTAAGAGGAATTGGTTTGGGACTGCTTTTTGTACCTATTACCACCCTATCTCTTTCGACCTTAAAAGGAAAACATATTGGTGAAGGAGCTGCTTTTACCGGAATGATGCGACAATTAGGTGGTTCTTTTGGTATTGCCATCATCACCACTTTCATCACCCGTTTGAGTCAGGAACACAGAGTAAACTTACTTACCAATTTAGATCCCGCAAAATACGATGTACAACAACGTATTGCGGGAATGCAGAGAGCCTTTATGTCTAAAGGATATTCAGCCGATGTTGCACTGAAAAAAGCCTATCAGGCTCTGGAATATTCTGTATTGAAACAAAGTACCGTAATGGCATACATGGACATTTTCATGTATCTCGGAATTATGTTCTTATGCTGTATCCCAATTATTCTTTTAATCAAAAAAGGGAAAAACAAAATTAATCCTGCTGATGCAATGCATTAATAATAATTGATTTATAATACGCAAAACGCCGAGTTCATTCCTGTAACTCGGCGTTTATTTTTTGTCATTATTTGTGCTATCCCTCTAAATTCCCAGGGATTGAAATCCCTGGCTACAATACATTTCAATCCTACAGCTCTTTCGTAAAAAACCTTAGCACCTCAGCATCTTAGTCCCTCAGCACCTTTAAAAAACCTATCTCGTAAAAACCAGATGATTCCCCTTCGAAAGATTAGCGTCAAACTGATATCCTTCGTAATTAAATCCTTTTAAATCTTCAATCGTTTCAGCATTGGTATCGATAATATAGCGAACCATCATTCCCCTCGCCTTCTTGGCAAAGAAGCTAATTATTTTTAATTTTCCATCTTTATAATCTTTAAAGTCTGGTGTAATTACAGGAACTTTTAACGCTTTTACATCAACTGCTGAAAAATATTCGTTACTGGCTAAATTCACAAACAATTCCCCTTTTGTCAATTCTTTATTTAGTGCTTTTGTAACTGTTGGTTTCCAGAACTCGTGCAGGTTTTTATACTCCCCTACAGGCAATTTTGTTCCCATTTCTAAACGGTAAGCCTGCATTAAATCCAGGGGTTTCAAAACTCCGTAAAGCCCTGATAAGATTCGGAGTTTATTCTGTAGCACCTCCAGTTTCTCTACCGGAATACTATAAGCATCCAGACCAGTATAAACATCTCCATCAAAAGTATAGACTGCCGGACGGGCATTTTCGGGTGTAAATGGCGTTTTCCAATCCTGATTTCTCTTCCAGTTCAAATCAGATAATTTATCTGAAATAGACATTAATTCAGATAATTCGGCAGGTTTTTTAGTCTTTAATATTTTATGAACCACACGCGCTTCTTTTAAAAAAGCAGGTTCTGTATATTGAGTTGTAGGTAATTCTTTTTCGAAATTTAATGACTTCGCAGGCGATATAACAATTTTCATGTGTGCATTTTTATATCCTTCAAAAATACAAATTGAAATTCTAAAAATAACAGATCCGAATTGATTTGTTCGATTGTATTATAAATGTTTCTTTTCGCCACAAATCGCACGAATTTTTCCTTTATATACATTGCCGAAATTTTCGCCACAGATGAAAAGAATTAGAAGGATTAAAAAAATGTGCAAATTCGTGTAATTCGTGGCAACCTTTTTTCTTTTAACAAAATTCCTGCTCTCAAACTGTGAATTGCTTCACCTCTTCACATTATAAATCTTAATTTTCGCCACAGATTAAAAGATTAGAAGGATTAAAAAATCTGTGAAAATCCTTTTAATCTGTGGCAAAAAAATCGTGCAAATTTGTGCAAATTCGTGCAATTCGTGGCAACCTTTTTCCTTTTAACAAAATTCCAGCGCTCAAACTGTGAATTTATTCAAAAAAGTGAGCCTTAGATTATAATAGGCATTTTCTATGTTGTAAATTTGCCTGCATTTCATTTCTTAGAAATTGAAAATGTTTTTTTATTTAAAAATTAGTGAATTCGTGGCTATACAAACAAATTATAAAACTGCATTACAACCAAAAATCTTCGATATCATTTCGAAAGCATCTCAGGAACTCAACGTCGATAGTTACGTTATCGGAGGGTTTGTTCGGGATTTACTTTTAAACAGAGGCTCTAAGAAAGATATTGATGTTGTTGCTGTAGGTAGCGGTATCGAATTGGCACTTAAGGTTTCTGATTTACTTCCAAATAAACCAAAAGTTCAGGTTTTTAAAACTTACGGAACGGCAATGCTTCGTTTTGAAGATACCGATATTGAATTTGTTGGAGCCAGAAAAGAATCTTATAGTTCTGACAGTCGAAATCCTCTAGTTGAAAACGGAACGCTGGAAGACGATCAAAATCGTCGGGATTTTACCATTAATGCTTTGGCCTTATCCCTGAGTGAAAAAAACTTCGGAGATCTTTCCGATCCTTTTAATGGTTTGACCGATTTAGAAAATAAAATCATCAAAACGCCTTTGGATCCGGATATTACTTATTCTGATGATCCGCTGCGCATGCTGCGTGCGATTCGTTTTGCAACACAGTTGAATTTCGAAATCGAGGAAAATTCATTAAACGCCATCACAAAAAATGCCGATCGCATCAAAATTATTTCAGGCGAAAGAATCGTTGACGAATTAAACAAAATTCTATCAACTCCTAAACCTTCAACCGGCTTTTTACTTTTGTACAAAACAGGACTTTTAGATCTAATTTTACCGGAGTTAACGGCATTGAATCAGGTCGAAGAAATTGAAGGCCATACCCATAAAAATAACTTCTACCACACGCTTGAAGTGGTTGATAATATTTGTCCAAATACAGACGATGTCTGGTTGCGTTGGGCGGCTTTATTACACGATATCGGAAAAGCACCAACAAAACGTTTCAACAAAAAACAAGGCTGGACTTTTCACGGACATGAGTTTTTAGGTGGAAAAATGACCAAAAAGATTTTTGAACGTCTGCATATGCCTTTGAATCACAAAATGAAATTTGTGCAAAAAATGGTTGTGATGAGTTCACGTCCAATTGTCCTGGCGGATGATGTGGTAACCGACAGTGCAGTGCGCCGTTTGGTTTTTGATGCCGGAGAAGATGTCGAAAATTTAATGACTTTGTGTGAGGCAGATATTACGACCAAAAATCCGTCAAAGTTTAAAAAATACCATAAAAACTTCGAGCTCGTTCGCAGAAAAATTGTTGAAGTCGAGGAGCGTGATCATGTTCGTAATTTTCAACCGCCAATTTCCGGTGAAGAAATTATGGAAATCTTCGATCTGAAACCTTCACGAGAAATCGGGATTTTGAAAGAGGCTGTGAAAGAAGCGATCCTCGAAGGTGATATTCCGAATGAATATCAGGCTGCTTATGATTTTGTTATTAAAAGAGCTGAAAAATTAGGCTTAAAAAAAATATAGGGAATTAAGTATTATTTTATAAAATGAAAAAAGGAAATAAATCAGTAATCATTTGGTTGCTATCAGGTTGTGTTTTATTGTTTTTAATGGTTGTTGTAGGCGGAATTACGCGCTTGACAAATTCAGGTTTGTCTATGACCGACTGGCATTTGGTAACGGATACTTTTCCTCCATTGACAGAAGCAAAATGGAATGAAGCTTTTGAGCAGTACAAGAAGTTCCCTGAATATCAAAAAATCAACATACACAACGATTTTCAGCTTTCAGATTATAAATTCATCTATTTCTGGGAGTGGTTTCACCGTTTCATCGGCCGTATTATCGGACTGGTTTTCTTTGTTCCTTTTGTTTATTTTTTGATCCGAAAAAAACTGGATCGTCCAACCATAAACAAATGTATTGTTCTTCTGGCAATGGGAGGTTTCCAGGGTTTTCTGGGATGGTTTATGGTACGCAGCGGATTAATTGACAATCCGGACGTTAGCCATTTCCGACTTTCATTACACCTTACTTTTGCCTTTATTACTTTTGCTTACACTTTGTGGGTAGCCTTAGATTTAATTTATCCGGAACGCAATGTTTATAAAGTAATTCCACTTCGCAATATTGCAAGATTCTCTTTGGTGGCTTTACTTATTCAAATCATTTACGGTGGGTTTGTTGCCGGACTTAATGCAGGTTTAATACACAATCACTGGCCTTTGATGAGTGACGGGCAATTTATACACGACTCTGTATTTATTGAACAGTCTACTTTGGTCAAAAACTTAATTGAAGGAAAAAGCGGTGTTCAGTTTGTACATCGAACTTTTGCTTATGTAGTAGTGGCTCTTATCCTTTTCTTATATTACAAAGGCACCCAGTTTTCATTGACAAGAAATCAATCAAACGGAATCAAAGTTCTCGTAGTTTTTGTTTTTATTCAATTTTTACTGGGCGTATTTACACTTTTATATAGTGTTCCTTTAGCACTCGGATTAATTCATCAAATTATGGCTTTTTTCCTTTTGAGTGCCATGAACTATACCTTGCACCGATTGAGTAAATAATCGTTTAAATTATACTAAAAAGAGCTGGGAAATTCCAGCTCTTTTTTATTTAGAATATGTCCCGAGCCCACGGCTCTCCATATTGAAAACCTTTTTTTTAGCGGATTAAAATCCACTTCTACAAAATGCGCCGAGCCGATGGCTCTATCTGCCCTAATCATTGAAACCGCTCAAACACATTATAATCTAGAATATGATCCGAGCCCACGGCTCTACAAAATGCGCCGAGCCGATGGCTCTCTATCTTAATTATTGAAACCCTTTTCAACACATTATATAATTCCGAAGGAATGATAAATATTGTAACAATGGATTTTAATCCATTGAAAAATAAAGGCAACCAACAATAAAGTTCCGTAGGAACGATACATTTATTAAAAAATTTTACCCTAGCCAGTTTTTAAAATCCTGTACTTTCTCGCGGCTCACAATTACCTCATCTTCTTTGTAAGTCGGTAAAATTACTTTTAGGCGTGAATTGGTATACACCTGAATTTCTTTAATAGCGGTAAGCGGAACGATAAATTTCCGGCTAACGCGGAAGAAATCTTTTTTATCTATTTCCTGTTCCAGAATTTCCAAAGTCGAATCGATTAGATAATTTCTATTGTCGAAAGTATGAATGTAGGTTCCTTTGTTTTCGCTAAAAAAACACTCGATTTCGTCTGTAGTAATAACTTTTAAATGTTGGCCGATTTTAACTGTAAATCGTTTTTTATAATTCTTTTCAAAAGGGTTTGACAATATTTGACGAATTTGTTCAAAATCAAGCTGCAGGTTTGAAGTTTCAGCATTTGATTTTGGTAATCTGGTTTTAAATTTTGCAACAGCAACTTCGAGATCATCTTCGTCAATTGGTTTTAAAAGATAATCGATACTGTTTAATTTGAATGCTTTCAAGGCATACTCGTCATAGGCCGTGGTAAAAATGATCGCACTTTGAATATTTATTTTTTCGAAAATTTCAAACGACAAACCATCAGATAACTGAATATCAAGAAATATTAAATCCGGATGTTCATTATTCGCAAACCAATAAATTGATTCTTCGACAGAGTGTAACATGGTCTCTACAGCAATATCCAGCTTTTCGAGTTTTCGTTGCAACAATCTTGCTGCCGGTTTTTCGTCCTCTATAATTAATGTGGTCATTTAGTTAAGATGCAAAAATTAAAATTTAGTCTAAAATTACTTCCATTTATTTTTATTCTGAGTCTCTCTCTCCATATATTTTCGAATTTTCTTTTGCTCCCAATCTTTATTGAAAAAGAGATCTGGTCCGAAAACTGAAAAGGCATGGATCGCTAAAGCAATTCCCCAGAAAAAGGCAGTTGAATAGATCTCCCAATCTCTAAACCCTCTTATGACAAAGTGATCGACCATATAAGGTTTATTCAGACTTGAAATAATGATGATAATGTTCACCATTACATAAACTCTTAAATGCGAATAAAATCCTTTAATTCTTTTTACTTTTTTGTATGCCAAATTGAAACTTTCGTCTGTACTAAATTCTTGTGCGTAATCTTCGTACATCTGTCTTCTAAATTGTCCCATTTTATTTTAATTTAAAATTATTGCCATTTTGTATTGTTGTTTTGGGCATCTCTTTCCATATATTTTTGGATCTTTTTTTGCTCCCATTCGCTGCTGAAAAAAAGATCAGGCCCAAACACTGTCAATGCGTGAATTACCAAAGCTATTCCCCAACATATTGCGGTCGAATAGGTACGCCAATCCAATAATCCGTTTTCATAAGCACTATGTCCAAAGTAGTCTCTGTTTACATTGGAAACCACAATGATGACATTTACAATTAAATAAACTTTTAAGTGTGAGTAAAAGCCTTTAATCCTTTTCACTTTTCGGTATGCTAAATTATAGCTTTCGTCTGTACTAAATTCATCTCTGTAATCGTTGTACCTGTCTCTTCTATATCGTCTCATTTTACCTTGATTGTATTATTTCCATTTACTTTTAGTCTCCCTTTCTTTCTCCATCAGTTCTTTGATTTTTCGTTCTTCCCAGTCTTTTCCAAGAACCGGAAATACTTTAAAAACTTTCAGTCCGTGAAAAACGACTCCAACTCCCCACCACATTAATGGCCAATAAAACCATAAATACCCTGGTGATGTATATAAGTTGACAAAAATCAGGACAAGATTTACACCTACAAATGCCGTTAAATTACCGTAAAAACCTTTGATTTCCTCAACTCTCTTTTTGGCGAGATAATATTTATCCTCTTCATTCAAATTTACTTCCATGATTACTCCCATTTTTGTTTTTTTTCTTTTTTCTCTAAAATACTTTTCATCTTACGCTCTTCCCATTCTTCTCCAAAAATTTTAAAAGAAGCGAATATATCTATTGCCGATACCAGAAAAGCAGTAGTCCAAATACACATTACCAATCCGTTCAGATATTTTACGGGAAAGATATTAAGAGGAAGTCCGACATAATCTTTTAAGACATAAAGTATAACACCAACGATGTAAAGAAACATATGAGTGTAAAAAGCCTTTAACTTTACGACTTTTTTACTTGCCATCTTTTGAAATTCGAAATCTTCCTGTTCTTTATTAAAATTAGTTTCCATAATTATTTTCAGATTTTCTTAGTCTTTCTTTTTCTAAAATTTCCTTGATTTTCTTTTCTTCCCAGTCTTTTCCAAAAAAAGGCGGGATATTAAATACTGACAATCCGTGTAGCACTAAACCTATTCCCCAGCCCAGTACGCACCAGACAAACCACAAATAACCGGGCGAAGTCAAGAGATTTATCGTTATTAAAATGATGGTTACAAGTATGAAAACGGTCAAATGTTCGTAAAACTCTCTAATTTCTTTTACTTTTTTTCGGGCCCGATAAAGACGTTCTGCTTCTGTATAATCCGGTTCCATAGCTATTTCCAGTTTTTTTGCTTGTTTTCGCGCTCCAAAATCTCTCTGATTTTTCGTTCTTCCCAATCTGAGCTGTAACCAAAAACTTTAAAAGCATGCATCACCACTCCAAACCCCCAGCCTAAAGCCGAGAACCAAAACCATTGAAATCCAGGAGAGTACCTCAAATTTATAAAAATTAAAAATGGTACCACACAACAATATGAAATTACGTTACCGTAAAAACCTTTTAGCTCTTCTACTCTCTTTTTAGCTCTGAAATAGGCTTTATTTTCGTCACTATATTCTGCACTTGTTTCCATAACTGTAATTTGTTTGGTTAAAATTGGAATTTTAACGGTGAAATTTTTCTCATTTTGCTCAATCAAAACCTTTCTGTTGGTTACAATTGAATAGCGGTTAACAATGTTTTGCAATCCTACTCCCTGTCGGTCCTGCAAAACTTCTTTTTTCTGAAAATCGTTTTGTATGGCCAGATAATCTCCGTCTATAAAAATCCTGATATGCAATGGCTTTTGCTCGCTGACGATATTGTGTTTTACCGTGTTTTCTAATAAAAGCTGCAGCGAGAGCGGAACTACCTTGGCCTCCGGATTAATGTCTGTAGTTGGTAATTCGTAAAACAAACTATTTTCGAATCGCATTTTGAGCAAATTCATATAGGTTTTAGCAAACGACAATTCGTCTTCAACAGAAACCAATTCCTTATCCTTTTGCTCTAAAACGTAGCGATAAATTTTAGATAACGAAGTCGTAAATCGCTGCGCATTATCCGGATTCTCTTCGATTAAAGAACTAAGAACGTTTAAACTATTAAAAAGAAAATGTGGGTCGATCTGATTTTTTAAACTTTCGAATTTGGCATTTGCCGTTCCTGCAATAATCTTTTGTTGGGTTACTTCAAATTTGGATGCCTGTTTCCATTTTACCATAAAACTTCGTGCCTGCATGAAAGTGGAAACTCCTAAAGACAAAATCACGTAGAAAAGATGTGCCCAAATCATTCTTTCGCTAAAAAACTGATCCGGCGGAAGATGCTGAACAAATACACATACTATATAATTGATTCCCAAAACTACAGGAACGGTATAAAGTACGGTGATCAAAATTCCGTAATACACTCTCAGATTAGTTTGTTCGAGCCAATCCCACTTTTTATCTAAAAGAACGTTGATAAATCCATTGCCAAAGCCCAGTCCGAAAGAATAAAGGCAGCTTATTCCGAAGGTAAACAGTACATTTTTTACGTTTAAATCGGTGCCTAAAAAAGCGCAGAACAAAACGGTAAAGACCATAGAAATCTTGAAACACATGATGGTTCCACTTTTTAATTCAGCAAACGAGTTTCTATGATCTTTCATTCTATACTATTGGTATTAAATTATTTTTTACAATTTTTCTGAGTTTCCAAAGCTCTTTCTAATCCCCATTTTGGAGAAAAAGGTGTCGCCGGTTTAAAAGTAGCAAAAAGTTCGACAGCTTTATCCACTTGTGCACATAACGGTTTGGTATCCACACCTGACCATTTTGCTCCTCCTATTTCATAATCCGCTTCACCAAAAACAATTCTCGGGTTATTTGGATCGATCGCTTTTCCTTTAGCGTAAGCTTCCATCACTTTAGCCGAATATTTCATTCCGTTTGTCATCGGGTCAGCGACTACCCAGGCGGTATAAATCAAAGCCTGCATCGCATACAATTCGGCATTATTTTGATCTTTAATCAATTCGGTATCGAGTGCATCCTGTGCTTTGGTCAGTAATAAATCAATTTTTGTTTTGTCTTTTTCAGAAAATGCTGCTGTAGTGTTGATTAAGGCTACATAATAATTAGGCAAATAACTTGTTTTTTCTGCTGCAGCAATTCTTTCAAACAATGCCGAAGCTTCCGTATTCTTTCCTTCTTTCCAAAGCCCGAAAGCTTTTCCCATTCCTTGTTCAAACTGTGTTTGTGCAGATATTAAACTACAAACAAATAAGGTAATAATTGTAATAATCTTGGTCATGATTTCTTGTTTTTAAAGTTGTTACTATTTTGTGATTTTAAAATTCTAAATTTTATTGATGATTAAAACTCTCTTTTTTTAGGTTCAAAGGTTCAGAGTGACAAAGGGGCAAAGATTTGATTTTCTTATTCTTAACCTCTATTTCTGTGTTCCTTTTAATTTACTCTTCAAAAGTATATCGGATTTTATTCTTTTAAAATTAAATGATACCGAGTTGTTGATTTTGGTGACTGAATTGTTCTTTTTGAGGAGCTAAGGTTCTGAGAGGCTAAGGGACTAAGTTATTACGACACTGAGCTATTTAGAAGAAACCTTAGCACCTTAGAGATTCTTCAACTGATTCTCGTTTTTATTCTGGCTGATGGTCCAGAAGAAACCTACGAAGAAAAAGCGGTCAGCAGTTGGTATTACGGCTTGTCTGTTGTAAACTCCGTTTGTATCAGGGTTTCTGGCGTAATCGTATCCGAAGACATTTTGAGTTCCTAATAGGTTTGAAACAGAGAAATACAGAATCTTTTGCGTGGTTAACAAATAAGCCCAGTTGAAACTCAAACTATTATATGCTTTTGTTTTTCCGTTCATGAATTGCGTCTGATTTGGGTCGTTGTACGGACGTCCTGAGCTGAAACTGTTGGTAAAACCAATCTGAGATTTCCAGTCGGTAATAAAATATTTCGTCACGACTGACAAACTATGATTGGCAACAAAACTTGGGGTTACCATGTTTGGAAAATTCTTGTATTGTCGCTCTGAATCGATATACGAATAAGAAATCCAATACTCCAGATTTTTATGCAAATTGCTATCTCTCCAAAACAAATCCAATCCTTTGGCATATCCCGAACCGTTATTATTGAAGGCCGAATTGTACTGAATATCTCTTGTATCATACTGTACTAAATTGCTGTAATCTTTATAATAGGCCTCGGCTCTAAAAGTCTGTCCCGGTTTTGTAAACTGGTAATTTAAAATATAATGTCTTGCCTTTTCGCTTTCAAACTGGTGGTATTTTGAGTATTTAATATAATCGACTACCGGCGTTTGTGTAAAATCTCCATAGGCAAATGAAAACTGACTGTTTTTTGAAACTTTATAAGCAATAGAAGCTCTTGGAGCAATATTGGTCTCGTCTAACAAACTATTATTCGAAAGTCTGAAACCCACTTTTGCGGCCAGTTTTTTCGAGAATAAAATATCGCCTTCTGTGTAAAAAGCCGCAATGTTTGAATCGTAACCATTTGCCGTTTTGATAGCAATGTTATCGGTATAATTTTCATTAAATTTTGTAATAAAATAATCTGCTCCGAAAGACAATTTAAAGTAATTTGAGATGTTTTTTCTCAGTTTCAATTTAAGCTGTGCCGCATTCTCATTGCTGTCTACATCATTAATATCAAATTTGATTTTGTTTTTACTGTAACCGTAACTAACTCCTGATGTCAATTGCCAGCCCGTTCCAAAATCTCCTTTATAAGAAGCATTCAGGTAAAAGTTATTATTGTCTAAATCCGTTCTTATCGGATCAACAAAATTGACATTTTTTTGGTTCAGATCGAATTTTTCAGCATCAAAAGCGGCATACAGTTTAAAAATTCCTCTCTCAAAATGATAGCGATACACGGCTTCTCCTCCCAATGACTGATACGGATTGTTCCAATCTACATTTTGTGGAATCACGGCCTGATAAGGAGCCAGATTAATATAATTCGTATTGATACTGAACGAGCTTTTTTTCCATTTTTGCGTATTTCCTACTCCTAAACCTACGGTCATTAAAGCAATATCGGTTTTATTCTGGTCCGGTTCATCCTGTGTGTTCAACAACAAAACACTTGACAACGCTTCACCGTACTCGGCTGAATATCCTCCGGTGGAGAAAGCAATTCCACTAAACAAAAACGGAGAGAATCTGCTACGGGTTGGCAAATTATTGGTTGTTGCTCCATAAGGTTGTGCGACGCGAAGCCCGTCTACAAAAGTTTGTGTTTCGCTTGCTTCACCCCCACGAACAAATAAACGTCCGTCTTCACCAACCGTTTGTGTTCCCGGTAAAGTTTGCAGTGCTGCAATAATATTTCCGGCCGATCCTGCGGTGGTTACAATATCTAAAGGTTTTAAAACCGAAACCCTCGCTTTATCACCCGATTCTAATGTTCCGGCAGTAATCACTACCGCATCAAGAGCATTTACATTTTCTCTAAGTTTTACGATTTGATCTTTATAATTGGCTACATCAATTTCCTGTTTAAAAGTTTCAAAAAGCAAAAAACTCACTACTAAAAATTTATTTCCTTTTTCAGTGGTTTCGAACGAAAAGTTACCCGTTTCAGAACTAGTAGCTCCGTCATAAGTTCCATCTATATAAATATTCGCGCCCTGAACCGGCTTTCCCTTTTGATCAACAACTTTTCCTGAAATAGTATTCTGGGCAAAAGAAAAAGTACTTAGTAATAATAAAATAAAAGTAATTTTGGTTTTCATGGTATTTATTAGTTTTTGATGAAGCAAATGTATTTTAACATTTCTTGTTAAAAAATATTAAATAACCCAATTGTAGAATTTTAAGGATGAGTTGTAAATTACTTATTTGTATCTTAGCTAGTGTCTTTTAAAAGTGATCAATTATGTCAGAAAGCAAAAGAATTTCAAATCTGTATCAGTCCATCTATAATGGAAATCCCTGGTTAGAAGTTAATCTGGTTCATACGTTGCAAAACGTAAGTGCCGACCAGGCCTACAAAAAAGTCAACCCCAATTTAAATACGATCTGGGAAATTGTCAATCATCTGATTCAATGGCGAAGAAACATTTTAAGACGTGTTCAGGGAGAAACCATTATAACGCCCGATCACAATTATTTTGTGCCCGTTTTAGATTCATCCGAAGCAGCCTGGGAACAGTCACTTCAGAGTCTGGGGAAATCACAGGAATTGTGGCATGCTTTTTTTGAAGATTTTGAGGATGCCGACTTAGAAAAAATATACCTCAATAATAATCACACGTACTACGAGCATATACACGGAATTATTCAGCACGATGTGTATCATTTAGGGCAGATTGTTATTTTGAAAAAACTACTTTAAAACAAATTATGATATGAAAAAAATGTTTTCATTTTTCGCTTTACTGCTATTCGGTACAATTGGGTTCGCTCAGGAAACAGAAAGCAAATTCGACGAAAGTCTGGCAAAATCACTCCATGCAGATGAGTACGGAATGAAAAAATATGTATTTTGCCTTTTAAAATCAGGGTCGAACACTACAGCTTCCAAAGAAGAAAGCAAAAAGCTGTTTGAAGGTCATATGGCCAACATCGGTAAACTGGCCAAAGAAGGTAAATTGGTTGTCGCCGGACCTTTTATGAAAAATGACCGAAATTACAGGGGAATTTACATTTTTAATGTCGCAACTGTCGAGGAAGCAAAAGCACTCGTTGCAACAGATCCGGCCATACAGGCAAATTTACTGGAGGCCGAGTTAACGCCTTGGTACGCCACAGCTGCTTTACAGGAAACCTTGAAAATTCACGAAAAAATTGCCAAAACAAAAATATAAGCCATTTTATGAAAACAGAAAAAGAGAAAATGATTGCGGGAGAGTATTATGCTGCGGGAGATCCTCTCTTAGTAAAAGAACGTCGAAAAGCCAAAAATTTACTGCATCGATTGAACGTAACGGAATATCGCTTAACCAAAAAAGCCAAAGAAATTTTAGCGGAGCTGATTCCGAACACCGGCAAAAGTTTTTATATCGAACCTCCTTTTCATTGTGATTATGGCTACAATATTTCATGCGGAGACAACGTTTATTTTAATGTAAATTGTGTCGTTCTGGACTGTGCACCGGTAAACATTGGATCAAATGTGTTTTTTGCGCCAAACGTTCAAATTTACACTGCTACGCATCCGCTTGACGCCGAACTCAGAAAAACACTCGAAAATGCATTGCCTATTACTATAGGCGACGATTGCTGGATAGGCGGAAATTCTGTAATCTGTCCGGGCGTAACCATCGGCAAAGGCTGTGTGGTTGGCGCAGGTTCGGTAGTCACTAAAGATATCCCCGACAACTCTCTGGCTGTTGGAAATCCGGCAAAAGTTATTCGAAAATTAAATCAGGAACCCCAATAAAAAAACAATGCTTACCTTAAATAAAGTTCATCATATTGCCATTCTATGTTCAGATTACCAAAAGTCTAAAACATTCTATACCGAAGTCTTAGGTTTGACCATTATTCGGGAAATCTATCGCGAAGAACGTCAGTCTTACAAACTCGATTTGGCTTTGAATGGCACGTATGTAGTCGAATTGTTTTCATTCCCCAATCCGCCAAAACGTCCTTCAAGACCCGAAGCTGTGGGCTTGCGTCATTTGGCTTTCGAAGTCATTAACTTAGAAGAAACCATCGCTTTTTTAAACACCAAAAATATCGAATCGGAGCCGATCCGAATTGACGAAATTACCGAAAAACGATTCACTTTTATTGCCGATCCGGATGAACTGCCCATTGAGTTTTACGAACGATAATTCAAAAAATACTAAGAGAATTCCTTTAAATCAGCAACTTTAACACAATATAAGGAGTGATTTATATGAAAAAACGAATTTGATTGGCTAATTTTGTAATCCGCGTGAAAAAATGCGATTTCAAAAATCAACGTCTGATGAACAAAACGGCTAGAATCAAAAAAAATCATCAATTTATTGTCCTTCAAAAATTAGTTATTGTTTCGGTATTAATTGGCTTTCTTTCGGCCTTTTTAGGAATCTCGCTCAAAAAAATTACCGAATATTACGAAGAAATTTTCTTTCATGAAGTCTCCGTAAATCCTGTTTTTTATATCGTCTTCCCTGTCTTCGGATTGTCTGTTATTTACTTTCTCCGACATTATTTGTTCAAGAAAAAAGAAAACAAGGGAATCAAAGAAGTTTTTGAAAGCACAAAATCAAGTTCCAAAAATTTACCTTCCTATAAAATTCCGTCCCACTTTATCAACGGTTTATTGACTGTTGCTTTTGGAGGCTCAACCGGAATCGAAGTCTCTACCGTAGTGGCCACTGCTGCCATCGGGTCTGTTGCACAACAAAAAGAAAATGTATTCCGCAAATACAAAACCGAGCTTATCTGCGCGGGAGTTGCGGCAGGAGTTACCGCTTTATTTAGCAGCCCAATTGCCGGAATCTTATTTGCTTTAGAAGTAATCTCGAGAAAAGTAACCCGTGCTTTTGTTATTTCCAATATCATTGCCGTTTCAATTGCTTTTGGTTTACTTACCATTTTAAAAGAAGAACCTTTATTCGCAGTCTCCATCACGACCTGGCATTTAAAAGCGATTCCGTATTTTATTCTTTTAGGAATTCTGGCCGGAATAAATTCGGTTTACCTTACCCGTTGTGTGTTGTTTTTTAAATCTCAATTCGGAAAAATTGATACCCATTACTATAAAATCTTAATTGGTTCTGTCGTTTTAAGCGTTTCCTTATTTATTTTCCCACAGCTCTATGGCGAAGGGTATCATGCGATAAAAGGTATTTTTAGCAATTCGGCTGAAATTCCGTTGACGCTTACTCTGACGCTTACTTTTATTGGAATTTTACTGCTTAAACCTATTGTAACCTCTGTAACATTAGCCTCAGGAGGCGATGGAGGCGTTTTTGCTCCAAGTCTTTTTATTGGTGCTTTTTTAGGATTGCTGCTGGCATCCGTTTTAAATACCTTTTTTCAGGTACATGTAATTCCGGTAAACTTTATGATTATTGGAATGGCAGCTGTTTTAAGCGCCAGCATTCACGCGCCCTTTACAGCTATATTCCTGGTTTGCGGATTAACCAACGACTACACTTTGTTTTTACCAATTTTGGTGGTTTGCCTGATCTCAAAATATACCGCAAAAACAATTTATCCTTATACCGTTTATTCGTATGCACCTGCGGCACTAAAATAAATTTTCAAAAACTTAATATTGGTTCGGGTGTCAGTCCCGGATAAAAAATACCACATCAAATAATTCACAAATATGCCAACTTCAAAAATAAAAAGAGGCTATCGCAAAACCCGTTATATACTTTACAAAGAAACCTTAATCGATTATAAAGAACATTTCTGGTCGTTTATAGGATCGTTTGTGGGTATTGGAATCCTTTCTTATCTGGAATCTATTCGCTTTTCCGGCACCGATATTGTTTTCTTAATTGGTTCTTTTGGAGCGTCGAGTGTACTGGTTTACGGAATCATTCAAAGCCCGTTTTCGCAACCCCGAAATTTAATTGGAGGCCATGTGATCTCAGCAATTATTGGAGTAACGGTAAACCAATTAATCCCGGACATCGTTTGGCTGTCTGCGCCCCTGGCCGTTTCCTTTTCGATTATTTTTATGCAAATCACCAAAACACTTCATCCTCCCGGAGGAGCAACAGCACTTATTGCGGTTACAGGTTCTGCTCAGATAAAGGACCTCGGTTATATGTATGTGCTTTCTCCTGTTTTAGACGGTGTACTTCTTTTGTTTATAACGGCATTAATTTTTAATAATATGACGTCAAGCAGAAGTTATCCAAGCCATAGTACCTACCACAAGCATTATCACAAAATCAGAAAACGATTCATCAAAAAGTAATTGCATTTTTTCACGACAGCCCTTCTGAGTCAGGTCAACGCCTATTTCATGCAAAAGGCTGGCACACTGTCGCACTAGACGAATAAAAAATCTTTTCAACAAATCGTGCTTCACAATTCATAAATCATTATTTATATTTTACCTTTGCCCTCTCAATAAAAACAAAGATTATGGTTTATAAATTTAGAGTAATTCTAGACGCCGAAGAAGATATTTTTAGAGACATTGCAATTCTTGAAGATGATACCCTTGAGGATTTACACAATGCGATCTTCAACGCTTTTGGTTTTGACGGAATGGAAGTAGCTTCGTTTTATACCTGCGACGAAACCTGGAATCAAGAGGATGAAATTCCACTTTTTGATACGGGTGATGTTCCTGGCGAGCAAAGAACTATGGGCGATTATCCGTTATCTTCTATTTTAGACAAAGAAAACACCAAAATCATCTATGTGTATGATTTCATCAATATGTGGACATTCTTAGTAGAATTAGCTGCTGTTGAAGATCAAATCGCAGGAGCTCCATACCCTGAAACCTTATTCTCACACGGAGAAATGCCGGACGAAGCTATCGAAAAAAGCTTTGAAGCCGACATGCACGACGACATCTACGGAGAATTTGAAGACGATCTTGATGAAGACGATCTTGACATGTTTGAAGGCGACGACAGTTTTGAAGATTACGGATTTGAGGAGAATTGGAATTAGTTTTTAAGGTACATAGGTTCAGAGTGACAAAGGTTCAAAGATATTTTCTATAAAACTTTTTTCAAAAAGAAAGAATATTCTTATTTTTATATTTAACTTTTTAAATATAATAGATTATGAATACTTTCCGGGATCTTTTAATCTGGCAGAAATCAATGAACTTGGTTACTGAGATTTACCAAATAACAAATTCATTTCCAAAAGAAGAAATTTATGGACTATCTTCACAAATCAGAAGAAGTTCAGTATCAATACCCAGTAATATTGCAGAAGGTTATGGCAGGGACGGAAATAATGATTACCTGAAATTTTTAAATATTTCAATGTCTTCTTTATTCGAAATGCAAACCCAACTTGAAATCTCATTCAATTTAAAATACTTAAGCGAAAATCGTTTTAACAAAATAAATGGAGAAAGCAGGGAAATAGAACGAATGTTAAGTGCTTTTATCAGAAAAATAAAAGCCCGAAAATAAACTTTGTTCCTTTGTCCCTTTGCCTCTCTGAACCTAAATAAAATATGATAAACTTATTCAACACCCACATCGAGACGCTTGCGATACACCGCGTAGGAAACAAAAGCAGAAACGAAGCGATTTTTTTATCGGAACAGCCATTTAACTTAAATGATGAGATCGTTCCTTTGATAAAAGAATACTTTTTTAAGCCTTTCAGAGAGAAGGAAGAAAACTATTATCAGTTTGCGCACGAAGTCGATTTGGATTACAACGATATGTTTAAATATGCTACAGAGATTTTTGACAATCCCGGAAATTTACAGGAGATCTCAAAGCGAATCACGACACATTTATTCGAACAGTCCAATCACCCACATATTAAAAACGGAGAGGTTTACATCACCTATCTGACGAACTTAAGTATTGACAACAATGTTGTGGATGCCATCGGAATTTTTAAAAGCGAGTTGCAAGCCGACTTTTTACAATTTGAAGAAAAAGACAGCAACCTTGAAATGATCCTGCAACAAGGGATCAACCTAAGCAAATTAGACAAAGGCTGTTTGATTTTTAACTATAAAAAAGAAGAAGGATACAAAATCCTTACTGTTGACAGCAACCGTTATGATGCGCGTTACTGGTTGGAGCACTTTTTATCTGTTGATGCTTTTGAGGATGAAAACTTCATCACTAAAAAATACTTAAAATTCTGCCAGAACTTTGCTAAAGATGTTGTTTTACCAGCAGAAGACAAAAAAGAAGAAGTAATGTTCATGAACCGATCTGTGAATTATTTCGCGAAAAACGATCAGTTTGAAGAACAAAATTTCTTAAACGAAGTATTAGACAATCCGGACTTAATTCCTGAATTCAAAAACTATAAAGTGGATAAGGGAGAAAAATACAGCATCGAAGATGTAACCTCATTCCCTATTGCCAATGCAGCGGTTTCAGACGCCCGAAAATCAATCAAAAACGTAATCAATCTAGACACTCACATTCAGATCAAAATGGATTTCATTAATCCGGAAAGCGCTGAGAAATTTGTTGAAAAAGGCTGGGATGAAGAAAAACAAATGTATTACTACTTAGTGTATTTCAATAAAGAAGAAAAAAGCTAAGAGTCATTCATTTTCTATTACTTACTTAAAGCAAAAAACGGCAACTACACTAGTAATTGCCGTTTTTTTATTTATGTGCCGTTTCAAAATCATAGTATTGAAAACGTCGCTTTTACAATATCGTCATAGACTTGTTTATCTCTTTCTCCGGTTCTGGCCAAAACCCGAATTCCCGAATACGCATTAAAAAGAAACCGTGCCAATACTCTGGCAGCATTCTTCGTGGAAATATGTCCTGCATCTTGCCCTTTTTGAACTGCTTTGGTAAAAATCTCTTCCATAGTCTGTCTGTTGTTCTGTACAATTTTTGCAATCCCTTCGTCATGCATCGCCAGTTCTACAGAAGAATTCACCATAAAACAACCTTTGGTAATACGATCTTCCAGACTTTCCAGCACTGCCTGCTTAAAAACCTCCAGCAACGTTTCCTTAATATTAGCTGACTGCTCAAAAAGCTGTGCTATTTGTTCCTGACCATTCTTCTGATAACGTTCTAAAGACCGAACAAAAAGCTGCTGCTTGTCGCCAAAAGTATCATACAAACTCGAGCGGCTCAGCCCCAAATGGGTAACTAAATCACTGGCCGATGTGCCATTGTATCCTTTATGCCAAAAAATCTCAATCGCTTTATCTAAAGCCTGATCTTCATTAAATTCTTTTGTTCTGGCCATAACTTCAGTATTAAATTATACCTCAAAGATACAAAAATACGGAACAATCGTTCCTGAATTAGTCAAAAAAATTATACTACCGTATTTACAGTAAGTCCACCATCAATAACAATTTCGCTTCCGGTAATAAATGATGCATCATCCGAAGCTAAAAAAAGCACTGTTTTAGCCACTTCAGAAGCCTGACCAAAACGCTTCAATAAAATTTTCTCACTTAAAACTGCACCAAAACCTTCAACTTCTGCTTTCTCCAATCCCAATTTACCATAAAGAGGCGTTTCAACCGGACCAGGAGAAACAGCATTTACTCTGATTTTTCTTGCTGCCAGTTCGGTAGCAAATACTTTATTCAAAGACAATACTGCTGCTTTGCTTGCCGCGTAAACGCTTGAATTTGGCATTCCCACATGCGCATTTATCGAAGTATTAAAAACAATAGAACCTCCGTCATTTAAGATGGGTAGTATTTTTTGAACGGTAAAATAAACTCCTTTTACATTCACATTCATGATACTGTCATAATGCTCCTCTGAGGCTGCATCTACAGGAGCAAAAGCAGCAATTCCGGCATTCAGAAACAGTACGTCAACTTTACCGAATTTGGCTTTTACCTCCGCAACCAAACGATCAATTGATTCTAAATCGGATTGATCCGATACAATTCCGGTTACGTTCAATTCCGTTTCTGCTTTTTCCAAAGCCTTTTTGTTTCTTCCTGTTACAATTACTTTGGCACCGTTTGCTACAAATTCGGCTGCGGCAGCATACCCTATTCCGCTATTTCCACCGGTTACAATAGCCACTTTATTCTCTAATTTTTTCATCTTATTTGTTTTTTAAATTATTGATTATTTCATTATTACAGTACAAAGATACAATAACGGAACGATCGTTCCGTTATTAATTATGTTAATATTTAGTTAAAACAAAAAACTGCTTTTAAAACCCGGTAATACCAAGACTTGACCTCTATACTACCATAAACGAAAGAAATAGGAAATTGTAAAAGATTCTTAATTTATGCTTAATTTTGCAATCTAAACCAATTCAGATGGATATTCATTTATACAACGAAAGTCCTTTCGAAACGATCATATCCTTCCACAAGCTTATTAAATCTTTTGAGGAAATTGCTTTGTCGGATGTTGATTACAGGGCAAACTATGCAAAAGCCATTTTAAAACAAATAGAACCCCTTCCGGAACTTAGAACCGGAATTAAGGACTACGCCACCATTAAAGACAATGAAGCTTTAATCAAAAATTTACTGGCCGACATCTTTCCGACCGCTTTGACGCACAACGAAATAAAAGCCGTTACGATACCTTTTCAGAATTTATCATTCAATTATACCGAACGTTTTAAAAAAATCCTCAGTAATGCAGGATCTGAGTTTGATATGGAAATTCGTGATTTCGACGATCACCAATTCTATGTCAACAATTGCTGTATCATTTTAGGTGCTCATTACAAGCAGCGTATCGATTTTAACAACCCCTTTTTCTATGATATTCCGGATGAAAATGGAATAGAAAAACACTATCGCATTCTGTACAATGCCGATTTCATAGATGTCATTCCAACAGAAAAATCAATCGATCTAACTCAGGACGACATTGATCTGTTGCTGGACAACTACCATGATCTCGAACTTTGGAAATCAAAATTTCCGAAGGGAAGCTGGATTCTGAAAGGATTTGGACTCGTTTCTTTGTTTGATGCGACCACAGAAAGTGCCATTTCAAATCTGAAAAGTAACCTCTTAAAACCCGATTCGTCAACGGCCGCAACGGATGAAATCGTATTCAACATTTTTAAATCTATCTTTAAAATTCCCGATTTAAAAGTGGGTTTTATTGTTTACAATCCTGAGGAAGAAAAATTCATCAGACCTGTTAAATTTGAAACTCAGATGCAAAGTTTTCTGCTTTCAAAAGATCAGGAGATTGATTGCAAGAATGCTTTTTTTGGCTGTACTTTCGAAAAATTATTGGACAATAAAGAACCTTTGGTGGTTTCTAATGTAAAGAAATTCATTGAAGAATCTTCCAATAAAAAACTGGGGGAACATTTATTAAAACAAGGGATTCAAAGCTGCATCTTTGCTCCGGTGGTAAAAGACGGGCATTTATTGGGAGTAGTCGAACTGGTTTCCTCCGAAATAAAAGCGCTCAATACGATTAATGCAACAAAATTGGGGCTCGTTCTGCCGTATCTGACCGATACGATTGATCGTTACAATACAGACATGCAGCATCAGATTGAAGCCATTATTCAGCGCGAATACACCACAATTCACCCAAGTGTTTACTGGAAATTTAGGAGAGAATCTCAAAACTATTTCCAAAATATGAATCATACGAAGGATTATATTTTTAAAGAAATTTCATTTAAAAATGTATACCCTCTTTATGGGCAAATCGACATTAAAGGTTCTTCTGAACATCGAAATGAAACGGTCAAAATCGATCTTAAAAATCAATTGACGGCTTTGTTAAAGATTTTCGAATCACAGGATCCCAACACCAATCTGGTACTTTTGGAACAGCGGAAATTTGAGCTGGAATCCTTCCGTGATGAACTGGATGCTCCTTTAAAAGCAGATACGGAACAGTACATTCAACGTTATATCGAAGAAGAGATTCATCCGCTTTTAAAGAATACGAAAGAGACCGCAAAAAGCGAAAAACTCGAACGTCAGTACTTTGAAAGTCTGGACGCTAAGACCGGATTGTTTTATCAGGAGAGAAAGAAATTTGATAATGCGATGTCTATTATCAATAAAAAACTCGCTTCTGTTCTGGACCGGAAACAAGTTGAAGCACAGCAGATCTATCCGCACTATTACGAACGGTTTAAAACCGATGGTGTAGAGCATAATCTCTATATTGGGGCTTCTATTGCTCCAACCCAGCCATTTGATATGATGTATTTGCACAATTTGCGCTTGTGGCAACTGCAAACCTTGTGCGAGATGGAGCTCGAACATCATCAACTTAAAGAATCGCTTCCGTACGAACTGGATGTGACCTCGTTAATTTTAGTTTTTACCTCTCCGCTTTCCATCCGTTTCAGAATGGATGAAAAACGTTTTGATGTTGACGGAACGTACAATGCCAGATATGAAGTGGTAAAAAAACGTATCGATAAATCGAATATTAAAGGCACAAAAGACCGCATCACCGAGAAAGAGAAAATTACCATTGTCTATTCTCAAAACAGCGAAGAGGCCGAATATTTAAAATACATCAAGTACCTACAGCACAAGAAAATTCTGGAGCCTTCCATTGAACAATTTGAAGTTGAGGATCTTCAGGGAGTTTCAGGTTTAAGGGCAATTCGGGTAAAAGTAATTAACAACAATGCAAATCCAATAGCGAAAAAAATTACATATCAGGACTTATTAGATGAGCTCAGCTAAATTTTAGTTGAGCTTATATTGATTTGAAAGCTATTATAAAAGCGATCACAGTAACAATTATCCCCACCATAAAAAGATTGTAGGCAATGCGCAGTAAATTGTACTTGCGCTGCAAAACCAATCCCAGATAGTACAAATCTTTGATCATCGTGGAATACAAATAGTCGCGATCTTTCATCATTTCGTTCATCGCCCAGTCGTATTCTTCCAATGGCATTTTGTAGAAATTCCCAAAGAATAACAAATTAATTTTCTTGGCTTCGATATCCTCCCGGGTAAACACTCCGGTAGTTACTTTTGGTCTGGTGGAAAGAATCGCAAAAATAATAGTCACCACACTCGAAATCAACATAATAAAAGTAGGCACCACCAAATGTGCATTTTTCGGACTGTCCAGTTTCGGGATAATCGTAGACAATGCAATCGAAATGATAATAGCGTTAACGGACAATAAAATATTGGCTTTACTGTCGGCAATCCCGCTCAGTCGGGTATGATTTCCTAATGTAACACGAAACAGTGTATCAACACCACGATCTGGCTTTTCCACTTTCTCTTTTTTTCTGTTTTCTTCTTCGATTCGATCCGCTTCCTTCTTTTCCTGTTTTTCAATTTTCTTCTGAACCAAAAGCAGGTTTTTCTCTTTTAAAGGCTGCCATTTTTTAAGGGCATAATCGGTATAAAACCGATGTTTATTCATTAAAAAATTCAGGTTCTCCTTTGCCCATTCGGCATTCGAAAAATTCAAATTCCAGGTATTCTTTAATTCAATACGCAATAATTCACAGGTAGTTGCATATTCAGTCCCCATGAGATGGGCAAAATCTGCATCTTTAATTATTTTCTCCAAATGTGTTTTCGGAATGTATTCTTTTACCGTTGCCAGAATCAGGCCTGAAACCTTTGCTATAAATTCATCCGACAATTCTTTTTCTTTCAAAAAGGCTGTAGCAATTTTCACGCTCTCCTGCTCGTGATTCTCATAACCGTTAATATATCCGGTATCATGAAACCAGGCCGCTACTAAAAGTATTTCTTTCTCCTCTGCCGTAACATCTTCTTTTTTGCAAAGCTCTTTTACAGCATTTACGACCGTTAAAGTATGGTTAAAATTATGATAAGAATATAAATTAGAAAGTTTATCTTTGAGTAAATTACTAACAAAATCTTCGGATTGTTCTATTAAATTCATAGAGAATATTTTTACACCACTAAATTATGAAATTGTTTTTGGATAATCATTTTATTGCGAAAATTAAAACCTGTTCTTTAGCAATAACGACATTGCTGCTCACCTATTCCTGTGCGACGCATAAGGCGCAATACGGAAAAAGTGTCAGCGCTAATGAAACGGAAAACGCAACAGATAGCATAAAAATTGCCCACACTTTTTATTTAGTAGGAGATGCCGGAAATGCCGATGAGGAACAAGCCCAGCAAACACTTGAACTACTGCACCAAAAACTAAAAAAAGCGAGTAAAAAATCGACTTTACTTTTTTTAGGGGATAACATTTATCCGAAAGGTTTTCCTGCTAATGACGATGCCTCAGAAAAGGCTCTGGCCGAAACAAAACTTACCAATCAATTAAAGCTAACCAAAGGGTTTAGAGGAAAAACCATTGTCATTCCCGGAAACCACGATTGGTACAGCGGCATCAAAGGTCTGGAACGTCAGGCCGAATTTGTGACAAAATATTTGAATGATAAAAAAGCCTTCTTACCCCGAAAAAGCTGTGCCATAGAAGATGTAAAAATTGACAGCACCACCACTTTAGTAACCATAGACAGCGAATGGTTTCTGGAAGACTGGGACAATCATCCCACAATCAATGACAATTGTGACATTAAAACCAGAGAAGATTTCTTTGACGAACTGGAAAGCGTCCTGAATAAAAACCAGGAAAAAACAGTTATTCTTGCCATTCACCATCCGCTGATGAGCAATGGCTCGCATGGCGGGCAGTACTCGCTAGAAAAACAATTATTTCCTTTAGAGCAAAAAATCCCGCTTCCGGTAATAGGTTCCTTTATCAATTTACTGCGAAAAACTTCTGGTGCAAGTCCACAGGACATTCAAAACAAACAATATACGATTTATGCCAAGCGCATTAAAACACTTTTGCAAAAGCAGAAAAATGTAATTGTAGTTTCCGGACACGATCATAATCTGCAATACGTGAACAAAGAAAACATCAAGCAAATCATTAGTGGTGCTGGATCAAAATCGGAGGCTGCAAGGGCAATCAATTCAAACGATTTCTCTTATGGCGGAAATGGTTATGCGACCTTAACTTTGTTTAAAAGCGGGGACGCTAAGGTTTCTTTCTTTGGAAATGAAAACAACCACGAAAAATTACTTTTTGAACATGAAATCATAAAAGCAAAAGAAATCAACTGGGCTGCTGATATTCCGAATAATTTCCCTGCTACGATGACCACTTCGATCTATTCTGAAAAAATGACCCAAAAAAGTCTATTCCATAAATTCCTTTTCGGAAATCATCACAGAAAATATTACAGCTTACCGATCGAGGCTAAAACTGCCACTTTAGACACTTTAATGGGTGGACTTAAACCTATTCGTGAAGGCGGTGGGCACCAATCCAAATCGTTAAGAGTATCTGATCCTAAAGGCCGTGAATATGTGTTGCGTGCGTTGAAAAAAAGTGCTACACAGTTTTTACAGTCAGTAGCCTTTAAAGATCAGTACATTGTTAATGATTTTGAAAACACCTATGCCGAAAACTTTTTGTTAGACTTCTACACCACTTCACATCCTTATACACCTTTTGCAGTTGGTAATCTGGCCGACAAACTAGGATTGGCGCATACCAATCCGATCATATATTACATTCCGAAACAAAATACCTTAAAAGAATTCAATTCGAATTTTGGAGATGAGTTGTACATGGTCGAAGAAAGACCTGCTGACAATCATTTGGACGGTAAAAACTTTGGAAATCCAACAGATATCATAAGCACATCTGATATGATGAAAAACCTTCATAAAGATGAAAAATATACGGTTGATGAAAACGAATACATAAAAGCACGTTTGTTCGACATGCTGATTGGCGATTGGGACCGACATGACGATCAATGGCGTTGGGGCGAGTATAAAAAAGACGGAAAGGTTACTTACAAACCAATTCCACGCGATCGCGATCAGGCTTTTTCAAAATATGATGGTACTTTACTTTCACTGTTGATGAACATTCCTGCGCTGCGTCACATGCGTACATTCAAAGACAAAATCGACAACGTAAAATGGCTCAACAGAGAACCTTACCCACTCGATGTGGCGTTTTTGAGAACTGCCGACGAAAAAGACTGGATCGCTCAGGCAAAATACATTCAGGAAAACTTAACCGATGCTGACATTGACAATGCGTTTAAAAGCCTGCCGAAAGAAGTTCAGGACGAGACTATTAAAGACATACAACAGAAGTTAAAAAGTCGAAAGAAAGAACTTCAAAAATATGCTTCCGAATACTTTGATGTTTTAAGCCATACGGTGATGATTGCCGGAACGGATAAAAAAGACAAATTTGTAATCAATCATAGTGCTAAAAAAACGCTGGAAATTAAGGTTTTCAGAATAAAAAAGGACGGCGACGAATTAGTGTATATCAAAACCGTTACAGATGCCAAAACTTCCAATTTATGGATTTACGGTTTAGACGATAACGATGTTTTTGAGGTAACAGGCAAGCAAAAATCAAACATAAAAATTCGTTTGATTGGCGGACAAAACAATGATACGTACAACATTGAAAACGGAAAAAGAGTTATTGTATATGACTTTAAATCAAAAGAAAACACCTATAATCTGGATTCAAAAACGCAAACGCAGCTGACAGATGATTATGATGTTAACTTGTACAATTATGAAAAACCGAAATACAATGTGGTTTCAGGACTTCCAAATATGGGTTACAATCCCGACGATGGCGTAAAACTTGGCTTTAACTTAAACTACACCGTCAACAATTTCAAACAAAATCCATACACCCAAAAGCACGTTTTAAATGGTTTTTATTATTTCGCAACGGGCGGTTTAGAGTTTAATTATGCTGCACATTTTCCGGGCTTATTAGGTAAATGGGTTATTGACGTTGAATCGCAATACACCACCCCGAACTTTGCAATGAATTATTTTGGATATGGAAATGAAACTGTCAATAATACAGAGCAGTTTGGAATGGATTATAACCGCGTTCGCATCCAGAAATTTAATGTTTCGGCAGCGATCCGACATGTCGGACGATATGGTAGCGAGTTCAGCATCCAGCCCATGTTCCAGCAAATGAGAGTAGAAGAAACTAAAAACCGATTTATCGACATTCCAAACATCATTAATCCGGAGATTTTTCAAAGTCAGACCTTTGGTGGTGCGAAAATCAAGTACCAATTCAAAAATTCTGATTTTGCCGCGAAACCTACTTTGGGAGTTACTTTCATGATCTCGGCAACCTGGTTAGCAAATTTAAATGAAACAAAACAAAACTTCCCGACTCTTGAAAGCCTTTTAGGATTTACCCATAAAATTGATTCCAACGGAAAGCTGGTTTTGGCTACTCTTTTAAAAGGAAAAGCACTGCTGAACAATAATTACGAATTTTATCAGGGGGCTGCTTTAGGTGGCGATACTGACTTGCGTGGTTACAGAAACGAACGCTTTTTAGGAAGCTCTTATTTTTCTCAAAGTACCGATTTGCGATTCAGTATTGGTAAAATTCAAAAAACAATTGCTCCGTTCACTTACGGAATTTTGGGTGGTTTTGACTATGGAAGAATCTGGCTGGACGGTGAAAATTCCAGAAAATGGCATCAGGATTACGGTGGCGGACTTTGGCTGAATGCAATCAATGTGCTAACCGCAAGAATCACTTATTTCAAATCTCCTGACGAAACAGGAAGAGTCATTTTTGGAGCGGCGTACAGCTTTTGATTTTTATAGGGACTAAGAGACTGAGGTTCTAAGGTACTGAGTTTAAAAATTAGCCACGAATTCACGAATTTTAGTTTACAAAATCATTCGTGAATTCGTGGCAAAAACCTTAGAACCTTAGCAACTCAGTATCTCAGAACCTTAGAGTTTAAACTCATAAACATTCCCACCAGTCTTATTGGCCTTCTCGTCGGCGATCAGCAAGGTGTTGTTGTCTTTAAAAACGATGGCTTCTTTTTGCGAAAAGTGGTCCAGTTTAATTTCGGTTTGAGATCCTTTATGAAACAAATCGTTTTTGTAGCCTTTAAACAAAACAATTTTATCATGACTTAACAAAACTACTTTTTTCCCGTCGGGACTAATCGTAGCACTGGTTAAAACGCAATGATTGTAGTTGTCGCAAGTCTTAAACTCTCCAATTTTAGTCGCTTTCTGCGTTCCGGGTGCATTTAAAATTTTATAAATAAAAGCAGTTCCATCAAAGTTTTTACTGCGGTTTTTGGTAAAAAGATAAAAGTAGTTTCCGTGTTCAAAAAAGCCTTCGACATCAAAAAACAGTGCTTTTTTCTTTGGTGGAAACTCCGTTTGCTCCGGATAGGAAAACGAAACTTTATATTCTGCTACTGCCTGAGCTTTATTCAACTGGTTCTTATTGACTTTATAAATACACAAATCTCTGCGTTCGTTGTCGTTATTCCCAAAATCGCCAATATAGATGTTGCCGCTTTTGTCTTTCGTAATATCTTCCCAATCTACGTTTGTCGCATTTGAAATTGTGATTGCTTTTGCCATTTTCCCATCTGACTTTATCGCATAAATCTCATTTTTATTACCACTGTCCTCCAAAGCATAAATTAAATTTGTTTCAGGGAAATAGGTAATTCCCGAAACTTCTTTTAATTTCTTCGGCAGTGCATAAAGTGTTTTAAAATTTGTATTGGACTGTTGCTGACAAGCCAATAAAGCAATAGAGATTCCAAGTAAAAACTTTTTCATGATATTTTCTTTTTAACATTTTAACCCATTCTGTACTTAAACCAGGTTGGTATTTTTAAAATTACGAGTAATAAATTCGAAAGCGGCAAACATAATGTGTCCCATCGATTTGGCATTTTTGAACTTCATATCATTGGTATAACGATACAATTCCATTTTTAGTTGATTCAAATGCTCTTCTGTTGAAATCGTATCGTGACACATGATATTCAGCAGCTTTTTGATTCTGTTCTCGGCAGAATGTATACGTTTTGCCAAAATCGCTCTTTCTTCATCCTTATACTGAATAATGGAACGGTCTTCTAATTTCTCCTTAATCAATTTTATCATCGGATAATTTTCTTTAAAGAACTGTGGACGATATACTTTAAAGTTCCCTTCATAACATTGCTGATCAAAATCAATGGGGCGTATTTTATAGACCACCTGATCAAAATCATGAATGGGTACAATTACATAATTATAAGCACGCATATCACCTAAAAGCCGGATCATACAGCGTTCGTTGAACTTCACAAATTCTTTTGCGATTTGCGACTTTTCCATTTCCGTACAGCCATCCAGTAAAGTATCCATAAAAACATCACCCGGAATCCCGATAATGTGCTCCTCAATTAAAGTGTCTTTAAAAACCAAAAAGTTGATTTTATCCGGCGAGAGAATGTCTTCCAGCTCCAAACCGTAGATTCTTGAAGCATCTGCTTTTTTGATATAAAAATGTACATAATTATCATTGAGAATATTACGAACTTTTATTCGGAAAGGTTTAGAATTTCCGAAAGTACAATAATCAATAGCATCAATGTTTAAGTACTGAATGATCTCATTGTTTCCATCAGAATGTAAAAGGGAGTATATTTTTTTCAGATTCAGATCGATTTCATTTCGCTCAAATTCACTATAATACACCCTAATCCATAAGGTATCCGTTTCGTTTTTATCATAAACATTTACAGAACCCGTAAATCGCAATAAATCATCATAGAACACTGACACTTTCGAAATACGTTCGTATCGTTCCAAATAACTCAGCAGAGATGGCATTAAAGGATAAGATGGTTTTTTCAAAACCATTAAAGGTTCGCTCATATTTTTGAATATCTTTATTACAAATTTACATGAATCGTCTGATAAAAATAAATTTAGCGTAACAATATACAAGTTGAATCGTCATACATAAAACTAAAACCGAAATAAATTTGGAAACCATACTTACTATTGAGAATCTTCACAAAAGATACGGGCGTATTCAGGCCTTAAAAAATGTCTCTTTTGAAATACAAAAAGGCCACGTTTATGGCATCTTAGGCCCAAACGGCAGCGGCAAATCGACCACTTTGGGAATTGTCCTCAATGTGGTGAACAGAACCTCCGGAAACTACAGTTGGTTTGGCGGAAAAGTAGAAACACACGAAGCCTTAAAAAAGGTAGGTGCGATTATCGAAAGACCCAACTTTTACCCGTACATGACGGCGGAAGAAAACCTGAAACTGGTTTGTAAAATAAAAAGCATCAACTATTCTAAAATCAATGAGAAACTAGATTTAGTAGGCTTATCCGAAAGAAAAGACAGTAAGTTCAGCACTTTCTCTTTGGGTATGAAACAGCGTCTGGCCATTGCATCGGCCTTGTTAAATGATCCCGAAATTTTAATTTTAGACGAACCTACAAATGGATTGGATCCACAGGGAATTCACCAGATCAGAGATATTATCCGAAAAATTGCGTCACAGGGAACGACTATTTTATTAGCCTCCCACTTGCTGGATGAAGTCGAAAAAGTATGTTCGCATGTCATTGTTTTGAGAAAAGGAGAAATCCTGTATTCCGGTTCAGTAGACGGAATGTCAGCCAATGAAGGTTTCTTTGAACTTCAGGCAGATGATAATGAGACACTGAAAAACATCCTGGAGACACATCCGGCTGTAGACAAAATCACGGAAGAAGACGGCAAAGTTTTAGTCTATCTGGCTTCTGATCTATCAGCGGCAGAGCTCAATCATTTCCTGTTTTCTAAAAATATTGCTTTAAGCCATTTGGTCAAACGCAAAAACAGCTTAGAAGCACAATTTTTAGAATTAACCAAGAACGCCATTATCCAAAATAACTAAACCATGAACAGACTAATCTCTATAGAACTACAAAAAATCTGGAAAAACAAAGCTAGCCGTGTCCTGACGCTAACCTATTTTGTACTCCTTTCGTTTATCGCCTTAATGGCTTCTATAAAATTTGACATAGGACCATTCAAATTTCATTTGGCAGAAATGGGCATCTTTAACTTCCCATTTATCTGGCATTTCAACACCTATGTAGCTGCTTTACTCAAACTTTTCCTGGCAATTGTCATTGTTTCTATGATGGCCAATGAATACAGTTATGGTACGTTAAAACAAAACTTAATTGACGGTTTAAGCAAAAAAGAATTCATTTTATCCAAATTCCTGACGGTCGTATTATTTGCCTTAGGCTCGACTATTTTCGTATTTGTAATGAGCTTAATTCTGGGATTCTGTTTTTCATCATATACAGAGTTTGACGTTATTTTCATGGATTTGGATTACCTTCTTGCCTTTTTTGTAAAACTCTCGGGCTTTTTTGCATTCTGTTTGTTTCTTGGAATTCTGGTAAAACGCTCTGCTTTTGCCTTAGGTTTTCTTTTGGTATGGAGTATCATAGAAGGAATTGTAAAAGGACTCCTGATCTTCCAAGTTTTTCCGGAAAGCACGATAGGTCAAAAAATAATGAATTTTTTCCCGCTAGAAGCCATGTCCAACCTTATTATAGAGCCTTTTTCAAGATTGTCTGTAATTAGATCGATCGGAACACAAATAGGCGTTGAGAACACAAAAGATTACGGAGTACACTATACCGCAATTTTAATTGTTTTGATCTGGACATTCTTATTTATTTACTTTTCTTACAAACTATTAAAAAAAAGAGATTTATAGTATATTTGTTGTACTATGAACAACTTTAATGCATTATCGCTAGTATTTTTTCTGTGCTTCTTATCTGTTAAGACAGAAGCACAGAATATTAATGTAGACGATTCAAGAACTCCCGAAGACTTAGCAAAAAACGTTTTAATAAACAGCTCCTGTATTGATATTGGTACTGTTAGTGCAACCGGAAACCCTACAAGTTCTGGTAAAAGTTATGCTTACTTTACTTCAGGCAGCAGCAATTTTCCCTTTTCAGGAGGAATTGTTTTAAGTACATCACCAAGTAAAAATGCCGAAGGACCTTTTATAAAAGCAAACTCAGAAGGTGCTATCAATGACAGTTGGTTGGGAGATGCCGACTTAAATCAGGCATTACAAAATAGCGAAAGCCAACAGGCAACTGTACTGGAATTTGATTTTACGGCCTTAACCAACTCCATCAGTTTCAATTATATTTTCGCATCAAACGAGTATCAAACGTATTATCCGTGTATCTATTCGGATGGATTTGCTTTTCTGATAAAAGAAGCAGGCACCTCTGCTCCCTATAAAAATTTAGCGGTTTTACCCAATACAGCCATACCTGTTTCTTCAACAACAGTGCACACTAAAATTGAGCCTGCCTTTGCGAATGGTACAAACTATCCGGGCTGTGATCCTTTAAACGAACAATTTTTCAATGGCTACAACAACGTTAATAGTCCGATAAATTATGCCGGACAAACTGTTGTGATGAACGCCCATACCGAAGTAATTCCGAATAAAACCTATCACTTAAAGCTGGTCATTGCTGATGACCCGACAGGACAATACAACTCCGCCGTTTTTATAGAAGGCGGTAGCTTTACCTCTACCATAAATTTTGGAGCAAACAGAACAATTGCCGACAAAAACCCGGCCTGTTTTGATGAAGGTGTTGTTTTAGATACACATCTTGACGGTAGTCTCTACACTTTTAAATGGTTAAAAGAAACGACAGCCAACAATTATACAGAAGTTTCACCCGCAGCAACAGGCGCGACCTATACCGTAACAGCAGCAGGGAATTATAAAGTAGAAGCCACCCGAAATGGCACCACCTGTGTGGCCACCGGACAAATTAAAATTGAGTTTGCACCCGAAATCTTATCAACCAACAGCTCCTTAACACAATGTGATGAGGATTCCGACGGAATATCAGTCTTCAACCTCACAAAGGTTGCCAATAGTATTAAAAACAATGTTGCCGAAACACTGAACAAAGGGTACTACGAATCACTAGCCGATGCACAGGCCAAAACCAACCCAATTGCCACACCGGAAAAATACAGCAATAAAACCCTGAATCAGGTTATTTTTGTAAGACTTGAAAACCAATACGGCTGTGCTAAATTTCCGCAGATAACGTTACAGATTTCCAACACTACGATTGCCACTCAGCCCCCTTTTGCCACTTGTGACAAAGACGACAAACAAGATGGTCTGTACCAATTTGACCTTAATGCCGAAGTAACTCCACGACTGTCTACCGGATTACCACCGGGTTTAACTTTTAGCTATTTTTTAAACGCCAACGATGCTTTAGCGGATGCAAACGCATTAGCTAATATCTTTAAGAACACGACCCCCTTTACTCAAATCATTTATGCAAAAGCAACAAATGGATCGGATTGTTACGACATACTTCCCATTACTCTTGTGGTGAATACTTTTGATGCGGCTAATTTTGAAGATGAATCCAAATATTTGTGTAAAGAAGAACCGATTACCTTAAGTGTTGCCAGCGGTTTTGCCAGCTATTTATGGAGTACCGGAGAAACTTCAAACTCAATTACAGTAGGCACCGCCGGTGATTATTCCGTACTTGTAACAAATGCAAACGGCTGCGAAAAAACCAAAAAATTTAAAGTAATTCTTTCCGAACCTGCATTGATAACAGGCGCAGATACAAAAGATTTCTCTGGTGATGAGAATTCAGTTTTAATTCAATACACAGGGGTTGGTAATTATGAATTTTCATTGGATGGAAGTTTTTTTCAGGATGCCCCATTATTCACTAATGTCAAACCCGGAGTTTACAATGCTATCGCAAGAGACAAAAACGGCTGCGGGCCGTCTAATCTGTTTCAGGTGTACGTTGTAGATTATCCTCGATTCTTTACGCCAAATGGCGATGGTTACAACGATTTATGGGTTATTAAAAACTCCGATCAGCTTCCTTATTACAAGATCTTTATTTTTGACCGTTACGGAAAACTACTCAAACAAATGGACCAAAACATGCTGGGCTGGAACGGCTTCTTTAATAGCCAGCAATTGCCAGCAGACGATTATTGGTTTGACATACAATTTAGCAATGGAAGAGTTGTTAAAGGTCATTTTAGCTTAAAAAGATAAATACACTACTTCTCTATTAGATATCCCAAATAACAATTCTACGACAAACGTTCAGCAATAAAAAAAGCCATTCGATATCGAATGGCTTTTACTTTTATTTGGAGGATAGATTAGATTTTAAATCTTTTTCTATCTGTTTCAGTCAAATAAATCTTTCTAAGACGAATAGATTTTGGAGTTACCTCTACATACTCATCTTTTTGGATGTACTCTAATGCTTCTTCTAATGAGAAAATGATTGGAGGGATAATTCTCGCTTTTTCGTCATTTCCAGAAGAACGAACGTTAGATTGTTTTTTCTCTTTCGTTACGTTTACACACATATCATCTCCACGAGAGTTTTCACCAATTACCTGACCTTCGTAGATTTCAGCATTTGGCTCAACGAAAAACTTACCACGATCTTGTAATTTATCGATAGAGTAAGGAATAGCTTTTCCTTTTTCCATAGAAATCAATGAACCTTTGTTACGTCCTGCAATTTCTCCTTTGTAAGGCTCATATCCAATGAAACGGTGTGACATAATAGCTTCACCAGCAGTAGCTGTAAGCAATTGATTTCTTAAACCAATAATTCCACGAGATGGAATATTAAATTTAATGATCATACGCTCACCTTTAGTTTCCATACTTAACATTTCACCTTTACGAAGTGTTACGAATTCAACTGCTCTACCTGAAAGGTTTTCTGGTAAATCGATTGTTAATTCCTCAATTGGCTCACATTTTTTACCATCAATTTCTTTGATGATAACTTGTGGCTGACCAATTTGTAACTCGTACCCTTCTCTTCTCATTGTTTCAATAAGAACAGATAAGTGAAGTACTCCACGGCCAAAAACCATGAATTTATCAGCAGAATCAGTTTCACCTAACTTCATCGCTAAGTTTTTCTCTAATTCTTTTGTCAATCTTTCTCTAATATGACGAGAAGTTACAAATTTACCTTCTTTACCAAAGAAAGGTGAGTCGTTGATTGTAAACAACATACTCATTGTAGGCTCATCAATAGCAATAGAAGCTAAACCTTCAGGAGTTTCGTGATCTGCGATAGTATCTCCAATTTCAAAACCTTCAACACCTACTACAGCACAAATATCACCAGCGATTACTTCCGCAACTTTTTTACGTCCAAGACCTTCAAAAGTATGTAATTCTTTAATTCTAGATTTCGTTACAGCACCATCTCTTTTTACTAAAGATATTGGCATACCTTCTTTCAAAACACCTCTTTCAAGACGACCAATAGCGATACGACCTGTAAAAGCAGAGAAATCTAAAGATGTAATTAACATTTGTGGAGTTCCTTCAGAAACTTTAGGAGCAGGCACATTGTTTAAAACCATGTCTAATAAAGGCTCGATGTTTTCTGTTTGGTTTTTCCAATCGTCAGACATCCAGTTGTTTTTAGCAGAACCGTAAACCGTTGGGAAATCCAATTGCTCTTCAGTTGCTCCTAATTCGAACATTAAGTCAAAAACTTTTTCGTGAACTTCTTCCGGAGTACAGTTTTCTTTATCAACTTTGTTGATAACTACGCATGGCTTAAGACCTAAGTCAATCGCTTTTTGTAATACGAAACGAGTTTGTGGCATTGGACCTTCAAAAGCATCCACTAGCAAACATACACCATCGGCCATGTTCAATACACGTTCTACTTCACCTCCAAAATCCGCGTGGCCAGGAGTGTCAATAATATTGATTTTTGTTCCTTTATATTGAACTGATACGTTCTTTGAAGTAATAGTAATACCTCTCTCACGCTCTAAATCGTTATTATCAAGAATTAAATCACCTGTGTTTTCGTTGTCACGAAATAATTGACAGTGATACATAATTTTATCAACCAAAGTGGTTTTACCGTGATCGACGTGGGCAATAATTGCAATGTTTCTAATAGATTCCATCTGTGATTTTTAATGGGTGCAAAGGTACACTTTATTTTGATATAAAAAACGTTTCTGCGATAGTTTGCGTAAAGACAAGTATTTAGTTCCCCAAAAACAATGTAAATTTAAGTCTAATTTGAACTTTTCTTATTGTTTAATTATAGTTAAATTAACTATATTTGAGTGATGAAAAGTAAAACTCTCCAAATTACTCTAGTTTATATTATCATATCGTTATTTGTGGCAACCATCTGTCATAAATTACTCACAACTTACTTTTCCAAGGCCGATTATTATACTGTTTTCTTCTTAAAAGATGTTTTTTTCATTCTGACTACCGCACTGTTTTTCAAATACATACTTTCTAAAAACGAGAAAAAAAGCATCACCATTTTCAAAAAACTAAAAGAAACCAACGAAGAAATAAAAGAATCAAACGAAAAATATGACATTGTAGCCAAAGCAACCAGCGACACGATTTGGGACTGGAAAATCCAGGAAGACAGCATCAACTGGAACAAAGGAATAGAAAGTGTTTTTGGATACAATCCGAAAGAAGTTGGAAAGACATCTAAGTGGTGGTTTGACAAGATTCATCCCGAAGACAGTATCAGAATGTCGATCAAATTATACTCTTTTATCGAGCAAAAAACAGAGAAATGGCAAGATCAATATCGCTTTAAATGTGCAGACGGCAGTTATAAATACGTTTTAGACCGAGGTTTTTTACTGAAAGACGAAAACGGAAGAGCCATACGAATGATCGGAGCCATTCAGGACATCACCAAACAAAAGGAAGAAGAGCAACGTTTACGACTATTAGAAACCGTAATTACACAATCTAAGGACTCCATATTAATAACAGAAGCCAATTCAACCGATCGAAAAATACCTAAAATTGTTTATGTAAATCCGGCCTTTTCACAAATGTCCGGGTATTTATCGAATGAAATAATCGGAAAATCGCCAAATATTTTCAAAGGACCAAAATCAGACTCTGAAGAATTAAAAAAACTCTTAAAAGCCATAAAAAACGAAGAAGAGTGTCTGATCGAAACCATCACCTATACCAAATCAAACGAAGAATATTGGGTACGATTTTCGATGATTCCAATTTTTAACACTGAAGGCACAATTTCGCACTGGATTTCCATACAAAGAGACATTACAGACGAAAAGAAACTAGAAACAGAAAAAGAACATCTGATTCGCGAACTAACTCAAAACAACAAAGACTTAAAACAATTCTCCTACATTACTTCACATAATTTACGCGCCCCATTATCTAATTTAATCGGACTTTTAAATCTAATCGAAGACATCCCTATCGAGAATGAAGAACTCGAAGAAATCCTAACCGGATTTACCAAATCGACCCATTTGTTAAACGAAACTATTAATGACTTAGTAAAGGTCATCATCATCAAAGACAATCCTTCTATGCAAAAAGAAGAAGTCTCTCTGCAAGAAGTTTTCGAAAATGTATTTAGCCAGCTGTCTTTCCAGATCGAACTGCACAAACCCATCATTAAGCTCAAATTCGACAAAGTCCCGCTGCTAAACACCAACAAAGCTTATATCGAAAGCATTCTACTCAACCTACTAACCAACTCGATAAAATACAAATCAGAAAACAGAAAACTAAAAATATCCATTACAGCAGAACAAATCGACCATAAAGCAATTCTAACTTTCAAAGACAACGGAATAGGAATTGATCTAGAAAGAAACCGCGACAAAGTCTTTGGGCTATACCAACGATTCCATAACTACCCCGACAGCAAAGGTCTTGGCTTGTATCTTGTAAAATCGCAAGTCGAAACCATGGGAGGAACCATCAGTATAGACAGCGAAGTCAACAAAGGCACCACATTTACGATAACATTCAAAAACTAACTCATATGCTCGAGCAAATTTTATGTATTGACGATGACCCAATCACGTTGATGTTATGCAAAAAAGTAATTTCGAAGGCCTCCTTCTCCAATGAAATTATCACAGCTCAAAATGGCGAGGAAGCATTACACCATTTCAACACACTTAAATACACGAACAACAAAAACAAAGCAAACAAAAAACCGGAACTGATTTTTTTAGACTTAAACATGCCTGTAATGGGCGGTTGGGAGTTTCTGGATCACTTTACCTCTCCGGCTTACAAAGAATTCAATACCGCAAGTGTAATTGTACTCTCTTCTACTATCGACCCCGATGATCTGGCCAAAGCTAAAAAATACCCCATTATAATCGATTTTCTCTCAAAACCCATTACCCAGCCTATGCTGGAATATCTTAAAAAGAAGATCGGCATTTAATACCGTAAATCTCAAATTCCAAATTCCAAACTTCAATAACCAATCAAGCAATATTGAGATTTGGAATTTGGAATTTGGAGTTTGAAATTTCACCTGTAGTATAAACAAAAAAAAGTCCTCTTTGAGGACTTTTATATTTTTTAGGAAATTGTAATTAATTACAATTTAGCAACATGTTTAGTTAATTTAGACTTCAAGTTAGAAGCTTTATTATCATGAATGATGTTCTTTTTAGCTAATTTATCAATCATAGAGATTACAGTTGATAATTTAGAAGCTGCATCAGTTTTATCAGTAGCTAATCTTAACGCTTTGATAGCATTACGAGTAGTTTTATGCTGATATCTGTTAAGAACTCTTCTTTTTTCGTTACTTCTGATTCTTTTTAATGCTGACTTATGATTTGCCATTTTCTTTTAATTTTAGATGTAATAATTATTATAGATACTAGTTAAAAAAGAAAAACCTCCCACAATTGCTAAGCAATCACTTTGGTTTTAACTAATAAAATAAAAATCGAGACACCAATTTTTATTTTATAAAACTTATTCACAACTAATTTTGTAGTCTGTAAGGGAATCGAACCCCTGTTACCAGGACGAAAGCCTGGAGTCCTAACCCCTAGACGAACAGACCATCATCGTTCTAAGTTTTCTTCAATTTAAATAAAATTGAAATTTGTAGTCCGTGGGGGAATCGAACCCCCCTTACCAGGATGAAAACCTGGCGTCCTAACCGATAGACGAACGGACCATTACATCAAGTTAAATAACTTTGCTTGCAGAAAAAAAAGTAGTCCGTGGGGGAATCGAACCCCCCTTACCAGGATGAAAACCTGGCGTCCTAACCGATAGACGAACGGACCGTGTATTTCTCTAATGCGGATGCAAAGATACATCTATTTTTTAGTTGCACAATAGCTGATGCAATTTTTTTTATTTTTTTTTAATATGCCTTCGCAAAAAGCACTCTTTTGGCAGATGGATTCCCAGTAAACACGCAGGTTCCCGCCTCCTCAACAGCATCCAAAGGAATACAACGAATCGTTGCTTTTGTCAGGTCTTTTATCTTCTCTTCAGTAGCCGCTGTACCGTCCCAATGAGCCGACACAAAACCACCTTTTCCGTCTAAAATTTGCTTAAATTCCTCAAAACTATTTACTTCCGTAATATGAGTATCTCGGTAGTTTAAGGCACGATTGTATAAATCAGTCTGAATCTGCTCTAAAAGATCATTTACATAATTCACAATTCCTTCAGCAGAAACCACCTCTTTAGTCAATGTATCACGTCTGGCAACTTCAAAAGTTCCATTTTCTAAATCTTTTGGACCAACAGCAATTCTAACCGGCACCCCTTTCAATTCCCATTCAGCAAATTTGAATCCTGGTTTTTGAGTCGTACGGTCGTCATACTTAACGGAGATTTTTAACTTTCTCAATTTAGCTGTTAGCTCATTAACCGCAGCGGTAATTTCAGCCAATTGCTCATCCGTTTTATAAATTGGAACAATCACAACTTGTATTGGCGCCAAATTTGGAGGCAATACCAATCCCTGATCATCTGAATGCGTCATAATCAACGCTCCCATCAAACGGGTCGAAACTCCCCAGGAAGTTCCCCAAACATGTTCTTGCTTTCCTTCAGCATTCGCAAACTTAACATCAAATGCTTTTGCAAAGTTCTGACCTAAAAAGTGAGACGTTCCAGCCTGTAACGCTTTTCCATCCTGCATTAAAGCCTCAATACAATAGGTTTCATCAGCACCGGCAAAACGCTCCGTTTCGGTTTTAAAACCTTTTACAACCGGAATCGCCATAAAGTTCTGGGCAAAATCAGCATAAACATGCATCATTTTTTCAGACTCTTCTAATGCTTCTGCTTTTGTTGCATGCGCGGTATGCCCTTCCTGCCATAAAAACTCAGCAGTTCTTAAAAACAAACGCGTACGCATTTCCCAGCGCACCACATTGGCCCACTGATTAATTAATAAAGGTAAATCTCTATAAGACTGAACCCATCCTTTATAAGTAGACCAAATAATCGCCTCACTTGTTGGACGAACAATAAGCTCCTCCTCTAATTTAGCATTTGGATCCACCATTAACTTTCCGGGTTTGTCCGGATCATTTTTTAATCTATAATGCGTTACAATCGCACATTCTTTTGCAAATCCTTCAGCATTTTTTTCTTCCGCTTCAAACATGCTCTTAGGCACAAATAAAGGGAAGTACGCATTTTGATGTCCTGTTTCTTTAAACATTCGATCCAATTCCGCCTGCATTTTTTCCCAAATAGCATATCCGTACGGCTTAATAACCATACATCCTCTAACTCCTGAATTTTCGGCTAGATCTGCCTTTACAACCAGCTCGTTATACCATTTTGAATAATCTTCTGATCTTGTAGTGAGGTTCTTACTCATATCGAATAGTTTGGCACAAATTTTGTTTTAATAATTTTAACTAAATAGTTTGACAAAACTAACTATTTTTGTAATGTGCAACAATAAAAAACACCACAGATATGAAAACTTCTATTTATCTCCGCCAAAACTCAAGTCATTTTTACTTAATTGGATTATTGAGTTTTCTACTGGCATCGTGTGGTTCTTACCAAAACACTTCTTATCATGATAATGATGGAATTTACGGAGGTTCACCAAGAACGTATGCTCAAACAAACAGCACAAATAATCAATATAAAGACTATTTCAGATCGTTACAAGACGATAATCAGTCAACTGAAATCTTCACAGATGTTGACAACTACGGAAATTATGCCGTAAACGACAGCACACAAGCTACTAACTCTTACCCTGCTTGGGGAAGTGCCAATACAGAAGTTGCCGTAAACGTTTATTCTGACCCTTCCTGGTCACTTGGATTCGGACTTGGTTTCGGATATCCTTATTATGGATGGGGTTACGGATGGGGTTATGGAGGAGGATACTGGGGCTACCCAAATTATTGGGGATCAGGTTGGGGCTACCCAGGATGGGGATATCCGGGATGGGGTTACCCTGGTTACTGGGGATCTGGCTACCGATACAACAACTACTCTTACAACTACGGAAGAAGAGGATCTGCTGCTTATTACGGAGGAAGAACTTATTCTTCTAACAGAAACTATGCTACAAACAGAGGTTATAACAATACCAACAGAAGCTACAGCACCAACAGAGATTACACAAGTACCAACCGAAGCTTTAACTCAAACAGAACTTATAGCACCAACAGAAGCGATTTCTCTGATACAAGAAGAAATTCATCTGCAAACGGAAGAAACTACAACAACTCTTCAAGCCCAACATTTACAAACAGAGGAAACGCAAGCCAATACAACGGTGCTGATTACAGCAACAGAAGATCAAGCAGCAATACCACACGAAGCTACAATTATAACAACAATAATTCGGCACCATCCAGAAACTACTCTCCTAGCCCATCCCGTTCTATGAATAGCGGCGGAGGCGGAAGCATGAGATCATCTGGCGGCGGAGGCGGCGGCGGCGGAAGATCATACAGCGGCGGTGGAGGCGGTAGAAGATAACCGCTTCTTTCGCTAATCAAAAAAAATCATACTTAAAACTATCCAAATGAAAAAAATATTATTCCTATTTATTACAGGACTAACTGTCAGCGTCTCACATTCTCAGGAAGTATCTGACGCGGTACGTTATGCGCAAGACAATTTAACCGGAACTGCAAGATTCAGAGCCATGAGTGGTGCCTTTGGAGCCGTTGGCGGAGATTTATCTGCAATAAGCGTCAACCCAGCAGGGTCGGCAATATTCTCTAATAATCAGGTTGGAATAAGTTTTAGCAATCAAAGCATCAAAAACAACTCTAATTATTTTGGAACAGAAATTAGCGATAATAAAAATGCTTTTTTAATAAATCAGGCGGGAGCTGTTTTTGTTTTTCACGATCATAACCCAAGCAACAACTGGAAAAAGATTGCGATTGGAGCTTCTTACGAAAACACTAACAATTTTGACAACCGCATTGTTTCAGCCGGAACAAACCCAACAAATTCTATTGACAAGTATTTTCTAAAATTTGCAAACGGAATACCTTTAAACGTTATAGACGGCCTTAATTACAAAGACCTTTTTTACAACGAACAACAAGCCTATATGGGATACTGGGGACATGTAATTGACCCTGTAAGCAACAACGGCGACAATACACAATACATCAGCAACGTTCCTGCAGGTGGCAAGTACTATCAGGAGAATGAAATATTTACCAGTGGCTACAACAGCAAACTGAGTTTTAACCTTGCAACGTCTTACAAAGACAAAATCTATTTTGGAGCTAACTTGAATGTTCACGTTACCGACTTCAGAAGATCAACAAGTTTTTACGAAGACAACGACAATCCGTTAGAAGCAAGAGAAACAATTTCCAGCTTGCGTTTTAACAACGAATTATATACGTATGGTAACGGTTTCTCTTTCCAACTTGGAGCTATTGCCAAAGTTACTGAGTCATTCCGATTGGGTCTGGCCTACGAATCTAACACCTGGTACGAGCTTAACGATGAAACTTCACAAAGCTTGTACAGCACACGAAAAGCACAGGGAGGACAAGACATTAATGAGACTGTTAATCCAAAAATTGTAAACGTTTATGATTCTTACACTTTACAAACACCAGGAAAAACAACTTTTAGTGCTGCTTATGTGTTTGGAAAATCAGGGTTGATCAGTATCGATTACGCTATCAAAGATTACGGAAACACCAAATACAAACCAACAAACGATGCCGGTTTCAAAGGAGTAAACAGCGACCTCAGCAATCAATTGACAAATGCAGGTGAATTAAGAGTGGGTGCCGAGTACAAAATAAAACAATTGAGTTTACGCGGTGGATATCGTTTTGAACAAAGCCCATACAAAAACGGAACTACAATTGGAGATTTAAACAGCTACTCAGGAGGTCTGGGCTATAATTTTGGTGGTACCAAAGTAGATTTAGCTTATTCTTATTTGGAAAGAAAATCAAATCAGGGATTTTTCGCAACCGGATTCACAGACGGAGCAAACATCACCTCAAAACTAAATAACGTAACACTTACTTTATTGTTTGAGTTGTAATAAATACGAAACAGAACAAATTAAAACTTCCGTCAGACCTTTAACTGACGGATTTTTTTTTACCCCGATCGCCGCAATTGCCTCCCCGTTATTTTATTAGCAGGAAAAAACAACAAATAACAGTGCTTCACCCCATAAAAAACACCTAAAAAAAAGGGAAACGAGCGGTGTTTGAATAAAAAAGTGTAATTTTGCACTCCAATTTATAAAAGTATGAGAACCAAGTCTTTAAAAAAGAACAAAATTAACGTAATCACTCTTGGGTGTTCGAAAAATGTATATGACAGTGAAGTGTTGATGGGTCAACTTCGTGCTAATGGCAAGGAAGTACAACACGAAGCACCAGCTAAAGAAGAAGGAAACATTATCGTAATCAACACTTGCGGTTTTATCGACAATGCAAAAGCAGAGTCTGTAAACATGATTTTGGAATATGCTGATAAAAAAGACAAAGGATTAGTAGATAAAGTGTTTGTGACCGGATGTCTATCTGAACGTTACAGACCGGATTTGGAAAAAGAAATTCCAAATGTAGATCAATACTTTGGAACTACAGAATTACCACAATTATTGAAAGCTCTTGGAGCCGACTATAAACACGAACTGCTTGGAGAGCGTTTGACTACAACTCCAAAAAATTACGCGTACTTAAAAATTGCTGAAGGTTGCGACAGACCTTGTAGTTTTTGTGCAATTCCGTTAATGAGAGGTTCGCATGTTTCTCAGCCAATTGAAAAATTAGTGAAGGAAGCACAAGGTTTAGCTAAAAATGGCGTTAAAGAATTAATCCTAATTGCTCAGGACTTAACATATTACGGTCTTGATCTTTACAAAAAAAGAAATCTTGCAGAGCTTCTGGAAGCCCTTGCTAATGTTGAAGGTATCGAATGGATTCGTCTGCACTATGCCTACCCTACAGGTTTCCCAATGGATGTTTTAGAATTAATGAAACGTGAGCCTAAAATTTGTAATTATATCGATATACCGCTACAACACATTTCTGATTCTATATTAAAATCAATGCGTCGTGGTACCACTCAGGCGAAAACAACACAATTATTGAAAGATTTCCGTGCTGCTGTTCCTGGAATGGCCATCAGAACTACTCTAATTGTTGGATATCCTGGTGAGACTCAGGAAGATTTTGAGATTCTGAAAGATTTTGTTCAGGAAATGAAATTTGACAGAATGGGTTGTTTCGCTTATTCTCATGAAGAAAACACGCATGCTTATCTTTTGGAAGACAATGTTCCGGACGATGTAAAACAAGCACGTGCTAATGAAATAATGGAATTACAGTCGCAAATTTCATGGGATTTAAACCAGGAAAAAATTGGACAGGTTTTCAAATGTATTATTGACAGAAAAGAGGGTGCTCACTTTGTAGGGAGAACGGAATTTGACAGCCCGGATGTTGATAACGAAGTTTTGATTGATGCGTCTAAACATTATGTAAAAACCGGAGAGTTTGTTAATATAAGAATAATAGAAGCAACAGAATTTGATTTATACGGAGAACCTGCTTAAATTTACGCTAAACATTTTTTAATTTTAGATAAATACATTTTTATGAAACCTATACAATCTTTATTTATTTTGTTTTTTACCTTATTATGCTTTAACTCTGTTTCAGCTCAATACGGAAACGGCTACAATAATGGTTACGGCGGTGGTGGTTATGGCAATGGCTACGGCGGAAGAGGTGGCGGAATGGGTATGGACAGAAGTATGATGGGAGGCCCTCAGGGAAATACCAGCAAACCAAAAGAAATTCCTGTTGAAGAAACTGTTGCTCAAATTGTAGAGCAAATGAAACCGGAAATAAACCTTGACGAATTACAAGCTATAGCGATTGGAAATGTTTTAGTCGACAGCATGAGAGAGCAGGGTATTTTATTAAAAAATGAAAGCAGTAATCAGGATCAAAAAATCGAACAGATTAAAGCATTAAGAGAAAGCACTACTAAAAAAATAACCGCTTTCTTAAATCCGGATCAGATCCCGAAGTACACCGCATTTATGGATAACTTTAAAGAGATCAAAAAAACATCCAAATCAAAAAAGAAAAAAGACTCGAAAGATAAAGATTCAAAAGACGCAAAAGAAGTTAAAGAAGATTCTGAAACAGCAAAAACTCAGGAATAATTGTTTCAACCTCATCTAAAAAATGTAAATACTATTATGACAAAAAAACATTTTTGTTACCTGATCATAGCAATTGTTATTACTTCTTGCTCCACAAATCCTTATAAAAATACTGAAAAAGCTTACGACCAGCAGCTTAAAACTTTAGAGGGACAAATTACCAGTAAAGAAGCTCAGCCAATTCCGGTTGTAAGCCCTGTAGTTATTGATACTACTTATGCGCAGCAACTTGGTATAGTAAAAGATACGTTATCTAAAACAGGATCAACTGCTTTACTAAATGGTATTAATACAGAATGGATTGGAACCGTAAACTTCAACTTAAGAAAACCAAGTTTCATTATCCTTCATCATACCGCTCAGGATTCTCTTCAGCAAACGATCAATACGTTTACCAAGACACGAACTCAGGTAAGTGCGCACTATATTATTTCTGAAAACGGAAAAGTAGTTCAAATGCTAAACGATTATTTAAGAGCGTGGCATGCAGGAGCATCAACTTGGGGGAAAAATACGGATTTAAACTCTTCTTCGATCGGAATTGAAATTGACAATAACGGTTTTAAACCTTTCACAGAAGCTCAGATTAGCAGTTTAGTAGCGCTTTTAACCAAATTAAAGAAAGATTACAACATCCCTACTCAGAATATTATAGGACATTCAGATATTGCTCCGGGAAGAAAACAGGACCCAAGTGCTTTATTTCCGTGGAAAACTTTGGCTGAAAAAGGATTTGGAATCTGGCCCGACGCAGTTCTTGAAGAAGCACCTTTTGATTTTAAAATTGAACCCGCATTAAGAATTATCGGATACAATACCAAAAATCTTTCAGCCGCGATCATGGCCTTCAAATTACATTATATTCAAACTGATGTAACTTCAACTTTAGATCGAAAAACAATAGATACTATTTACTCGATTTATAAAAAACAGCTTCAGTAGTACAACTAGCAATACCATACAAAAGCGCGTTTCTAAAAATTTAGAAACGCGCTTTTTTTATGATAAGAAACCCGACACTAAATAAAAGTGAAGTAGTTGTTTTTCAGTAATCAATGCAAAAGGCTCCAATAAAAAAGCTGCCAAAACACAAGTAGGTTTCGACAGCTCCAAAAAAAAAAAAAAATATCAATCTTTATCTCTAGAAAGAGTATGTTGTAGCGACTAATCCGAAGAATGATCCTCCTGTTGGAGCAGCATCTTTATCTAAAAAGATATCCTGAGAAGCAGCGTCGTATCGTAATTCCGGAATAATTGTTAATTTCCCTACCTTGTAATTTAAAGAAACGGTGTTGGCAAAAACATTCGATCCTGTTAAGGCACCCAAACTGCCCGCAGCATCTTTCGCATCGAAATATTCCATGCGGTAAGCCAAACTCAATGATGGCTTAAAAGCATAGTTTGCATATCCTACCAAGGCAAACCAATCGCCGTCTAAAGCACTGTCAATATCATTCTTTGTTTTGGCATAAGTAGCATTAAATCCTAAAGAAAATGCATCCGTTATCGTTTTAGAGGCCACAAAATCAATTTGAGTTTTATTCTCATCAGAAGCAGGATTGCTGCTGCCTGAAGTAAAATTCAAATAAGCGCTGCCTGTATCACCTATGTACCCCACTTGTGCTATGTATGTCTTTTGACTTGAACCTGCGTCCATTGCCGACTTAAAGTCGGTTGGGTTTGTGATACCAAACATCGCGGTGAACTTACCTGAAGTATATTGCGCTTTTAGTCCGGTATTAAAGAAAGGGCCATAAGAAAAAGCATAAGACATACTGTAGTTTTTATTCCCGATCGCATCCAGTACTTCATACCCGATATGAGTTCCAAAACTACCCGCTACAAACTTAAATTTATCGGTAACCTGGTAGGTGAAAAATAATTGTTTAATTAAAAATTTTGCATTTATATCTTTATCTGTTGTTTCATTATAAGAGAACTCCCCCGCTCTCTTGCCAAAGCCTAAATCGACAAAAACCGAAGCTTTTCCGAAGGTATGTCCAGCCTGAACAGAGGCCATCCCTAATTCGAACGAATCCTGAGAATTGGTAAAACTTGTCAATCCATTCATTTGTTTTGAAAAATCATATTTATAATACGCATCTGCTGATCCTCCCCAGGTGGTTGCCGGTGAAGTCGCAGTTTCAGTTTCCTCTTGGGCAAAAGCAAAAGAACTCGTTAACATCACGGCTAAAATGTGCAATACTTTTTTCATGTTTTAATTGGTTTTGGTTATTAATTGATTCTGGTTAGTTAATCTTTTATATAGGTAATTGAATACTATAAGCCATTTTTAAAACCTCTTATTCCCTCTAAAACTCCTTCATTTTCAGTAGCGAATTTATTAACTTTTGTATGAGTAAAAGAATCCAAATCTACTTTTCTACTGTTTTCAAAGAAGAATTACGGATTACAAAAATTAATCTCTCTATAATCGTTATTCAGCATTATTAACTATTCATTTTTAAAAAATCAACAACTCTTTTTTTATCAAAACAATTAAATTTTACAGGGTATAAATAAAATAACAGGAAAAAATTAACCAAAAATTACCAAAATTTAAATTTAAAAAATAACATACCCCATAAAAAACATAGGTTTAACAAAAAATAAAACAAAACAAAAGATAAAACCTAAAAAACCATACTATGCAAAAAAGGACAATTTCAAAAAGTAAAAATTCTTACAAAAATCACAACCCGAAAAACAAGAAACAACTCTAAAAACACAACCGCTCTACCCCCTAAAATAACCGCTACTAAAAACAAAAAAAGCCTGTTCCATTTCGAACAGACTTTCTTAAAAAAGTTCCACTATGCTTAACTAAAAAATAAATTACAATGCGCTATACTAAACTAAGAGCTTCTATACCCGATCAGCTTAAGACTCTATAGGAATTCCTCTTTTAAGAATGCTGATAAACTTGGCGCAAAAAAAAGACGCACAGTTGTGCGCCTTTCTCCAGGAATCTAAAAACCGGATTATGCTAAAATTTTCTCGATTGCATTTAATTCATCTTGTGTAAAATCAAGATTTTGTAAACACTCTATATTATTATTCAATTGACGCACAGAACTTGCTCCGATCAAAACCGAAGTAATTCGTTTGTCTTTTTGCAGCCATGATAAAGCCATTTGAGCCAAAGACTGATTTCTGTTTTTAGCAATTTCATTCAACTGAACTAATTTTTGGATGCGCTCCTGTGTAACCTCATCTTCTTTCAAATGTCCGTTTGGATTATGTGCTCTGGAGTTTTCCGGAATTCCGTTTAGGTATTTATCCGTCAACAGCCCCTGTGCCAAAGGAGAAAAAGCGATACACCCCACTCCTTTTTCGTCCAGAACATCAAGCAAACCGTTTTCTACCCAACGCTCCAGCATGGAATATTTTGCCTGATGAATCAAACACGGTGTTCCCAATTGTTTTAAAACATCAACCGCAACGCTGGTTTGCTCTGCCGAATAGTTGCTTATTCCCACATACAAAGCTTTTCCGCTTCTCACGGTATAATCTAAAGCCATCATGGTTTCTTCAATTGGAGTTTCCGGATCCGGGCGATGCGAATAAAAAATATCCACATAATCGACCTTCATTCTTTTCAAACTCTGATCCAAACTCGATAACAAATATTTACGGGAACCCCAATCTCCATAAGGTCCGTCCCACATTGTATAACCGGCCTTTGTTGAAATAATAATTTCGTCTCTTAAATTTCCCTGAAAATTATGCCAGAGAATCTTTCCAAAATTAGTTTCCGCCGATCCCGGAACTGGTCCGTAGTTATTGGCCAGATCATAATGTGTAATTCCTTTATCAAAAGCTTCCACAGCAATACATTCTGCAGTATCAAAATTATCTACTGATCCGAAGTTATGCCACAATCCTAAAGAAATCTGCGGCAGTAACAACCCACTTTTTCCACATCTGTTGTATTTCATTATTATAATTTAAAAGGTGTACATTTTATAGTTTTAAAGATAAAAAAAATAAACTTCTTTTTTCGGCATTTCAACTTTCAATCGGTACTAAAACAAGAAGCAGGCAAATTCACTTCATTAAAAAGATCCGACTGAATTGTGTTTCCCCAGGCAAAACGGATTTTCACCGGATGTAATACTTTTTTACTGGTCAAAATAACCTGATCCTTTAGTATAGAAGCTTCGGCAGAATAAAAGATCCCATCGGCTCCGGCCATTTCGAACTGACTGGAGTTTATATTCTTAAAATGCAATCCATCAGCGGCATCGAAAGAAACTATTGTTTTATGCTCTTCTACTATAAAATCCTTAAAGAGTGGTCCGTTTACCAAATTCGGTTTGATTTTATAGGTTTCAGCCAAAGCAAGATTCGCCAGACGGATTCCCACCGGCTTTTTATCTTTTGGATGAATTTCTTTCACATTTGAAACATCACTGATCACGACCATTCCGGTTTTAGGAACTTTATGGAGCAATTTTCTTTGTGAGTCTCTTAAAATGACATTAAAGAAGTTATTGCCTCTGGTTTTATAAGGGGCAATCTGAACATAATAAAAAGGGAAATCATCTTTCCAGACTTCCCGCCAGGAGGCAATCAAAGCCGCCATAGTTTGATCATAAACCAGCGAACCGACATTCGATTCTCCCTGATACCAGATAGTTCCGGCAATTTTAAACCCAACAATTGGATGAATCATTGCGTTATAGGCCCGTCCGGGTTGGCGTGGCTCGTATTCCTGCTCATTAAATTTTCTGGCATTTTCTGCTAAAACAGGATCATTCTGAACAATTTCTTCCGGCATCCAGATTTCAGCCGTGGTTCCTCCCCAATTGGAAGATATCAATCCGATAGGAACATTTTTCAAATCCTCACGCAAACGTTTTGCAAAGAAATAGCCGATTGCGCTAAAATTTTTCATGGTTTCCGGAGTCGATTCTGTCCAGTTTCCTAAAAGTACAGACTGTGGTTTTGAAGCGGTTAATTGAGGAACAGTAAAAAAGCGAATAGCGCCGTCAGTAGCTTTTTTTACTTCCTCTTCTTCATTATCGATTCCCCAGCTTGCCGACATTTCCATATTTGATTGTCCTGCACAAACCCATACTTCTCCAATGAGAATATTGTTCAGTAAAATCTCCTCTTTCCCTTTTATCAAAAAAATGGTATAAGGACCGCCTGCTTCGGGAGTTTTGATCGTAATCTCCCAGTGTCCCTGCTGGTTTACAGTCGTCTGATACTTTTGATGATCCCAACCGGAAATTAATGCGATTTCTTCTTTTGGATTCGCCCAACCCCATATTTTTACTTCGGAATTGCGCTGCAAGACCATATTGTCGCCAAAAATATTCGGTAGTGTTACATTTGCTGCCATAGTAGAGAAAATCATAAAAAAGAAAACAAACTTAAATCTATTATTTCCTATTTGCTATCTTTTTAAACGCTTCTTTTATTCTTCCGTCAGCAGTTTTATCAAACTTTCGTCTCTCTGATAGATGTCTTTATAAAAATTCAATTGTCCTTTGCGATCTACCCAGGCGGTAAAGTAGCCAATATAAACAGGCACCTTCCTTTTTAAAGTATACCAGTTTTCTTTACCGGTATGCATGGCTTTATCGATTCGTGCCGGAGTCCAGGAAGGATCTTGCTTCAAGAGTTCGATCGCAAGTTCTCTTGGTTTCCCTACACGCACGCAACCGTGGCTGAAAGCTCTGTTTTCTCTTTCAAACAAACTTTTGGCAGGTGTATCGTGCAGGTAAATATTGTTTGAGTTTGGAAACAAAAACTTCACCAAACCAAGCGAGTTGTTTTTTCCGGGTAACTGACGAACCGCACCGTTATTCCATTCAAGGTTTTTCTCTCTCAGATAATTCTTGTTCCTGGCCATTCCGGGTTTGATCTCTTTATTGATTATACTGGTGGGTACATTCCAATACGGACTAAAAACAATGTTGTTCATCAGACCGCTAAAAATAACGGTTTGTGTCATCGCTTTGCCCACTACTACCGGCGACACAAAAGCAATTTCTCCATTTCGGATCAAATACAATCTGAACTCAGGAATATTAACTTCTATATATTCTTTTCCTTTTTCAAGTTCCGGATCGATCCATCGACAGCGTTCCATATTGACAATAATCGTTTTGATTCTGTCAGAAACAGGCACATTCAGTTCGGCAATATGCTCTGGCAGGATTATATTTTTAGGTGTTAAACCATGATGTGATTCAAAATTCTTAACCGCTGCAATTAAAACGGAATCACAGACATTACTGTTAGTGTTCTCCTTTAAATCACCTGTTGCATAAAGTCTCGCCCTTATCTGTCCAATAGCCGCTACAGAATCTCCTGTTTTAAAGCTTTTAAAACCTTCTTCTGTTTCTATGGTTTTCCATCCTCCTTTTTTCTCTATTTCTCTATATTGATGAAGTGCATCGCGTAGTTTGTAGTACTGACTGAACATTTTGCTTTTCTTATCGTCACTAATCGTAGCCTTTTTGTAAATCGAATCAGAAAATACCTGATAGTTTACTTTTTTTCGCGGCAAAAGCCATTCCAGAGACTTTGTGGTTTTCTCGTCGACTCCGGATACTTTTTTGACGTAGTAGAAATACAAATTAGTAATCATCAAATCGGTATCGGCTTTCGATAGTTTGTTGTCAGCAGTGTGCTCAAATATTGGACTGATCATTTCTTTATAAGGGAAATTAGCTTTCAGCCCTTCCTGATCCAGTCCTTTGTATTTGTTGAATAATAAATTTCCAAATTCTACAACTCCTTTATTGTCGAGCCATAATTGAGTAGAATTGTGTTTTTTGTACAAGGCCAGAACGTCCTCCTGAAACTTAATTAACTTGGGATAGGCCTGATAAAAACCGACAATACCTGAGCTGTCAATTTTAATTTTAAGTTCCGGCATGATTTGCTTCGCTGCTTTTTTGGATTCTTCACCCTTTTCTTCCGATTTCTTATTACAGGAAACAACGCTTAAAAGAAGGACAACAGCAATAAGGGGGTACAAAAACTTCATAACTATTATTTTTACAATAAAAGTAGAAAAGTTTTGCTGAAGATTGACCTACAGTACAAAATATTACTGCTCCTTTAATCCTCTGAAATAAAACCAAAAAAAACTCCGGACATATGATATCCGGAGTTCCCTGCTTTATAACTAACCTCTAAATTTAAATCACTGTGCCTTTTAGAGTAAGGATTTTTGGAGTGCTCTCGGCACTTGTAGTCACAGTAACTGTTTTTGTAAAACCACCTTTGTTCGCTGCATTGTAAGTAGCAGTTACTTTAGCTGATTTTCCAGGTAAAACCGGTTCTTTAGTGTAATCTGTCGCTGTACAGCCACAAGATCCTTGTACGTTTGTAATGACAACAGCCGTTTTTCCAGTATTTTTAAATTCGTAAACAATTACTTTTGGAGTTCCCTGAGGAATTTCACCCACATCTATAGTTTCTGCTTTCCATACCACAGATGAAGCAGCTACTGCAGCAACTTTTGTTTCTGAACTAATAGATTTTAGTGGTGCAATCGCCGAAAAAGACATTAAACATAATGCCAAAGACAACATCGAAATTTTAATCATTTTCATAGCTAAATATTTTATTGGTTAATGATATTTCAAAAGTACTCCCGAACTGAGCAAGACGCTGTTAACCGCTTTCAAATCTTTGTTAACGACTTGTTAATTGGTGTTTTTAACTATAAATTTGATTAATATTACACCATCAAAAACCACTTTTTTCTTGAAACTCAACAAACTCAATAGCATCATCATCTTAGGATTAATCGCCATTATAAGTATACTGGTAGCACAATTGCTTTGGACTAAAGAGGCTTTTACTTTAGAGCAAAAAAAACTCAATCAAAAAGCACATATCGCTTTACTCGAAGTAGCCAAAAAATTATACGAAGGAACCAATCATGAGCTGCCTGCACAAAATCCTGTTCAAAAAATTGCAAACGACTATTATATCGTAAATATTGATAATGATTTCGAACCCGATATTTTAGAATTTTATCTGAAAAACGAATTCAAAAAAATGAATATCACCACCGATTTTGAGTACGCCATGTACAATTGCCAAAGTGACGAGATGGTTTACGGAAATTATATTTCTTTATCTGAAAAAACTAAAGTTAAGCAATCGGTTTATTTTCCAAAACATAAAAATTTGGTTTATTATTTTGCCATACGTTTTCCAAATGAAACGACCTATTTGTTTAGTTCGATGCGATTTTGGTTCATACTTTCGATTGCTTTGATTCTTATTTTGCTGATTTATGTGTATTCTATTTTTACGCTTTTACAGCACAAAAAATACTCAGAACTGCAGCGTGATTTCATCAACAATATGACGCATGAATTTAAAACACCTTTGTCCTCTATTCTAATTGCCTCGAAATACTTAATTGAGCAAAAACCGATTAAAGACGATAAAAAACTCTATACCTATACTGACATTATTATCAATCAAAGCCACAAACTGAACGGTCATATTGAGAAGATCCTGAACGTTGCCAAGTCAGATTATGCTCCTCTGGAGTTACAAAAAGAAACGGTTATACTTGTCCCTATTATTGAAGAAATCATCCAGAACATCCTTTTAAAATATCCTGAAGCCAACGTCAAAATTGAGACGGTCTCCAAAGAATATAAAATAGAAACTGACGTTTTTCATTTCTCCAATTTAGTTTATAATTTACTTGATAATGCGGTTAAATATTGCTCCGAAAAGTCGCGGGTTGTAATTGGAATCGCAGTCGAAAACTCTGTTTTAAAACTAACTTTTAAAGACAACGGAATTGGAGTTTCTCCTAAGAACATTTCTTTTATCTTTGATAAATTCTATCGCGCTCCAAACGAAAAAAGCAATGAGGTAAATGGTTTTGGACTTGGCTTGTATTATGTTAAAGAAATTTGCAACTTGCATAACTGGAAAATAAAAGCCGAAAACAATTCGGAGAAAGGCATCACTATAACTTTATCAATTCCCTATAAAAAATGAAACAATTCAAAATACTTTATACTGAAGACGATGAGACCCTCGCGTTCCTGACCAAAGACAATCTGGAACAAAACAACTATGAAGTACATCATTGTAGTGATGGAATAACGGGTCTGCAAAACTTTAAAAAAGAGAATTTTGACATTTGTATCTTTGACATCATGATGCCCAAAATGGACGGTTTTGAGCTAGCCACCGAAATCAGAAAGAGCAACAGCGATATTCCGATTATCTTTCTCTCAGCCAAAACATTAAAAGAAGATCGCATCAAAGGATTGCGTTTAGGTGCCGATGATTATCTCGTAAAGCCTTTTAGCATTGAGGAATTGCTTTTAAAAATTGAAATTTTCCTAAAACGTTCGCAGAAAAACGTCCCTGTTGAAAAACTGGTTTATGAAATTGGAAAATATCAATTTGATACCAGCAACTTTGTTCTTTTCAATGAAAGCGAAAAAATCAGCCTTACGCAACGTGAAGCCGAATTATTGAAGTTGTTTTTGGACAACAAAAATTCTGTTTTAAAAAGAGAACAGATTCTGACCTCGCTTTGGGGCACTGATGACTATTTTATGGGACGCAGTCTGGACGTTTTTATTTCACGTCTCCGTAAGATTTTAAGCAACGAAAAAGACATCACTATTGAAAACTTACACGGAATTGGATTTCGGTTTACCATGTAATTTATCCCTTTTAATTCTTTTATATTTTTTGTATTTTAGTATCTATAATTTTTCCCCGATATGAAATTACATCATTTACGCAACGCCACTTTAGTTATAGAAACTGAAACCGATGTTATATTGGTCGATCCAATGTTAGGGAAAAGAAAAACGATTCCGCCCTTCACCATTTTTCGTTATAAACCTAAAAGAAATCCGTTAGTTGCCCTGCCTAAAAACAGCAGAGATATTTTAAGCAAAGTAACAATTTGTCTGATTACGCATTTACACCCTGATCATATCGACAAAGCAGGCGAGATTTTTTTAAGACGAAAAAGTATTCCTGTTGTTTGCAGCAGTAAAGATGAAGATGCTTTATCAAAAAGAGGATTGAACATCATACAAACCTTAAATTATTGGGATCCTCAGGAATTTCTCGGAGGCAAAATCACAGGAATCCCGGCCATTCACGGTTATGGGTTTATTGCTAAACTTATGGGAAATGTAATGGGTTTTCATATCGAATTACCCGCTCAAAAATCGGTTTACATCAGCTCTGACACCATTTTTACAGAACATGTACAAAAAGTACTGATTGAATTTAAGCCCGATATTTCGATTGTAGCCTGTGGAACTGCAAGGTTAGATATTGGCCAGCCCCTATTGATGCGAATGAATGACATCCTGAAATTTGCCGCACTTGCACCCGGAAAAGTTTTCGCCAATCACTTAGAGGCTTTAAATCATTGCCCTACTACTAGAACCGAATTAAAACAGGCTCTTTCTGACAATGATCTTCTGGACAAAGTTTCGATTCCGAATGACGGAACTAGTGTAGAATATTAAGGTTATGTTTACCCTTTTTCGAATTATAAAACCAACAATCCGAATTCACGTAAGGTATTGACAGGCTTGGAATACCAAAACAATTCAAAATCATCCAAATGGGTCTCAAAATCATTTTTCACTTCCTGAAAAGTGTAATTTTTGCTGTTTGAAATGGCAATTTTACTTAAAATTTCAACCAGCCACTCGCCTTCCTCTTTATTCGTCTGAATGTTGAAACTTTCTTTTTTATCGTGAAAAGTGAACCCCATCATTTCCCAGGTTCTTCCTTTTTTAGATTTTGTAAAAGCCTCCACAAATGGCTTTCCGCCTAACCAAACTACTTTGGCATTGGGTTTTGTATTAAAATCATTTCCTTCTTCAAGGGCATTAAAAATAAAATCCGGGTCTATTTTTGTTTTCGGGATTTTAAAATCAAACCAATCCTGCAATTCATAATCAAAGCAGATGCCATGCATGAAATTAAAGAGTGACTTCTTTAATCCGAAACTAAATTTATCGTGATTGACTCCTGTAGAATCGGTATAATCGATATCATTATTAGCAAAAGTTCCGATTGCTTCCGTCGCTTTGGTCACACCAAATTTCTCCGGATACAATCCAACCGGACTATGAGCTGTCATGGCAAATTGATGCCAAAATCCCGACTGCAGGATTCCTGCCTCAAACAGCTGGCGTACCATTTCGAGACTATCGACCGTTTCCTGAACCGTTTGGGTGGGATAACCATACATCAAATAAGCATGAACCATAATTCCGGCTTCGGTAAAATTCCGGGTCACTTTTGCCACCTGCTCTACCGTAACTCCTTTATCAATTAGTTTTAGCAATCGGTCAGAAGCTACTTCCAGACCACCGGAAACAGCAATACAGCCTGAGGCTTTCAGCAGCAGACACAGATCTTTTGAAAAACTTTTCTCAAATCGGATATTGGTCCACCAGGTTACCGCCAATTTTCGACGTAAAATTTCTAACGCCAAAGCACGCATCAAAGCCGGCGGAGCAGCTTCATCGACAAAATGAAAACCATTTTGCCCAGTTTGCAGCATCAAATCCTCCATACGATCGCAGAGCAAATTAGCCGCGACCGGTTCGTAAACCTTTATATAATCAAGTGAAATATCACAAAAAGTACATTTTCCCCAATAACAGCCATGCGCCATAGTAAGTTTATTCCAACGGCCGTCACTCCACATTCTGTGCATTGGATTTACAATTTCGATTACCGAAATGTACTTGTCCAAAGGCAGATCCGAATAATCCGGAGTACCTACATAGGCTTGTTTGTAATCGTGTTTTAACGAATTATTTTTGTAGACTACTTCTCCGTTTTCCAGTAGAAAAGTTCTTTTATATGAATTGGAATTTGAATTTTCTAAATTGAATATTAATTCTTCAATTGGAACTTCACCATCATCTAAAGTGATAAAATCAAAGAATTCGAAAACACGCGCATCAGAAAGCGAACGCAATTCGGTATTGGGAAAACCTCCACCCATCGAAATTTTAACTTCGGGATGATGTTGTTTTATCCATTGGGCACAGCGAAAAGCACTGTACAAATTCCCCGGAAAGGGAACAGATATTAGAAAAAAAGTGGGCTTTACCGCTTCCATTTTTTCTTTTAGAATCGAAATTAAAATAGAATCGATGTAGGTTGGTTTCTGCTGTAAGGCTTCGTACAATTCGTCAAACGAATTGGCGCTTCGGCCTAAACGCTCTGCATATCGGCTAAAACCAAAATTTTCATCGATACATTCTACAATAAAATCAGAGATATCCTCGAGATATAAAGTAGCCAAATGTTTGGCTTTATCTTGCGTTCCCATTGTTCCGAAAGCCCAATCGAGTTCTTCTAATTGCGCAAAACGAGAAGCTTCGGGTAAAAAATCTTCCTGACAAATCTGTAAAGCCAAAGTTGGATTTTTTCCCTGCAAAAACTGAATTACAGCATCAATTGTTTTGATGTATTCGTCCTGCAAAGCAAAAATACGTTTTGAATTATCGGAAACGCCATCCTTCGACTCCGCTCTGGAAGACCCGTTTGCAAAAAGACGCTCCGAATAAAGAAACAAATCAATTAAACCCTTCTTCGAAAACAATTCCAGAATCACATCAATACCCAAATCAGCCTGAACCGATTCGATATTTTTGGTATTCAGAAATCCTTTTATATAGGCTGTTGCCGGATACGGTGTATTCAGCTGCGTAAAAGGCGGAGTAACAATGAAGAGTTTCGTTTTCAAGACGGCATTATTTTTTTGCAAAAATACGGGATATTTAGAGACTTTTCAGGAAAAGATTCAACTTGCGATTTTGGGGTCTCCTTTATGGATAATTAATTACATTTGCGAAAATCCAAATCATTATAATGAAGCATAAATTATTCTTTATTTTCTTTCTGTTCACACTTCACTTATTTTCACAAAATAAAAACCAATCTATTGGTTTTAAAGAAAATAAAGGACAGATTATCGATCAAAAAGGAAAACCAAATACGGAGGTAAAATATTTACTAAACTCTAACGGATTAAATGTTCAGTTAAAGAAAAATGGCTTTTCATATGACGTATATGAAGTTAAGAAAACTCCTCATCGACAAACTCCAAAAACAGCCAAAATACTTCCGTATCGAATTCCCGAAAAGGATAATGAAGAAAAACCAGAGTTTGATTTAGAATATATTTTTCATCGAATTGACATTGATTTTGTAAACTCAAATTCAAAAGTTGAATTAATTACAGAACAAAAATCAACAGATTTTGATAATTACTATAATGTTCCCAATAAACCGGAAGGAATTACTGGTGTTTATCAATTCAAACAAATAACTTATAAAAATATTTACCCTGATATTGATGTTGTTTTTACGATTCCGAATGATCCCAAAAAAATCGTCGAATACAATTTTATAATTCATCCAAAAGGTAAAATCTCTGATATTCAATTAAAGTTTAATGGCGCTGAAACTGATTTGGTTGATAATAAAATTCAGATGAATGTTCGCTTCGGAAAAATGGAAGAAACACTTCCTGCAAGCTGGATTGAAGAAGGAAATAGTAAAAAGGAGATTGCTGTCGGGTATCGAAAAATTAAAAAAGATGTTTATGGATTTGATTCGACCGATCCTGTTAATGGAAAAATGATTGTTATTGACCCTGTACCAACTAGACTTTGGGGGACTTATTATGGTGAAGGCATTAGCAATGATTTTGCAGATATAGGCAGTGATAGCGATGGCAATATTTATTTTACTGGATATACTATCAGTACGTCTTCGATTTATGCAACGGCAGGAGCACATCAAACAGCTGTTGGAGATGCTTCCTCTATGCAATCTGACATTATAATTGCTAAGTTTGATAAGCTAGGAAAGCGCATTTGGGGCACATTTTATGGAGGAGAAAGCTGGGATCGAGTACACGCATTAAAAATTGACAAACAAAATAATATTGTTATTGTTGGTCAAACAATGAGTAATAAAAATATAGCAACTCCGAATTCTTTCAAACCTGCAATAGATTATAATTCAACTGATGCATTTGTGACTAAATTTAATTCTTCCGGAATCAGAATCTGGGGGACTTATTTTGGAACAGGAGGAACTGATGTTGCGGCTGATGTTGATACTGATGCTAATAATAACATCTATGTAGTAGGTAATACAAATAGTTATTCCGGAATTTCTACAAATAATACTTTCCAAACACTATTAAATCAAACGGGTACCATATCTAATTCTTCGAATGATGGTTTTATGATAAAATTTAATCCAAATGGAAACATACTATGGGGAACCTATATTGGTGGAGAATCTTTAGACTATATCGAAACAATTAAAATAGGTTCAAATTATCTCGTTTTAGGGGGGGAAAACAATGAGTAAAAATTATATTTCTACTCCGGGAACTTTTCAGGAGAATCCTTTCCCTCTCGGAACGACTAACTATATTGGTGGTACTGTTTATAAGTTTACTTTAGACGGTAACAGAATTTGGAGTACTTACTATGGAGCCAGAAATAGAATTGAAACTATCGAGATTGATGATGAAGACAGTGTATATATCGGCGGAACAGTAAGCAGCAGTGATACTGGTGACAATATTGCTACTCCGGGAAGTTTTGATGATTATAAAATATGGACGGAAGCAGGTTTTTTAGCTAAATTAAATAGTAATGGACAAAGGATGTGGGGAACATATTTAGGAAAATCTTCCATAATATATTCAATTATTTTCAAGAATAACTCGTTATATCTTGGAGGAATGGGTGGAGATAATACAATAACTACCCCTTGTACTTATAAAAGAAATGGTTTTGCAGAAGGATACATTGGAAAATTTACAAAATCCGGACAATTACTATTCGGAACTTATGTTAATGGTTTTGATCAATATTCAAAAAATAAAATATGCTTTGAAAACAATAATATAATCATTGGTGGGCAAACAGCACAAGATGATAGGATAACAGATTCTAATTCATACCAACAAAACATAAATGGCCGCTCAAATTTTTATCTGATGGGTTTTTCAGAAGAAAGCACTTGCAATATTAATGCAAACCCAACAAGTAATTCTCCTGTTTGTATTGGAGACATATTAAACTTCAAAGCTGAATCGGGATATAATTATTCATGGACAGGACCTAATACTTTTACTAGTACCCTACAAAACCCAAGTATTATAAATGTGTCTAGCCTATACAATGGTACATATCATTTAAAAGCAAGTGACAATTGTGGATGTGAAAAAAATTATGATATTGAAGTAGTAATTGGTGACATTCAGGCACCAACTCCTGACACAACAACTCTCCCAACTATAACAGGAGACTGTAATACGACCATAACCATAATTCCTACTGCAACAGATGTTTGTATGGGTTCAATTACTGGTTCAACTACAAGTCCTTTATCTTTCAGTTTGCCCGGAAATTATACCATTATCTGGGATTATAATGATGGAAACGGGAATATTTCTCATCAAAATCAAATGGTTACCATAACAAATCAGCCACTTCCATCTGCTAATAGCCCTCAAACTTTTTGCATCGATAAAAATGCAACTATAAATAATATTCAAATTTCGGGACAAGATATAAAATGGTACAACACCCAAACAGCCGGAACGCTTTTATCAAATACAACTTTACTTCAAAATGGAGTAACCTATTATGCAACTCAAACGATTAACGGTTGTGAAAGCGAAAGAATTCCTGTTACTGTTAACATTCAAAATACGACAGCGCCAACGGGGGATGCAAATCAGCCTTTTTGTACAGAGCTAAATGCAACAATTTCAAGTATTCAGATTACTGGCCAAAACATAAAATGGTATAATGCCGCAAACAATGGTTCATCATTAGTAGAAACTACAAATCTTGAAGATGGTAAAACTTACTACGCTTCGCAAACTGTAAATAATTGTGAAGGACCACGATTTGGGGTTACAGTTTTTTCTGTAAATATGCCTTCTGCTCCTACAGCAACTACAGGACAGGCATTTTGTAAAAAAGAGAATAAAACGCTTAATGATATTCAAATAACTGGGCAAAATATAAAATGGTATGACACCGGTTTCTCTGCTGCTGCCTTACCAAGTACAACTTTACTTGAAAACAACAGAACCTACTACGCATCACAAACTACAGGTTGTGAGAGTGACAGAACTCCAATTTTAGTAAAAATTCATAATACTCCTTTGCCAACCGGAAATAACAATCAACAATTCTGTATCGACGAGATTGCTACAATTGAAGATCTTGCTATAACAGGAACAGCTTTGAAGTGGTATGATTCTGCTATAAATGGAAACATTTTACAGGAAACAACGTTATTAAAAAACCAAACTTACTACGTAACACAAACACTAAACAACTGCGAAAGCGAAAGACTTGCAATCATTGTAAAAATACAGGATACTCAAAAACCAATAGCTGAATCACGACAAACTTTCTGTTTCCAGCAGAATGCTTCCATAAAAGACATCAATATCATTGGGCAAAATATAAAATGGTTTGAAAGTAACATTTCTACTGTAGCGTTATTAGAATCAACTCCACTTAAAAATGGAATGACCTATTATGCCTCTCAAACCATTTCGAATTGTGAAAGCGACAGAATTTCAGTTGCTATAAATATTCTTGAAGCTACCAATCAAAATTGTATCCACTTAGTTGACGAAATTCCATTTCCTAAATTTTTCACGCCAAATAATGACGGCTATAATGATACCTGGACAATAGATTTTGGATATCTGGCACCTAACACCGTGATTCAAATATTTGATCGTTACGGTAAATTCATTAAAGAAATAACTAAGGATGCCTTTTGGGATGGAACATACCTCGGAAAAAATGAACCTACTTCAGATTATTGGTTTACAGCTACACGTTCAAATGGAAAAGAATTCAGAGGACATTTTAGTCTGAAACGATAAATAAAAAAGCCCTTTCACTGAAGGGCTTTTCTATTTTATAATTATTTTACCTGCGACAAAATCCAACTAGAAATTTCGTCTAACGCAATTGGAGAAAATGTTTGTTCTATTTTCTCATATTCATTTGGTGAACCGGTTTTACATTCCTGAAACAAATGATTCATATCAGGCAAAATTTTAGTAGTCACTTTTTTATTCCCTGATTTCACTAGCGTCTTTTTTATAACTTCTAAATTCACTTCGGCCGGAACCTGTAAATCTTTGCCTCCGTTAAGCGCTAAAACAGGACATTTTACTTTTTCTAAAACAGAAACCGGATCAATCTTTATAAAATTATAAAACCAAATATTATTGATAAAATCGGCACAGTATTTTGCCATAGCTTCATTTTTGGTACCTGGAAATTTTGATTTGAAATAACTCGTGATTTTATTTTTAAAAGTATCGTCAAAAGCAGAAGAAGCCAATAAAATATCATAAGCACCTCTAAAAATCTCCTGACCTTTTTGAATTTCTTCTTCCGGCATTCCGCTTTGTCTCTCAATTAATTCTTTTTGCAGCAAAAGCAACTTGTCTCCTTTAAGTCCGGGACCGGCTAATAAAACAATAAAATCAATATCTTTTGAGTTTCCGGCAACGATCGGGGCTATTATTCCGCCTTCACTATGGCCTATTAGGCCAATTTTACTTTTATTAATTTCTTTTCTTGTTTTTAAATACTCCACTCCTGCCTGAACATCTTTTGCAAAATCAAATGTTGTTGCGCTCGAAAAATCTCCGGTAGATTCACCAACACCACGATCATCAAAACGCAAAACAGCAATTCCTTTTTTTGTCAAATAATCCGATAATACCAAGAATGTTTTATGCCCTAAGCCTTCTACATCTCTATTTTGTGGTCCACTTCCTGTAATTAGAATTACTGCCGGAAAGTTCCCTTCCTTTTTAGGCAGAGATAATGTTCCAGCCAGAGTTACATTGGCTGCCTTGTTTTCAAATTTCACATCTTCGGTATAATACGGATATGGTTTTATCGGCTCCTGAGGTTTCCTGGACACTTCTTTCTGAGTTATTTCTTTTGACAAGTTGATGTCAACTGATTTCCCTGCTTGTGTAAGCTTTCCCTCAACAACATTATTACTGTTCAAAATTCCTTCATAAGAACCTCTTATGGCAGCAATTTCTAATTTCAAAACAGCATTTTCAAAAGAGGTTTTTGCAACAGGAATTCCTATTGCTCCCTGATCCGGGCTATCCATTGTAGAAATATATCCCGTTTCTGTTTTAGCAATATGAAAAACAACCCGAAGTTGAGTCCCCTGTATTTTTAAAAGTCCGTTCCATTGCCCTGAAATTTCTTGTCCGTTCATTATATAAGAAACTAAAGCTACTATTAAAGTGAGTATTGTTTTTATCATTTTTATTGAAATAAATAAGATTGCTTTGTTAATGATCAGGAATTACAACTTCCCTTGTTTTTTCTCCAATTGTTTGAATTTGATAAAAGAATAGGCTACCGGCACAAATGCTAAAACAATCCCGATTGTGACAAATGCCTTTGAGAAAACAAAACCTGAAAAAATCAATCCTCCTAAAATGATGATGATCCCACCCACAAACCAAAGTTTACCTGCAAATGCATGTGTAGCCTTCCAAACTTCCTGACTCTCGAGGGTCCATGGTGTGCGAATTCCAATAAAATAATTGGGCTGAATTACTTTAAAATAGTTCCCCAAAACCATAATTAAAAATCCCGCCAAAACATAAATCAAATTTGGATTTGAAACGGACTGATTTTTTGTGACATATAAAAGAAATAAAGACAATAAAGACATAAACAGAACCATAAAAAACTTCAATTGATAAAACTTCTTTCCCATTAACGAAAGTCTTTTTTTAGGGTCAAGTAGTGCCGCTGAAGACATTATCGCATAAGTCAGAACCGGTAATAAAAAAACCAACACAATCAAAAAAGGTTTACTGCCCCATCGGTCAATTTGACCGTTCATATTCCAGTGAATCGGAACTCTTTCCGGAAGGCTGTTCCAGATAAATGCTAAGTATGCATACGGAATCATAACAATTCCAATAATTGGAAGCTCTTTTTTCAATTCTAAATTCATTTTTTATTTTTTAAAAGTTAGTATCCATTGCAAAACATCTTCCATAATGGTGGTATTGATGGAGTAGATGATAAATTGCCCTGTTTTTTCAGAAGTAATTAGATCGGCACGTTTTAAGATATCTAAGTGATGCGAAATACTGGGTTTTGATATATTAAAAGCATCAGCAATTTCTCCCGCAGACAAATCCTTATGCTTTAAAAGCTCCAGAATTTCTCTTCGCGTTGCATCGTTAAGGGCTTTAAAAATATCGTTCATCATTTATATATTTAGACAAATATCTAAATACTTTTCTAATTAGCAAAAAAAAGAGGCTATAATTTTAAATCATAGCCCCTATAGAGAATTTTATATTTTAATTGGATCTTAAAACTGATGCACTTTCTTAGAAACCACTAAAAAGGAAACCAATGAAATTACCGCAGCACCAGTCAGATAAAACCCTACATAACTCAAGCCGTAGGTACTGGCCAGCCAAATGGCAATCATTGGAGCAAACGCTGCCCCCAGGATTCCCGCCAAATTAAAGGTCAAAGATGCTCCAGAATAACGAACATTTGTTGGAAATAATTCCGAAAGAAAAGTTCCTAAAGGGCCATAAGTGAAGCCCATTAAAGCCATTCCGATACAGGCAAATGTGGTAATTAGAACCATATTTGCGGCGCTCAGAAAATAAGAAAACGAAAATCCGAAAAGTGCAATCGCTATCGTGGCAATAATTAGCATTTTACGTCGCCCGATTTTATCCGCCACTACTGCCGAAACCGGAATAAGAAGTGCAAAAAACAAAACGGAGAATAACTGAACCAACAAGGCATTTCTTTTGGTAATCCCTAAATCTGAAGTAATCCAGCTTAAAGTAAAAACCGTCATCAGATAAAAAACCAAAAAGGTGGTAACAGCCGCCAATGTTCCAAAAATCAATTGATTTCGGTAAGACTTAGTCAAAGTAAAAAAAGGAACTTTAACCTCTTCCTGTTCTTTTTTAGCATTTTCAAATGAAGGAGTTTCTGTAATTTTTGTTCGAATATAAAATCCAACAACAACCAAAAGCGAACTTGCTATAAACGGAATTCTCCAGCCATAATCCATAAAATTTTCATTAGTCATCGTGTCGGTCAGAATTAAAAAAGTTCCTCCCGAAAGCAACAATCCGATGGGAGCGCCTAATTGCGGAAACATTCCGTACCAGGCTCGTTTATCCGGTGGAGCGTTTTCAATCGCCAATAAAACAGCACCACCCCATTCGCCGCCTAAACCTACACCTTGCCCAAATCGACACAGCATTAGTAATAAAGGCGCAGCTACCCCAATACTGGCATAACCTGGCAAAAATCCAATGGCAACTGTTGAAATACCCATCGTTAATAAAGCGGCTACTAAAGTGAATTTACGTCCGATTTTATCTCCATAGTGTCCAAAAAACGCGGAACCTAAAGGGCGCGATAAAAAGGCAATTGAAAAAGTAGCCAAAGATTCCAGCGTTGCCATAGTCGAATCTGAACCGGGGAAAAATAATTGCGGGAAAACCAACACGGCTGCGTTGGCATAAATATAGAAATCAAAAAATTCAATGGTGGTACCAATCAAGGAACCAAAAAGAACATGTTTTAAAGAGTTCTTCTGCTTAGGGTTATTTTTCATCTGGCTTTGCTATCGTTTTTCTTATAAATACTGCTACAAAAAATGAATCTCCTCATTTTTACACAACAAATATTTGTCTGCAAAAATAGAATTTCATTATTAAAAACTCATTCTTTAGAACAATAGTTTTACATTAGTCCTAAAGTTTTAACAAAATCAACAAAACAAACATTTTACCGCTTCACAAAAAAATTCCTACTCTTTTTAAATTGACTTAAAATTAAAATACTGATTTACAATCATTTAAATCTCAACTCAAAAATCAAGTCTTAAGCATTCGTTAAAAAAAGTTTTAAGTATATATTTTGATTAAATTTACAGCTATCAAAAGTAAATCTAAAATTATGCCCACCGACTGTATCAGCTACCAAAACTCAGGATATTTCTCTACATTGATACAAGACTATTTAGGTCAAAAAACCGAATTACAATCCCTATACAATCACTTCCCCACGCTTGAAAATTTTGAAAAGCAAATCAGTGAAAAACAAGCCAATTTTGACCATGCAAACCGCGTACCTCTTGTTGAGACGTTAAAAAAGCAGTATCAGAATATTGAAATTTCAAATGCAACGAAAGAGAATATTGAGCTTTTAGCACTCCCAAATACTTTTACCATCACGACCGGGCATCAGTTAAACCTGTTTAGCGGCCCTTTGTATTTTTTATATAAAATCATTTCGACAATCAATCTCACTTCAGAATTAAAATCAAAATACCCTGCTCATAATTTTGTTCCCGTTTATTGGATGGCAACGGAGGATCATGATTTTGAAGAGATTAATTATTTTAATTTTAAAGGAAAGAAGTTTCGATGGAATAAAGAGAGCACAGGACCTGTGGGAAGACTTTCGACAGAAGGTTTAAAAGATTTTTTAGAAATCTATTCCAAAGAATTAGGCTCGAGTACAAACGCAGGTTTCTTAAAAAAGCTCTTTGAAGAAGCTTATATAAAGCATGAAAATCTTGCCGATGCGACACGTTTTCTGGCAAATCGTTTGTTTGACACTTATGGTCTGGTGATTTTAGATGCCGATGCTGCCGATTTAAAGCGTGCTTTCATTCCTTACATCAAAGAAGAATTGGAACAGCAAACGTCCTTCAAAGCTGTTCAGGAAACAATCGCAAAATTAAATAATTATACGATTCAGGTAAATCCACGTGAAATCAATCTGTTTTATATTGAAGATAAACTGCGCGAACGAATTATTCTGGAGAAAGACCGCTATTTTGTCAACCATACTAAAATTTCATTTTCAAAAGAAGAAATTTTAAAATTACTGGAAAGTAATCCGGAGAAATTCAGTCCAAATGTAATTATGCGTCCGTTATATCAGGAAATTATTCTGCCTAACTTATGCTATATTGGTGGAGGCGGGGAAATTGCTTACTGGCTTGAGCTAAAATCATTCTTTGAGGCTGTAAACATTACTTTCCCGATGTTATTGGTTCGTAATTCAGTGCTTTTAAGTACCGAAAAACAAGCCAAAAAAGCGGATCAGCTTGGTCTTCAGTGGAAAGATTTGTTTACTAAGCCTGCTGATTTAGTCAATGCAGTTACGCACAAACTATCTGCTTTTCCAATTGATTTAACGCCTCAAAAAGAAACGTTGGTAAAACAATTTGAATATCTTTACGAATTAGCGCAACAAACGGATAAATCCTTTAGCGGAGCTGTAAAAGCTCAGGAGGTTAAACAAAAGAAAGGCCTGGACAATCTGGAGAAAAGATTACTGAAGGCACAAAAACGAAAACTGGATTCTAAAATACAGCGTGTTGTTGATTTGCAATGCGAACTATTTCCAAATCAGAGTTTACAGGAACGTCAGACCAACTTTTCGGAGTTTTATCTCGAAAAAGGCGACCAATTAATTCCGCTTTTAGTACAAAACTTAAAACCTTTAGAAACTAATTTTAATATTATCACGATATAAAAAACAATCTCCAATTTAAAGTTTTCCGCTTTAAATTGCAACAAAAAAGTAATAGTCATCAGAATAAATAACCGCCTCTTCTGAAATTATTGCAGCTCTAACCAAATAGTAACCTTTAAAAAAAAAATTAACCTATTTACCAAAATTATGACCAGAGAGCGCCTGATATCTTTAGATGTCTTTAGAGGATTGACTATTTTATTAATGACTATTGTAAACAATCCCGGAGACTGGGGCCACGTTTACGCTCCTTTGTTACACTCCGAATGGCATGGCTGCACGCCAACCGACTTAGTTTTTCCGTTTTTTATTTTCATTATGGGGGTTGCGGTTCCCCTGGCTATGCCCACCAAATCCTGGGACGGTACTACTTTCAACAAAATTCTGGTTCGTTCACTCCGAATGCTTTGCCTTGGAATTTTCTTTAATTATTTTGGCAAAATACAGCTGTTCGGTCTAGAAGGAATCCCGCTTCTTATTGGCCGACTGATTATTACTGTTGTTGTTGGTTATGCTTTAATGGGCAATTTCAGTTCCAGAGTTAAAAACATACTAGCCTTCTCCATTCTGTTTATTTATCTGTTTCTGGCTTACAGCGGCATCGAAGCTTACCATGATGTGAGATTACCGGGAGTTTTACAACGAATTGCAATTGTTTATTTCGTGGTTTCTTTATTGTACTTAAAAACAACTCAAAAAACACAAATTATAACCGGCGCAGCTTTATTGCTAGGCTATTGGGCGATAATGACATTAGTTCCTGTTCCCGGAATCGGAGCGGCCAATTTAGACAAAGAAACCAATTTAGCTTCATGGCTTGATGGCGTTTTATTGGAAGGACATATGTATCGCGGAACGATAACCTGGGATCCTGAAGGGGTTTTAAGTACTATTCCATCCATCGTAAACGGAATCATCGGTTTGTTAATTGGCCAGGTATTACAACGTGAAATTTCCAAAAAACAGAGGGCTGCAAAAATGGCAATTGCAGGTATCGCATTAATTATTGCCGGTATACTCTGGGATATTATCTTCCCTATCAACAAATCGCTCTGGACCAGCAGTTATGTTTTATACACTACAGGATTAGGAACAACATGTTTAGCTTTCCTTTACTACGTAATTGATATTGCCGAATACAAAAAAGGATTCAAATTGTTCCTGATTTGGGGAGTTAATCCGATGATTGTGTTTTTCTTTTCACAGATTATCCCTCAGGCTTTGGTAATGGTTCAGTTTAAAAATCCGGATCATCCGGAGGAACAGATTAATCTTTTAAATTATCTGTACCATTTTGGGATCGCACCGTTTTTCAGCAATCCAATGACCGCTTCTTTGGCTGGAGCATTAGTATATGTTGGCATCTGGACTTTTATATTGTGGATTTTCTACAAAAACAAACTGATTTTCAAAGTTTAAAAACTATCCCTTAAACGACATAAACCCTTATTAACAGAGGCACGCCACAGCGTGTCTCTGTTTTATTGTACAAATGCAAAACGAAGGGACACCGCTACAGACCCTGATAATTTTCATTTTTCTTTACCAAAACAGCATTTCTTATAGTTTTAATTATGAATTTATTAAAATCATTTCATAAAAAAAGTATACTTTTGCACAAAATTAAAAATAAGCAATAAAATGGCAACTAATAGAACTTTTACAATGATTAAGCCGGATGCTGTTCAAAACGGACACATCGGAAATATCTTAGCAATGATTACTAATGGAGGTTTCAAAATCGTTTCATTAAAATTAACTCAATTAACTGTAGCTGATGCTCAGGCATTCTACGCAGTTCACGCAGAAAGACCTTTCTACGGAGAATTAGTTGAATTCATGTCTCGCGGACCTATTGTTGCTGCAATTTTAGAAAAAGACAATGCAGTAGAAGATTTCAGAACTTTAATTGGAGCTACAAATCCAGCTGAAGCTGCTGAAGGAACTATTCGTAAAGCATACGCTACTTCTATTGGAGAAAATGCAGTTCACGGTTCTGATAGCGACGAAAACGCAGCTATCGAAGGTGCATTCCACTTTGCTGGTAGAGAGCAATTTTAATTTCAGATTTTCGAGTTTAGATTTCTGATTTTAAACACAAAAAAACCCGTTTCATTCGAAACGGGTTTTCTTTTTATCTTATTTTAAAAAAGTCTAACAATCCAACAATCTAAGAAGTCTAAGCGAGTCTAAGTCAGTCTAAAAATCTAACGTAAAACTACCTCTTTAACCACTTCACGTCCTAATTCCTCGTTAATCATTTTAACAATTTTAGATTTTCCGTGACTTAGTTCTTCCCGTAAAACTGCCGATCCGAGCTCTACATATAAAGTACTGCCTTTTAAGACTACATTCTTGGTATAGGTATTCACACCATTTCCCATAAGCTGTCTCCACGCCTCTTTTACGTCGATTTGATCCATTCCGGGCTGCAATTTATTAACCTGAATAATCTGTTGCAAAACAGCCCCAATCGTACTTTGATTATTTAGTCTTTTTGCCATCTTCTAATAAATTTACTGGTCCTGTTTTTTTATAATGATACTCTTTATTCTGGTCGTTTTTCACTACAAAATTCTGATCGGAAAGTGAAATTAGTTCCTCGCTCCATTTGGCGTAAGCTGTTTTATAATCGAGAAAAACCTGATCTCCTTTAAATCGAACCGATACATTCTCAAAAGTATCCGTGGTTAAAAAGGTTCCATCAAGCTGCGCCATAACCTTCGTTCGTGTTCCTTTCATCCCCTTGATGTTGAAATAATCGAAATTTTCGTTCATTCCATAATCTTTGTCCTCACCTTTATCAAAAACTACTTTTTCAATTTCCCAATAACCGTTTAGCTTTGCAATATCTGCTGGTTTAATTTCCTGTTTACAGCTTACCAACAAAAGCGATAAAACCAAAATTATAAAAGTGTTTCTCATAAATAGGTGTATTAAATTCAAAAAAAATAAAAATTTGTAAAATGTCTGTTACGGCATTTTACAAATTTCGAATATTAAAGGTAAAAATTAAATCTCAAGGAGATTTTTTAACGTTTTGTCCGGATCCTTTTAAGCATGCCTGCGAAGAACAGCACAAGTCCGAAAACCAATAAAATATAATAAAAAGACAAACTATTGTCTTTTAAAACATTCGCTAAAACAAAACAGACCACACTCGCGAAATAAAAAGTTACCGGCGTTATATTTTTTAAAGAAGAAAAACTCATTGAATGATCTAAAAAATATTATTTAAAAAAACTATCGACAAATTCATATTTATTAAAGACCTGTAAATCTTCAATTCCTTCTCCAACACCAATGTATTTTACAGGAATCTGAAATTGATCTGAAATACCGATCACCACACCACCTTTAGCCGTTCCGTCTAATTTAGTTACAGCAAGCGAGGTTACTTCGGTCGCAGCAGTAAATTGTTTGGCCTGCTCAAAAGCATTCTGACCTGTAGAACCGTCTAAAACCAAAAGTACATCATGAGGAGCATCGGCAACTACCTTTTGCATCACACGCTTTACTTTTGTAAGCTCATTCATCAAATTGACTTTATTGTGCAAACGCCCGGCAGTATCAATAATCACTACATCGGCATTTTGAGCTACCGCAGATTGCAGGGTATCAAAAGCAACAGAAGCAGGATCACTCCCCATATTCTGTCTCACAATTGGAACGTCTACGCGATCTGCCCATACCTGTAACTGATCGATAGCAGCGGCACGAAAAGTATCGGCAGCTCCCAGAACGACTTTATAACCGGCTTTTTTAAACTGATACGCTAATTTACCAATTGTAGTAGTCTTACCTACTCCATTAACGCCAACAACCATTAAAACGTATGGTTTTTTATCTTTTGGAATTTCAAATTCCGTTGCTTCACCTGTGTTAGTCTCAGACAATAAAGCACCAATTTCTTCGCGAAGAATCTGATTCAGTTCATCTGTTCCCAAATATTTATCTGCAGCAACACGTTTTTCAATTCTGGAGATTACTTTTAGTGTGGTATTTACTCCAACATCAGAAGCTACCAAAATTTCCTCCAGATCATCCAGTACGTCGTCATCGACTTTAGACTTTCCGGCAACGGCTTTGCTTAACTTTGAGAAAAAAGTAGTTTTTGATTTTTCAAGACCTTTGTCTAAAGTCTCTTTTTTATCAGTAGAGAATAATTTTTTAAAAAAACTCATTTTTATAGGTTGTTAGTTTTTTAGATTATATGATTTTACAATCCAAATAATCTTTAATATTTAAAGAAACCTAAAATTAGTCATGTTTCTTTAAATTTTAGACAAATATAAAAAATAAAAAAGCTACTTCCGAATGAAAGTAGCTTTTCTATATACTGTGATTGTTATTATTTCTTTTTCAAGAATTCATCAACTTCTTCAGGAGCCATAATAGATTCTACGAATGTATATGCACCAGTTTTAGGAGATTTAACCATTTTGATGGCTTTTGATAATCTCTTAGAAGATGTTTGTAACGATGCTACGGTTTTCTTTGCCATGATTCAAATGTTATTTGAAATTTTTATTATTACTAAAAATTTCTAATTAATTACTTAATTTCTTTATGAACAGTTACGCGTTTCAAGATTGGATTAAATTTCTTAATCTCTAATCTGTCCGGAGTATTTTTCTTGTTCTTAGTTGTTATATATCTAGAAGTACCTGGAACACCAGAAGTCTTGTGCTCAGTACATTCTAAAATTACCTGGATTCTATTACCTTTCTTTGCCATCTTGCTATATATTTATTTAGGAAAAGATTATTTGATAAATCCTTCTGACTGTGCTTTTTTCAAAACAGCAGTGATTCCATTTTTATTAATTGTTTTTATCGTAGATGCTGCTACTCTAAGAGTAATCCATCTATCTTCTTCTGGAAGATAAAAACGCTTTTTAACTAAGTTTACAGAAAACTTTCTCTTAGTTTTGTTCATAGCGTGAGAAACGTTATTTCCTACCATCGCTCTTTTACCTGTAAGGTCACAAACTCTTGACATTATACTTATCTTTTATCGTTATTCAAAATCAGGGTGCAAAGAAAAGAAAAATAAACCATTGTAGCAAAAAATTATTGCACAAATTTTAAAATTTCTTTCTGTAAAATTTCTAAACTCTTGATAGTTGCTCTATCTATCACTTTTTCACGTGGTTGGCCAAAGTTAAATTCTTCGACAATTATTTCGTTCGGAGTGGCCAAAGCGATAAAAACAGCTCCAATTTCCGCATCGGAGTCTCCTTTTGTCGGTCCGGCGTTCCCTGTTGTCGCAATTGCATAGTCCGTTTTAAGCATCTCTTTCACATTCAAAGCCATAACCGATGCAACTTCGGCACTTACGACCGAAAATTGATCAATTAAATCCTGTGAAACACCGAGAACACTGACCTTAGCCTCTGTCGCATAGGAAACCACACTGCCTTTAAAATAAGCAGAAGCTCCCGGTATAGACGACAAAAGCGAAGCAATTTTTCCTCCGGTAAAACTTTCGGCCGTCGAAATCGTTTTATGCTGTTTGGCTAAAACCTTCCCGACTACGGATTCAATGGTTTCATTTTCCTCATAACCCACTATGATATCGTTGATTATAGCATCTAAAGATTTTACATTCTCTTCAATTGCTGCTTCCAGCACTTCTTTATCGGTTCCTCTGGCAGACAAACGCAAACGTACCCGTCCCGGATTAGGCAGATAGGCCAACTTGATAAAATCAGGCAAATTGTTCTCCCAATCTTCGATACGTTCCGCAACTAGGCTCTCACCCTGACCATAGGTTAAAATTGTTTTATGAAGGATATATGGGCGTTCGTATTCGCGAACTATTTTAGGAATTATCTCTTCTTCGACCAAATATTTCATTTCGTACGGAACTCCCGGAAGCGAAACAAAAACGGTGTTTTCTTTCTTCATCCACATCCCCGGAGCTGTTCCCATTTTGTTGTGCAAAACGGTACATTTGGACGGCACTAAGGCCTGATCTCTATTTAATTGCGAAATTGGACGCTTGTAAAATCCCTCGATCAATTCTGTCACGTGAGCCAGAACATCAGGATTTATCACTAACTCATCATTAAAATAATCGCAGAATGTTTTTTTGGTGACGTCGTCTTTTGTCGGGCCTAAACCACCCGTTACAATCACCACGTCAACTTTATTCTGCAATTGGGCAAATGTGTCTAAAATGTGCTTTTTATCATCACTAATCGAAATCATTTCATGTACTTCGACACCAATGCGATCAAGTGATTTTGCGATAAAACCTGAGTTTGTATCTACAATCTGACCAATTAAAATTTCATCCCCAATAGTAATGATGGTTGCTTTCATAGCGGTAGAATATTTTCACTTACTTATCGTAAGCCATTATTAAAAAATAAGGTTGTTGTTGCAGCGATTCGCACAAAAGACAGACAGGACATACTTTTACAAGAATTGAAATAGCCCTTAAACAAAATTTTCAGCACAAAGGATACAGCGTTCTGATCTGTACTAATCCCTGTCTTCCGGCACCAACAAAAGAAAACAAACAAGATTACTCCAAAGACCTACAAATCAAAGTCTTTTTTAATCTCCTTGATCGCTTCTTTAACCTGCACCTTAATGCTTTTAAAAGTTTCGATAATTTCTTTTTTCTTGCCTTCGGCTTTGGTCCAGGCTTCAACTTGCAGAATTTCTTCAAAAGCGACATTCAACCCCATCAAATCCAATGTAGGTTTTATTTTATGCGCGTATGAATAGGCATACTTATGATCTTTCTTTTTAATTCCTTCTTTGATTTGTTTCAAATCCTCCGGAACTTCAGTAACAAATAATTTAAGAATTTCGTTTACAAATTCCGGATCATTGTCTGAAAGCGCATATACTTTCGAAAGGTTGTATTTTAAAGCCATTACTTTACTTGTATTCTGAATAATTTTTTATCTTCTAAAAAGCCCTCTAAAACGTCATTTGGTTTAACCCCCGCGACACCTTCCGGTGTTCCCGTAAAAATGATATCGCCAATTTTAAGCGTGAAAAACTGCGAAACATACGAAACCAGCTCGTCAATTTTCCAAAGCATAAAACCGGTATTTCCTTTTTGAACCGTTTTAGCATTATTTGTCAATTCAAATGTAAGATTTTCCATCGAAACAAAATCAGTCTTTGGCAAAAACTCTCCAATAACTGCAGAACCGTCAAAAGCCTTTGCTTTTTCCCACGGCAATCCTTTTGCTTTTAATTTTTCCTGTAAATCTCTGGCAGTAAAATCGATACCTACACTAATTTCGTCATAGTACTTGTGCGCAAATTTAGGTTCGATATACTTCCCCACTTTACTAATTTTAACAATAATCTCAATTTCGTGATGAATTTCTTCAGAAAATTCCGGGATTACAAACGGATGTTGTTTCAATAAAACTGCCGAATCCGGCTTCATAAAAACCACCGGCTCGGTCGGGCGCTCGTTTTTTAACTCCTCAATGTGATTGGTATAATTTCTACCGATACAAATAATCTTCATTTCTTATATAAGTTACTAAGGCACTGAGTCGCTAAGGTTCTGAGAAACTTTATGCAAAAAAACTTAGCACCTCAGAACCTTAGTATCTCAGAACCTTATTTTGTGTTTAACTTTCTTAATTTAATTGCCGTTAAGACTTTTTTGGTATACAAAGGAAAATCAGCATTTTGAATCCAGCTGAAATAGCCCGGCTCGCTTTCTAAAATCTTATCCACTTTAGCGCCTTTATGTTTTCCGAAGGTAAAGATTTCTTCGTTGTCTTTATCAAACGCAATCATTCCGGCAAAATCAGCGATTTTTTTACGGGTTGTAAATTCAGACAATGCTTTCATATCATTTTCCAACTCCGGATAGCGGTCCAGCTGCGCTTTTAAAATTTCATACGTAGCCATTGTATCTGCTTCTGCCGAATGCGCGTTCTCTAGGCTTTTTCCGCAATAGAATTTTAGTGCCGCACTTAAAGTACGTTCTTCCATTTTATGAAAGATCGTTTGTACGTCTACCGAAACTTTGTTTTTCATATCAAAATCAACTCCGGCGCGCAGCAATTCTTCCGCCAATAACGGAATATCAAAACGATCTGAATTAAAACCGCCTAAATCACTGTCTTTAATCATATTGTAAACCTGTGGTGCCAATTCAGCAAAAGTAGGCTCATTGGCCACTTTTTCATCCGTGATACCATGAACAGCAGTTGTTTGTGGCGGAATTGGAATCGTAGGATTCACCAACCAGGTTTTACTTTCTTTATTTCCGTTTGGAAAAACTTTGAATATCGAAATTTCTACAATTCGATCTTTACCGATGTCAATTCCGGTTGTTTCAAGATCAAAAAAGCAAATTGGTTTGTTGAGTTTGAGTTCCATTTTTAATTTTTATAAGATTACAAATGTAATTTTTAAAGCCGAATTTCCTCTTTTATTCTTGACTTTTTTAAACAAAAAGGGCTGCAATTGCTCGATTTTAACTTTTAAATTCATTTGAAAAGCAAGCTTCCGTTCGCTTTCTTAACCTTTTCTTACAAAACAAAAAACCCGGGAAATCATTAAAATTTCCCGGGTTTGAATTTATTTTTAAAGCAGAATTAAAAATCTCTGTTTACATCAAAAGCTTCTAAATATTCTGCTACTCTTTTTACAAAACTTCCTCCTAAAGCCCCGTCTACTACCCTGTGGTCGTACGAGTGCGATAAGAACATTTTTTGACGGATCCCGATAAAATCGCCTTCCGGAGTTTCAATAACCGCAGGTACTTTACGAATAGCTCCCAAAGCCAGAATTCCAACTTGCGGCTGATTGATAATCGGAGTACCAAAAACACTTCCAAAAGTTCCCACATTGGTTACGGTATAAGTTCCACCTTGTGTATCGTCTGGTTTTAGTTTTCCTGCTTTTGCACGGTTTCCTAAATCGTTAACCGCTTTTGCCATTCCAACTAAATTCAGCTGATCTGCATTTTTAATTACCGGAACAATCAAGTTTCCATTTGGTAAAGCTGCCGCCATTCCTAAGTTTATATTTTTCTTTTTGATGATGTAATCACCATCAACAGAAATATTCATTCCCGGGAAATCTTTTAAGGCTTTTGCCACTGCTTCCATCATAATTGGTGTAAAAGTCAGCTTCTCACCTTCTCTTTTCTCGAAAGCGCTTTTTACTTTATCTCTCCATTTTACAATGTTTGTTACATCTACTTCGATAAACGACTGTACGTGTGCCGAAGTTTGTACCGAAGCTACCATGTATCCGGAGATCAGTTTACGCATTCTGTCCATTTCAACGATTTCATCGCCTCCGTTAACAGATACCGGAACTGCTTGCTGGCTTTTTTGAACAGGAGCCGCAGGCTGAACCGCTTTTGGCGTTTCTGCAACTGCTTTTGGAGCCTGAGCACCCGATTTACGAGCTTCAATATATTTTAAAATATCTTCTTTTGTTACGCGACCGTCTTTACCTGAACCTGCAATACTTTCTAGTTCAGCAACAGAAACTCCCTCTTCTTTAGCAATGTTTTTTACTAATGGAGAAAAGAACTTATCCGATCCTGAAAAATCCTGCGGTGCAGTTATTGCATCTTTCGCAACTTCGATTGTTTTTTCGATTTCAGCGACTTCTGCCGGAGCAGCAGTTTCTACTGCCTTTACAGCCGGCGCATCACCTTCTGTCTCGATAATTGCAATAGTTTGCCCTACCTGAACCAAATCGTCTTTACCGAACAATTGCTCAATCAAAACTCCTGATACCTCGCTTGGCACTTCACTGTCAACCTTATCAGTTGCAATTTCCAGTACTGCTTCATCAGCTTCAATTCTGTCTCCAACTTCTTTCAACCAGTTTGTAATAGTTGCTTCAGCGACACTCTCTCCCATTTTAGGAAGTTTCAATTCAAATCTTGCCATATTGTTAATCTAAAAGGTGATTTTGATTTTCAGATTGCGAAATTACTGAATATTTTGAATATAAATTACACTTAATATAATTTTTTACTCGATTTTTACAATTTGCCCCCTGTCATTCCGCGAATTGCTCCCAATAATAAAATTTGCATTTTTGGGGAAAATCTTAAAAGTAATGTTCTTATCTTTAATAGTTTCTATGATTTTGATACATTTTTCGAATGAAACATAGTGATTATCTAAAATAAGTTCAACTCTTTTACTCTTAAAAACCTGGCACGAATTTACCATTTTTTCTTTTTTGAAATCTAAAAAGGTGACTTTATTTTTTAAAATTTGAGGTAATTTTTCAGACAAAATTCGATTTGAAGAGTAAAAAACAACTCTTTCCGGCAGTGGTTTTGATTTTGTTTTTCCCTGAAACATTTTCACAAATGAAAAGAACCAGATTCCGATTTGAATGAAAAATTCAAAAAACCATGATTTCCTGAAATGCTTCTGATAGAAAAAACTCATGGCCTCCTGAAAGCGTTTCATGTATTTTTCATCTTTTATCGTGCTTTCGCCTTTGTAATGCAAAACAGTGGTTTCATGAAAATAATAATTGGATTTCTTTTTTTGCAATGCCCTATACGACAAATCAATATCATCTGCATACATAAAGCATTTTTCATCAAAACCTTCTAATTCCAAATACAAATCGCGCGTCATCAACATAAAAGCACCCACTAAAATATCGACCTTTCCGCTTTCGTTTGTTCCTAAATGCTGCGCGTAGTACTGATTGAAAAGTTTCCATTTTGGAAAAACTTTATACAATCCGAAGATTTTAGTAAAGGCCACCCAGGGCGTCGGGATTCCGCGTTTACTTTCGGGTAAAAAAGCTCCGGTACCATCGATTAGTTTGCAGCCTACAATTCCTAAATTGATTTGTCTCTCAGCGAAAGCGATAATTTTCTTAAAGGTACTTTCGCCAACAACGGTATCCGGATTTAAGATGCAAACATACTTTCCTTTAGCCTCAGCAACTCCAATATTATTGCCTTTAGGAAACCCAAAATTGGTATCGTTTTGAATCAATTTTACAGTTGGAAACTTCGTTTTCATCATCAAACAGCTCTCGTCTGATGAATTGTTATCGACTACAATAATTTCGGCATCAAGCGACACAATGGCATCCTGAACACTTAAAACACATTGTTCCAGAAAGTAACGAACATTATAATTCAGAATAATTACCGATAGTTGCATGAAAAATAAGGGAATAGATTTTTGGGAAAGTTAGAAATTTTCAGCCAAATCTGGCCGTAATGACCCATCGTTTTTACTGACCCTAAAATCCAGTACCAATTTAATGTTCTTTTACCTGTTCCAACAACGGAATTCCATTTCCTGAAATTGTAAGTCTCTAATTTGATTACCAGCCCAAAAAACCTATTTTTGAATTGAAAAAAACGGCCACATGAAAATCAAAACCCCGATTGAGATTTCTTCTTTACTTGTATTACTAAGTTTTGGATTTTTCCTGTCTGGTTTTACTTTTGTTAAAGATCCGGGTAAAGACTTAGTCAAAACCTCGGTCTGGTACATAGCTGGTCCTGCTGTAGAAAATCAGGAGACGATTAATAAGGTTCGTGAAGAAAAAGGGATCGTAAAAGTTACTGCAAAAGACAATCCTTTGGGTGAAATTGAACTGAATGTCCTGATTACACCTTCTAATTCAAATGACGGTGCGCCCACTAATTTACCGGATGATTCCCGATTTGTGCGTATTACTTATAAATCTTCGCATCTAATCAAACTTCAGGCACGTGAAGGAAACGAAGAAGGAACGGGTTGTGTGCATGGAGGATCTCATCCAAGAGTTGATCTGGCGCCTTCTCCAAATCAACTTAGAACCATCAAAATTCCGTGGACCGCTTTCAGACAGGATGGTTTACCCAACGGAAAGCTTCTCAACATTCATAATTTATGCAAATTCAACTTTGTGAATTACAATCCAGTTTCAGGAGCTTTTTTAGAAATAAAATCAGTTACTCTCTAATTTTAAGAAATATGAAAACAAGGCTTTATCTTTTACTAATGACCGCCCTATTCTTTTCAAATAGCGGCTACAGCCAGAAAAAAATTGATATTAATGGCGTTTGGGAAGACATTAATCCGGGTGTGCAAAATGCTGTCGCAATTGTATCAGAGCAAAACGGGAAGGTTATTTTCTCGCATTACCTGGAATGGAAAGGACAGAAATTTGTGGAAAGCGGTACGGGAAAAAGAACCGGAAACACTATTGTCTATGCCGTAGACGTCACATTACCCATTGAAGGCTGGTCGACACAGGGAACGCATACTTTGACATTATCTGAAGACGGAAATACACTCGAAGGTACTTTTATCGATAACAAGAAAAGAACCGGACCGATTGCGTTTAAAAGAGTACGTTGAGTATTTGTTTTTGTTGGAAGGTTTCAAGTTTCAGGTTTCAAGTTTCAGGTACAGTACCAACTTGAAACCTGAAACCTGAAACCTCATCTCTCTAAAGATGCAACTGAATCTCATACTTGTTACAAATTTTCATCACATAAAGCATGATTGTAGAAAAAACTAAGGACCAGATGATTCCCGGAACTCCTTCACGGAAATAACCCGGAATAATATGAATATTAATGGTCTTGCAGAAATAATAGATCACGCCCGGCAGTATATAAATCAATAACGGATTTGCGGCGGCGGGCATAAAGAAATCACTCCATTTGGTTTGTTTTTTAAGTTCCATGAGCCAATACAGAAAATAGAACAGTACGGTACAAATTGCAGCCGAAAACATGGTCCAGGATGGCGTTCCTTTTATTTTTGAAATTCCAAAATACGGTCGTAATAAATATCCCGTTACAAAAAACAAGACGATAAAACCTAGTACTCCCCAATTGATTTTAGCAGGTACTTTTCGATCAAAAAACAATAACGAAATTACTACTCCGGCAGCAACTAAGGAAGCGTGCGTTAAATGTCCCGCAATAAAACTCAACCATGGTGTTTGGTGTAAAACCGATCCTTCTATGAGATTTACAGAATTTGCGACCACACACACCACTAAAAAAACAATCATTGCCACTAATTTCCCGGAAACCAGCCAATAATACACCACTGTAAAAAGATAAGCCCAGCCTATCAACCCCAGAATGCCCCACCATTTTGGCGTGATCCCGATGTTGCCGGTGTCCTGAACATATAAAAAGTAAAGTGCTATTAAAACTGCCATTCCACCGTATTGAAGCGTATTTTTTAATCCTGTCGGAAAATCTTTGGCATATTTATTCCAAATTGGAATTGGCATCAAAAAGGCCAAAAATCCCCAAAATGCAGGTGAAATAATCATTTTAGCCCCATCATAACCTTCGGAAGCATTGACCATAAAAACGCCAATAATTATGAGTGCCAAAGCTCTTTTTAAAGTATGTGTCCAAATCGTTTTTACGCTGTCTCCTTTGATTAATCGGGCATTAAAAGCAAACGGAACAGACATTCCTACAATAAATAAAAAAGCGGGAAAAACCAGGTCTACAAAAGTCATGGCATCAGCATCTGCGGGCATATGTTTCATCCATTGCGGTACATTGGTGATACTGGCCAGCTCATTTACAAAAATCATAACAAAAATTGTGATTCCGCGTAAAGCGTCTATCGAAATAATTCTTTGATTGTATAAATTTTCTTTTATTTTCATAAATGATTCGATTTTTAGGAATCTCAAATATAATATATTTATGAAATGACCAATTGCATTCCTTACATTAAAATTAAAGCATCACAAATTCTTCTTATTTACATACTTTTGCAACATGTTATCCTTTTTAAAACCAAAGCCTCTGTTAAAAGATCTGTTGTCGGATCATTATATTGATATCCATTCGCATGTATTGCCGGGAATTGACGATGGCGCCAAAACTATTACCGACACGATAAAACTTGTCAATGCGTTTCGCGAAATAGGAGTATCGCAATTTACGACTACTCCCCACATCCATCATTATGTGTGGAATAATTCGGCTCAGCTTATTACAGCAAAACAGCAGGAGACTCAACTTTTGTTAGAAAAAAATCAGCTTAAGGTTCCTTTTCGGGCTGCTGCAGAATATTTTATAGACGACTGGTTTGAGAATCACTTTAAAAACGAAAAACTTCTAACGCTAAAAGACAATTATGTACTGGTAGAAATCTCGTATCAAAACGCCCCTCTCCAGCTGTACAAAACTCTTTTTGAATTACAGGTAGCCGGATACATTCCGGTTCTGGCACATCCGGAGCGTTATTTGTATTATCGAAAAGATTTTAATGAATATGAAAAGCTAAAAAAAGCTGGTTGTTTGTTTCAGCTCAATTTGTTGGCTGTTGTGGGTTACTATGGAGAACGAATTGGCAAAACGGCAGAAGAGCTTCTCAAAAAAGGAATGTATGATTTTACCGGTACCGATGTTCATCATATGAACCACATCAGAGCTTTTGATCAGAAAATAAAAATCAACAGCATTTCCAACCTAAAAGAAGTTATTGCCAACAATCAGTTTTTTAAGTTTTAAGCGATATCAGTATGCATTTTCTTCGCCTTTTACGATGTTGATGATCGTTTTTATAATGATCTTAATGTCTAACATCAGGCTCCAGTTTTCGATGTACCAAATATCATATTCTACCCTGTTTTCCATATCCACTAATTCTTTGGTCTCGCCACGGTAACCGTTTACCTGTGCCCAGCCCGTAATTCCGGGTTTAGCATACTGACGCACTAAGTAATTATTAATCAGATCACTGTATTCTTTTGCAAGATTGATCATATGAGGCCTTGGCCCCACGACTGACATATCGCCTAAAAAAACATTGAAAAACTGCGGCAGCTCATCGATACTGGTTTTTCGAATAAAAGAACCAAATTTCGTCACACGGCTATCTCCTTTTTCGGCTTGTTTTCGATGTGCCAAACGATTGACATACATGCTTCTGAATTTATAGCACATAAACGTCCGGTTATCACGACCTGATCTTTCCTGCTTGAAAAATACAGGTCCCGGCGATTCAATTTTAATAATCAGCATAATTATAGGAAACAGCCACGGAAATACCAGTAAGATTACGGAAAGGGAGAAACCAATATCAAATGCTTTTTTCACCAGTCGGTTTATGGCAAATTCCAGAGGTTCGGTTCGAAACATCAAAACCGGTGTATTTTCATAGAACGTAACCTCTACTTTACTCGATTTTGTATACAACTGAAAATCCGGAATAAACTTAATACGCACCATGTTTTGCTCGCAAATTTGTGTGAGCCTGTTAATGATTTCAATTTGATCGATGTGCAATGCCACATACATTTCATCGACTTTTCTTTCAGTAACAAATTTATAAATCGCATCAAAATCGCCCAATACAGCCGCTGAATCAACAATTGAAGTATCTGTATTTTTATCAAAAAAGCCTAAAAATTTGTACCCATAAGTCAGGTCTTTTGCCAGTATCTTACGCATTCTTTCTCCCGATTCATTTGCTCCGACAATCACAAATGTTTTAAAATTATAGCCTTTAGCCCTGATATACTTTAAGAGTTTCATTGACAAATAGCGGGAAATCATCAATAATCCGAAAAAGATCAGATAAAAAGAAAGCAGTCTGAGTCTTGAAATATCGTAATATTTAAGATACACTACAAAAATTGAAATTAAGGCGGCGTGAATGACTAATTTCTTTACGGTTCTGACCAATATCGATTCTATAGGTTCGACCCTTACACTTCTGTTCGAGTCATTTTGAAACAACAATCCTACCCAAATTAAAATCGACAATAATGCAACGGTTCGCTCTTCTTTTGATAAAAGTATGTCTAAGCTGCCAAATCTGGTCAGTGCAGACAGCAGTGTTGCTAAGTTTAGCAATACAACATCAACGCAAACAAATAAAAGCTTGAAATAGCGCGAAAAACGATAATGCGACAGTTTCTGTAAAATTTCCATATCTGGGTATATACTTATTCTAAGCGAAATAAAAACTGATTAAAAATCCGTTAAAAATTAGTAGTGCAAAATAGTACTTTAATTATATTTCTGGGCATTATTTAAAATCTATCTTTAAAAGTTTACTTTTATGTTATGCAAATTTAATATTGCAGACCATGATTAAGACTATTTTACTCTTTTGCCTCACTATTTCTTTTGCAAATGCACAGGTTTTGGGCTGTACCGACCCTCTTTCTAAAATTTACAATCCCAGTGCAACAGTCAATGACGGAAGCTGTAACTACAAAAAGATTTCTCTAAAACCTGTATATTCTAACCCCCTAAGTGATTCGATCAAAGAAACCTCGGGATTAATAGCTTTCGATAATTTGCTGTGGACGCACAATGACGATCACGATCAAACGCTCTACGGCTTAGATACATTGGGGGAAATTCGAAAAAAAGTTGTGCTGAAGCAAGCCGTAAATCACGACTGGGAAGAGATTTCGCAAGACAGCTCTTTTATATATGTTGGAGATTTTGGAAATAACCTGTCAGACAACAGAAGTGATCTGCACATTTTAAAAATAGAAAAAAAGTCGTTTTTAGAAGGAAGTCCAACGATTGAAAACATTTCGTTTCGATATGCCGATCAAACAGATTTCTCCTCTAAAAAACCAAACACTGCCCGTTTTGATTGCGAGGCCTTTATAGTAACTAAAGATAGCATTTATTTGTTTACCAAGCAATGGAAGACATCCAAAACAAACATTTATGTATTGCCCAACCGCTCGGGCAGTCACGTTGCACAGCTAAAACATAGCCTGAATATAAAAGGCCTGGTAACCGGAGCCTCATACTTCGCTTCCGAAAAACGAATTGTGCTTTGTGGGTATTCCAGGTTAGGCAAACCGTTTTTGTACCTTTTATACGATTTTAAAAACACTGATTTTGTATCGGGCAACAAACGAAGAATCAATTTAAAGCTTCCTTTTCATCAAATAGAAGGAATCGCAACATCAGATGGGCTGCATTATTATCTGACAAGTGAAGCATTGGTTCGAAAACCGCTTATCAATGTACCTCAGCAGATTCATTATTTTGATTTGAGTCCTGTATTGAATTCCCATCTCCGTAAATAATTCGCCAATAGCCCTATTGAAACTATTAAAGTAATAATCCTTACTTTTCTATTCAATACGGGCAGCCGAAACATTTTGCGTACGAATCAAATTGATAGGTTAATAAAACTTCGTAAACACCCCCTGTCCTTCCAATTTTGGAGGTATTCAGATCATAAGAAACACCCAATTTCAGATTTTTGTACTGTAAGCCTGTAAACAAATTTAATGAAGTAAGTAATTGATTTCCTGCATTGTTTTTTGACGGGTTCGTAGCCGCCGTTGCTCCAAAATATATTTTTTCGAATAGAATTGATACTCCTATATCAAATCGATTGTAACGCCCTTGTTGCATATAATTTGATGTGACAAGCATAGTGGTTTCATACGGAAGAAATAATACATCGACATAATCAGCCAATAAAAATTTGTAACCTGTGCTTAACGAAAAGAAAGAATCCAAGCGTGCATTTCCGTCTGTTGCAAAAGAAATACCGGGTCTGTTAAGATGTTTCATGGCTAAACTAATCCATAGACTTTCGGTATTGAAAACCATTCCAGCTGATACATCAAAAAAATTGATTTTATCATTTTTTAGTATCGGATCAATTGAAGCTGGATTTATTGTGCCGGTTTGAATGTTTATCTGATCGCCAAGCAGCAGGTTTTGAAAAGCGAATGATTTTAACCCGAAACCTGCTTCTATTGCCGGTCTAAAAGACCAGGTGTCATTCAATTCTACTTTATAAGCATAATTGGCGTTGATTTGTGTATACGTATAGTGATTTAAATTTTGTCTGTGATTTAAAACACTTAGTCCATAACCGCTGCTAATATTTTCGTTCCAGGTGTTAACGAAGGCATAATCGGTATCTATTTTTAAGTCTAAATCTGGCCATTGTTCTCTATGAATAATACCCGCATAAGTAGTTTCCATAAACCCTGAGAAACCGGGGTTAAGTGTTTCCGGAATTAAGAAATACTGTGTAAAAATGGGATCCTGCGCTCTTGTTTCTGAAAAAAAACAGCACATAAGGATTATGATAAAAAGTTTTAATCGCATACTGTGCTTTATTTAATTAATGTAAATCCTCCTTTTTCGGTTACGGTGTGATTGTAAAAAGTTTTTGCAGTGAGCGTAAAATAGTAATTCCCATTTTGGGCATCCATATCTTTTATCTTTCCGTTCCATCCTCTAATATTTTTCCCCGTTTCGGTATATATAACCCCTCCCCAGGTATCAAAAATAGTCAAGCTAATATCCTCTAAACCTAGAAATACCGGTGCTAATATATCATTGTAACCGTCATTGTTTGGAGTAAAGGAGTTCGGCATCATTATGCTGTATCCTTTTTTGATTATCAATGTTGATGTGTATCTGTACTGGCATCCAAAAGGATAAGTAACAGTCTGTGTAGCGGCATACGTTCCTTCTTTTGTATAAATGTGTTTTGGATTTTCTTCATTAGAAAAAGTACCATCACCAAAGTCCCAGGAGGTGTTTACAACATCTCCGGTAGCTAAATTGGTGAATAAAATGGGGTCATAAACCGAATATATATCATAAACATCTTTAGCATACGAACCCGTAGTATAACTGGCAACACCCAAAACCGTCTTTTTAATTTTATACGGGATAGCAGCGGTACAGCCAAAACTGTCCGTTACACTAAACAGAATCAATCCGCCTTTATTTGTAGTCATTATTTCATTATTGTCTCCTCTGACATCCCCATCAGACCAACTTAGTTTATACGGTGGAACTCCTCCTCTTACATGTCCTGTAAATGTTTGATTTACAAATCTGGTTTCGCAATTAAAATCTGTTTTAAGCTCGATAGTAGGTGTCAGTTGTTCGAATCGGGTAATTTTCCATTCGCCAGATTTTTTGCAGCCATTAGCATCAGTAACGGCAACCTGATAGGTTCCGGGCGGAAGTTTATTTAAATCTTCGCTTTTGGTACCATTGGACCAGGAGTATGTAAATGGAGCTTTACCACCTGTTACAATTAAATTAATAATTCCTGTATTGGCATCTGCACAATCTAACGGGTTCGAAACATCAGCATTTAATTCCAGTACTAAAGGTTCTGAAACAATAAAGCTTTGTTTTATCACGCATGATTTAGAATCTGTAATGGTAACACTATATTTTCCCGGTCCTATATTATTACGTTCTATTCCAGCTGATGGATTATCATCCCAAACCAAAGTAAGCGGTGCTTTACCTCCCAAAAGATTCAAATGAATATAACCATCATTGGCACCAAAACAAGAAACGTCTTTAACATCCGGTTTTATACTAAAAACGGGAGCACTTTCGATGCTTATTGTAGATTCTTTTGTGCAGCCTAATGCATCTGTTACTGTAACGATATACGTTCCTGGTGATAAATTATTTTGTACAAGTCCTGTACCCAGATTATTCCACTTTATGATATAGGGATCTCCGGTTGTAAAGGGAACTCCTCCTTTTATATTGTTTATAACAATTGAAGCATTTGCAGAATTAAAACACGTCATTTCCGTTTTAGTGTAATCAAAAACTATTTCTGTGTTTTGGGTTAGTACAACTTGTAATTGATCTGTACAGCCAGAACGATCTGTAACGGTCAAATTATAAGTTCCTGCTGCTAAATCTTTTATATTTTGAAGCTTACTGGTAAAACCATTTGGCCCTGTCCATCTGTATTGGTAATCAAAGACTCCCGAAGAGGTTTCCATAAGTCTGCCACCGGTTGCCTTTATTTCGATTTCACCGGTAGCATAACCATAACATAAAACATTCTTTTGCTGTATCAGGCTTGCTTTTAACACAGGAGGTTCTTCGATGGTATAACTTCCTTTGAGTGTGTTGCAGCCGTTTACTTCTGTAATTGTTACCTCATAAGTTCCAGGTTTGAGATTATCTGTATATTCAGCAGTTGCAGAATAAGGCTTTCCGTTTTTTGTCCATACATAGGTATAAGGCTGTGTTCCTCCTTTGACTGACAGCCTGATATTTCCATCATTTAATCCAAAACAGCTTATATCATTTTTAACTGCTGAAAATTGAAATAATTCCGGTTCCTTAATTTTGTAAGTTTTTATAAATGGGCAATTGCCATTGTCTTTTACAGTTAAAGTATAGTCTCCGGGTTTTAGGTTGGAAATATCTTCATTAGTGCTTGAAAAACCATCAGGTCCTGTCCATAAAAAGGTATACGGATTTACTTTTCCAAGAGGAATCCCTCCTTCTACATCCAAAGCAATAGAACCGTCATTTGCCCCAAAACACGTACCGTTTTTCACCACTTCTTTTACTTCTATTATTGGATCGACTGTAACTGTTATTGTAAAATCTGCCCCGGTACAAGTCTTTGATGCAGGTGTTACCGTATAGGTTACTGTTGCGGGACTGTCGGTATTATTTATTAAAGTCTGACTGATATCGGATTGTGGTGAAGATTGTGCACTCGCACCACTTACAGCTCCGGCGGGGGAAATTACAGGGGCCGACCAAACATAAGTCGTTCCTGCCGGTACATTCTCTGTTGTATTGGTAATGGGTGCAACCTGAAAGCTGTTCTTGCTGCATACCTTTATTGCCTTTGCCTTTATACTAGCCTTCAGGGTTAAAGCTACTGTAAAAGGAGTTGTCTTTGTAGTAGTTCCACAACTATTGGTCACACTAAAAGTAACAGTATAGTTACCGCTGTTTGCATAAGTTATGGGTCCGGGATTAAGCGCTGTAGAGGAGGCCGGTGTAGCTCCGGGGAAACTCCAGAGATAGCTGATTTCTGATTCCGGAGAGCAGCTTTGATCTACGGTTCCAACAGGGTTGACCGTTGTAGCATTACAATAATCAGGAATAGGGTTCAGCGTAATGACAGGCGGATTTTTCACCTGTATCATTTCGGTTACCGATTGGGAAATTCCGCAGGCATTTTTGGCTGTTAACTGCACGTAGTAGGTTCCGGGATTTGCAAACTTAAAAACCGGATTCTTAGAGGATTCATTTGTTCCGTTTACAAAACTCCATTCTTCTGATGTACCGCAAAATCCTTCGTTGTATTTGATAACTTTCCAATTATAACTTTCAACATCACATCCCTGGCTCGCATTGGTTGTATTGGTAATGGTAACATCTTTCAAAGCACATGCTTTACTGTATGTAAATTTAGGTTGCAATACCGGTTCAACACAGACTGTTTTTGTGACTTCGTTGCCGACACCACAAGGTGTTCTTGCTGTTAATTTAATGGTATAGGTACCCGATGTAGTATAGATATGTATTGGATTAACATCATTTGATATGGTTCCGTCTCCAAAATCCCAGGTGTAAATATTTGCAGTACTGCAATTATTACCATAGCCTGCAGTCGATTTATTGACGAAATTTATAGGTGTATTCGAACATAAGATGTTGTTGACGGCAAAATCTACCTGAGGAATCCCTAATATAATAATAGGACCTGCTGTCAGGTTACTGAGTCCGCATGCTGTTGTTATATTTAAACTAACCGTATTTCCTCCGGGGCAATTTGTCTTTTTGAATTCATGTAATACCGGAAAATTTAGAGAAGCCGCAGGATTTGCAGCATTATATTGTTTGGAACTTTCTAAATCTTTTTGACTGTATTTTTCAATGGTACCATCTCCAAAATTAAGTTCATATTCTGTATCGGATGGATTAGAACCCCAGGCTGCAATCGAAAATTCCATTGTATCCACCGGAAGACATAAATTGGTCGTATTCCCCGGAGTGATCAAAGCTCCTTTTGGATTAGTCGAATTACTAACGATATAGGTAAGCGAATTTTTGCAGCCATTAGCACCAATTCCGGTAATCACCATTTTATAAGATCCTAATTTTAGGTAATCATGTGTTTTGGGAAAAGTAATATTGGTTTCTGAACTTCCGTCACCCCAATCGACATTATAGGATGAAACGCATGAGGCTGAATTCGATATATTGCCAACATTAATAGTGTATTTGGGATTCAGGTTGTCTCCACATTTTTCAAAAGATGTACCTGAGTTATCTAAGTTGGTGAACCTTAGATTTGGTTTCTGTTTTACTGTAATCGTCTTTGCAATGGTACTTGTTTTACCATTGGCATCGGTAACCGTCAATTTTATGGTGAAATTTTGAGTCCCGCAACCCACAGCATCAAAAGTATGAATTGGGTTATTACTCGTTGCACCTCTTCCGTCTCCAAAATCCCAAGAGTATTGAAAAGGACCACTACCACTTACCGTTGAAACAAAGGTAATAAGAGTCCCTGAACAGGAATTGTCGTTGGTGAAGTTAAAATCAACAGTGGGAGGTACTGACAGCTGATTATAATTTCGATCTGAAAGACTGTCTCTAAAAGCATTGAAATTATTAAAGCCATACCCAAAAGAAGTAACCAATGAAAAACAGAGTACTAAAAAATAAAGTTTTTTCATTAAAATTTTTAGATTAGGGAGATATCATTAAAGCTGTGATTAGCCCTATTTATCTGGCCATCAAAAAATAAATTTAACCAAAGCGTTAGTATCCTTTTTTTAAATGTAACAACCGTTATCTTTTAATGCATAACTGTGATAAAGCGGCCTCTTAAAAAAATGATATCGCAGCTACCTCCGTTTTAGGTGTAAAAAGAGAGAACCGGAATAAGGTAATTTCATGGTATTCCATACCAGTTACAACCGTGTGATAACAACTCCCGATTGGCTGTCTTAAACTTCTTGCTCGCAAAGAAGATCTATTCAAAAGTTGACCTCTAAAGTTGTGGCGTCTTTTATGTCTGAACGCTAATGTTAAGCTATTTTTTTGTTTGACTCAAAAAGGTATCTTTGCACCGTCAAAATTAAATTCCTATTAAAAATTTAGAGATCTAATTAAAGACCTCGTTACAATTTTTAATACATAAAAAAGCCTTATTTCAGGCACTTTTACAACATGAATTACTTATCAGTCGAAAATATATCGAAATCCTTTGGTGAAAGAACCTTGTTTGACAACATTTCTTTCGGAATCAATAAAGATCAAAAAATTGCCTTTATTGCAAAAAATGGTTCAGGAAAAACAACCATTATGAGCATTATCAATGGTTTAGACGAACCGGATACCGGACAGGTTGTTTTGAGAAAAGGAATCAGAATGGCTTTTCTTTCACAGGATAACAACTTACAAGAGGAGTTAACCATTGAAGAGAGTATTTTTGCTTCAGACAATGAGACGCTTAAAATTATTGAGGCTTATGAAAAAGCACTTGAAAACCCCGACGATGAAGAAGCCTACCAAAAAGCTTTTGACGGTATGGATCAGCATAACGCCTGGGATTTTGAAACGCAATACAAACAGATTCTCTTCAAATTAAAACTGGAGGACTTCAAACTGAAGGTTAAAAATCTTTCGGGAGGGCAAAAGAAACGTCTTTCACTGGCGATCATTTTGATCAATCGCCCTGATTTGTTAATTCTTGATGAGCCAACCAACCACTTAGATCTGGAGATGATCGAATGGCTGGAAAGCTATTTTGCCAAAGAAAATATTACCTTGTTTATGGTGACGCACGACCGTTTCTTTTTAGAGCGTGTTTGTAACGAAATCATCGAACTAGACAACGGAAAACTATACCAATACAAAGGAAATTATTCGTACTATTTAGAGAAAAAAGAAGAACGAATTACCTCTGAAAATGCCAGTGTTGACAAAGCCAAAAACTTGTTTGTAAAAGAACTGGAATGGATGCGCCGTCAGCCAAAAGCAAGAACTACAAAGTCAAAATCCCGTCAGGATGATTTTTATGTAATCAAAGAAAAAGCACAAAGCCGTCGTCGTGAAAATAAAGTTGAACTTGAAATCAACATGGAACGTATGGGAAGCAAAATTATCGAGCTTCACAAAATTTCCAAAAAATTCAAGGATCATGTAATTCTGGATAATTTTAGTTTCGATTTTCAACGTGGCGAACGTATTGGAATTATTGGTAAAAACGGAACCGGAAAATCAACTTTCCTGAATCTGCTTACCGGAACACTTCCATTAGACAGCGGACGTGTCGTAAAAGGAGATACCATCAAAATTGGCTATTACACGCAAACAGGAATCAACCCGAAACCTAACCAACGTGTAATTGATATCATTAAAGAATACGGAGAATTTATTCCGTTGGCAAAAGGACGAATGATCTCGGCCTCGCAATTATTGGAACGTTTTCTTTTTGATGCCAAAAAACAATATGATTTTGTTGAAAAATTAAGTGGTGGAGAATTAAAACGTTTGTATTTATGTACTGTTTTGATTCAGAATCCTAACTTTTTAATTTTAGATGAGCCTACCAACGATTTAGATATCGTAACGCTAAACGTTTTAGAAAGCTTCCTTCTGGATTATCCGGGATGTTTATTGGTGGTTTCGCACGACCGTTATTTCATGGACAAAATTGTCGATCATTTATTTGTCTTCAGAGGAAATGGCGAGATTGAAAACTTCCCTGGAAACTATTCTGATTTCAGAGCGTATGAGGACAGTGCCGATGTTGCTCAAAAGGAAGAAAACAAAGCCGAAAAGAAAGACTGGAAACAAAATAATCCAACCGGAAATCTAACTTTCAACGAGCAAAAAGAATATCAAAAACTGGAAAGAGAAATTAAAGATCTTGAACTTGATAAAACCAAAATCGAACAATTATTCTCTGATGGAAAAGTTGCCGATGCCGATATCGAAAAGAAAGCAAACGAATTGCAAAACATCATCAATAAAATAGATCAGAAAGAAGAACGCTGGTTTGAGCTTTCGGCGAAGATTGAAGGATAAGTTTTATTTGTTTCAAGTTTCAAGTTTCAAGTTTTAAAACCATAAGCTGAAAAAAGATCATTTTTTTATATTTATTTAAACAAAAAACAAAAACAAAAAAAATACCACATGAAATACCTTTTATCTGCCCTATTCGTATTCACTTTATTTACCTCTTGTATTAGCAATGACAAAGAACAAGAACAACCAATAGCAAAAGACTATACTGTTGAGAATGAAAAAGAAATCACAGATTATATTGCGCAAAACAAATTAAACGCGATAAAAAGCAGTACAGGTTTATATTATATTATAAAAGAAGAAGGAACAGGTAAGAGACCTACTGCTTCATCTTCAGTTACAGTGGCATACACGGGTGCTTTTACTAGTGGAAAAACATTTGACCAAAGCACTAGTGCCGGTCTTACATTTCCTTTAAACGAAGTAATTAAAGGATGGACAGAAGGAATTCAATTGTTTAAAGAAGGTGGCAGCGGATCATTGCTAATTCCATCACATTTAGGTTATGGAAGTTCTGGACGTCCCGGAATACCTGCTGGTTCAGTACTTATTTTTGATGTAAAACTGATCAAAGTAAATTAATTACTTATTGTAAATTCATAGATGTTGTTTCAAATAAAGTCTTATTTAAAATTTCTTTGGAATTCAAAAAACGAACACGGAGTACATTCGCCCTTCGTGTTTCATTTATTGACAAAATGTTTTTACGATAAGAAACCTAAACCCGAGTATCTGATTCTTAAGAACTACAGAAAATCGCTTTTAGAAAATAAAAATTTCATTGAAGTAACTGATTTTGGAGCCGGTTCAAAAGTTTTTAAATCCAATAGAAGACAAATTTCTAAAATTGCTTCCACTGCCGGAATTTCTCCAAAACGAGCGGAACTACTATTCAGGGTTACCCAATATTTCGAGCCGAACAACATCCTGGAAATAGGAACTTCATTAGGTTTAGCCACTTCTGCCCTCGCCTTAGGAGATACAAATGCAAAAGTAACCACTTTAGAAGGCTGTCCGGAAACTGCCAAACAAGCGCAATTGCAATTGCAAAAATTCGATTGCAACGAAGTAGAAAATGTCATCGGTGAATTTGAATCTTTTTTAGTTCCTGAAAATCTAAGATCTAAAACCTATGATCTGATCTATTTCGACGGCAATCATTCCAAGAAAGCAACTTTGACCTATTTTGAGCTTTTACTCTCCACAATTCACAATGATTCTGTTTGGATTTTTGATGATATCCATTGGTCACAAGAAATGGAAGAAGCCTGGGACATTATAAAAAATCATCCTAAAGTAACCGTTACCATCGATACTTTTCAATGGGGATTTGTCTTTTTCAGATACGAACAGGAAAAAGAACATTTTGTAATACGTACATAAAAAAAGCCAATCATCGCTGATTGGCCTTTTCATATACCTTTACTTTTTACGTATTACTTTTTAGCTGCCGCCGTTTCTTCAGACTTCGCTCCCATTCGGTTTAGTGTATACATTGGAGCAAATTTAAGCTTCAAACCGGCAATTTTTCGATTGTCTTCACCTGTTAATCCTTCTTTCTCCACCGTATTTTTTCGGCTGTCAAGTGCTTCATACATCAATTTAATTTCGTCCCAGTCTTCACGAGAGTAACTGTCTTTATTTTTCTCAACCGTATGTACAAACTGTTGGTAAACACTATGAATGTTTTTAGCATTCACCCAGGCAAAACTCATATCTTCTCCAATTTTTCCTTCACCAAACAAAGCATTACGCAATTGCTGTTTCGGACTTGGCGCTGGAGGAGCAAGAATAGTTACCATATTGTTTCGAAATTCTTCGTATTTAATCTTACTCGTATTTATTTTCTCTGTCGCGACACTATTTTCTTTGATATCAGCGAGTGCCAATTGAGCGTTGGCAGCTCTTTTTTCATACTCGGCCTCAACAGCTTTCCAATCGGCTTTTAAATCGTCAGCTTTAACATTTTTGACGGAGTCGACATAAGTAACATAAGAGTCAATTGTTTTTTCAGCCTGTTCTTGTTTTTCATCTTTACAGGACACAAAACCTAACGCGATTACCGCAATTCCGGATAATAATGCTATATTTTTCATAATTTGATCTTTTAAAGTTAGATTTCAAATATAGCCCTAAAAACATTTAAAAAATCAATACTTATAAATATTTTAACATTTAAATTAAAAATAAAACAACAAAATAATACTAAAAATGATAATTATATAAATTCACCTCAAAATTATGTAACAAATTTTTAGTCCCTACCCTTTAATCAAATAAAAACGATGCGACAACCGAATGCTTTTGCAGAAACGGCAATTGGTGTAACAAAAATCAATTTCAGGCTACTTATCGTTTATTGAAAAGTGTTTTGTACTTTTAAATCCAAAATTGTAAATCGAAATGGCAAATCCATTAATTAAAATAACCAAGATCAAACGAGATTTTGTGCTAGGCAACGAAATTGTTTATGTTTTGAAAGGAATCAATTTAGAAATCAACAAAGGTGAATATGTGGCTTTAATGGGGCCATCGGGATCTGGAAAATCTACTTTAATGAATCTGTTGGGATGTTTGGACACGCCAACTTCGGGACATTATATTCTGAACGGAAAAGATGTCAGCCAAATGGGAGACGATGAACTGGCGGGAATTCGAAACAAAGAGATTGGCTTTGTATTTCAGACTTTTAATCTGCTGCCGAGAACGACTGCCTTAGATAATGTTGCCTTACCTATGATTTATGCGGGATACTCAAAGGCGGATCGTACCAAACGTGCTGAAGAAGTTTTAAAACAGGTAAATCTGGCAGACCGAATGGATCATCAGCCGAATCAGTTATCCGGAGGACAACGCCAACGTGTTGCCATTGCAAGAGCTTTGGTAAACAAACCGTCTATTATTTTGGCCGATGAGCCAACCGGAAACTTAGACAGTAAAACCTCGGTAGAAATCATGAAGCTTTTTGGCGACATTCACGCACAGGGAAATACCGTAATTCTGGTAACTCATGAAGAAGATATTGCCGCTTACGCACATCGCGTGATCCGACTGCGAGACGGCTTGATTGAAAGCGACACCACGAAGTAATTTTAGATTTCTGATTTTAGATTAGAATGAGATACTTCAAAATTTAGATTTAGAAAAAAATCTAAAATCTACAATCTAAAATAAAACCTTAGTACCTCAGAACCTTAGCCCCTTTAAAAAAAAATGAAAGTATATACAAAAACAGGAGATAAAGGAACAACCGCTCTTTTTGGCGGTACACGTGTTCCTAAAGATCACATTCGAATTGACAGTTATGGTACTGTCGACGAACTAAACTCTTATATAGGACTTATTCGTGATCAGGAAATGGATGCCCATTATAAAACCATTTTAATCGAAATTCAGGATCGTTTGTTTACCGTTGGTGCGATACTGGCCACTCCGGCAGAAAAAGAAGTATTAAAAAACGGGGAACTTCGTCTTAAAAATCTCGGAATTATTGATAGTGATATCGAATTATTAGAGAATGAAATTGACAAAATGGAAGAAAGTCTTCCACAAATGACTCATTTTGTTTTACCTGGCGGACATCCCACTGTGTCACATTGTCATATAGCACGTTGTATTTGCCGTCGTGCCGAGCGTTTGGCAGTACATTTAAGCCATAATGAACCCGTTCCTGAAATCGCAATCCGATACTTAAACCGACTTTCTGACTACCTTTTTGTATTGGCACGGAAGTTGACCTCTGATTTAAAGGCGGAGGAAGTAAAATGGATTCCGAGAAAGTAAACTTTCTTAAATTTCTATTCTCAACTCCCGAATTCGAGAGAAATAATTTAAAAATTCTGCGAATTTAAATAGTATACAAAGTTCCTCATAGTGGTAATTTCAGGCTCTTTTTCGGGAATTTGGAATTTCATTTTTGGAATTTAAAGAGGACGTTCTTAAATTTTATTAAAATAAATCAAATTTTACTTGTCTTTTTCAGTAAAAAATTTATTTTTGCACAAACTAAACAGATAACAGATGTATTGGACATTAGAATTAGCATCTTATTTAAGTGATGCGCCATGGCCTGCTAACAAAGATGAACTTATTGACTACGCTATTAGAGCTGGTGCTCCATTAGAAGTAGTAGAAAACCTTCAGTCAATTGAAGACGAAGGGGAGATATATGAATCAATGGAAGAAATTTGGCCTGATTATCCAACAGACGAAGATTATCTTTGGAATGAGGATGAATATTAAAAAATAAACCAAAGGAAAAAGTCTCATCACCGAGGCTTTTTTTTTGGTTCAAATACACATTTACATAAAATAGAAATACAATAAATCATGAGTTTCATAAACAGTATTATAAAGGTCTTTGTAGGTGATAAATCACAGAAAGATGTCAAAGCTTTACAGCCTTACTTAAACAAAATTAAAACATTCGAAACTAGCTTAATGAGTTTGTCTCACGACGAATTAAGAGGCAGAACCGTATTTTTTAAGGAGAGAATAAAAGAAGCCAGAGCTGATAAAGATGCTAAAATTGCTTCGCTTAAAGCAGAAGTAGAAAACATCGAAGACATCGACAAAAGAGAAGATCTTTATGATGCAATTGATGCTCTTGAAAAAGAAGCTTACGAAATCTCAGAAAAAACTTTACTGGAAATCCTTCCGGAAGCTTTCTCTGTCGTAAAAGAAACTGCACGTCGTTTTAAAGACAACTCGTTTATCGAAGTTAGTGCAACTGCAAGAGACCGTGAATTTTCGGCTACCAAACCTTATATTGTTATTGAAGGTGAGAAAGCAGTTTGGGCAAACAAATGGAATGCTGCCGGAAAAGATATTACCTGGGACATGATTCACTATGATGTTCAGTTAATTGGTGGTATGGTTTTACACGAAGGTAAAGTTGCCGAGATGCAAACAGGGGAAGGTAAAACTTTAGTAGCTACACTTCCGCTTTACTTAAATGCTTTAACCGGAAACGGAGTTCACTTAGTAACTGTGAATGATTACCTTGCAAAACGTGATAGTACCTGGAAAGCCCCTTTATTCGAATTCCACGGTTTAACAGTTGATTGTATCGACAATCACCAGCCAAGTACAGAACAAAGAAAAAAAGCATACGACGCTGATATCACTTACGGAACCAATAACGAATTTGGTTTTGACTACTTAAGAGATAACATGGCACATTCGCCAAGCGATTTAGTACAAAGAAAACACAATTATGCCATTGTCGATGAGGTCGATTCTGTATTAATTGATGACGCCAGAACTCCTCTTATTATTTCAGGGCCGGTTCCACAAGGAGACCGTCATGAATTTAATGAATTGAAACCAAAAATTGAAAACTTAGTAGCACAGCAACGTCAGTTAGCAAATGGTTTCCTGGCAGAAGCTAAGAAATTAATCAAAGAAGGAAACACTAAAGAAGGTGGATTCTTATTGTTAAGAGCTTACAGAAGTTTACCTAAAAACAAAGCATTAATTAAATTTTTGAGTGAAGAAGGAATCAAACAATTGCTTCAAAAAACCGAAAATCAATACATGCAGGATAACAATCGCGAAATGCACAAAGTAGACGAAGCTTTGTATTTTGTAATTGAAGAAAAAAACAATCAGGTTGAATTAACCGATAATGGTATCCAATACCTTTCAGGAGATACTGATCCGGACTTTTTCGTACTTCCGGATATTGGAACTGAAATTGCCGCTATCGAAAAACAAAAACTGGACAAAGATGGTGAAGCGGAAGCTAAAGAAAGATTATTCCAGGATTTCGGAGTAAAAAGCGAGCGTATTCATACCCTTACCCAACTTTTAAAAGCATACGCACTTTTTGAAAAAGATGTAGAATATGTGATCATGGACAACAAGATTATGATTGTCGATGAGCAAACAGGTCGTATCATGGATGGCCGTCGTTATTCTGACGGTTTACACCAGGCGATCGAAGCTAAAGAAAACGTAAAAATCGAAGCTGCTACACAAACTTTTGCAACCGTTACATTACAGAATTATTTCAGAATGTACAGCAAATTAGGTGGTATGACCGGTACGGCTGTTACTGAAGCCGGAGAGTTATGGCAGATTTATAAATTAGACGTTGTTGAAATTCCAACCAACCGTCCGATTGCAAGACAAGACAAAGAAGATTACATCTACAAAACGACACGTGAAAAATTCAACGCTGTTATTGAAGACGTTACGCAATTATCAAACGCAGGAAGACCAGTATTGATTGGAACAACTTCTGTAGAGATCTCAGAATTATTAAGCCGAATGTTGAAAATGAGAGGCGTTACACACAACGTTTTGAATGCTAAAATGCACAAACAAGAGGCACAGATTGTTGAAGAAGCTGGTAAAGCCGGAGTGGTAACTATTGCAACCAACATGGCTGGTCGTGGTACCGATATTAAATTATCTCCAGAAGTAAAAGCTGCCGGAGGTTTAGCAATCGTTGGTACAGAGCGTCATGATTCGCGTCGTGTAGACAGACAGTTACGTGGTCGTGCAGGACGTCAGGGAGATCCGGGAAGTTCTCAATTTTATGTTTCACTTGAAGACAACCTAATGCGTTTATTTGGTTCTGAAAGAGTAGCTAAAGTTATGGACAGAATGGGACTTCAGGAAGGTGAAGTTATCCAGCATTCGATGATGACTAAATCTATCGAGCGTGCACAGAAAAAAGTAGAAGAAAACAACTTTGGTGTTCGTAAACGTTTATTAGAATATGATGACGTAATGAACTCTCAACGTGAAGTAGTATACAAACGTCGTCGTCACGCATTATTTGGTGAGCGTTTGAAACTGGATATTGCAAACATGCTTTATGATACTTGCGAATTAATCGTAAGCAACAATAAAATAGCCAATGATTTCAAAACATTTGATTTTGATTTAATTCGTTATTTCGGAATTACATCTCCAATTTCTGAAGCAGATTTTACAAAATTAACGGATATTGAAGTTACCGGAAAAGTGTACAAAGAAGCTTTATCTTTCTATACTGAAAAAACAGAAAGAAGCGCCAGAGAAGCTTTCCCAATCATTAAAGGAGTTTACGAAGAGCCAAACAATCATTTTGAGCGTATCGTAGTGCCGTTTACAGACGGTATCAAAACGCTGAATGTGGTAACTGATTTGAAAAAAGCATACGACAGCGAAGGAGCTCAGTTAATCGCTGATTTCGAGAAAAACATCACCCTTTCTATTGTTGATGAGGCCTGGAAAAAACACTTACGCAAAATGGACGAATTGAAACAATCTGTTCAATTAGCCGTTCACGAGCAAAAAGATCCATTGCTTATTTACAAATTAGAGGCTTTCAATTTGTTCAGAGGAATGTTAGACAACGTTAATAAAGAAGTGATTTCATTCTTGTTCAAAGGTGATTTACCGGCTCAAAACGTTCCTGAAATTCACGAAGCTAAAGAAGTACGTCAAAAAGAAAACTTCAAATTAAGCAAAGATGAAATTGTAAACAGCGAAGAAATCAACCGTGAAGCGGGAGAAACCCAACAACGCCAGGTTACAGAAACAATTGTGAGAGACATGCCAAAAATCAACCGTAATGATACTGTAACCGTTCAGGAAGTTGCAAGCGGCAAAACAGAAACAATGAAATTTAAAAAAGCGGAATCTTTAGTAGCCTCAGGCGAATGGGTTATCGTTAAATAATAAAGACTTTTAATTAAGTAAACCCGACAGGTTTTTGAAACCTGTCGGGTTTGTTATTTTTAGAATATCCGCAAGTGTAAAATACCTGCGGATATTTTTTTAGAAAAAAATCAATTTTTGTTCGTTCAAAAAATGATTATAATGTATTTTTGCAATCGAAACAACGAAATCAACTCTTGAAGAAGTTATTTACCATATTTCTTTGCTGTATGCTCTTAGTGCCCTCATTCGGCAGTTTTGTTGTTTATACCACTTTCAAATTAAATCAGGACGAAATATCAAAAACAATTTGTGTGCAGCGCAAAATGGTTTTTAATACCTGTAACGGTCGTTGTGAACTTCAAAAAAGTTTAAAAAAATACGCCGATAATGAAAAGAAGATGCAAAACAACCTGAAAGAAAAATCAGAAGTTGTTTACATTCAAAATACCAGTACAGCAGATTTCAAATTGGTAGCACCTATTACAGTTGCAGCAAAAATTTATGCTTCTTTAAACGAAAAACCAATTTCGGTTTCTATCGCGACCTTTCGCCCTCCATCCTATTTTATATAATTTTTAAATCACATTTCAATACCAATTGAAATGATTTTCATTGTACCCAAAAAACAATGAAAACGTGTCTACGCACACCTTACATTTAAATTTACAATTATATAAAATTCACAAAATGAAAAATACTTTATACAAAGCCCTTACTATTGTAGCACTATCTATATCCTTAGTTTCATGTTCAAACGATGACAATAACGAAACTGTTTCAGGAAGCGGAAACATTACCTTAAAATTCGACAACGCTTATGGTGCCAACGATCTTATTTTAAACACACAAGGCAATACAACTTCAAACAACGAAGTACTAAAAATCAACCTGGTAAAGTATATCGTGAGCAATGTTGTTTTCACAAAAGCGGACGGTACTACTTTTACCTATCCAAAAAGCAAAAGTTATTTTATTGCCGATGAATCTACTGCTGCCGGTCAGCAATTTAAACTAACAGATGTTCCTGCAGGTGATTATGTTAAGGTAAAATTCGGAATCGGAGTTGACGAAGCGCAATGGAAACTGGGTGCTGCGGGTCAGGGAGATTTTCTGGCACAAGCAGACGCTGCCGGTATGATGTGGTCATGGGCTGCAGGATATAAATTTCTTGCTTTCGAAGGTACTTTTACCTCTGAAACGGTTACAAAAGCTACCCCATTTATGATTCATACCGGAAAAACAGGAACAGATTACAACTACACTGAGGTAACTGTAGATTTTCCAACAAAAGCTTTGGTTCGTTCCAACATTACTCCAGCGGTTCATATTATTACAGATCTTTCTAAAATAATTGACGGTCAGAACAAAATCAAACTTTCCGATAACAATATGGGCGGTATGGGCGCTATGATTATGGGTGGTGCAAAACTGCCATTGATCACTCAAAACATTTCGACAATGTTTAGAGTAGACCACGTACATAACGACTAATTTATTTTTAAGAAGTACAAACCTCAGGCGAAACAAAACCTGAACTTTTCCAACCTACCTTATCTTTTGTGTCCGCTAAAATGGACACAAAAGGATACTGGTAACGGAAAATAACACTGCTGCTTCTGCAAATCAAAGAGTAATTCTCGTAAAAAATCCGGCCAGTTCTGCTTTGCGTCAACTCGTATAAACGGCGGCGGAAAAATTCTCTTTACTCTTTTTACACTTAAAAAATCATGCTGAAAATAAAACATTTTCTATGGTTGCTGCTTCCGCTGATGTGGAGCTGCTCTGATCAGGAAGAGGAGTATGTAAACCTTCCTTTAGAATTTACAGTACCTTCTAATTTTCCTGCTTTAGCCTATAATCTTGCGCAAAATCCCCCAACCGAAAAAGGATTTGAACTGGGTAAAAAACTATTCTATGACGGACGTTTAGCGTCAGACGGAGTAGTTTCCTGTGGCTTTTGTCACATACAGGCCAATGCTTTTACCCATCACGGACACACCGTAAGTCACGGTGTAAACGATGCTCAGGGAACCCGAAATACGCCATCGATTCAGAATCTGGCCTATCAGCCAATATTTATGTACGATGGAGCTGCAGACCATTTAGACCTGCAACCTATCGTTCCCTTAACAAGTATTATCGAAATGAATGGCGATTTGAATGCCATTTTAAAAATGATGAAAGGCGACAAGGAATACCAAAAATTATTTGGACAGGCTTTTACCGATGGAGAAATCTCAACCGAAAATATGCTGAAAGCGCTTTCGCAGTTTATGGTTATGGTAACTTCTTCCAATTCAAAGTTTGACAAATACAGACGTAAGGAAGCCGGCGGAACTTTAACCGCTGATGAATTGGCCGGATATGATTTATTCAAATCAAAATGTGCTTCCTGTCATGCCACCGACTTACAGACAGACAACTCATTTCGCAACAACGGCCTGGCCGTAAACCCAATGATCAATGATGTTGGAAGATATAAAGTCACTGAGCTAGCAAGCGATTATTACAAATTTAAAGTGCCCAGTTTACGCAATGTAGAAGTCTCAGGACCTTATATGCACGACGGACGATTTGGCACTTTGGAAGGTGTTTTAGAGCACTATGCACGTGGCATAGAATCTTCGCCAACTCTGGATCCGATATTAAAACAAAACGGAAAGTTTGGAATTACACTTTCTGAAACGGATAAAAAACAAATCATCGCTTTCCTTAAAACGTTAACCGATACAGACTACCTGACCAACAAACGTTTTGCTGAATATTAAAAATACGGTAATAGTCTACCCGATACTTTCTTCTGTGAAAATTTGTGCAGACTGTAGCCCAAAAAAACATAATGAGAACCGAAGTCCTAGCCCCGATAGAGGCGGTATCCTTTTGGGGTGATTTTTTTCACCACAAAAGATAAAGCCGAAAGCGGGATTAGCTTCTAAAAAAAATTAAAATGAAAAAGATATTAGTAATGTTCACCCTTTTGACTGGTTTATCGGTCTTTAGTTTCACCGCAAAAGACAGTATTTCTGCCTTCACTTTCCAACGTATGGCCCTGATGGAAGATTTTGACTGTGATGCCTGCGGCTGTTCTGCAAGTGGCGGAAGTATGGGGTTTAGTTCTATGCTGAACAATAATTTTGTGGGGCTGAGATATTTCAAACAAAGTTATACCAGCCGCGACGGGATTTTTGCAAACTCTCCCTGGATTGATGAAAATTTCAATACGGTTCAGGCATGGGCGCGCATCCCGCTTACAGAGAAAGTACAAATTTCGGCATTGGTTCCGTATCATTTTCATGAAAGAAAACTAACCGCCGGAACCGAAAGCATCGCCGGTTTAGGAGATATTACGGTAATGGCTTTGTACACGGTTTTTGAAACACAAAAGGACAGTACATTCTTTACGCATAAAATAAATCTGGGTGGTGGTGTTAAAATTCCCACGGGAAAATTTACGGAAGCCAACAATTTAGGAAGCGTCAACCAGAGTTTTCAATTAGGAACCGGGAGCTGGGATTTCCCATTGGTTTCAGAATATGTAGTGAAACATAAAAATCTGGGGTTAAACACTACGCTGAATTATATTTTTAAGACACAAAACAGCAAAAATTACCAGTACGGCGATCAGTTTAACTATGCCGCTACCTTCTTTTACTTGTTTGATACAAAATCGATTCAGATTGTTCCGCAAGCCGGACTGGCAGGAGAACTTTACCAAACGAATAAACAGCACAATCTGAATTTACCCAATACGGCCGGTGATATTTTGTTTGGAAAATTTGGTATTGAAGCCGGAAAAGATAAATTTTCGATCGGTGTAAATGCAATGCTGCCTATTACTCAGAATCTGTCCAATGGCAATATGGAAGCCAATTACAGATGGAGTATTAATTTGAATTATACTTTATAAACTTGACATTGATTCTGTACAAAATCCAGAAATAATATCTAATCCCTAATTGCAAATGTAGTTAGGGATTTTTTATATTTGAACAACCTAAATACACTCAATCAAAAATTGAAAAAGAATCTTTGGCACTCATTGCGACTCATCTGGACTATTTGCTTTAGTTTTTTTTTCATTCTAATGATTAAAATAACATGGCAGTACATACCGCTAAAAAGTGACGTTGCTTTTCTTCAAATAAAGCAAACCGAGATTAGCCAGATTCCTTTTTATTATCCAATATTTTACGTTCATGTCTATTCGGCTATTTTTATTTTGTTTGCCGGTTTCTTTCAGTTTAATGCTACTATTTTAAAAAAATATCCCGCGACACATAGAAATATCGGTAAATTTTATGTTCTTGTTGTGCTTTTCTTAAGTGCGCCTTCTGGCTTCTTTATTGGTCTTTTTGCAAACGGTGGTCTTTACTCTAAAATCTCTTTTACTACTTTGTCTCTTCTTTGGTTTTATTTTACACTCAAAGGTTTCTCTTCTATAAAAAACAAAAACATCGAGCAGCATAAGGCCTTTATGTTGCGAAGTTTTGCTTTAACATTTTCTGCAATAACATTACGTTTTTGGAAGGTTATTCTTGTATATTTGTTTCAGCCAGCACCTATGGATGTCTATCAAATTATTGCATGGCTGGGCTGGATTCCTAATTTATTAATCGTTGAGTATTATCTTTATAACCAATTAAAAAAATGAAAAACCTTTTTTGTCTACTAGTATCAATATTACTTTTTTCCTGTAATTCTAAAGAGAAAAAAATGACAAAAGACATCGCCGAAGATCAACCTAAAGAAATTAGAACCGATTTATATGGCTCCTACGTAGGTGATTTTACAATTCTGGAACGCGATACAACAAGACCTGAAAAAGAAAACCATATCAATAAGATTAACATTGTGATCAAAAAAATCACATCCTCGGAAGTTACAGGGCAAAGTATAGTTGCCGGAAACAGCAGACGACTTACTGGTGAAATGACTATAAAAGGAAACACTGTTCATTTTAGACTAAATGAACCTGGCGACGATAAAAATGATGGCGTTTTTGATTTTGAAATAAAAAATGACACGCTTTTAGTAGGAACATGGACTGCTAACAACACTAAAAAAGAAGTTAGGAAAAGAAAATTTGAACTCACCAAAAAAGAATTCAAGTATAACCCGAATGTAATGCTTCCGGAGGAAGGAATGTATATCGATTATGCAAATCCAAAAGAGAAAGAAGTAACAGAGGTAAATGATGATCCTGAAGTTAAAGAGACCGAAACTTATATGGAAACGGTATATAGAGCCGCGTCAGAAAGTATTATTTTACTAAATTCCTCCACACAAAAATTAAAAGAATCTGATATTAAAAACCTAAAGAAAATTGATTTAGAGATTCTTAGAAATACCATTTTTGCCAGACATGGGCTTACTTTTAAAACGAAAACAGTTCGTCAGTTTTTTGATAATATTGAATGGTATATCCCTGTTTCGGATGATGTTAATAGTGAATTAACATCGGTCGAAAAAGAAAATATTGTTTTATTAAAACGTTTTGAAAAATATGCCGAAGACAATTACGACTCTTTTGGAAGATAGGTGTTTTTAGCCACAAATATCGCTTTAAAAAAGGGACAAAGTAGCAAAGGGACAAAGTTTTTTAGCCATGAATTCACGAATGTTTAATCAAAATACATTCGTGAATTCGTGGCTAAATATTTTCTATCTGGGATTTTCTTCGTAGTACCTTGCTTCGATTCGTTTAATATCTTTAATCGAATTTTTCGCCCAGGCCAAACGTTTCTCCAGAATTTCTTCTTCGGATAAATGCCAGTCGATATCTGATTTTTGCAGTCGGTTTGTTAGGTTTTGAATGATAATGGCCGCCGAAACTGAAATATTCAGACTCTCTGTAAAACCAACCATTGGAATTTTAAGAAAACCATCGGCTTTGTCTAAAATTTCCTGTGACAATCCGTCTCTCTCGGTTCCGAAGAATAATGCACTGGGTTTTGTAATATCAAAATCTTCCAGCAAACAGTCATTTTCATGCGGTGTGGTAGCAATAATCTGATAGCCTTGATTTTTTAACGTCGAAATGCAGGTACTAACGGAGTCATACTGATGAATATCCACCCATTTTTGGGCTCCCATCGCGATTTCTTTATCGATTTTTTTTCCGTAACGCTGTTCGATCACATTAAGTTCCTGAATTCCAAAAACCTCACAACTACGCATCACAGCGCTTGTATTGTGCATCTGAAAAACATCTTCTACCGCAATTGTAAAGTGCTTTGTACGGTTTCCGAGTACTTTCAGAAATTTTTCTTTTCGGTTATCGGTTAATATATTTTCAAGGAAAGCGAGGTAATCTAAATCAATCATTTCAATCTTATTTGTGACAAAAATACATTTTAAATAAAACAGAAAGAAAAATTCAGGATTATTTTCAATGTGCTGCGTCCTCTAAAAATATATTCTCCAGCCTCTCGTGCAAACTGTTTACCCCTGTTAAATCGATCTCTAAAACTTCTTCATTAAAAGAGTCCCCTGTAAAAACCGCTTTTTCATTTTTAGAATGTGTCTGGAGTCGTTCGTACATTCCCTCAAGTTCCTTGCTACTATAATCGACTGCCATAAAGGAGATAAACTTTTCAATGACACTCTTCATCCCGTCGTTATAGTTGAGTTTTACAACATTTTGATCGGTCTTATAAAAATCCAGAAAGCCCTGAAAATATTTCTCCAGCACCAGAGCTCCATATTGCTGGAAACTAATTTCACTAATTTCTTTAGCAGAAATTCCAAAAACCTCAGGAGGCAATAAATTCGGAACCATATGCATTCCCATCATTTTTTGATGTGATTTTAAAACTTCTGTCGGATTTCTGTAAAGCAAAGCAAAAGGCAGTTCCGGGAATATCGATCTCAGATAAGTGGCTTTAAAAATATGCCAGGCATCCAGTTTTACAATTAAATTCTGTTGCTCCGGAAATCTTTTCTGACCTAAAAAGGTGAGTAATGCTTTTAAAAGCGCACTTTTTTTCTCCAGACCAAAATTGTGACTTCTTAAAATTTCGTCAATAAGAGGTGCTTCCGAAATCATGATGTTTTCAGCCGAAGTAGCCAGTGACTGACTTAACATTGTAGATCCGCATCTCGAAACATGAAACACCAAAGCTTTTAACTCAACCGAAGCAAGCTCCTGAGACCACTCAATTAAATTTTCGACCGTACTAACGGCTTTAAACGAACTGGAATTATACGCATGGCTTTTACATTTAGAAATGGTTTCATCAAAAAAAGGATCAATGTACCTTTTGTCGCCCAGGTACAGCCATTCCAGATAAACGTCATTTTCTTTCTCAATCAACTTATAGGGAATCCAATTAAATAAAGGATGATTTGTATTTTTCATTTTCAGTATTTATTTGGATTGTAAATCGGCAATAATCTGGGCTCCTGCTGCCGAAGGATTTCTGGAAAGTTCTGCAATAATCTGTTGTTTCATCTCCTCAGAATACTGTTCTTTTTTTCGGGAATAATGAATATCAAAACCCATCTCTGTGAATAATTGATCCGACCATTCATTTCGGATACAATCCAGCGTGAGATGGATACGCGCTTCAGCACTTTTATTTGCTACGCTATGCGGAAGCTGAAAATTAGCATACCAGCACTCCCCCATTCTCATAGGAACCAATTTTTTATCCACATAGAAAAATACGTCAGGATTTGTTATGATCGGAACATGAATTCGAAAAAAGCCATCTTCATAAGAGGTATCATTATCGGTATGCTCTTTTATTTCGCTTTGAGGCCCTAACCGAAGCAAACGCACAGCCTCTTTTTCGCATTGAAACCAATCCATAATCTCTTTAAAATAATGGCACCGATCCAGCAGCTCCGTATTTTTATAGCCTTCGTTGGCAAAAGAAGTAATATCATTTATTAGACCCGACTGTGATCTTAAGGACACACTTGTCCAATTGCCTTCGTAGCGGCCGGTATTAAAATGAGGCGTCCATAAATCGTTTTCACATAAAGCGAATTCTTTCTGCAATTTATCTATTGAAAAAGAAACGGGAAGTTTACTCGAAGAAGGATTCATATGCGTTTTTAAAGATTAAATTAATAAGTATTCCTGGGGCTTGTAAATATATAAATTTTACAAACGCTTTACCATCAAAGAAATAAGTAAAACAGTTCGAATTTGAAAACCTGCGGCCATTTAATGTTAAGCCAAATCAGGCAAACTGTCTATAATAAAATCATACAGTTTATGGGTTGAAAAAGAAACCGTTTCGAAATCGGTATTCAGTACTAAATCGGCGTTTACAGGAACCTCAAAAACATCACTTATTCCGGTAAAATTATTTATTTTGTCACGGTCACTGTCGGGTAACAATGCTTTTTTATACAGTCCTTTTGGGTCTCTTTTGATTAAGTTATTGATGGAACAATCTAAATAAACCGTTCTGACAAACTGATGATTTCTCAACTCATTTCTCAGATTTTCATAGGGATTAATGACTGACATCAAAACAATGGTATCCGACACTACAAAATTTCGCCCGACATTAAAAAGCCGTCTGACGTTTTCACAGCGGTCTTCCTTGGAAAATCCCAGATCTTTACAGATTGTTTTTCGATAGACATCGCCATCAATTATCTCTACTTTATAGTTTTTTTCTACTAATAACTGACGAACATTTTCAGCCAATGTGGTTTTACCTGAACCCGATAATCCTGTGAATTGTATTAAAATCATTGAAAAACTCTTTTTTTTATTCCTCACTAAAACTAAATCATTTGCAAGATTCAGACAACAAGTATAAATACGCTTTTATGGTACCTCTAAACTACTAAAAGAATTGTGCAGGCCGTACGCTTTTCTTCAAAATATGAATCAGTAAATCACTATTTTCATCCTTTAATTAGAACAAAATGAAAAAGAAGTTAGTTGTTTTAACCGGAGCCGGAATTAGTGCCGAAAGCGGAATCAAAACTTTTCGCGATAGCGATGGCTTATGGGAGGGCCATGATGTAATGGAGGTGGCTACCCCTGAAGGCTGGAGAAAAAATCAGGAATTGGTTCTGGACTTTTACAACAAAAGGCGTCAGCAACTTAAAGAAGTAGAACCCAATGCCGGGCATAAAATTCTGGCCGAATTAGAGCAGGATTTTGATGTACACATTATCACTCAGAACGTAGACGATTTGCACGAACGCGCCGGAAGTACAAAAGTGCTGCATTTGCATGGGGAATTGCTAAAGGTACGAAGCACTCAAAACCAAAATATAATTTTAGACTGGACAGAGGATTTGCATACCGGCGACACAGACCAAAACGGACATCAGTTACGCCCCCATATTGTATGGTTTGGCGAAGCTGTTCCGGCACTTGAAGAAGCAATCGAAATTACCGAAACAGCCGATTATTTTGCAGTCATTGGAACGTCCTTACAGGTATATCCAGCGGCAGGGTTAATTTCATACACCTATACGATCACACCCGTTTTTTATATTGATCCAAATCCAATTGCGATTCCGAATATTCAGAACAAAGTGGAAGTAATTGCCAAAGTAGCATCACAAGGTGTGGCGACTTTGAGAGATTGCTTAAAATCTGGGCTCTAGTTTTTGATTAGTGCTTAGTTGTTAGTCCCTAGTCCTTAGAAGTAAGATCCGAAGACTAACAACTAAGGACTAGGGACTAAAGACTAACCTTTTTTATCTGTTTTTATCCGCAAATTCTGTTTATATTTGTGCCTTTCGAACAAACAACATAACAATGACTACTTTAAACGAATTGAACGCTATATCTCCAATTGACGGAAGATATAGAAATAAAACCCTTTCATTAGCACCATTTTTCTCAGAGGAAGCTCTAATCAAATACCGCGTATTGGTTGAAGTTGAATATTTCATCGCTTTATGCGAAGTGCCTTTACCGCAGCTTGCAGGTATAAACCCTGATTTGTTTGACAGCTTAAGAAATATCTACAAAAATTTCTCTACTGAAGACGCTCTTTGGATTAAAGAAACTGAAAAAGTAACCAACCACGATGTAAAAGCTGTGGAATACTTTATCAAAGACGCTTTTGAAAAATTAGGTTTATCTCCATACAAAGAATTCATTCACTTCGGATTAACATCTCAGGACATTAACAATACCGCGATTCCGCTTTCTACAAAAGAAGCTTTTGAGCAGGTTTATATGCCTTCATTAATTGCCTTAATTTCTAAATTGAAAGAATTAAGCGTAGAATGGAGAGATATTCCAATGTTGGCCCGCACACACGGACAGCCTGCTTCACCTACTCGTTTAGGAAAAGAAATTTTAGTTTTTGTAGAGCGTTTAGAAGAGCAAATGCGTTTGTTATTTAATATTCCGTTTGCCGCTAAATTTGGTGGTGCAACCGGAAATTACAATGCACATCACGTAGCTTACCCACAAATTGACTGGAAACAATTTGGTAATAAGTTTGTAGAAAGCGATTTAGGCTTACACCATTCATTTCCAACCACTCAAATTGAACATTACGATCATTTTGCTGCATTTTTTGATGCTTTAAAAAGAATCAATACCATTATCATCGACTTAGATCGTGATATCTGGACGTATGTTTCGATGGATTATTTCAAACAAAAAATCAAAGCAGGAGAGATTGGTTCCTCTGCTATGCCACATAAAGTTAACCCGATTGATTTTGAAAATTCAGAAGGAAACTTAGGAATTGCCAATGCTATTTTTGAACATTTGGCCGCAAAATTACCGGTTTCAAGATTGCAGCGTGATTTAACAGACAGTACTGTTTTGCGTAACATCGGAGTTCCTATAGGTCATACGATTATTGCTTTTGAAGCTTCTTTAAAAGGTTTAAACAAGCTATTGTTAAACGAGGCTAAATTTGCCGAAGATTTAGAGAAAAACTGGGCTGTTGTAGCCGAGGCGATTCAGACAATTTTACGTCGTGAAGCTTATCCAAATCCATATGAAGCTTTGAAAGGTCTGACCAGAACAAATGAAGCAATTGACAAAAAAGCCATTCATAATTTTATTGCCACTTTAGAAGTTTCTGATGCTGTAAGAGCCGAATTAATGGCCATTACCCCTAGCAACTATGTAGGAATCTAAAGAAAACCTATCATATTTTCGCAAAAAAAGCTATCTTTATCGATAGCTTTTTTTATTTACAAATCGTACTAAAAAATTAGCCACACGATTTCACTCCCCTTTTTATTTTTTGAAGGAGTTGCGAGTGAACATAATTTACATTGAAAAGCTGTTCTTTCAGGAAACTATTTTTTTAACAAAAACTGAAACAACAAGCTGAATGATTTCCATAACAAAAAACACTACTCTATGATCGCCTTAAATGCCGCTGCAGAAACTACCCACCATTTACAACCCTTAATTAGCGACTTAGGTCTAATCCTGCTGACTGCAGGAATTGCTGTTTTATTATTTAGATTAATCAAACAACCCTTAGTTTTAGGGTATTTAATTGCCGGTTTTCTGGCAGGAAATCATTTTGATTTCTTCCCTACCATTACCGAGATGAAAAGTGTTGAAGTCTGGGCAGAAATTGGTGTGATCATCTTATTATTTAGCTTAGGTCTCGAATTTAGTTTTAAAAAGCTAATGAAAGTCGGCGGAACAGCCTCTATAACAGCCATTACCCAAATTATCACTATGGTCGTCATTGGTTATATGGTCGGGCGCTGGATGGGCTGGGCACAAATGGACAGCATCTTTTTAGGAGTCATACTCTCTATTTCCTCCACAACCATTATTCTAAAAACTTTTGATGAACTGGGTGTAAAAGCTCAAAAATTTGCCGGAATCGTAATCGGGTCTTTAATTGTGCAGGATCTTGTTGCAATTTTAATGATGGTATTACTTTCTACTATTGCGGTAAGCCAGCAGTTTTCGGGAGGTGAATTGATGATGTCTGTTTTGAAACTGATTTTCTTCCTGACCGTATGGTTTCTGGGCGGAATCTTTTTTATCCCAACATTGCTTAAAAAAGCCAAGCATTTACTGACTGACGAAATGCTGCTGATTATATCGCTAGCCCTTTGTTTAACGATGGTGAGTTTTGCTGCAAACGTAGGTTTTTCACCGGCATTGGGTGCTTTTATCATGGGTTCTATTATTGCCGAAACCACACAGGCAGAACATATTGAACACCTTATTAAACCTGTAAAAGATTTATTTGGGGCTATTTTCTTTGTATCAGTTGGTATGCTTATTGACCCTAAAATGTTATACACACATGCGTTGCCTGTTGCCATTTTAACTTTTGTAACCATCATTGGTCAATCGGTGAGTTCGACTATTGGGGCGCTACTGGCCGGTCAGCCTTTAAAACAATCGGTACAAACGGGAATGAGTTTGTCGCAAATTGGGGAGTTCTCGTTTATCATTGCTACTTTGGGAATGACGCTGAACGTAACAAGTTCCTTTTTATATCCTGTAGTTGTTGCTGTTTCGGCCATCACCACTTTTACAACGCCATTTATGGTAAAATATGCGGTGCCGTTTTCTGATTTCCTGGAACGAAAGCTTCCTCGAAAATGGGTTAAAAACATCAACCGTTATAGTGTCAATGCTCAGGCCATAAAATCAGTCAGTACGTGGCAAAAAGTACTGAATGCCTATATCATTCAAATCGTTTTACATACTATTGTTATCGCAGCCATTATTTTATTATCTGTAAAATTTGTTGCGCCTTTAGTGGCAGAAACAAGATTCGGAAATGCATTGGCAGCCCTTATTACTCTGGTGATTATTGCTCCGTTTTTATGGGCACTTTCCCTTCGAAGAGTTGCGGTAGAAGAAGTGGATACTTTATGGGAAGAACGCAAATACCGTGGTGCCATTTTAATGTTGATTCTGATTAGAATGAGTCTTGGACTGTTCTTAATTGGATTCTTGCTAAACATCTTCTTCTCTCCTTTGGTTGCCCTGATTGCCTTAGTGGTTGCTGTTGTAGTTTACCAAATATTCCCGAAAAAACTAAACGAACAATATCATAAAATTGAAAATCACTTTCTTAAGAATTTACACGATCGTGAAAACAAAAAAATCGACAGACGTTATGCTAATTTAATGCCATGGGACGGTCACATGTCATTTTTTGATATTGGAACCGAATCAAATTTAGTGGGTAAAACCCTTGAAGAATTGCGTATTAGAGAATCAATGGGAATCAATATTGCTTACATCAAAAGAGGAGATATCACGATTCCTATTCCGACTAAAAACGAACGTCTGTTTCCTGGTGATGAAATTTGCGTTATTGGTACAGATGCCCAGGTTACTGAATTCAATAAATATCTCAACCAAAACGAAATTGAAGCTCCTGCAAACGTAGAAGAATCTGAAGTTGTACTGCGCCAACTGGAGATTTCCAATGAGGATTTTATTCAAAAAAGTATCGGACAATTTAGAGGAAGAACCGGTGGACTTGTTGTAGGGATTGAAAGAAACGGTAATCGTATTTTAAATCCTGAATCTCGCTTAATTCTGGAAAAAAATGATATCATCTGGGTCGTTGGTGATAAAAAACGAATGTCAGATTTATTAAAAGTAAAATAACTTAAAAAAATAAGCTGCTCAGAAAAACAGCTCACTATCAAAAAACATTTTTGATAGTGAGCTGTTTTATTATATTTCGGTTTTGACAGTAATTATTTAAACGGCTGCATTTTATCACATTGACATTCACAATTAGGATCACTGGTATTCAGAACGGTTAAATATCTTTGATAAAAACCTCTTCTGGATTGTGTTTTGTCATTATCAGCTTTATTGCACTCCAAAGCACCATTGATAATATTAATCGTAGCTCCAAAACCTGGTTTACGCCCTTCATTAATATCCACTTGGGCAGGTACCCACTTACCCACCATCACGACATGACAAGAAGGTTTAGGAGCCTGTGGGGTCATCCAAAACCATATTGCAGTCTGGAACGCCAAAACAGCATCTTTGGCTACATTTTCAGGATTTTTAAGCAATATGTTTTTATCTCCATATAAAAACTCACTTATCTGCCCATAATTGTAGTTCCAGCTCAACTGTATTGGCCCTCGGCCGTGATAGGACTTCCCGGCAACCGGAGGATAATCCTTGTTATTCTCATCTCTATAACCAGTGGTACTATTACTATCATACCCTACCTCTTCACGAAAGTGTAAACCCCATGAATAAGCTCCTCCGGGTGCTGTCGACCAGCCCCCTGTGGTTTCATGAGATATATTGGCCAAAAAAGCAGCTAGTTCTCTTTTACGAACTTCCAAAGAACCACTTCTTATAAAATCTGCATAATCAACTTCTTGTTTAACTATAGCGGTAGTATTCCAGGAAGCACTGAAATCAGCATCTTCTTTAATCACTTTGGTCTCATTAGTGGATTTTTTAGTACGGGTTATTTTCTGAAACCATCCTTTTCTTTCGATTACAACCTTTATATCGGCCATAAGATCCGTCGCTTTCATCAGCGCATCATAGGTAAAAAAATCTTTTGAAGGATTCACAATCCAGTTATTACTCTGCTCTGCTCCATAACGGTAAGGGAACAACTCTAAAAATTGCTGTTGACTTATAAGCTCTTTTAGCCCCGCATTATTCCCTGAGGTATCCGGAGTATCCGGTTTTACAGGTTCTTGATCAGGTTCTTGATCAGGTTTAGGATTTTCGGTCGTTGGATTCTTCTTTTCTTCCAGATTATCATCACTGCAAGAAGATAATAAGAAAAGGAAACTAAATAAAGTAAGCAAAAAAGCAAGTCGTGTAAATTTCATTAATACGTTTTTTGTGTGGGACATTCACTGTACAATTAATGTTATTTTTTTTAAATCATGATGGAGTTTTATTCTTTGGATTTCTCCAAATTACCAATTGTTAAAGCTAGTAATCCCCTGCACTGATTCCTTGTATAGGTATACGGGTGACAAAACTCCTTAATTGATGCATTCCTGCAGCAAAGTTACCATACCAATCTTTTATTATGGGGACCAATTCAATACCTGGCAGCTTTTGTTTCATAAATGGTCAATTCACTTCTTTATACCTCTCTTCTAAACAACATAATCCCGAAATTATTATTCTCTACTCTTGAATCTCAAAAAAAAATCCGGGTCTTTAAGACAGAACTCTTAGAAAACCGGAATCTCACTTGATTTTGGAAAAAGATGATATTATCTGGGTCGTTGGCGATAAAAAACGAATGGTCGAGTTTATAAAAGAGGTACTGAGGTGCTAAGGTACTGAGCTACTAAGGTTCTAAGGTTTGGAGTTATTAAAACTTCTTACCTTAGAACCTTAGTTAATATTTACAAAAATCCACAAGAAAAGACTTTGCGACTCAAAAACTTAGTCCCTCAGAACCTCAGTAGCTTAGCCCCTTACTTATTAGGCTGCGGAGTTATACGCAAATAAGGTTTTATCGGAGTATATCCTTTTGGGAATTTCGCAGGAATATCACTATCCGGAACTGCCGGTGTAATCACAACGTCTTCTCCGTCTTTCCAGTTGGCAGGAGTTGCCACACTATAATTGGCTGTTAATTGCAGACTGTCAATCACACGAAGCAATTCATCAAAATTTCTTCCTGTTGAAGCCGGATACGTCAACGTTAATTTTATCTTTTTATCGGCACCAATTACAAATACAGAGCGTACGGTGAATTTGTCGCTTGCATTAGGATGCAGCATATCGTATAAAGTAGCGATTCTTTTATCTTCATCGGCAATTATCGGAAAATTAACCGTTGTATTCTGGGTTTCGTTGATGTCTTTGATCCACTCTAAATGAGACTCCAAACCATCCACGCTCAGTGCGATAACTTTTGTATTTCTTTTGGTAAATTCCGGAAGATAATTGGCAACTGTTCCTAATTCGGTAGTACATACCGGAGTAAAATCAGAGGGATGCGAGAATAAAACACCCCAGGAATCTCCCAACCATTCATGAAAATTAATTGGTCCTTCGGTTGTTTCTGCATGAAAATCCGGAGCAATATCTCCTAATCTTAATGTTGACATAATTGTATATTTTTTAGTTTCTCTAAAATTAGTCAAAAAAAGAACAAAGAAAACACTGATTTTCTAAAAAAACGTTAAAGTTCTATCTGCTCTATCTAATTAGTATTTAAAACTAAATAAAACGCACTATACAATACCAGACCGCAAGGGTTACAAACGAAATCGGGATTCCGAAACCAATCATCATACTGCTCAATTTTGGCTTCAATCCATAGGTCGAAGCTAAGATAGCTCCCGTAATCATGGGAGGCATTGCCATCTCCATAATGGTTATTTGAATGGCTTCAGAATGTTGTTTGAAAATAAAAACATACAAAACCAAAATAACAAACGGAACTACTATAAGCCGGAAGAAAAGTCCGAGTCGCAAAAATTGCCAATGCTGGCTTTTTCGGTCGAAAGTAAGCTGTAATCCCACCGAAAGTAAAGCCAAAGGAGTTACCAAACTTCCCACTTTTAACATAACAGACTGAATATTTACATCTAAATCGTACTCGAAGACATTCAACAGACAGGCTGTAACAAAAGTAACAAACGGAGGAAATAAAATTATTTTTTTGAAAATACTAAAAGAATCCGCACTGCCTTTAGAATAAAAAGCGGCTACAAAAACTCCCAGCGTCGAAACCACCACAAAAGTACCCGGCTGATCGACAAGAATTGCCGTTTCTAAACCTTTTTTCCCAAACAAAGCCTCAATAATGGGGTATCCCAAAAAAGAAGAATTACTTAATCCGGCAGTTAAAATCAAACAGCCAATTAATCTGTTGGACCAGCCCAATCTTCTGCCCAGAAAGTGAAAAAATACAAAAGCCAGTAAAAAACTAATCCAGCCCGAGAGTATCGGAAACAGTAATTCATTGCTCCATTTTATTTTTGGAATATGGTACAACGTAATTGCGGGCAGACAAACATAAAGTACTACCTTATTTAAAACCTTATAAATATGAGTTGGAAATTGCTTTATATGCTGCAAAAGCAAGCCCAAAGCAAGAAATAGAAATATTTGAATAAAGTTGTTCATATCATTGAGTCCTGACAAAAATAGACATTTATTGCTTGATGTGTAAAACATTTTAAACCACTTCCTTAAGTTTTTTTGTTATTTTTAAGTTCTAATTCCAAAAAACAAATGCAGCTAATACGAGACAATTTTGAGCGAATGACCAGGCTTACAGATGCCGAATGGCATACTTTTTCATCCAAACTTGTACGTCAGGAATTTCCAAAGAAAACGCCAGTACTTGAAACGGGCACAGTCGAAAATTACCTCTCATTTGTAGAAAAAGGTCTGGTGAGATATTACATCCCCGGCGAAGACCATGATCTTACTTTTACCTTTGTATTTGATGGTGAATTTACTAGCGGTTACGATTCCTTTATCACCAGATTACCGGTAAATTATACCATTGAAACGCTTTCAGAAACGGTGCTTTGGCGCATATCCTATGACGATCTTCAGGAGGTATATGCCGAAACTAAAATTGGCAATACCATTGGACGCATTGCAAGCGAAGGACTCTTTCTCAAAAAAGCAAAAAGAGAACTTTCACTGCTTAACGACTCGGCTGAGCAGCGTTATCTTAATCTTTTTACCGAGCAGCCACAACTCATACAAAGGATTCCTCAAAAATACCTCGCCTCTTATATTGGTATCACTCCACAGGCATTGAGCAGAATAAGAAAACGTATTTCTTAACCCAGGTTCATTGTTTGAGATCTCTTTACTGCGCAACTTTGTAAAAAAAAGATATGGAAACTTTAATTGTGTTACTAGGTGTCTTTACAATTGCACTGCTCTTCGTAAAGCTTACTTCAAAAAGATTTGAAATTTCAACCGCGGCCAGAATTGCCATGGCAGCCATGCTTGCATTTACAGCTGTAAGCCATTTTGTATTTACCAAAGGAATGGCCATGATGGTCTCTTTTTTGCCTTGGCCAACCGTAATTGTTTATGCGACAGGAGTTATAGAACTGGTCGCAGCAGTGGGGCTATTGATTCCGAAAACAAGATTGCTTACTGCTAAATTACTTGTGCTCTTTTTTATCGTTTTACTTCCCGCGAACATCTATGCCGCCAGCCATAGTATCAATCTGCAAACAGCCAGTTACAACGGCAAAGGGCTATCTTACTTATGGTTTAGAGTACCGTTGCAGCTTTTGTTTATCGGTTGGGTTTATTTTTCTTCGATCAGAAATCAGGCACTGCATAAACCTGTTACCGCCTACTAAAACAGGCCCTTTACCACATTTTGTTCTAAAATTAGGTTGTGGTTTTTCTGTGTGAAAAATTAATTTTTAGTTAAAACTTTTTTTTATTTCAAAAAACACCTTAAATTTGTAACATATTTTATTACAGTATGATTTCAGGTAAGTTTGCCATAACGATTCACATTTTAACTTTACTCACTAAATTCCCGAATGATTTTTTATCCTCGGAATTTATTGCAGGGAGTATCAATCTGAATCCGGTGTTGGTGAGAAAAGAAATTGCCAATTTAAAAGCACATCATATTGTTGAAAGCAAAGAGGGCAAAAACGGCGGTACAAAACTGGCTGTTGATCCTTCGAAAATTACATTAAAGGAAATATTTGAAATGACTTTTGAGACCATTAATCTGGGTTATGCCAAAAATCAGCCTAATCCGGATTGTCCGGTTGGTAAAAAGATCAATCAAAATTTGAGTTCTTTATATGCTGAGATGAATCAAAAAGTTAGTTTACAATTAGACGGAATCTCATTGGAAGATTTTTCTAATCAATTCTAAAACTATTTTTTTACACTAAACTGTAACATTTTTTATTACTAATTAAATTTATATATTATGAAAATCGCAATTATTGGAGCAACCGGATTTGTTGGTACTGCCATTTTAAACGAATTAGCAAGCAGAAATCATGAGATCACGGCTATTGCCAGAAATCCGAAAGACAACTCAAATGTAAACTGGAAAAGCGCAGACATTTTTGATGTACCTGCTCTCGCAGCAATTTTAAAAGGAAATGATGTCGTTGTTAATGCTTACAACGCAGGATGGACCAACCCAAACATCTACGACGATTTTATTGCCGGATCAAAAGCAATTCAGGAAGCCGTAAAACAATCCGGTGTAAAACGTTTTATTACGATCGGAGGAGCAGGAAGTTTATTTGTAGCTCCTGGTCTACAAGCTGTTGACACTCCCGATTTTCCAAAAGAATACTATGCCGGAGCAACCGCAGCAAGAGATTATTTAAATATACTGAAAGAAGAAAAAGAACTGGATTGGGCTTTCTTTAGTCCGGCTTTTGAAATGCATCATGGTATCACCACCGGAAGAACAGGAAAATACCGTTTAGGATTAGACAATCCTGTTTTTAATGATGATCAGAGAAGTATTTTATCTGTAGAAGATTTAGCCGTTGTAATTGCTGACGAAACCGAAACCCCAAAACACCATCAGGTTCGTTTTACAGCAGCTTATTAAGTATTTAAGGGGCAAAGGTACAAAGAGGCGAAGTTGCAAAGGTTTTTCCTCTTTGTACCTCTGTCCCTTTGTACCTTTGTACCTCTGTCCCTTTGAACCTCTGCCCCTTTGTAAAAAAAAAATCCTTTTTGAAACTGTTTTTGTTTTCTGTACTTTTACACTACCAAAAAGTATATTTTGTCAGCTTCAAAAAAACGATCAGGTAGTTTGCACGAAAAAGCCGGAATTTCTCCTCCAGAAATCACCAATGTTTCGGCTATTCAACAAATTAAAAAAAACAGAAGACAGCAACCTTCTTCATCTGAATTGATTGCGGGTGTTTTATCGGGAAATATTACGGCGCTGAGTCGTGCTATCACACTGGTGGAAAGTACCAATCCGGAACATACTGCAAAAGCGAACGAAGTTATAAAAGGTTGTTTACCGCATGCCAATCAATCCATCCGAATCGGAATCACGGGGGTTCCCGGTGTTGGTAAAAGTACTTTTATTGAAACTTTTGGAAGCTATTTAACCCAATTGGGGAAAAAAGTCGCGGTTCTGGCAGTTGATCCCAGCAGCTCTATTTCGCATGGAAGTATTCTAGGCGATAAAACCCGTATGGAAGAACTCGTAAAAGATGAAAATGCTTTTATCAGACCAAGTGCTTCGGGAGATACTTTAGGCGGTGTAGCCCGTAAAACACGAGAATCGATTATTTTATGTGAAGCCGCAGGTTTTGATACGATTGTTATTGAAACGGTTGGTGTAGGGCAAAGTGAAACCGCTGTTCACAGCATGGTGGACTTTTTCTTACTACTAAAAATTTCCGGTGCCGGCGACGAACTTCAGGGTATCAAACGCGGCATTATGGAAATGGCCGATGCTATCGTAATCAATAAAGCCGATGGTGACAACATCAAAAAAGCCAATCAGGCCAAACTGGAATTCAACAGGGCTTTGCATTTATTCCCTCCCAAAAAATCAAACTGGCAGCCAAAAGTCACTACCTGCAGTGCCATCACCAAAGAAGGTATTTCGGAGATCTGGACTACGATTTCTGATTATACGGAAACAACTACCTCAACTGGTTTCTTCCAGGAAAGACGAAAAGAACAAAACCAATTCTGGATGATGGAAACCATTGATGAGCATTTGAAATCAAACTTTTACAATCATCCTGAGATTATTGGGCAATTGCTACAAATCAAAAAAGCGGTGCAAAATGATGAAATATCACCTTTTGCAGCCGCTCAGTTTTTATTAGATACCTATAAAAACAGCTTCTAATTTCTTAAAGCTATTTTTCATTTACTTTACATTAATTGAAATTGTATAAGTCGTTTCACTTTGTTGAATAAGGTATTTACCGGGAACTAAAATGTTTGAATTGAATTTTAAATCTTTAACTAATTCCGGAGCTATAGTCTGTCCTTCAGGTATTACAAAAACTTCTCCATCTCTTACTAAATCTTTGTGATGCTCAGTAGTCAAAGCACTTTTTTGAATTTCCATAACAAAATTTCCTTTTTCATTTCTAACACGTACTGGTGTTCCGGTAGCATTTGGCTTAAAAAGGTTAAGGTAGTGCCAATCAAAGGTATAAATATCAGGACAGAACCCGTTTGGCTGACTGCAGTCAATATTATGCGATCCCCAATTTCGTACAATAAATGAATCGTGGAAGTAGATTCTTTGAGTATTGGGTTGATTTTGCTGCTCTGTGTCTGATAATTGAGTATTTTGATCTTCAACAGATTCGTTATTGCAGCTTATAAAAAGAGCGGCAGATACAACAACTAACATTACTTTTAACACTTCAGATTTTTTTTGTGGTAATTTTTTCATAATAAATAAATTTAATGGTCCCTACTCTATCACTGGCTTTTCAGGTTACGCCTTTTGGTTTAGTATAGATCAATTAAATTTATTTTATGTTACCCCCTATTTTTAAATTTTAACAAAAAAAAAGCTGCTAAGTATGAAATTACTTAGCAGCTTTTTTTTACAATAAGTTGAAAATTACTTTTTCTTATCCCTAAGTTTATATTTATTCTGCTTGTACAAATTGCCTGCAGTTATAACATGTGCCAAAGCATCTTTTGCTAAGTCTTCATTTAATTTAACTGGAATTAAAGTAGTGTCGTTTTTAATTTCAAACTGTAAGGGTTTCAAATTAGGCTGCATAATTACGACCTGATTTTCGACTCTGAAAGCATTGATATCGTTGAATTGCATGATGGATCTTCCTTGTGTTTTCGCATCCAGTTTGTTCAGGTTTCTTCCTACCATAGGTGTTTCAAACGGAAGTCCCAAATAACTCAATAAAGTTGGCGGAATATCGATCTGACTGGCCAATTTACTGTAAACAGCTCCTTTTTGAACGCCAGGCCCCATGATAAGAGCCGGAATGTGAAACTTGTTAATCGGCACTAAATTTTTACCGTAGGTTCTGGTGTTGTGATCCGCGATTACGATAAAAATGGTGTTTTTGAAATACGGTTCTTTTTTAGCCATTTCGAAAAATTTCCCAATAGAGAAATCGGCATATTTCATAGCATTGTTTACGGTTGCCGGTTTGGCATCGTAAGGTTTGATTCTTCCCGCAGGATATTCAAAAGGCTCATGATTGGAAGTCGAAAACATTAAAGAGAAGAAAGGTTTGTCTCCTTTTGCTTTAAAATAATTATTGGCTTTGGTTACCAGATCTTCATCTGAATATCCCCAGGTTCCTTTAAAAGCATATTTGTTTCCATCCGATTCAAAATCTTCCTGATCTACAATATCCTGAAATCCATTTCCGTTAAAAAAGGAAGCCATATTGTCAAAATTTGCCATTCCACCATAAATAAAACTGGTGTCATATCCTTTTTGTTTTAACGCATCGGCCAACGTAAAAAATCCTTGCTGTGAGTTTCCTAATTTCACTACACTTTCTGAAGGTGAAGGCAAAAATCCGGTTACTACCGCTTCGATTCCGCGTACACTTCGCGTTCCTGTGCAATACAAATTGGTGAACAACAAACCTTCTTTAGACAGTTTATCAAATTCGGGCGTCAATGGTTTTCCTCCTAAAATTCCAACGTACTCCGCTCCTAAACTTTCCTGTAGAAAAATAACTAAATTGTATGGTTTCTTCAATAGTGTGTCCGGTTGCTGTACATGTAAAAACGGAATTTCGGCATCTGTAAAATCACCAGGTCCTGCCAGCATGTATTTTTTTACACGGGCGATCGCCTCGGCTTCTTCCATTTTACCGTACATCTTGGTGTTTCCTTCATTTTTAATCGAATAAGCCGCAAAAGCTACCGTATAAAAAGAATTCAATCCCAAAGTATTGGTTAACTGATCGGTTGAAAATACTGCATTACTAGCATTGATCGGACGTTTTGAAGTAAGACTTGAACGCGCTCCAAAAAACAATAAAAAAGCCACTAATGGAAAAAGCATCAGTTTAAATTTATAGTCGGTACTGCTGGTATAGAAATACTTTTTCCCTTTTTTGAAAGCAAAATACAAGACTACTCCCAAAATTATAAAAGTCACGATGATCGAAGTCAGATAACTTTTTAAAAGCATTCCGACTACTTCTTTAGGATAAATCAGGTAGTCTAAGAAAATTTTATTCGGACGTGTGTCGTATTGTTTTACAAAATCGGGTGTTGCCAACTCTACAAAAAGAATCAGAAACAGGAATAAAAAGCTGTAAATGACCAAAAAATTATTGGTGAACTTCAGTGCTTTATTCGGCAGAAAAGTAATTAAGACTGCCGGCAGGAAAGACAAGTAACACAATAAAATCATGTCCATTCGCAATCCGATTGGGAAGATGTACCAAAAGTTTGGCGTTTCTACTACCCTGTCTTTAAAAATAAAGAACAAAAATAGTCGGCTTAAAGTAGTAATCAACAATCCGATTGCTATGAAATTGATGATGGGTTTTAAAAAACTTAATTTTTTCATTAGAAAGATTTAAATGTTTTGGGATTGGGGCCTATTCTAAAGACACCGGATGTCTTTACTCTTCGTAACGATTTATTTCCCTATCGTAAAACTCATTGGCCAAAACAATTAAACCTTCCATCTCCGCATTTAATTCTGCTTCGTCAAGATCTTCTGCTTCTTCCATGAATTCTACCTCATCATCTTTTAAGTTGATTATGAATCTTGGATAATCCAGGTGAATGATGAAAATATCATCTGGAAAATCAGTATTGTCTCCGAGTAAAAATTTAGGTAATTCCATTTTTATTTATTTATTATTTTATTTATTGGTTCACAGACTGCAATGGTTTAAAGTGCTTTCAGCATACTTTGCGAATCCTTTTTAGCTGTGGCTGATTCTTTTGCCGTTCAAATTTAAGTATTTGAAACTGAATTTCTGATTAATTTTTTGGTCAGGTAATGAAAACGAATATAAAGAAATATTGCGGCTGTGGTCAATCCGGCCAAAAGTCCGATCCAAACCCCCTGTGCTTTTAATTCGGTATATTCAGCCAGATAATATGAAATTGGAAAACCAATTATCCAATAGGCTACAAAGGTAATGTACATCGGGATTTTCACATCCTGCAAACCACGTAAAGCCCCCAGAACGACAACCTGAATTCCGTCAGAAATTTGAAAAACGGCCGCTATTAAAAGTAATTTTGAAGCAATACCAATTACCTCATTGTTATCGAGAAGCTGACCTCCGTTTTCCATATTCAAAAAGATATGTGGAAGGAAATCGTGAAACGCTACAAACAGTATCGCAAAAAAGGTTTCAATTATAATCGCCAGTAAAAAGATCGAACGGGCCACCACAACTAAATTTTTATAATCCATCAAACCTCTTTGATTGCTTACTCTGATCATCGAAGTCACACTCAATCCCATCGCAAACATAAAGGTCATAGACGCCAGACTTAAAGCAATTTGATTGGCTGCCTGACTGGTTTTTCCAATGTTCCCGCAAAGCCAGATCGACGCTGTAAACAAAACTACTTCAAAAAGCATTTGCATGGCCGATGGAAATCCGATATTGATTATTTTTTTCAGAGTTTCTTTTTTAATTTCATCAAAGCTGAAGTTTTTGAAAAAACGTTTCAAATCTTCTCTTCTGGAAAGCATGATGTGCATGAACATGACCAAAAATATTCTTGAAATTACAGTCCCCAAAGCAGCACCAATAATTCCCATTTTTGGAAAAATCCAGATCCCGTAAATCAATACATAGTTAATTCCAACATGCAGTACGTTGGCCATAATCATGGCGTACATTGAATATTTGGTCATCGAAAGTCCGTCAGCAAATTGTTTGTATCCCTGATATACAATCAGCGGAATCAAAGAGAAAGCAACCCAATCCAGATAAGGTTTTGCAAGCGCAATTACATCAGCAGGCTGCTGCAGCAACTCCATTATAGGTTTTGCGAGCACTATAATTCCGAAAAGAAACAATCCTAACAGTATGCACAAAAACAATCCGTGGTGAAATGCAGAGCGAATTTTACCATCATTTTTTTCGGCATCTCCTTCTGCTACGATTGGTGTGATGGCGGTAGAGAAACCAATCCCCAACGACATGGCGATAAAGATCATACTGTTTCCTAATGAAACTGCCGCTAATTCCGTACTTCCTAACTTTCCAACCATTATGTTGTCGACGATACCAATTAAGGTATGTCCGACCATTCCTAATATAATGGGGTATGCTAATTTTAAATTATATGAAAACTCTTTGGTATACTGCTTTAAATTCACTTCTCTTCTATTTTAGTCGGCAAAGATAATCAGAAGCTTTGGATTCTTTGGTACGATTAAAAACATAAGCAAACATTAAGGCATTTTTTAACTAACCTGATATTATATAACAATTATGAAAAATTATATAACGCTCTCCTGAGGTCTTGAAAGTATTTTTACAGTATTAGAAATTCAAAATAGATGGTCATGAGAAATTTAAAAATGTTATGCCTTGCTGCCTTCGCTTTACTATACGCCAATACAACTTTTGCTCAGGACAATGCCGTTAAAGATTACAATCAGGGTTTTAGATTAGGCTTTGGTTTAAATGGTGGTATCCCAACCGACAATGACTATAAATGGTCACTTGGCGGGGATGTTCGTCTGCAATATGATTTATCTAAAAAAACATCGCTGACCCTGACTACAGGTTTTACCAATCTGTTTATGAAAGACGAAGCAAAAGATCTTGGATTTATTCCGGCGAAAGCGGGTTTTAAAGCTTTTATCTGGGAAGATCAGTTTTATGTTTTAGGAGAAGTGGGAGCTGGTTTTGCCGTTACAAACGGTTATGACGATACTACTTTTTTATGGGCACCTGGAATTGGGTACGCCAATAAATACATTGACATTAGTGTTCGTTATGAAGATTATAATAAATTCAAAACCAATCAGGTTGCTTTGCGCTTAGCCTATGGTTTTAATTTATAGAGATTGAGTTTAATTTATTTTTTTGTTTTTGGTATGAACCCGGTAGAGAGTAAGATCTATCGGGTTTTGTTTTTTTTATACCATTGGTCAAAAGATAACTGCCATTAGTCAAATGATTTTTCGTGATTGGTTTAGAACGCGGTAATTCGCAGAAAAATTAATCCAATCATGAACAAAACAGTTTTTTATTTAGCACAGCTTTTTTTCTTTTTACTGATCAGCACTTGTGTCCGATCACAATCAAAATTCTCTGGAGAATTTAAAGTCGATTATGTCCCTTTTTCCAATTACGTACGACCAATGGACAGTACCAAAACAAACGCTGAAAGTAATTTTAAAAGAGTTCAGCTTGCTTTTGAGCTACCCCTATCGCTGGAAATGGACCAATACAATCGTCCAAAACTCTGGTCGCTTTTTGCAACTGGGAGTTATGCCCGAATGGAAAATAAAAATTATGAGGCTCCCTCTCTTCCTATAGAGTTTCAGAATGGTTTTCCTAATGAATTGCTGAACGCCCAGGTGGGAGTTAAACATTTACGCTCTATTTCTAAATCCTGGTCTTTGATGATTGTAGCTTCGGTGGGAGTTTACACCGATATGGTCGAAATTAACAAAGAGGATGTATTGTTTCAGGGAGGTGTCTTTTTTATTAAACAATTCAATCCAAACATGTCTTTTGGTATGGGGCCTGTTTTAACCAATAGTTTTGGTGTTCCGATGGTGCTTCCCGGAATTTATTTTAATTGGGAATCAAGAGGTGCCTGGCATTTCAAAATTACTTTTCCGGAAAGTTTGGAATTTGGGTATCGCATATCTGACACTTTTGATTTAAAAACGGTTGTCGAATTGAGCGGAATGACTGCCGAAACGAGAGTCAACAATAAATCAACACTATTGGGTTACCAGCAAATTATTGCCGGTATACAACCTGAGATCAAATTGGGTAAACACTGGAGACTGCAACCAACAGCGGGGACAACACTTTTACGCAATTTCTCCAGTACCAATAGAAAAATCAAGGACATTTTTAAGGAAAAAGATATGGCCAACCCAAGATTTACTACTACATTTTACGGAGCCGTAGCCCTAAAATGGGCATTCTAGGATTAACGGCTTAATAAATTTTTATAGACTACCTCTTTCAACAATGCTTCGCGGCGCGTTCTTGAAATGGGTAGTTCTTGTCCTTTTACAAACAATCGTCCACCCGCAACAGAATCAATATGGGTAATATTAACAAGGAACGATTTGTGAATTCTGAAGAAAATCTCTGTTGGAAGTGTTTCTTCTAATGAGATCATTGTCTGGTGAATGACAAGAACCTTGTCTTTAAAATGTAGTTTTGCATAGTTTTGCATGCCTTCGATATAAAGGATATCCAGCCAGGAAATTTTTTGAAAACCTTCCTCCTGACGCACATACAAATAGGGATCTAATTGATTTTGCTTTGGAGAAGCTGTCATCTGATGCCATTGTTTTGCTTTTAGAGCGGCCTGATAAAAACGCTGAAACGTTATAGGTTTTAATAAATAATCAACAACCTGCAAACGGTAACCCTCCAAGGCATATTCCGAATAAGCCGTTGTAAAAATGACCAAAGGCGGATTGTCCAGCGATTCTAAAAACTCTAATCCGGAGAGATAGGGCATGTTAATATCCAGAAACAGCAAATCGACCTGCTTTTCCTGAATGTAGGACGTGGCTTCTAAAGCGGAGGCACAAGTACCCGCCACTTCGAGAAAATCAATTTTAGAAACAAAATCTACTATTCCGTTTCTTGCGATAGGTTCGTCGTCGATAACAAGGCATTTCATGTTCATATTTTGCTGTTTTTTATTATTTTTTTTTCTCTCGCAGATCCCGCAGATCAGGCAGATTTTTTCTTTCTTTTTACCCAATCAAAAATCTGCAATCGTTAATCTTCAATCTAAAATCTTTTAACTTAAGGGCATTGAGCTATTGTGAACGTTACACCCTTTTATTTTAAATCTAAATCCACCGTCACCGTAAAATCCGCATCGGTTTTGTTGATCTTGAGCTGATGTTTTTCGGGGTATTGAATCGCGAGTCTTTTTTTGACATTTTCAAGTCCAAGTCCCTGGTTTTTTGAAGGGATTTTATATTGCTCGGTATAGGAGTTTTCGATTTTAAAATGCAATTGTTTAGCCGTCTGTTTGCACGACAAATGCACATAACCTCTTTGATTGGGAAGTCTTGAAACGTGTTTAAAAGCATTTTCGATTAACGGAACCAAAAGCAAGGGCGCAATCTGAAGCTGAGCATCTTCGATTCTCCATTTGCATTTTACTTCTAATTCGTTGCCCCATCGCGTTTCTTCGACTGCAATTAAATCTTTGAGGTATTTTATTTCAAGCTGCAGCGGCACATATTCTTTGTTGCATTCATACAGCTGATACCTTAAAATATCGGAGAACTGAACGAGTAAATCCGAAGCCAGTTTCACATTGCTCTGCATTAAAATATGAATGTGATTGAGTACGTTAAACATGAGATGCGGATTGATCTGATCCTGTAAAATCCTGATTTGCGCCTCGAGATGTACCTGTTGCAGCTGTGCATGGTTGCGTTCGATTACATTATGTTCCTGATAAAATCGAAGTCCGCAGGCCGTACCGCAAATCAAAATGGCTGCGGGAATGCTGCCAAAAAATCTTGCCCATAAAAACTGCATTGAAGTCATGTGGGCTTCATCCGGATATAAACGTGCGCGAGAATAGGTATTGGAAAAAACAGCATAGACAATGGCCAGACAAAAGGAAAGTACCAAAACTATAATAACGCTTTGTACGGCAAATAGCGCCATTCTTCTTTTGCGCAAGGCATATGGTAATAACACATCACTTAAAAAATGTGCCAAAAGACAAGAACATAATAAAACCAAAAAAGCCTGAGAAGCAGCTGATAAAAAGCCATAAGCCTCTATCATCTGCGACCAGATCGTTATCCCGAGTATGCACCAAAAAAAGACTAAAAATATCCAGTGTCTGTTTTTACTTTTTGTAATCATTTAATAAAGAATATAAAATTCATAAGAAACTTTAGGTCCAAAAATAGCCCTATATTTTTTAAACAAACAGCAAAGAACCCAAAAGATTCTTTGCTGCTGACAAGGTTCACTCCATAATGAACGCTTAAAATATAAAATAACCAACGCTGACGTTAAACGAATTTGGTTTCGAGCTAAATTCTTTGCTCAGGTTATTCAATCCTCCCTGATAGGTAACATCAAAAGTAAACTTCCACATTTCGATTCCTGCCCCAACCTGATAGCCTATATTTGATTTATCAAATTTCCCGTAGGACGTTTTTAATTGATTTAGTGAAGAAAAATTTTCATCCAGTACATAAGAATAGACTCCACCTCCAAAAACCTTTACCTTCAGAACAGATTGATCAATTACTTTGTACCCAATTAACAGTGGCATTTCGAGACTTCTCCAGGTTGCATTTTTAGAAGACGATTGGGCTGTTCTTTCAATTTTAGAAGATTTCTCACTATACAAAATTTCATTTTGAACATAGAAACGTTTGAAGTCAAATCGAGCCATGGCACCACCAAAAAAACCAGCGGCATATTTTGAATCAAAACCGTTTGAAACTGGAAGTTCAGCATAATTTGACCCTGCTTTTATTCCGATGTGAATGGGAAGCGGAGATTGTGCATGCATTTTAGAAGAGAATAAGGCAAATGCGAAAACCGTTGTAAGCAATACTAATTTGTACGTGTTCATGATAATAGTTTTTATTAATTTGATGCAAAGGAGTACAAATCTGAAACGCTTTTAAAATTAGTTTGATGAACGGCAGCTGGGTGTTGACTAACGGAATTATTGAACTATTACAAAACAAACCCGACAGGTTTTAAAAACCTGTCGGGTTTAATTTTAAAAAAAACGTTTTATTATTTCAAATACTTTTTATCGGTAAGCGTTCTCATAAAGGCGATAAGCTGTTTTTTCTCCAAGTCGGATAAGTTTAATTTGTCTTCGGGTAAGGTTTGGTTCGGAACATCAAATCCTAAGCCTAACCCTCCTCCTTCATTATAAAAATCAACTACCTCTTCCAGTGTCTTGTAAACGCCATTGTGCATGTAGGGAGCGGTAAGTGTTATATTTCGGATGGTTGGTGTTTTAAACGAATGTTTATGAATCGCTGCCTGAGTAATCACAAATTTCCCCAGATCTCCGTCTAGTTTTTTACTTTTATTCGGAACGCCCAATATTTCGCTTTCCGATCGGTCAAAATTAGGAGGAACTGTTCCGTTGGTAAGCGGAATAAAGTGACAGGTTGCACATTTGCCCTTCCCCGCAAACAAGTTAAAACCTGCTTTTTCATCCGCTGTAAAAGACGCTTTGTTTTGCATATACCCATCAAACTTCGAATCGTATTGACTTAGCGAACGAATATAAGAAGCCAAAGCATTTTTGATCTCAAATTCGTTTATTGTTCCTTTTGGAAAAGCTTTTTTGAAGTCTCTCACATAGTTCGCATCCTTTTGAAGTACTAAAGCAGATTTCTCGAGAGAACCGTGCATTTCGTTTTCATTTTTAATGACGGCGACTGCCTGATCTTCGAGATAACTGACTCTTGAATCTGCAAAAAACACACGCTGAAAAGCGATATTGTTCAGTGTGGGCGTATTGCGCTGAAGCATTGATTTTCCGTCTAATGAAACCGCGGTTTCCAAACCATCTGTAAAAGCTTTATCGGCATGATGGCACGAGGCGCAGGAACGGGTGTTATTACCCGACAAAACAGGATCGTTGAACAGTTTTTTTCCTAAAGCAATTTTCTCCGGCGTTGTTTTGTAATCCGGGAAACCGGAAAAAGCTTCGGGATCAAATGCCTCCGGATCGAATAAAGTTTGTGCTGTTACTTTTAAACCTCTTTGCTCTTTCATGAGCGGAATCCCCAATTCAGATCGGGTTTGAAACAATCCTTTGTTTAGCGGGTTGGCAATTTCTTTGATAAAATAAGCACGGTCAAAAGCATTAAAGTTGGTATTTGTTTTTAAATACTGCTGCCCTTTCTTTAATATTCCAAGTACCTGACCTGAATTGGAAACCGCATTATTCTCCACGTAAACCTGATAATATTTTTCGATGGTTTCTAAAGCGACCAAAGCTTCGGGAAGTGAATTCAGCACAACAGGCGAATCAAATCCTGTAATTCCTAAGGTAACAATTCGGTATACTTCCAGCCGCATCGCATCAAAAACATGCGCGTCTGTTAATTGATTTGAACTGGAAACTTTCTCCAGACGAACCAAATTAGCCGAAAGGACACCCAATTCCTGCAACAGATCTTTTTTGCTTTCTTTGCTGTACTTCGGAAAAACCAATTCCTCAATAACCTGAAATCCTTCGGGCGGAACTGTCACTTTATCGTTTTCCTCAAACTCCGGTATTGCAGGACCATTTATTGCTTTGGAAACGGCCGGCGAATAATACTCACTTATCATTTCAACCTTTTTATAGCTTTGATGTGCTTCGAGAAATTGTCGCTGAATTTGTGCTTCGGTAGAATCCGACTGTACGGAATATTTCAGTTTGGCTACTTTTTCAATCAGTAAAGTAATATCGGACTGAAACAGTTCGTTTACTTCCTGATGTTTGTCCTTTTTCTGGCAGGCAACAAACGCCAACAGAAAAAACAAACCGTATATTTTTTTCATCTTGTATTATAAATTAAAAGGGGGAATATTCAGAAAAACAGAAACCACTACCTCAAATTGAAGTAGTGGATGACTGTTTGGTAATGCTTTAAAAATTTATCTCGCTAAACCTTTAATGACTACGATTTGACTTGCTTGTTGCTCGTTCGGACGATTTGTTCCTCCGTCAACTCCTTTATATTTATCACCAGTCCAGGTATGAGGCTGTATGCTTAACATAAAAGTATCCGGAATACCCAACTGATCTGAAACATCGATCATAGCACCGTATTCCCAGTCTCCGAATTTAGATAGTTTCCCTACGTTGTATTTCGAAGCATCAGCCTGAGTACGACGGTGGTCTAATTCCAGTACCACTTTTAGCTCTTTTGTAGCGATATTGTATTGGTAAATGTAAGCATCGTGTGTTTCGTCACCGTATCCGTTTGCATCTTCCTGAACGTAAACGTAGTTAGAAGTTACACAAATGTTATCCGGGTTTTGAAATTTCCCAGCTTTTCCACTGCGAACGTCACCATCCAAAACTAGTTCTAAAGTTCCTTTTAACGGATCGGCAGCATCAAGATTTAATCTGTAAACTCTACCGTATTTTGTTCTTGAACCATCAGCATTTGTTCCGGTAATATCTTGTCCTGTTACGTTAAAGTACAATTCACGGTCAGCATTGTTACCTCCTTTGCGGTAATCTAAATCTTCCACACGACCAAATTTAATCGCTTTCAAAGTATTTACAGAGGCATTGATTTGAGCTCCTGTTAAAGTAGTATGATTGTCAATTTTCACAAAAGAAACAGGATATGTTTTGTCTACTTCCATGTCTTTCTCTCTTTGGTTGCTGTCATTTCTTTTTAGCATGTACAAAGATCCTCCGGCTAAATCACCAACAGTGTTTGATACATACATAAAAACCTGACCTCCGTAAGTTCCTGAATCATCATCGCCAATTACGACAACTGTTTTTCCTTTGTAAGCAGAAGAACGTAATGGTAAAGCATTCTCGGCGCTTAAACGCCCGAAACCTGCTAATTCTTTAGATACTGATGCTCCTCCTGCACTAGCGTACGGATCTAAAGCATGCGTACGAGACTCTTCTCCAGACTCTCCACAAGTTAAATAAAGTGGTCCAAAACCGTGTTCAGCCTGAGTAGCCATAGTAGCTCCACATAATCTCCAGGTTCCTCCACTAGAGTTTAACAAATATTCTCCTTTTGTCGGTTTGAATGTTTTGTCTAAAGTAATTCTCGAAACCGCAAAATTGTCTTCGTTGTTTACTAAAAAAGTAAAAGTTCCGTCTGTATTTTTCAATAGACCTGAACCATCAGCAGAACCTCCAAAAACAAAATTAGGACTATCTGCAAAAACATCATCTGAACTAAAAAGAGAGTAAATTTTCAAACTTTCAAATCCTGCCTGAGCTTTTATTAAACTTGGTGTTACAGATTGATCCTTCAGTACAACACTTGTTGCTTCTGCTTCGTCTTTAGAATCGTTATTACAAGATGTAAGCAACGAACCTAACATAATTAGGGGTAAAATAATTCTTTTCATGTAGTTAAAAAGTTGGTTTCTATTTTTTTTACAAAGTAACCTCCTGCTCTTTAACTTAAAATGATTTAGATATTATCAAAAAAACAACTGTTCGCTAAAAAAATGCTACAAAGCAAAAAAATGTTAACATTAATTTAGTACTACAAAACACTCATAAACTTACAGTAACATTAGCGCAAAAAAAAAGAGCCTTATTTTAAGACTCGTTTTCTAATTGCTCTTTATACATTTTAATATTAACCTTTATACTCTCCGGTAACTCAGGCTCTTTAATGTCGGTATGCTTCTGCATTTCTTCCCAAATGGTTTTGGCGACAATGTATCGTGCCATTTCTTTATCATCGGCCGGAATTACGTACCACGGAGCATCTTTTGTCGAAGTTTTGTTTATCGCTTCTTCATAATAATGCTGATATTCCTCCCAATGTGCACGTTCTTTTAAATCACCCGGCGAGAATTTCCAATTGTGTTTTTCTTCTTCCAGTCTTCGCAGTAAACGTTTACGTTGTTCCTCTTTACTCAAATGGAGATAAAACTTCAGTACAATAGTTCCGTTTTGCGTAATATGCTTTTCAAAATTATTGATTTGTTCAATTCTGTCTTTCCAAAAATCCTTCGGAATATCTTCTACCGTTTCAATTCCGGGTAAATTTTCATTCAGTATAAACTCAGGATGCACACGGGTTACCAAAATATTCTCATAATGGGTACGGTTAAAAATCGCATATTTCCCTTTTTCAGGTAGAGCCATATAATGTCTCCACAAATAATCGTGTTCCAGCTCTGCCGAAGTAGGTGTTTTAAAACTATGCACCACCACGCCACGCGGATTAAACTCTTTAAAAACCTCCCTAATCAGACTGTCTTTTCCGGAAGTATCCATTCCCTGCAAACAAATCAAAACACCGTACCGGTTATGCGCATACATGGCATCCTGCTGTTTACTCAATTTGGCCTGAACTTTATCGAGTTTTGCTTCTTTCTCCTCACTGTCTGCATCAAGATCGAGCAAAGTAGGAATCTTTGACAATTTTATTTTATCTGTGACTTTAAAATCATTTGGATCTATTGATTTCATATTTATGAGTTTTTTCGTAATAGTAAATATACTATTTTTACAAAGCATATTCCTGCTGTTCCTTGTAATACTTTCGGAGTCAGCAATTTTATTTACAAAACAACATTCATGGAAAAATTCACCTTAGAAATATTATTTCAAATCATCGGAATCGGGTCAGCATCAGGATTATTTTTCAACAACAATTCACTTTATATTATTGGCGATAACAGCGGTTTTTTATACGAATACCATATGCAGGATCAGCAATTAAATCAGCATCCGTTAATTGACAATCCAACACAAAATATTGCCAAAAATCTCAAACCCGATTTTGAGTCTTTGACACATCATAACGATACACTTTATGTTTTTGGTTCCGGATCTACCGAAAACCGAAACAAAATGATTGCATTCGATCTTAAAAACAAAAGCATTTTACAGAAAAATAATCTGGTTGATTTATATGCCTTAATGCAGAGTTTTGGCGACATAAAACCGGAAGACTTTAATCTCGAAGGTGCTATTTTCGACGGTGAGAACTGGTACCTGTTCAATCGCGGTAACGGAATCTCTAACAAAAACACCATTTTTACGATTCACGCCAAAAGTCTGGGAGAAGAATTTGCGCTGGTTGCGACCAATTATAAGCTTCCAAAAATAAAAGGCGTTCGCTCTAGTTTTACCGACGCTATACTGGTGGAAGACAAAATCTATTTTCTTTCCACCGCGGAAGACACCAAATCAACCTATGACGATGGTGCGATTCTCGGAAGTTTCATAGGAAGAATCGACCTTAAAACTATGAAAATCGATTTCACTCAAAAAATCACCTCAACCAATAAATTTGAAGGTCTGACATTCTACCAAAAGTCAAATAATACCATCGAGTTTTTACTTTGTGAGGATAATGACACAGAAGTTCTCGAAACGAAGATTTATAAATTAACTTTACCCAACAAACTATAAACTACCACAAAAAAATGATCCGGAAAACCACTTTAGCTCTTCTAATTTTTGTTACAAGTCAAATTACACATGCACAATACCAATATCCGGCGACTCCCGAGCATCCCGTAGTGGATGATTATTTTGGCACTAAGATAACTGATTCATACCGCTGGCTTGAAGACATGAAAAATCCTGAGGTTCAAAAATGGTTCAAAGATCAGGGGGATTACACCAATACTGTTATTAAAAAGATTCCCGGACGTGATGCTCTTTTTAACAGAATGAAAGAAATTCAGTCTTTAGGCGGAGACAGCTATGGAGAAGTCAAACAATTAGGCGAAAATTATTATTATACCAAAAACAAAAAGGAAGAAGGTATTGATAAATTGTACTTTAGAAAAGGAATCAATGGAGCCGAAATTTTATTGCTGGATCCCGAAACCTTCAAAAAAGGAGCGACAATTACAGCATATGTTATAAGTCCTGACAGAAAGAAATTAGCCATTACTTTAGCCGAAAATGGTTCCGAAGTTTGTGAACTCCGTATCATGGATCTCGAATCAAAAACATTTCTTGCCGATAAACTGACCCCGGTTTGGAGCGAATTTAATTTTGAGTTTACGCCGGACAGCAAAGCTATAACCTACACAAAAATGAGCAGTGGGGATAGCAATAGCGACGAATTTTTAAAAAACATGAAAGCCTTGATTCATGTTATTGGCACCAATCCGGAAACGGACAAAATTCTGGCATCAAAAAACAATAACCCTAATTTAAATCTTCTTTCGGAGCAGTTTCCGGAAACATCCTTCTCTGACGATTATTCCTATGTCATACTTCGTATAGGATCTACAAAAAATGAAGAACTGTCTTTTTATGCCCCATTCTCAGAGATAAATAAGGCCAAAATAAACTGGAAACCACTAATTAAATTTGAAGATGAAGTAATTACCAGTCTTATAATTGGTGATAAAGTTTTTTTCCTGTCTCATAAAAATGCACCAAACTACAAAATAGGTTTTATAGACATCAAAAATCCTGATTTTAGTAAAGCGACAATTTTGGTTCCTGAAACGAGCAAAGTGCTTCGCAGAATGCAGCAATCTAAAAATTTTATTTATTATTCATTGAGTGACGGAATCAATCAGGACAAATATCAAATTAACGCAAAAACATTGCAAACTAAAATGATTCCTTTACCAAAAGGCTCTAATGGTGGCTCTGCGCTATCCCCTCGTGAGAATGACAACATGAGCTTCACCAATATTGGCTGGATTACTCCTGCCGCAGATTATGATTATAATGCTGTATCAGAAAAATTAACTAAGGCTGAACAATTTATATCCAGTAAAGCTTATCCTGACTATTCGCAACTCTATACCGTAAAAGAAATCGAGGTACCAAGTCATGACGGTGTAATGGTTCCGCTATCTGTTATATATCCTAAAAACATAAAAATGGATGGCTCTACACCTTGTTACATTTCGGGTTATGGTGCATACGGGATCAGCAGAACTCCACGTTTTATTGGCCCTTCCTTAATGGCATTGCTAGAACAAAACACAATAATCGCCATCGCACATGTACGAGGTGGTGGTGAAAAAGGTAATGAGTGGCATAAAGGTGGTATGAAAGCAACAAAACCAAACACCTGGAAAGATTTTATTGCCTGTTCAGAATACCTGATCAAAGAAAAATACACCTCTGCTGATAAACTTATCGGGAACGGGGTTAGTATGGGCGGCATATTGATTGGAAGAGCCGTTACAGAACGTCCTGATCTTTTTGGAGTGGCGCTTATTGAGGTTGGCTGCACCAATGCCATACGAATGGAAACAACCCCAAATGGTCCTAATCAGATACCTGAAATCGGTTCTTTAAAAAAGGAAGAAGATGTCAAACACATCTTAGAAATGGATGCGCAGAGCAAAGTTAGAAAAGGAGAAAAATATCCTGCAATATTGCTGCGTACCGGAATCAATGACCCGAGAGTTTCTCCTTGGGAACCCGGAAAATTTGCCGCTGTCTTACAAAATGACAATGGATCGGATAAACCAATCTTATTGCATGTCAATTATGCCAACGGACATTTTTCCAACGATTTAAATATTACCTACGGCGATGCTGCCGATATGTTTGCTTTTGCATTGTGGCAGGTTGGTAATTCAAAATTTCAAATTAAATAATTCTAAATATTTCCGATAAGAAATAGCTTTTTATATTTAAAGCCTCTCCAAACGAATTCCGCAGCGAAACACATGATGTCGCTGCGGAATTCTTTTTTACGAAGATTCCTCGTTCCTCGGAATGACAACTTTGTGGATAATTTATTGTACTTTAGATGTGTTAGTAGACCCCTCTACCGAATAAAAATTAAAAAAATAAATGCCTTTTTTGAACTTTTTTTCATTTCTCTCCCAACCTTTTTATCTTTTAAGCCCTCTTTAGTATAAAGACAACAATTGTGATAAACGAAACTCTAATTTCCAACTGCAAAAAAATGCATCGTGACGCCCAGCGTCAGGTGTATGAGCACATGGCTCCAAAACTGTATCGCGTTTGCAAACGATACCTTAAGAAGGAAGAAGAAATAGAAGAAGCTATAGCTGACGCTTTCTATACCATATTTACAAAGCTGGAGCAACTTAAAGAAGTTTTGGCTTTTGAGGCCTGGGCGCGAAAAATTACCGTCAACCATTGTTTGGCAACCATCAAGAAAAACACCAATTTCAATATGTACCTTGATGATGTCAAACTGCTTTCGCAACCTTTTACCGAGGAAGTGAACGCATTGGAAGAAGAAGATTTACTGAATTTACTAAACCATATTCCGGACGGCTGTAAAACGGTTTTCAACCTTTTTGTTATTGAAGGTTTCGGACATAAAGAAATAGCCGCTATGCTGAACATTTCTGAAGGCACATCGAAATCACAATTGAATGCCGCTAAAACCAAACTAAAGGAGTTAGTCAATAAATTGTATTACCAAAAAGCAAAATAGTCATGGACAATCAAGATAAAGTATTCGATAAATTTAAAGAGGCCGCACAGCACTCGGAAACTAAAGATTTCCCGGGAATGGAAAAAGTCTGGTCGCGCCTTGAAGATAAACTGGACAAAAAAGAAGATAAAAAAACCATTTCGTTATGGAAAAAAATTGCCATCGCAGCCTCTCTTTTATTGCTCATTTCTTTAGGAGCCCAATTTTTAAAATCAGATAAAACAACTCCTCTTGCAACCCCAAAAGTTGTAGTTAACGAAACAGAGCAGCCTGCTTTGGAACAAGAGAATGCAATTGTTTCTTCCGATTCTATAATAGTTCCGAAAGCAGAAGCGGTAAAAATTTTAGACCAGCAAATCAAACAACAACAAAAAGTAGCGTTACAGGAAATACAATCTGCTCCCAACAATGCCGTAATTACGGAAGTCGCTCCATCAGCTGTTCCAGATCAAATTGCTGCTCCGGTAGCTGTACAATCCGAATCTTATAAAAATAAAGAAGAGGAAAGCAGTGTCGCAAAAGACAAAGCCATTCCAAATTATGGTTATGCCGGATCGATGCAGCGAGAGTCAGCTAAAATGGCTTATGCAGAAAAGCAGGTATCAATGGCCAAAAAAAGTGCTCCTCTAATTGTTTTGAATGGAAATGCCATCTCGCACAAGGACGATGCCAAAAGGGATCAGATGATGCAGGCAGAGCTTCCGAATTTACAGCCTGAAAATGTAGATTCTCTTGTCGTACTGGATGCCCCATTGTACATTATCGACGGAATATATTATTCTGAAGATGACTTATTTGGCAAAAACCCAACCAGTCCGTATGCTCCTTTAAACAAACAGGAGATCAAAACAATTACTGTTCTTCAGGATCTTGAAGCCACCTCAAAATATGGTGAAAAGGGAAAAAAAGGAGTGGTAATCATCACGACCCGAAAAGGAAAACCTGCAGCAAAAGACTAACAGCAAAACACTCATTTAATTTCAAAAAATCCTGGTCAGGGCTTTAAGTTCTGACCGCGCTCAACCCGATTATTCATCTAAAAATTACTACCATGAAAAACGTAAAACTTATTTCATTAGCCCTATCTATGCTTATATGTTTCGTAGCATCAGCACAGGAGAAAACCATTACAGGAACCGTTACCGACGAAACCAATATTCCGCTTCCGGGCGTAACCTTGGTGGTTAAAAATACCAAAACCACAGCACAAACTGACTTTGACGGAAAGTATTCTATCAAGGCTCAAAAAGGCGATGTTTTGGTATTCAGCTATATCGGATTCAGCTCTCAAACTAAAACTGTGGGTGATCAAAATGTTATTAATGTCAAGTTAATTACTCAAAATCAATCTCTGAGCGAAGTGGTGGTTGTCGCCTATGGTACATCAGATACCGAATATGAAAGTAGAGGATACAGTCGCCGTGACAAAAAAAAGGCGGCTAAAACCATTACCTCCACGCTTCAGGGAAGAGTTGCAGGACCACAAATCACCCCCAATTATGTTCAGCCGTCTCCCAATCAAAACATTATAATAAGAGGAACGGGATCTGTTTCTTCTAAAGATGAACCTTTGTATATTATTGACGGCGTTCCGGTAAGATCACAGCAATTTTCAAAGATCAATCCCAATGATGTTCAGGAGGTAAAAATCTTAAAAGATGCAGCTGCCACTTCTATTTATGGAAGCAGAGCCTCAAAAGGGGTCGTATTAATTGAGACCAAAAATGGTCTTTACAAAAACCTTACGGAGAAAGAATTAAATGCCAAACTAAAAAAAATACCCACTCCTCAACCGGTAGAACCCAATCAGGAAGATTATGATACTTTTGTAGAAAATGCTTTTGAGAGCCCAAAAACCGCACCGCTTTCTACCTTTTCTATCGATGTTGATAATGCTTCGTACACCAATGTGAGACGTTTTATCAATAATGGTCAGGCCGTTCCCAAAGATGCTGTTCGTGTAGAAGAAATGGTCAATTTCTTTAAATACAATTATCCACAGCCAAAGGATCAAAATCCGTTCTCGATTCACACCGAACTGAGCGATTCTCCATGGAATACAAAAAACAAAGTCCTCAAAATTGGTCTACAGGGTAAAAACATTCCAACAGAGAACTTACCTGCCTCCAATCTGGTATTCCTGATTGATGTTTCAGGATCGATGAGCGATATGAATAAATTGCCTCTGCTAAAACAATCTTTGAAAATACTGGTAAATGAGTTACGCCGAAAAGACAAAGTAGCCATTGTGGTCTATGCCGGTGCAGCCGGATTGGTTTTGCCTCCGACTTCCGGTGACGAGAAAAAAACAATTGTTGATGCTCTCGACAATTTAAATGCCGGAGGAAGCACTGCCGGAGGAGCCGGAATTGAACTGGCTTATAAAATCGCAGCAGAAAATTTCATCAAAGACGGGAACAACAGAGTAATTCTGGCCACCGACGGAGATTTTAATGTGGGAAACACTTCTAATTCTGACATGGAAAAACTAATTGAAGACAAAAGAAAAACCGGTGTTTTCCTTACTTGTCTGGGTTACGGAATGGGGAATTATAAAGACAGCAAAATGGAAACGCTGGCCGATAAAGGAAATGGAAATTATGCCTATATCGATAACATTCAAGAAGCCAATCGCTTTTTAGGAAAAGAATTTAAAGGTTCTATGTTTGCCATTGCTAAAGATGTAAAAATTCAGATCGAATTCAATCCGAAACAAGTTCAGGCCTATCGTTTAATTGGATACGAAAACAGAAAGTTACGTCCGGAAGATTTTAAGAACGATGCTATTGATGCGGGCGAACTGGGGAGCAACCACACGGTTACGGCTTTGTACGAAATTATTCCTGCAGGAGTAAAAAGTGACTATTTAGTACAACAAGCGGACGATTTGAAGTATACAAAAGTAGAAGAAGCCGGAGCAAACTACAACAATGAATTGGCAACTATAAAATTCCGTTACAAAAAACCGGATGGTAACAAAAGTATCGAAATGGTGCAGGTAATTGAAAACAAAGCTGTTGCTTTAGAAAAAGCTTCTGATGATTTTAAATTCAGTTCTTCGGTAGCCTGGTTCGGATTAAAACTAAGAGATTCAAAACTCATTTCAGATAAATCTCCGGATGCCATTTTGAAATTAGCCAGACAAGGCCTTTCTAATGATGCCGAAGGATATAAAGCAGAATTTATTCGTTTGATTGAAACCGCTAAATTCAATTAAACTCTGATCCTATTTTTTTTTGAAAGAACCTTAAAAAACATCATTGTCATTTCTCCTTCACCGGAATGACAATGATGTTATCAATCTGATGGGAATCTCAATACTTATCTAAAACATTATAATGAAAAATATAAAACGCATTTCACTGGCTTTTTCTCTATTTCTTTGCTTTATCTCACATGCACAGGAGAAAGCCATTTCTGATACAAAGCCTGCAAATGCCAATAATCGGATCATAATATGTGCACCATCAAAAAAATCTCTTATGAATGCACCTTTGGTAATTATGGACGGAGTTATAATAAATTCGGAACAATTTTCTAAAGTAAATCCGAATGATATCAAAGAGATCAAAATTGTAAAAGAAACGGAAGCAACTTCTCTCTATGGAGATAAAGGAAAAAATGGTGCTATAATTATAACAACAAAGGAAAATAATTAAAGATTTAATGATGTCGATTTTATTTTAACAGGGGTTTATTAACAAAATTATTTTTACATTTGATCTACTTTAAAGAAAATTGAAACTACAATCTTTAAAAAATCATTTACAAATCAATTTCAAACCCCATTTAATGAACCCTATCTTAAATCAGAATTTATTTCTTGTGAAAGAACATGTTGGCATGTTTAAAGCAGCAAACAATTACGACATTTACAATCCCGAAAGCAATCAGATCATTCTGAATTGCAGGGAAAATAACCTGGGAACTTTTACCAAAATATTTCGCTTTACCGATTACAAAAGAATGACTCCTTTTGATATTGAAATTACAACTGCTTCGGGCGAGAAAGTAATTACAGTTAAAAGAGGTATTGCCTGGCTCAGATCGACTGTTACCGTTTTTGACGAGAAAGACAGACTGGTAGGAACCTTTAAACAAAAGTTCTTTTCTTTTGGCGGCAGATTTGAGATTTTAGATAAAAACGAAAAACCGGTTGCTACACTTCAGGGAAAATGGACCGGTTGGGATTTTAAGTTTACGCATGAAAACAAACAACTGGCACAGGTAAGCAAAAAATGGGCCGGAATGGGGAAAGAACTTTTCACCAGTGCAGATAATTATGTGCTTCAAATTGAAGAAACTGTAGGGGCTGACAGTCCGCAAAGACAATTAATCATGGCAGCAGTAATGTGTATCGACATGGTTTTGAAAGAATAAAAAAGTTGTTAAACTTAGATTAAGAAAACACTTAAAAGCATCATTTAGGAAGCAAAAGCCTTATTTTTGTTGTACTAAAATGATGCTTTTGGCATTTCTAATATTACAATGATGACAGACTTAAAAAATAAAAATGCTCTGATTACAGGAGCAGGAAAAGGGATAGGAAAAGCAATTGCAATTGCACTTGCCAAAGAAGGCGTTAACTTAATTTTAGTCTCAAGAACACAGGCCGATGTAGACCAACTGGCCATTGAAACCACTAATCTGGGTGTAAAATCTCTGGCTTTAACTGCCGATGTATCGGATATTAATTCAATAAATACGGCTGTAGAAAAAGCTTTAGCTGAATTCAAACATATTGATATTCTGATCAACAATGCCGGTACCGGTAAATTCGGTAATTTTCTGGAATTGCAACCGGAAGAATGGGAAAATATTATCAAAGTAAATCTAATGGGAACGTATTATACCACCCGCGCTGTTGTTCCAAACATGATTGAAAGAAAAACAGGTGACATTATCAATATTTCTTCAACAGCCGGACTAAACGGAAACGCCCTTACAAGTGCTTACAGCGCTTCAAAATTTGCTGTTTTGGGACTAACGGATTCTTTAATGCACGAAATGAGAAAACACAACATTCGTGTTACCGCCTTAACACCAAGTACCGTAGCAACTGATTTGGCTATCGACTTAAAATTAACCGACGGAAATCCGGAGAAAGTAATGCAGGCTGAAGATGTAGCCGAATTGATTATCGCACAATTGAAATTGAATCGTCGCGTTTTCATTAAAAACAGCAGCATCTGGTCTACTAACCCTTAATAATAAAATTCCAAATTTTTAAATTCCAAATTCCAATACAACAGGCTTTAAATTTAAATTCTAATATTTTTTAAATCCCAAATTCCAATTTTTGGAGTTTTTGCAAAATGTTGGAATTTGGAATTTTAGTATTGATATTTAAGATTTTACCATTTGGATTTCAAAAACTTTATATGATGGAACAATATTTAAGACAATTAATCGCCATAGAATTCACAGACAAGAAAGAACTTTTTACAGGATTTCTAATTGACTATTCGGATGAGTGGATTTTATTGCGAAACAATCCGGTAGATTTTATTCTGGATGGTTTTGTAGTGCTGAAAAATAAAAATATCGAAGCCATTCACAGGGATCAGGATCTGGCATTTACAGAAAAAATTATCCGTCTGAAAGGGCTAAAAACCAATGCCGAAGATATCATCCCAATAAGGGATTTAACTTCCATTATAAATTTTATTACCAGCAAGTATGGTATTTTTCAGATTTCTAAAAAATCAGCAAAATCGGCTTATTTAGGAAAGCTAATCGAATTGACGGAGGAGGAACTTACCATCGATTTCCTGGATACAAAAGGTCAATTTGGCGGAGAATTAAGCTTTAATCCACAAAAGATAAGAGTAATTGAATTTGATACCGATTATATCAATTCGCTGAAACTGGTAGTTCCGGAAAATCAGCAGTAATTATTTTAAAAACAGAAAAGCCCTTTGTAACAAAGGGCTTTTCTGTTTTTTTTGTCTTTTATCAATAACTCCGTTCCTAAATTCGCCAATCTTTGTCGAGTTTCTTATGTGATTTCTCCTTCGTCGAAATGACAAGATTGGGGGTTACTTGGTCTGGAACTCTAATCTTTGTCGTGTTTCTTGTGTGATTTCTCCTTACGTCGAAATGACACTAGAAATTGAAATGACAAATGTAAGTTTAAGCCTCTGTCAGTTTATTCAAAAACTCGAGACGAACACTTCCGTCTTCGTCAATTTTAGTCAGGTTTATTTCTTGTAAGGTATTGACCAATTCAGGATTCCATGGTGTTTTTACTTTTACGTAATTCTCCGTAAAACCATGAATGTATCCTTCTTTATTTTCGCTTTCGAACAAAACAGTTCTATTAGATCCTAATTGACTTTCGTAAAAAGCACGGCGTTTTTTAACTGATAATCCGCGTAACATTTTACTGCGTTTCGCTCTTACATTTGCCGGAACACTTCCGGACATGTTTGCAGCCTCGGTATTGTCTCTTTCCGAATAAGTGAATACGTGTAGGTACGAAATATCCATTTCGTTAAGAAAATGATAGGTTTCTAGAAAATGTTCGTCTGTTTCACCAGGGAAACCTACAATAACATCGACTCCTATACAGGCATGAGGCATTACTTCACGAATTTTATTAACACGTTCGGTATAAACTTCACGCAAATAACGGCGTTTCATCAATTTTAAAATGTCATTGCTTCCGGATTGTAACGGGATATGAAAATGTGGTACAAAAGTTCGGCTTGTTGAAACAAATTCAATCGTTTCATTCTTCAGCAAATTAGGTTCGATAGATGAAATTCGCAAACGCTCAATTCCGTCAACCTGATCCAAAGCCTCAACCAGTTCCAGAAAGGTATGCTCGTGTTTTTTATTTCCAAATTCCCCTTTTCCGTAATCTCCAATATTCACTCCGGTTAAAACAATTTCTTTGATGTTCTGAGCTGAGATTTCTTTTGCATTTTGTAATACATTTTCCAAAGCATCACTTCTCGAAATTCCTCTTGCTAACGGAATGGTACAGTAGGTACATTTATAATCGCAACCGTCCTGAACTTTCAGGAAAGCACGGGTACGATCTCCAATAGAATAACTTCCCACATAAAAATCAGCTTCGGCAATTTCACAGGAGTGTACTTCTCCCATATCATTCTTGCTCAAATCGTGAATATAGTCGGTAATTTTAAATTTTTCTGTAGCTCCCAAAACCAGGTCAACCCCATCAACAGCCGCTAATTCCTCTGGTTTCAACTGGGCATAACAGCCTACTGCCGCTACGAAAGCTTTTTCATTAAGTTTCATTGCTTTTTTTACAACCTGCTTAAACTGTTTATCGGCATTCTCTGTAACAGAACAGGTATTGATGACATAGATATCGGCTATTTCCTCAAAATCAACACGATCAAAACCTTCGTCGTTAAAGTTTCGGGCAATAGTTGAAGTCTCTGAAAAATTCAGTTTACATCCAAGCGTATAAAAGGCAACTTTTTTTCTATTTTCCATAGGAATAAACTACGTTTTAAGTAGTAAGATATTACATTTACATCTCTTTTGAAGAGTTTGCAAATTTACGTACAATATTCTTTAAAATAAAATCAATAATACACTATATATCAACATTTTGCAACGAACCTCTATTTTAATTCATTTTAAAAAACCATAAATCAAACAAAATAACGGTTTTAAAAAAAAGTCTCCGGAAAAAGTAAAGCCGCAATTCGATAAGAATAAATTGACAAACAAATCGATTAAACGCAAATAATATCGATTAAGTACATTTTTTTAGCTGTTAAATTGAAATTTTCTTACATTTAACTTTGTTTGAATTGTTTTTAGAAGTACTTTCACTTCTCCAAAAAACAGGGAGCGAAAATTGTATTGTTTAAATTATAAATAGCACATAACAATTTTGATTTTCCGTCGTTATGTTGTTGTTTTGTTACAGTAAAAAATGGGAAGGCCGAAAACCAGAAAGAGTAGGCAAAAATTAAAAATTAAAACTCCATATGAAAGCATTTTTACCCACAATCTGCTTGATGTTCTTAACCCTTTTTAGCGCTCAGGCACAAACTGCTCCTGCCGCTAATCCATTTCCATCTATCAGCACATTGACAACTTGGGCGAGCTTAAACTCTCAATCTCAATTTGATATTGCCATTCGTGCGGTTGGATTTAAATTTGAAGTAAAAGAACCGGGTGAAGGCTCAACAGCTTACACTTATATTCGTAAAGTAACGGTAAACGAAGTAAACTATACAGACAGAATTGTTTACAGAATTACAAACAATAATTCAGCAAGTATCATTTCACTGGTAACCGCTTCTACTGATTTAGTAAGCTTATACACACCGCAATTGTCAACTTTTAAAAACAACAATTGTAAAACTGAAATGTCTAAAGACAAAAATACAACTTGTACTTGTTACGAAAGTGCCAATTTTGCAATCGATCTTTGTGACGAACGCGTAAAACTGACAATGGGTGACGGAAATAAATATTTTGTTTCGGTAGCTAAAAAATAATACCTGATACTTTCTTTTTTCTAAGTATTAAAAACTATGGGCTGTTTTCCAAATCTTTGCAAATCTTATACATGTTGAGTTTACAAAGATTTGGAACACATTTCTTAGGATTCTCTTTATATGTTGGGATTCTTTAATTCATACCAGACTTCCAACTCCCCTTCATACTCAAAGGAATTGACATAACGAAAACCCAGTTTTTCTAAAGCCTTTCTTGAGTCTTTATTTCCTTCATCCGCATAAGCATAAAGAGTTTCTGCTTTGATCACATCAAAAGCATAATTCACAAATGCTATTCCAGCTTCGGTAGCATAGCCTTTTCCCCAATGTTTTTCGATGAAACGATATCCTATTTCATAAAAATCTTTATGGTTGTTGATTTCCGTAGTAATAAATTTTATTCCGGACCAGCCCAAAAACTCATTGGTTTCTTTTAAAATTACCGCCCAGCGCCCTGTTCCATAAGCTTCATATTGCCCCTGAATGTGTTTTATCATGGCAACACTTTCCTCAATTTCTTTCACGGGTTTATTTCCCACGAAACGCTGCACGTTGGGATTAGAATCTAATTCAAACATCCCATCAACATCCGAGAGAAGTAATTCTCTTAAAAGTAGTCGTTCAGTTTCAATTGGATCTTTCATAAAAATTTAATTTAAAATATAGCGCTGCACTACCTCAGCTACGCCATCGTCATTATTTGAAGCTACGATTACATCTGCCTTGTCCCGCAATTCCGGTGTTACATTGTCTACCCAAACACCAAGTCCGGCATATTCGATCATGGTCAGATCATTTCCCGCATTTCCAACGGCAATAATCTCGCTTTGATGAATGTTTAGCTTTTCGGCTAAAAGTTTTAAACTGGCGGCTTTATCAATTCCGTTTTGCGCTGCTTCCAGGAAAAAAGGCTTTGACATGGCAACACTCAAATGTGGCATTGCTGCTTTCAAATCACTTTCGACTTCTTTCAGATAAGAAGGTTCTGCCAGCAATATACATTTTACGGCAGCTTCTGTCACAGCTTCTTTAAAACTATAGACTTTATTGTGAGGTAATCCGGTAATTTCTTTTTCAACCTCAATGTATTCCGAATCGGTTTCACTTATAATTTGACCGTCCAGATAGGTAATGATATGGGTGTTCTTTTTTACACTGTAGTCGTACAATTCATGAATTTGCTCTACCGTTAATTTTTGTTCAAACAAAATCACATCGTCTTTCACCGTGCTAATGATCGCTCCGTTGAACGAAATGATATACGAGTTGTTCAAATCTAACTCTAATTCCTTAGCATAAGCCGTCATTGCAGATGTAGGTCTGCCGGAAGCCAAAACCACGTACACGCCTTTTGCCTGTGCCTCGAGAAGTACTTTTTTATTAAGGTCGGAAATTTTATGATCGTCGGTTAACAAGGTATCATCCATGTCAAGCACTAACATTTTATATTGCATATTTTTTATTTTCAGTTCTTGGTCTTAGTGCCCGGTCGCAGTGCTTCTTTACATTTCACATCTAACATCTCACACTTCACACTTCACAAACAACCACAATTATTAAAGGCTCATTCTAAACTCTTCGATAATCGGATTTGCTTTTGCAAAATCAGTTTCCTGAATAAATACCTCTACTGCCAAATCTGATCCGCCATAACCAGCCATACGGGCCGATTGAATGTTATCTTTCTTTACTGTTTCCAATCCTGCCTCTTCCAATCTTTCCTGTAAAGCAATTGCTAACACTTCACTACCTGAATACACTTTCATTAATCCCATGACATCTTATTTTTATTGTTATTTAATTATTCTTCCTCTTCAATATCTTCTTCCTCTTCATCTTCAAGTTCCTCTTCATCTTCCATATCAAACACATAAGGCTCCAACAACATTTTGTCGGCCAAAATTTCAATGCGTTCTGTTAAGGTTTCTGCAAAAATAATGCGTTGTGTTTTGGCGATACTGTTTGAAATACGCATGATCTTTGTTTCGTGACGCAACTTCAAAATAGGATCGGCATCGTCCAGAACAAACATTTTCAAGCGATTTACATTGTAGCCCGCTGTTGTAAACATGTCGCTCAATTTATTTGGCGTTCCAATCAAAACATCAATCCCTGTAGAGATATAGTTTTTGTCGTAATCCATGTCGCCTTTGTCGTGCACTCCGTAAACTTCAAGCTTGGAATATTTTCCGTATTTTTCAAAAAGCTCTTCCATTTCCAGTACCTTGGCCTTGTCCTCTACAAAAATCAGCGCACGTGGCGATTCTTCTGTGTGACCTGCCAGTTGCTGAATCACATTCAATACAATTGTTGTAGATTTTCCGCTCCCTGCCGGAGAAAGAATGATACAATCAGCCCCGCTTTTAATAGTCGAAAAAGTTTCCTGCTGCAAAACATTTGCTTCTGTTAAACCGTTTTCAATTAGAGCCTCTTGTAACTTCTCGTTTATTTTTTTTAGTTTCATTTTTTTTATGCTTTACGCTTTAAGCCTTAACCTTCAAGCCAAAATTCATTTTATTTCTTATGCTCACACCAGCCTAAAGCCTATTGCCTTTACTTGCTTGCAAACATTTTAACATCGGTTTCAGAAATTTCATTTCCTCCCAAAATAATTAATCTTTCGACTACATTTCGAAGTTCACGAATATTTCCTGTCCAATCGTACTCTTGTAGTAACTTGATCGCTTGTGGCGAAAACACTTTTACCGAATTTCCTTGCTCTGAAGCAATTTTCTCTGTAAAGTGAGTAATCAACGCCGGAATATCATCACGTCTTTCGTTCAATGGTGGTACTTTAATTAGAATAACAGCCAGACGATGGTACAAATCTTCACGGAAACGGCCTTCTGCAATTTCAGTTTTTAGATCTTTATTCGTTGCTGCTACTACACGCACATCAACTTTGATGTCTTTTTCAGCTCCTACTCGCGTAATCATACTTTCCTGTAGCGCTCGTAACACTTTGGCTTGTGCCGAAAGACTCATATCTCCAATTTCATCTAAGAAGATCGTTCCTTTGTCAGCAGCTTCAAACTTTCCGGCACGGTCTTTCACCGCCGATGTAAAAGCTCCTTTTACGTGACCGAACAATTCACTTTCGATCAGTTCACTCGGAATTGCAGCACAGTTTACTTCGATTAATGGAAAGTTAGAGCGCTCACTTTTTTCGTGCAATTGGTGCGCTACCAACTCTTTCCCTGTTCCATTCGGACCTGTAATCAAAACTCTGGCTTCGGTTTGAGCAACTTTGTCAATCATTAATTTGATATGACTGATTGCTTCACTTTCTCCTACCATTTCGTAGTTTTTACTGACCTTTTTCTTTAGGATTTTATTTTCAACCACAAGTTGTTTTTTATCTAAAGCGTTACGAACAGTGTTCAGTAAGCGGTTTAAATCAGGTGGTTTCGAAATATAATCAAAAGCGCCTAAACGCATCGTATGAATCGCGGTTTCCATATCGCCATGACCGGAGATCATAACCATCGGAATTTCCGGTTTGATTTTTTTTGCTTCTTCTAAAACCTCAACCCCGTCCAATTTTGGCATTTTGATGTCACACAAAACCAAATCGTAATCGTTGTTTTTTATTTTCTCAAGACCCGCCGCACCATCTTCAGCTTCATCTACCTGATACGTATCATTTTCTTCTGATAAAATTTTTACCAAAACTCTTCTGATGGATGCTTCGTCTTCTATAATTAGTATTTTACTCATTCTTTTTCTAAGGTTCAAAGTTGCAAAGGTACAGAGGAACAAAGTTTCGAATCTTTGCCGATATGGTACCTCTTTTAACCTGTTATTAGTAATACATTTATATTGTGTTCTTTGTGTAGTTCTTAAAGTTGCTTATTCTAAGGTACTAAATTCAAGTTTTCAAAAAAACTTTGAACCTTTGTCTCTCTGTACCTTTGCAACTTTTAAAACTAATATTTAAGCCATTTATACAATTCTTTCCAGGTTGGTTTTTTGCCGTACATCAAGATACCTATTCGGTAAATTTTGGCGGCGAACCATACTACAAGGAAAAAGGTAGCAAACAATAATGATACCGAAATTGCAATTTGCCACCACGGCACTCCAAACGGAAGTCGCATTAACATTACAATTGGCGAGGTCAATGGAATCATGGAAAAAACAACCGCAATGGTTCCGTGAGGATCATTGACAACGGTGAAAAAACCAATATAAACACTTAAAATAAGCGGCATTAAAATAGGCAATAGAAATTGCTGTGAATCGGTTTGGTTGTCAACTGCTGCACCAATGGCTGCATAAAAGGAACTGTATAAAAAGTATCCTCCGATGAAATAAATAACAAAACCAATGATAATACTGGCAATAGGCAAATTCCATAATTCGCGTATGTACATTTGAGCTGTTCCCGACATTTCATGCTGGGCCGACTGCATTAATTCTGGCGAGATTCTGGCCGTAGGTCCGACATTAACTCCAAAAAAGGCCGAAGCCGCAAACATCAATCCCAGACCAATAATCGCCCAGATGATAAACTGAAGCAATCCGGCAAGAGAAGTTCCCACGATTTTACCAATCATCAGCTGAAAAGGTTTTACGGAGGAAATAATGATTTCGATAATTCGGTTCGTTTTTTCTTCGATCACACTTCGCATCACCATATTACCATAAATGATAATAAACATCATGATCAGATATCCAAACGCCCCGCCGATTCCTATTTTTATTTCATTCAATCCTTTTAAGCTTTCCTCTCCGGATGCTTTTACCAAATGTATATTAACTTCCGACTGTGCTTTTTGAATGGCCGTCGTATCCAGTTTCGCCGCCTCAAGATTTACTTTGGTAATTTTTGACGCAATAACACGCTGTGTTTTTTCGATAAAAGAAATACTCGGACTGTTATTGGAAATGAACTCGATTTTACTTTCTAAATCGGATAAATTATTGGTTTTTGGAATTACAATTAAACCGTCATAATTTTCATTAGTGATGCTGTCTTTTAATGCTTTTGTATCAATTTCAGACACATTGAGGTATTTAAACTCGGCTTCTTTCTTATTCTTTTTGACAAAATCCTGGGCAAACAAACCCGTTTCGTCATGAATTGCGATTCTTTTTGTCTCTGCTTTCATGGAGCTCAGATAACCAATAAAACCTGCAATTGCCACAAACAATAACGGACTCAAAAACGTCATGACAACAAAAGATTTATTGCGCACTTTTGCAATAAATTCTCTTTTTATAATTAATGAAATGATGCTCATAAATATTTTAATTTTCAAATTCCAAATTCCAATTTTGATCGCTCTGACATTGGAATTTGGAATTTATTTTTTGGAGTTTAATTTTTGTTTTCGGTAACTGTTTGAATAAAAATATCGTTCACACTAGGTATTTTCTCCACAAAATGGGTCACCTGTCCGCGTTGTGTAAGCAAATGCAGTAACTCGTTGGGTGCAGCGTTTCCAATTTGAATATCCAGTTTTAAATCATCATTTAAGGATTTAAAATTAGCAGGCGAAACGGTAAATTTTTGTGTGATATCGTACATCAGACCTTCTACATTATCCGTCAGGATTCCAACTTCAAAACTATTGGTTCTAAACTGGCGTTTTACATCGCTTACCTTACCTTCAATCAGTTTATTCGATTTATGAATTAAAGCAATATGATCGCAAAGTTCCTCCACACTTTCCATACGGTGTGTCGAAAAAATAATGGTGGCTCCCTGTTCTTTTAATGCCAGAATCTCATCTTTAATAACATTTGCATTGACCGGATCAAATCCGGAGAAAGGCTCATCGAAAATCAGCAATTTAGGCTTGTGCAGCACACAAACCACAAACTGAATTTTTTGGGCCATTCCTTTCGAAAGTTCCTGAATTTTCTTGTTCCACCAGCCCTGAATTCCAAGACGGTCAAACCAATATTCCAGTTGTAATTTTGCCTCGGCTTTAGAGAGTCCTTTCATCTGCGCCAGATACAAACATTGTTCTCCTACTTTCATAGAAGTATACAACCCTCTTTCTTCAGGAAGATAACCAATATGCTGTACATGTTTGGGCTGCAATTTTTCTCCATCCAAAATTACTTCACCGCTATCCGGCAATGTAATTTGATTTATAATTCGGATCAGGGAAGTTTTTCCGGCTCCATTCGGACCTAATAGTCCATAAATACTACCTTTTGGTACATTTAATGAAACTTCGTTAAGCGCTACATAATCACCGTATTGTTTTACGACTTTATGTACTTCGAGTAAGTTGCTCATGCTATAATTAAGATTTTCTGCGTCAGTTTGACCATTGCGGCATTACGAGTGTAAAAGTAAATAAATAGTATCGAAATTTTGTACTATTGATACAAAAAACCCATTCTATGATTTACTATAGAATGGGTTTTGAAATTTATTATTGTTCCATTTTAGAAAAAGCTCTGTTTATGAAAACATATCTTTTACTTTTTCAAAAAATGATTTTTCTGATTTTTCAGGACTTGGAATAAAGTGATCGTCGTTCAATGCGTTTTCAAAGAATTGTTTTTGCTCTTTGCTCAGTGTTTTTGGCGTCCATACATTTACATGAACTAACAAATCTCCACTTCCATATCCATTGATACTCGGAATACCTTTTCCTTTTAATCTTAAGATTTTTCCGGATTGAATTCCTTCTTCTAATTTGATACGAACTTTTCCATTGATTGCTTCGATGTCTTTAGAAACTCCTAAAACGGCTTCCGGGAAACTGATGTATAAATCATAATGAATGTTTTCACCTTCACGTTTCAGAAACTCATGCTCTAATTCTTCAATAGCTACAATTAAATCACCAGGAATACTATTTCCGGGAGCATCATTTCCTTTATTAGAAACTTTCAACTGCATTCCATCTACAACTCCCGCAGGAATTTTGATGGAAACGGTTTCGTCTTCTAAAATCATTCCCTGTGCATCCGCTTCCGCTGGTCTTTTATCTAAAATCTGGCCAGACCCGCCGCAAGTAGGACAAGTTGACGCAGACTGCATTCTTCCTAAAATAGTGTTGGTTACACGCATTACCTGTCCCTGACCGTTACAAGTCGAACACGTTTTGTAGGTAACTCCTTTAGCCTGAACTTTACGTTTTACTTTTACTTTTTTCTCAACACCATTTGCAATTTCTTCTAAAGTCAATTTTACTTTAATTCGAAGATTGCTTCCTTTAGCACGACGAGGGCCACCGCCTCCGCCTCCGCCGAAACCACCAAATCCACCGCCAAAAATATCACCAAACTGGCTGAAAATGTCATCCATATTCATACCACCGTGACCACCGCCAAATCCGCCAGAACCATCAAAAGCCTGATGTCCGTACTGATCGTATTTCGCTTTTTTGTTAGGATCGCTTAGTACTTCATAAGCTTCTGCCGCTAATTTAAAGTTTTCCTCTGCCTCTTTGTCGCCCGGGTTTTTGTCCGGATGATATTTCAATGCACTTTTTCTATAAGCTTTTTTAATTTCGGCAGCATCCGCATTTTTTGAAATGCCTAGTATTTCGTAAAAATCTTTTTTCATAATTTAGGTTAAATTGCTTCGCCAGTTCGCTAGCGCTTGTGTCCAAATTTAAAATTCCGAATTCCAATACTTAAAAAATTGACTTTCAGAATATGTCATTTGCTCTTTTTAGTTTCCGATCACAACTTTAGGGAAACGGATAATTTTGTCTCCTAATTTGTATCCTTTTTCAATAACATCAACAATTTTCCCTTTTAATTTCTCAGACGGAGCCGGAATTTGGGTAATTGCCTCAGCAAAATCAGCATTAAAAGCATCACCTGCTCTTACTTCAACTTGCTCTAAACCTTTAGAAACTAAAGTGCTTTTTAATTTTTCGTGAATCAACTCAACTCCTTTTGTCAAGGTTTCATCTTCCGATTTGTTGATTTCTACTATTGCTCTGTCAAAATCATCTAAAACTGGCAGCATCGCCAATAAAACATCCTGGTTTGCCGTTTTAAACAAGTCGATACGCTCTTTTGAAGTTCTTTTTTTGTAATTTTCGAATTCGGCAAATAGTCTCAAAAACTTATCTTTTTCTTTTGCCAAGTCTTGAGCCAATTGCTCTTCAACACTTAATTCTTCAACAATTAACTGCTCACCGTTGGCATTGTTCTCTAACGTTACATCATCTAATTCCTGATCGAATTCTGTATTTTCAGTAGTCATATTACTTTTATTTTTAAAAATATTCTTAAACTTCATTTTTTATTCTTTCTTTTGGATTGCAAAAGTACTGCCAAATCTTTCAAAATGTCAAATTGTCACTTTATTAAAACTGAGCCGTTTAAAAACTAAAAACAGCTTTTTAAAATTTAGTATAATTTTAAGACTATCACGATATCCTTTATAGTATATTTGAGATACAATTGAAAACTAAATTATTACCTATCAAAATTGAATTTAAGGGTTGGCCTCGGCTTCATAAATAATTATTAATTCAAATTTACCTTATATTAAAAAAAGCTTCGCCTAATTTGAGACGAAGCTTTTTTTTATGTTGCTTTTTTACCTTGTAACTCCTCGAAAGTCTTTGATAAATTTAATAACGGTTGTTATTTTTTATTGCACGGGCGGAGGGATTCGAACCCCCATCAACGGTTTTGGAGACCGCTATTCTACCCTTGAACTACGCCCGTAACTTAGAGCGGCAAATTAAAAGTATTTTTTCTTCCCAAGCAATTATTTCAGGCAGATTTTAAAAAAGATTTTGGCCAAATACCGCCGATTTGCTTAATACTAACCCTGCTTTGATCTGTAAAACCTGCAGGAAACAAAAACCTAAATAATCCTTTTAATCTGTGGCAAAACACTTTACCCTCAAATTATGCCAGCAAAGCATTTTTCAGTCCCTCAAAATCAACAGTAACCTGCTCGCCTGTCACTAAATTTTTAAGTGCATACGATTTTGTAGCAATTTCCTGATCTCCCGCAATAACTGCGAACGGAATTAAACGCTTATCGGCATACTGAAACTGTTTCCCGACTTTTACATTGTCCGGATAAAGCTCTACTTTTATGTTTTCCTGTCTTAATTTCTGAATAGCTTGCGACGCATACAACGCCTCAGCATCTCCGTAGTTGATGAACAACGCTTTTGAAGTTGCCGAAACAGTCTCCGGGAACAACTGCAATTCTTCTAAAACCAGATAAATACGATCCAATCCAAAAGAAATACCAACACCACTCATATTTTTCAATCCGAAAATACCCGTCAAATCGTCGTATCTTCCACCACCTCCGATAGAACCCATCGCAACCGATTTTGGAGCTGCTACTTCAAAAATGGCTCCGGTATAATAATTCAATCCACGGGCAAGCGTCACATCCAAATCTAAAGTCGCTGTTGACAACCCTAAAGTTGCCACATTGTCACAAATAAATTGAAGCTCCTCCACCCCTTTCATTCCTTCTTCTGAGGCTGCTAACAAATCGGAAAGCTGCTTGATTTTATCCGCGAAGGTTCCTGTAAAACTAAACAGCGGCTGTACTTTTACCAATGCTTCTTCAGAAATACCATTTTCGATCATTTCTTTTTTCACACCATCTTCCCCAATCTTATCCAATTTATCCAATGCTACCGTAAAATCGATTAACTTATCAGAAGCTCCAATCACTTCAGCGATACCGGATAATATTTTTCTGTTGTTGATCTTGATGGTAACTCCTTCTAAACCTAAAGCCGTAAAAACGGTATCGTACAACTGCACCAATTCTACTTCCTGCCACAACGATTTTGAACCCACCACATCGGCATCACATTGAAAAAACTCTCTAAAACGTCCTTTCTGAGGGCGATCAGCTCTCCACACCGGTTGAATCTGATATCTTTTAAAAGGAAACTCAATTTCATTTTGGTGCTGTACCACGTATCTCGCAAACGGAACGGTTAAATCGTAACGCAATGCTTTTTCGGAGATTTGTTTGGTAAAAGAATTCAATTCGATTCTTTCTGCAATGGTAATTTTATCTGCAGAAGAAGCCTGAAGCTGCTCCATAGATTTTGGCAATTCTATTTTACTTTTGTTATAGAAAAAGTTCCCTGAATTTAATATTTTAAAAATCAAACGATCACCTTCTTCTCCGTACTTCCCCATCAAAGTATCTGAGTTTTCAAAAGAAGGGGTTTCGATCGGCTGAAAGCCAAATTTTTCAAAATTATTTTTTATAACCTGAATGATATATTGACGTTTTGACACCTCTGCAGGCGAAAAATCTCTTGTTCCTTGCGGTATGCTTGGTTTTGAAGCCATTTTTTTGATTTTAGATTTTAGATCTTAGATTTTAGATTTCTTCTGAAACTTAAATTCGCAAACCTTTAAAATTATTTTATTTCTATATTTTTAGATTATCGGATCATTAGCCTTTCGACTTAATTAAGTCTGCAAATATCTCACTTTTTAAAATAAATAATAACAGTTCGAAAACAAACTTGTAACAAAAAACGTATTTTCGTGACAAATTGGTCATGATGCTAAAATTATTTAAAGAAAATATCCGAATTGCTTTTGGTTCTATCAAAACTCAATTGTTACGAACTATTCTTACAGTAGTTATTATTGCTATCGGAATTACCGCTTTGGTGGGAATCCTGACCGTAGTTACAGCACTTGAAAACACGGTCTCTACCAACTTTGCTTCGATGGGAGCTAACACCTTTAACATCAATCAGTACGAAAACACCGTTAAAAATCGTGGCGGAAATGAGCGTGAAATCGTCAACCCTATTATTTCTTACCCGGAAGCGGTAGCGTTCAAAAATAAATTCAAATACCCTTTTACAGAAACATCCCTCTCTTTTACGGCGACATCCAAAGCCGAAGTAAAATACCTAGATCAAAAAACCGATCCCGAAATTACTATACTTGGAGTTGATGAGCACTATATCTCAAACTCGGGTTTAGAAACAACTTCAGGCCGTTCTTTCAATCAATTTGATATTGACAACAATACTTATTCCTGCGTCGTGGGCTCTGATTTTGAAAAAGGTTTACTAAAAGATGTCAACCCAATTGATAAAATCATTTCGATACGAGGGGCACGTTTTAAAGTTATTGGCGTTTTAAAAGAAAAAGGTTCCACTTTTGGAAACAGTCAGGATTTAAGAGTATTAATTCCAATTCAGGTAGCGCGTTCTTTATTTACAGCACCAAAAATCAACTACACGATTAGTGTTATGGTTTCTAAAAAAGAGCTTTTGGATGAAGCTGTAGACAATGCCACAAGTACGATGCGCAGGGTTCGCAAATTGAGTCCGGTTCGCGAAAGCAATTTTGGTATTGGCCGAAGCGATGATTTAATTAACCGAATTCTGGGTATTACCAAATATTTAGGCTGGGCCTCCTGGATCATCAGTATCATCACCATCTTAGGATCGTCGATTGCTCTGATGAACATTATGATCGTTTCGGTTACAGAACGAACCCGTGAAATTGGTGTTCGAAAAGCTTTAGGCGCGACTAAAATCACTATTTCGGTACAGTTTTTTATCGAAACCTTATTAATTGGTCAGATTGGCGGTTTGGTCGGAATTGTACTGGGAATCCTGGTAGGTTTTGGTTTTGCCGCCGCAATGAATTTTGCTTTTGTAATTCCGTGGATGGCCATTTTTGCCGCTTTTGGTACCAGTTTTATGGTTGCCATTGTCTCTGGTTTGTATCCGGCAATAAAAGCATCACAACTGGATCCTATTGAGGCTTTGCGCTACGAATAGGTTTTTAGTATGCAGTCGCAGTCGCGGTTTACAGTCGCAGTATTCAGTCACAGTTTGCAGTTAATTGAACGACTGAAAACTGTGACTGAGACTGAAAACTGAGACCGCGACTGAAAACTCAAACAACCCCTTTCATCATCCGGTCGTTATCATAAATATCTCGGCGTAATTCAATGTTCCTGAAATCCATTTTTTCAAGTAAATCTGTCATTTCTGTGCCTAAGTACTGATTGATTTCAAAATACAATTGTCCGTTTTGCAAAAGGTTTTTCTTGGCCAATTCGGCAATTTTTCTGTAAAAAATCAAAGCATCGTTGTCCTCTACAAAAAGAGCCAAGTGCGGCTCATAATCCAAAACATTCTTTTTGATTTCTTCTTTTTCTAAATTCCGGACATAAGGCGGATTCGAGACGATGATATCAAAATCATGCTTTAAGGCTTCTGCTTCTAAAATATTCTGAAGCATAAAAGTAACTTCAACTTTATTTTGAATGGCATTTCTTTTGGCCGTTTCTATCGCTTTTTTAGAAACATCAATCGCATAAACCTCCGCATTGGGAATGTTTTTTGCCAATGAAATGGCGATACAGCCACTTCCTGTTCCAATATCCAGAATTTTTATTTTTTTTGTTTTATCCTTTCCTGAATTCTCATTAATAATCCATTCTACCAGTTCTTCTGTCTCCGGACGAGGAATTAAAACATGTGCGTTGACTTCGAAGTCCAAACCATAAAAATTAGTTTTACCTAATAAATACTGAATCGGAACTTCTTTCTTTAACTGCAGTAATAAAAAATTCCATACTACAAAATCATCTTCTGTAAAAGCCAATTCATGATTTAATGCCAGATCAATTTGTCGCAATTGGTGCTTGTCTTCTAAAATTAAATAGAAAAAACTCTCCGCTTCGTAGGCATCGTAAAAAGGTGACAATTCTTTAATGAACTGAGTCCGATATTGTTTGATTTTCATTTTAGGTATTTGAACATTATTCTTTAGATAGGGGCAACGGTATTACAAGGTAAGTATTGTAATGCAAATTCACTACAACATTATCCTATAATTTTTTTAACATCCAGACAGGACAGGAACAGTGACCGGTATTGCCCAAAGGCGCCTCTAAATATTCAAAACCTGATTTTACATATAACTTTTGCGCGGCATGCATAAAAGGCATTGTTTCGATATAACATTTTTCAAAACCAAAAATTCTTGCCTGTTCTAAACATTTTTCCATCATTTTACTTCCAATTCCCAAACCGCGGGTTTTCGGTAAAAAATACATCTTCTGTAACTCACAAATCTCCGGAGCACCATTTTCTAAGGGCGCAATTCCGCAGCAACCAATAATTTCGCCGTCTTTTTCCACCACAAAATAAACCGACTTCGGCTTATTGTATTCTTCAAACATTAAGTCTAAATACGGGTCTTCATAAGCCGTTCCTACTTTAGGTATTTCCATTTCATCAAATACAGAGCGTATTAAATGTGCAACTGCCTGATTGTCTTCTTTTTTAATGGCTCTGATCGTCCAATTTTCCATATTTCCTTATTCCTTTAATGTCTATACAAAAGTAAAAATAGTTTTTCGATAGTTTCTTAACTACCCCAAAACTATCCGGACTAAACTCAAAAATAACTACTTTTGTATCGTGAATATACATGAAAAATACATAAAACGTTGCATCGAGTTGGCTCAAAATGGTTTTGGCACCACTTACCCAAATCCTATGGTAGGAAGTGTAATCGTTTACGACAATCAGATTATCGGAGAGGGTTGGCATAAAAAAGCAGGAGAACCGCATGCGGAAGTCAATGCCGTTCGTTCGGTAAAAGACAAATCGCTGTTAAGCAAAGCTACCATTTATGTTAGTTTAGAGCCTTGCAGTCATTTTGGAAAAACACCTCCGTGCAGCGACTTAATTATAGAACATAAAATTCCACATGTTGTTGTCGGGACTGTTGATCCTAATGAAAAAGTGGCAGGAAACGGTATTAAAAAGTTAATTGCTGCAGGAATCAATGTTACGGTTGGAGTTTTAGAAAAAGAATGTCACGAACTCAACAAGCGTTTTTTCACTTTTCATCAAAAGAAGAGACCTTACATCATTCTAAAATGGGCCGAAAGTCAGGACGGATTTCTGTCTCCTGAAAAACAGCAAAATGCGGAACGAAAAACCATTTGGATCACCAATCCCTATTCCAGACAATTGGTTCACAAATGGAGAAGTGAAGAGCAGGCTATTCTGGTTGGAACACAGACCGTGATAGATGACAATCCGAAATTAAACACCCGGGATTGGTCAGGAAATCATCCTGTGCGTGTTATTCTGGACCAACACAATCGCATCTCAAAAGAGAGTTTTGTTTTTGACGGGAGCGTAAAAACCATTGTATTTACAAAATCCGAAACCGGCTTTTCGGCAGAAAACACTACCTTTACAGTAATCGATTTTAGCAGCAATATGCTACCGCAAATTTTAGCTGTTTTACATCAAAATCAAATTCAGTCTGTTATTATCGAAGGAGGCGCTCAAACTTTACAGTCTTTTATCGATCAGAATATTTGGGACGAAGCCCGAATTTTTATCGGACAAGCTATTTTCAAAAATGGAACTAAAGCACCACTGATTCGAAAAGAAAACCTAACGAAAATTAATATTCTCAGCGACGAATTATTAAATATTAGAAATCATGATTGATACTATCATTTTTGACTTTGGAGATATTTTTATCAATTTAGACAAACAAGCCACTATTTGGGGATTGCAAAAATTAGGATTAACAGAATGGACTTCCGAGCTGGACCGTCTGAACCTTTTGTTTGAAACCGGAGACATTACGCGTGATGCTTTTCTGGCAGGCTTTCAAAAACAGCTTCCAAATGCCACCATCGAAGAAATCCTGGAAGCATGGAATGCCATTCTAGCTGATTTTCCTTTGTACCGACTGGAGTTTTTACAACTACTTTCTCAAAAATACCGCTTGTTTCTATTGAGCAATACAGATGCTATTCATATCGAAACTTTCGAAAACAAAACCGGCATTTCGTTTTACAGCGATTTTTATCAGTGTTTTGAAAAGGTCTATTTTTCGTTTGAAATTGGAATGCGAAAACCCAATGCTGAAGTTTTTCAGTACCTGATCAACAAACACGAACTGTCACCCAAGAGAACTTTGTTTGTAGACGATAAAAAAGAAAACACAGATTCGGCAGCAGCCCTGGGCTTTCATGTCTGGAATTTACAAGTTGGACAGGAAGATGTTGTTGATTTATTTGACAAACAAATACTTTAGCTGTTATTTTTGCCACAGCTTAAAAAATCAAACTCAATTTGGAAATTAACGATACGTACCAAACCATTGCTTTTGAATCTGAAGAAATGCTTTTGAAAGAAAAAGGCAGTAAGTTCTTTGGCTACGCTTTTCCCATAGAAAGCGAAGAGGAAGTAAAACCCATTATCGACAACTTAAAAAAACAGCATCCCCATGCCGTACACTTTTGTTATGCGTATCAATTAGGGACGGCTCCAAAAATTTCGTATCGCGCTAATGACGACGGAGAGCCCGGCAACACAGCTGGCGCACCAATTTACGGACAGATACAATCTTTTGGCGTAACCAACGTTTTAGTTGTAGTGGTTCGCATTTTTGGAGGAATTAAATTAGGTGTTGGCGGCTTAATCAGTGCATACAAAACAACGGCACAAATGACGCTTGAAGTATGTGAGATCATTGAAAAGACAATTGATGTTCATTTTTTAATCTCTTTTGATTACAAAAATATAAACAAAGTAATGCGGGTTATTAAAGAGAAAAAACTGGAAATTACGGCTCAGGAAATGGAAATTAACGAAGACACAGGGCTCCCTATTGGCAAAATAACGACTAAAACGCGAAAAAAAAATGCCGAATCAGTATTCGACATTTTTGATTTAATGTTTGAAATCGATATAAAAATTATATAATTTGACAGTAAAAGGCATCACATTTTAACAATTATACCAGTGTTTTAAATAATTCTAAAATGTAATCTGGAGGTGCTGTAGGACGACCCGTTTTTAACGAAATAAATACTAAAATAAACACAGCAGTTGTTAATAACTCATCTGCTTCGTTATAGATTGCGCAATCAAATTCAATCTTGACAGACGACTGACTTTTGAAAGCAGTATGAATTGTAAGAAGCTCATCATAACGCGCTGATTTTTTATAATTTATTTGCATCGAAACAATCGGCAGTCCAATACCGCTTTCTTCCATGCTTTTATATGAAATCCCTTTATTTCTAAGCCATTCCACGCGTCCGATCTCAAAATAGGGTACATAATTTCCGTGATAAACAACGCCCATTTGATCGGTTTCCGAGTAACGAACACGCACTTGCGTTTGATGATTTTTCATTATTTTCAGATTAAAAAAAATTAAGTTTAAAAAGTTTACTTACAACTTTTTTTTATAAAATTAGAGTTCAAAATATTTTTTTTTACAGAAATTTGTTCACATATTTGTTATCCCGAAATACGGAATAAAATTGCTCCTTTTTTATTAGGAGAATCTTTATCAATAATAAGAAAATTTATTTGAATCTATGACTAAAACTGCTCAATCGGTATGGGAAAACTGTTTGTCTTTTATAAAGGACAATATTCAAGATCAAGCATACAAAACTTGGTTTGAACCAATCAAATCAGTTGAGCTAACCGACAACGCGTTATACATTCAAGTACCAAGTAAATTTTTCTATGAATGGCTCGAAGAGCATTACGTAAAATTATTGAAAGTTGCGCTTACCAAAGAACTGGGAAAAAACGCAAAGTTACTCTATAAAATTAAAATGGAGAACACTTATGGAAATAAACAGCCTTTTACCGAGCAGCTGCCAAGTTCCAACAGAGTTCCAATGAAACCGCAAGAGGTTGATGCTCCGTTTAAAAACTTAAATCCTGAACTTAAGAATCCGTTTGTAATTCCGGGGATCAGAAATTTAAAAATTGAATCACAGTTAAATCCTAATTATAGTTTTGACAATTTCCTTGAAGGAGATTCCAACCGTTTGGCCCGTTCTGCAGGTATGGCTGTTGCCAACAAACCTGGAGGAACATCCTTTAATCCGTTATTGATTTTCGGAGGAGTTGGATTAGGAAAAACACACCTTGCACACGCTATAGGTGTGGAAGTAAAAGATAAATATCCTGAAAAAACGGTTTTATACATTTCTGCCGAGATTTTCACACAACAATATATTGATTCGGTAAAAAAGAACAATCGTAATGATTTCATCCATTTTTACCAATTAATCGATGTTTTAATTATTGACGACGTTCAGTTTTTATCCGGAAAATCAGGAACACAGGACGTATTTTTCCACATTTTCAACTATTTACACCAAAACGGAAAACAGGTAATTCTAACTTCTGACAAGGCTCCTGTTGACATGCAGGATATTGAGCAGCGTTTGTTATCCCGTTTCAAATGGGGACTGTCTGCTGAATTGCACCAACCGGATTACGAAACCAGAATTTCGATCTTAAAAAACATCCTATATCGCGATGGTGTTGAGATGCCGGAAGATATTATTGAATATGTAGCGCGCAACATCAAAAGTAACGTTAGAGAATTAGAAGGTGCTATTATTTCCTTAATCGCTCAGTCTTCTTTCAATAAAAAAGAAGTTACTATTGAATTGGCCAAAAGCGTTGTAGAGAAATTTGTTAAAAACGTAAAGAGAGAAATCTCTATCGATTATATCCAAAAAATTGTATCTGATTATTTTCAGCTTGATATCGAAACGCTTCAATCGAAAACCCGAAAGAGGCACGTGGTACAGGCGAGACAATTGGCCATGTTTTTTGCAAAGAAATTCACAAAAGCTTCTTTGGCAAACATTGGCTCACAAATTGGAGATCGCGACCACGCTACCGTATTACACGCTTGCAAAACAGTTGATAATTTAGTTTCTACAGACAAACAATTCAAAAAATTTGTCGAAGACATTAACAAAAAACTAACGCTATAAACGCGCACCATGCCAGTAAAAATCTTAATGGTTTGTTTGGGGAACATTTGCAGATCCCCTTTAGCTGAAGGTATTTTAGCTTCAAAATTGCCCAAAAATAATTTCATCGTTGACTCAGCCGGAACCGGATCCTGGCATGTAGGCCACTCCCCTGACAAACGATCTATAGCAGTTGCCAAAAAAAACGGCCTCGACATTGGAAACCAAAAAGGAAGACAATTCAAAACTGCTGACTTCACTACTTTTGATTACATCTATGTGATGGATTCTTCGAATTATGACGACGTTATCAAACTGGCTCAGAACGAAGCACAAAAAAATAAAGTTTGTCTCATTTTAGACGAATTATTTCCGGGCGAAAATGTAGATGTCCCGGACCCCTACTTCGGTGTCACCAACGGATTTGATAATGTATATCAAATGTTAGACGAAGTAACCGATATCATTTCGAAGAAACTTATCGAAAAACACTTATAAGTTCTTCTTTTCCTAACAACATAAAAAGACAGACATGAAACTTCTCGGAAAACTTTATTTAATTCCAACAACAATGGGTGAAAGCGATCCGATGGATGTTTTACCTCAAACTGTTAAAAGAAGTATCGATTTTATAGACCACTATATTGTTGAAAACGAAAAAACGGCCCGCAAATCAATAAAAGCGGTATCTCCGGAGAAAAAGCAATCCGAACTAATTCTTTTTACGCTTAATAAACGTACAGAGCCAAGCGAACATTTAGACTTCATCAAACCTTTACTCGAAGGGAAAAATGTAGGTTTAATGAGCGAAGCCGGTTGTCCGGGAGTTGCCGATCCAGGTGCTGTAATTGTAAAACTGGCACATGAAAAAGGAATTCAGGTAGTACCATTGGTTGGTCCGTCCTCTATTTTATTGGCTATGATGGCTTCTGGTATGAACGGCCAAAGTTTTACTTTCAATGGCTATTTACCAATTGATAAAGACGAGAAAAAATCGGCATTAAAGTATTTTGAAAAACTGTCTCAGGATAAAAATCAGTCTCAGCTTTTTATTGAAACGCCTTATAGAAACAATAAATTAGTCGAAGACATTTTACAAATTCTGAATCCTTCTACGCATCTGTGTATCGCAACAGACATTACATTACCAACAGAATTCATCAAAACAATGCGTGTTTCGGACTGGAAAAAATTAAAAGTAGATTTACACAACAGGCCAACCATTTTTATCATCCATAAAATGTAAATTTGACTTCTAAATCTTATTTATGAAAAAAATATCAGTTCTGCTATTCCTTTGTTTAACACATTGTATTTCCTCTTCTGACACTAAAAAAGTATCAAAAAATACAACCGCAGAACAAAATGTTACTACAGCCAATGACGATGAAAACGCTGTTTCAGAAATAGATACCCATACAGACGATAGTGAAATTCAAATAAAAGAAGACACCACAGTCTATAATATTGATTCAATAGATGTAAAACCTGATTTTGAAGGAGGACTAAAAAAACTTCATAAATTTATCAGATTTAATTATCACTATCCCGAAGACGAGCTTCAGGTAAAAGGAACAGTCGATGTTAATTTCATAGTTGAAAAAGATGACACTCTGAGTGATCCAAAATTCACCAAAGACGCAGGTTACGGAACAGGAAAAGAAGCCGTTCGTCTTATGAAAAAATGCCCTAGATGGTTTCCCGGAATGCATAATAATGATTCCGTAAGAGTTCGTTATTACTTAACAATACCAATAGACGTATATCAAGATGAGTAAACTCCCAAACATTACCACCAGTATTTTTACGGTCATGTCTAAAATGGCAACAGAACACAATGCGATTAATCTTTCACAGGGATTTCCGAATTTTCCTGTAGACGAAAGATTAACAGACATACTGGCGAAACTCACAAAAGAAAACGTGCACCAATACACTCCAATGGCCGGTTATCCGCCATTGATGGAGCAAATCGCAAAATTGGTTCACACCTCCTATAACCGAATCATCAGACCTGAAACCGAGATACTGGTTACAGCCGGAGCCACTCAGGGAATTTTTACTACCATACTGGCTTTGGTAAAAACAGGAGATGAAGTCATTATCTTAGATCCGAGTTATGATTCGTACGAATCTCCGGTTTTATTGTGCAATGCAAAACCAATTCGTGTCGCACTAAATGACGATTATACGCCTAACTGGGAAACGATAGCAAAAGCCTGTTCTTCAAAAACGAAGATGATTATCATCAATAATCCGCACAATCCAACAGGAAAAATTTTGACCCAAAATGATTTTCTTCAACTTGAAACATTATTAGAGCAACACCCGAATATACTGGTATTATCTGATGAAGTTTACGAGTACATCACTTTTGAAGAAAAACACATTTCAGCTCACACCAAAGAATTCCTTCTAAATCGCTGTATAATGGTTTCTTCCTTCGGAAAATCATTCCACATTACGGGCTGGAAAATTGGCTATACCGTTGCTCCGGAACATTTAATGAAAGAGATCAAAAAAGTACATCAATTTCTGGTTTTTAGCGTGAATAGTATTTTACAGGCTGCTATCAGTCAGTATTTAGATGTTGTGGATGTCAGCCTGCTTGGGAAATTCTATCAGGAAAAAAGAGATTATTTTCAAAAACTGCTTCAAAACAGCCGATTTGAATTGAAACCCTGCGAAGGAACTTATTTTCAGGTGGCTTCTTATGCCGGCATTTCAAATGAAGACGATGTTACTTTCTGTAAAAAATTAATCACCGAACATGGCGTTGCCGCAATTCCAATTTCTTCTTTCTATTCCGATCACAAAGATCAAAAGCTAATACGTTTTTGCTTTGCCAAAGACAATGCTACTCTCGAAGCAGCTGCAAAAAAACTATGTGATATTTAAAGTTTATCAAAAATTTATAACATTATTATGCGTGCATCCTATTTATTTAATTAATATTGTAATAAAAAGAAAATCATATGAGCTATACAGATAAAATGTTAAGAGATGACGCTTTAAAAGGCAAAGTCATTGTTGTTACAGGCGGAGGAAGCGGTTTAGGAAAAGCTATGACCAAATACTTCCTGGAATTAGGGGCTCAGGTAGCCATTACTTCAAGAGATTTAGAAAAGCTTAAAAATACTGCTGCCGAACTTGAAACCGAAACCGGAGGAAAATGTTTACCGCTTCAATGTGACGTTCGTCATTACGAAGAAGTAGAGAACATGCTTCAGGAAGTTTTAAAAACTTTTGGAAAAGTAGATGTTCTTTTAAACAATGCTGCCGGAAACTTTATCTCTCCAACAGAACGTTTATCTGCCAATGCTTTTGATACTGTTATCGATATTGTATTAAAAGGATCTAAAAACTGTACACTGGCTTTTGGTAAACACTGGATCGATACCAAACAAACCTCGGCTACGATTTTAAATATTGTAACCACTTATGCCTGGACAGGTTCAGCATACGTAGTACCAAGCGCAACTGCAAAAGCAGGAGTTCTTGCCATGACACGCAGTCTGGCTGTTGAATGGGCAAAATACGGAATCCGTTCGAATGCAATTGCTCCGGGTCCATTCCCTACAAAAGGAGCCTGGGATCGATTATTACCGGGAGATCTAGCCGAAAAATTCGATATGGCCAAAAAAGTACCTTTGAAACGTGTGGGCGATCATCAGGAACTGGCGAATCTGGCTGCTTATTTAGTATCCGATTTTTCAGCTTATGTAAACGGAGACGTTATTACCATTGATGGTGGTGAATGGCTTAAAGGTGCCGGACAATTTAATCTGTTGGAAGCAATTCCGGAAGAACTTTGGGACCAGCTTGAAATGATGATTAAAGCAAAAAAGAATAAATAATTACAAGTGCTTACTAAATTCAGAATACTTTATTAAAACTATACTGATTGCACGAAATCCCGATGGCATTGCTATCGGGATTTTTTTTGCGTAATACTAACTCCTACCAGCAAACCGGCAACAGAAGTGGTTCAGCACACATTTCCTTGTATTGCTCCGCTGACCGGAGAATCAAAATTGTTGTATTATTTACACCATTCGCAATTTTCTTAATTAATCCGGAATCTCCGTTAAACTTCTTCTTATAAATTCAATTTTAAAGTTCGGATTCCATTATCAATCCACTTAAATTATTATTTTTGCCGTACAAATATATAACACAAATTTTATGCTCATTATTGGACTTGCAGGAGGAACAGGAAGTGGAAAAACAACAGTAGTACACCAAATCATGAATGAATTACCGGACACTGAAGTGGGCGTAATTTCTCAGGATTCGTATTATAAAGAGACTACGAATTTGTCGTTTGACGAAAGAGCATTAATCAACTTTGACCACCCGCGTGCGATAGATTTTGAATTACTGGTAAAACACCTTAAAGCATTAAAAGCTGGCGAAACGATCGATCAGCCTGTATATTCTTTCATACAACACAACAGAACCGACGATACGGTTTCGACTCACCCGAGAAAAGTTATGATTGTGGAAGGAATTTTAATTTTAACAAATCCGGAATTACGTGATCTTTTTGACATTAAAATCTTTGTTCACGCCGATTCAGATGAAAGATTAATCCGTCGTTTAAAAAGAGACATTTCTGAACGCGGACGTGATATTGACGAAGTTTTGACTCGTTATCAAAACACTTTAAAACCAATGCACGAACAGTTTATAGAACCTTCTAAAGCTTTTGCAGACATTATCATTCCAAACGACAAATACAATACCGTTGCCATTGATGTTGTCCGGGCTGTAATTAATCAACGAATTTTATAATTTTTATTGTAAATTTATTGCATCAAAATTAGAAGATCCATTTAACCTTTTGTGCCTGACCAAGGCACAAAAGGATTATCACTTCTGCCAGAATCAAAACACCAATCGAAATTACACAACACAAGCGGTTAAATAAAAACTAAAATGAAAAATCCATATAAAGACAAAAAATGGTTCAAACTCCTGAGCAACAAATATGTTTGGGTGTTATTGTTTTTTGTGGTATGGATGTTATTCTTAGATAATTATTCTTATTTTGATCATCGTTTTCTGGACAATCAAATCCACGAATTACAAGACAATAAAAAATACTATCAGGACGAAATAAAAAAGGATCAGGAACAGATCAAACAGCTTAAAAATCCTGAACAAATAGAGAAATATGCCCGCGAGAAGTACTTTATGAAAAAAGACAGCGAAGATATTTACATCATCCAATTTGAAGGAGACACCATTCAAGATAAAGAATAACCCGAAAAAATACCCAATGGCCACTACCCTATTCGACGATTTTAACCCGATTTCATCCAAACAATGGAAACAAAAAATTCAGTTTGAATTAGATGGAGCCGATTACAACCAGACCGTAATTTGGAATTCTCCCGAAGACATTCAGGTAAAACCGTTTTACGACCGTGATGAATTCACAAAGGCTGCACCTGTACAAACGCAGGTTTCAAACTTTAAAATCTGCCAGAACATTTTTGTTTACGATATCGAGAAATCAATTCAAAGAGCCATCAATACACTTGAAAGAGGTGCCGAAAGCTTACGTTTTACCATCGAAAACGAAACTACTGATGTTCAGAAATTACTCGAAGCGCTTCCTTTAGAAAACAGAATTGTTTACTTTAATTTGAATTTCATTTCAATCGATTTCGTACAACTATTAGACCGCATTTCAATTGAAAAGAAAGCGATTTTTTATTGTAACCTTGACCCTATTGGTCATTTGGCGCGAGAAGGAAACTGGTTTACGACAGCCGATAAAAGCAATTTTGATACTCTTGAAAAAATAACAAAAGCCGTAACCAATATCTCCGTTTTAAGCGTAGATTTAGGTTTATATCAAAATGCCGGTGCCAATATCACACAGCAAATCGCGTACAGTTTAGCACACGCCAACGAATACCTGAACCGATTTCCCGCTACGACCCAACCCATTGTTTTTGAAGTTTCGGTAGGCACCAATTATTTCTTTGAAATTGCCAAGCTTCGTGCATTGCGAATGCTTTTCAACTTAATTGCCGCGGAATACAATTCCGACTTAGAATGTCATTTATTGGTCACTCCAACCAAACGAAATAAAACGATTTACGATTATAACGTTAACATGCTGCGTACCACAACAGAATGCATGTCGGCTATTTTGGGTGGTGCAGATGCTATCGCCAACTTACCTTACGATTCTTTGTATCATAAAGACAATGAATTTGGTGACCGAATCGCCCGCAATCAATTGCTGGTTTTAAAACACGAAAGTTACTTTGACAAAGTCGATAATCCGGCGGATGGCAGTTATTATATTGAAAGTCTGACCCTGCAGCTGGCCGAAAAAAGCTTAGCCTTGTTTAAAGACATTGAAGCAAACGGAGGTTTCCTAAAACTTTTAAACGACGGATCGATCAAAAAGAAAATCCAGGAAAGTGCCGCAAAAGAGCAGGAATTGTTCGACTCTAAAAAAGAAATTTTGTTAGGAACCAACAAACATCCCAACAAAGAAGACAAAATGAAACATGATTTAGAATTGTTTCCTTTCGTAAAAGTAAAACCAAGAAAAACATTAATTACTCCAATAATAGAAAAAAGACTGGCCGAAAAACTCGAGCAGGAACGTCTAGAACTTGAATAATCTTTTAAAGTAGTTAATTAAACCATACAACGAAGAGTCTCCATGATTAGAAAAGACCTTACACATATTACGTTAGATGTCAACAGTGCAAAGTTAGACGTGCAGAAGCCTGACTCAGAATCCGCACTTCAGAACTTTACAACAGCTGAAGGGATTGAGCTCAAAAAAAAGTACGCTGACAAAGATATTGAAGATTTAGAGTTCCTGAATTTCGGAGCCGGATTTGCACCAAATTTACGCGGACCTTATGCTACAATGTACGTGAGACGTCCGTGGACGATTCGTCAATATGCAGGATTTTCAACCGCAGAAGAAAGCAATGCTTTTTACAGAAGAAATTTAGCTGCCGGACAAAAAGGACTTTCCATTGCTTTTGATTTACCCACCCATCGCGGTTATGATTCTGATCATGAACGAGTAGTTGGGGATATTGGAAAAGCCGGAGTAGCGATCGATTCTGTTGAAGACATGAAAGTATTGTTCGATCAGATTCCACTTGACGAAATGTCGGTTTCGATGACGATGAACGGAGCCGTTTTACCTATTATGGCTTTTTATATTGTGGCAGCCGAAGAACAGGGTGTAGCTATCGAAAAATTATCCGGAACCATACAAAACGATATTCTGAAAGAGTTTATGGTGCGTAATACGTACATTTATCCTCCAACTCCTTCCATGAAAATCATTGCTGATATTTTTGAATTTACGAGCAAAAAAATGCCCAAATTCAATTCTATCTCTATTTCAGGATACCACATGCAGGAAGCCGGTGCCACGGCCGATATTGAATTGGCTTACACCTTAGCCGATGGCCTTGAATATATCAGAACCGGACTTTCAACCGGAATGACTATTGATGATTTTGCGCCAAGATTGTCTTTCTTTTGGGCGATTGGAATGAATCATTTTATGGAAATTGCCAAAATGAGAGCGGGCCGAATGATCTGGGCGAAACTAGTCCAGCAATTTAATCCAAAAAGTGACAAATCTTTAGCGCTTCGAACACACTGTCAAACCAGTGGCTGGAGTTTAACAGAACAGGATCCTTTCAATAATGTAGCCAGAACTTGTATCGAAGCCACAGCAGCAGCCTTTGGCGGAACACAGTCATTGCATACCAATGCACTAGATGAAGCTATTGCTTTACCTACTGATTTCTCGGCAAGAATTGCCCGAAACACGCAAATCTTTCTACAGGAGGAAACTAAAATTACCAAAACGGTTGATCCGTGGGGAGGTAGTTATTATGTGGAAAGCCTAACCGATGAAATCCTGAAAAGTACCTGGAAACTGATTGAAGAAGTCGAGGAACTAGGCGGAATGACAAAGGCCATTGAAGCCGGAATTCCGAAATTAAGAATTGAAGAAGCAGCGGCCAGAAAACAAGCAAGAATAGACAGCGGACAAGATATAATTGTAGGTGTCAATCAATATCGCTTAGAAAAAGAAGATCCTTTGCATATTCTGGATGTTGACAACCAGATGGTACGTAAACAGCAAATCGATCAGCTTACAACAATTAAAGCAACAAGAGATACTGAAAAAGTAAATCAATCACTCGAAAAATTAATTCATTGTGCAAAAACCGGAGAAGGAAACTTACTAGCAATTGCAATTGAAGCCGCCCGAAACAGAGCGACTTTAGGAGAAATTAGCGATGCTCTTGAAAGTGTATTCGGCAGATTCAAAGCACAAATTAAATCCTTTAGCGGTGTGTATAGTGCAGCAATAAAAAACGACGAGAATTTTGAAAAGGCAAAACAATTAGCGGATGCCTTTGCTAAACAGGAAGGAAGACGTCCGAGAATTATGATTGCAAAAATGGGTCAGGACGGACATGACCGAGGCGCAAAAGTAGTGGCTACCGGTTATGCCGATGTAGGTTTCGACGTAGACATAGGTCCGCTTTTCCAGACGCCGGCTGAAGCTGCCAAACAAGCTGTCGAAAATGACGTACACATATTAGGTGTTTCATCACTCGCTGCCGGGCATAAAACTTTGGTACCTCAGGTAATTGAAGAACTTAAAAAACACGGACGAGAAGATATTATGGTTATTGTGGGTGGAGTAATTCCGGCACAGGATTACCAATTTCTCTTTGATGCCGGAGCAGTAGCAGTATTTGGTCCCGGGACAAAAATTAGTGAAGCCGCTATTAAAATCTTAGAAATTCTAATTGACTAAAATAAAAAAATCCCGATAAACTCGGGATTTTTTGTTTTTCTGTTTGATGTTTTTAACGGTGTATTGTAGCGTTACTATCCGCTTCAATATAAGAAAGATCATAACCTGCAAAGGCTTTCAGGTAACTTTTTAATGAAGTCCCGTAAGCATCCCTAAAATGTCTGCCTCCGTTGTTCTTAAAAAAGTTTTTAACCGAACCGGCACCTCCAAGATGTGCAGCGGCTAAAATACCAGACTCGGTAATTTCAATACCACTGATCACTTTCCCTTCATACTTTTCGATTTCATTACGCAAAATCCATTTGTTTTTGGACAATAGCGCAATAAAAGCTTTTTCCTGTAAGGCAGGATCCTTTAAAAAGGCTTTGTTGTTTCGAACACCAATGGCTCTCAGTGCCTGAGTCCCAAATTGATATTTTCCCATATAACCAAGTGAATTTACCAAACGGTATTTTCCTTGAGATTCTTTAAAAGCGACGGCTTCTTTAAAACCAATAAGACGCTTTCCGGTAAATGGGGTGTTTAATTTGTGTAAGGTAGGATAATCATCCTCTTCCTGCGATGGAAACAGGTATTCAGATCCATCTGTTTTTTCTATTAGAAACCACGGTTTGGTTTCCAGATTAAAGGGTTTAAAACCCAAAGTCAAAAATGTAATAATAACGATCAAACTCGCATAAAAATACCACTTCTTTATCATAAATTGTTTTTCTTCAAAACGCTGTCACCTTTTTGAAATTTCTACGGTGCAAAGGTAATAAAAAACAAACAATACTGATAATCAACAAGTTAAGATTTTCTAAAAATAGAAGGCATGTGCTTTAAGCCCTTTATTGGCGGAGTATTCGAGAGTTGGAGCCGGAATTTTTATAGTGCTAAAAACGGAAAAAATAGTCTTCAAAAAATGCGATTTTGTTTCAATTTTTGTCAAATCTACGTCAAAACTAAGATAAATCTGACGAAATCTTTCAGGGTTTTGAGCGAAATCCAGATTATCTTTTTGTAAATTTCCTGTTAACATTCCCTCCGCTCCATAACCAAAAGCGAGATTTAACCACTTTGGAATTTTGCTTTGTTTTGCGAAAGAATGAAGGTTTACAGAAAGCCAATACGTCTGTCCATTGTAATCTTTTAAGAGCTGTTCATTTAAAGAACTTCCCAATGTCTTAGGTCTTAAATTTGCGTAATGTGTAGTGTGAAAAGAAAATTTTGGAACAATGCGCTGTTCTTTCCAAAGTAATTCCTGAGAAACATATAAGGCAGTACCGGTTGCATTGGCAATAATATCACCTGAAGAAGCGCCCCATTCGGCCGAAAAGCCATCCAGAACTTCAACAGCCGTTAAAAAGGCAAAACCTAAACCTGCTCCGTAAATCAGTTGCTTTTTTTGATCGGCACCACTCCAGTTCATCATTTCAGCACCAAACCTTCCCAAATGATATGCTGAATACATATGCCCTACTTTATCCATCTGAAGCCATTCGTTATTATCATTTATAAAATGAAAATTAGAACGCGGATAATCGGCATACCAAAGCTGGTTTAAACCTAGCAATGTTACTGAAGCCAGAGCAGCTTCAGTAACGATAACTGTATTTTGTCGTTTCTTATTTAAGCTGTCCAAAGGGGTTAAAAAACTTTCGAACCTGCTTTGGGCATTCACAGAAAAAACACCCGGCAACATCAAAACCGATAAGAAAAATATATTTTTAAAACTCAAAACTATCTTGTTACGCCCTGACTGGCAATCCAGTCTGAATATTTTTTTGCATTTACATTATGTTCGGCTAAAGTAGCAGCAAATTCGTGGTATCCGAAGCGTTCAACACTGGCGCAAAAATAAATATAATCGTTTTTTTCCGGATTTAAAACCGCTTCAAGAGCTGTAATATCAGGCATCGCGATCGGTCCTGGAGGAAGTCCAATATTCACATAGGTATTGTACGGAGATCTCATAAGCAAGTCGTTGTAGAATACTCTTTTGATCACTTGGTCAAAATTGTTATCTCTTAGTTTTAAAGCATAAATTACGGTTGGATCTGCCTGTAATGGCATTTCTAAACGCAAACGATTCAAATAAACACCGGCAATACGGGGTCTTTCATCTTTTTTTACGGATTCTTTATGAACGATCGAAGCTAAAATAGTAACCTGAACCGGAGTTAATCCCTGTTTTTTTGCCTTTTCAATTCTCTCAGCAGTCCAGAAATTATGATATTCTTTGATCATTTTATCACGGAATTTCTCTGCAGAAGTATTCCAGTAAATTTCATAAGTATTCGGAATAAACATGGCAAAGACATTGTCTTCGTTGAAACCGTTTGCTTTCAAAAATTCCGGATCTTTAAAGGCTTTCATCAAAGACAAACTGTCGGCTTCGATTTCAGAACCTACTCTTCCTGCAAAATTTTCCAGACGCTCCTGATTGTTAAAAGCTAATTTTACCGGAACATTAGAACGCATGGCGCGAACCAAATCCATATTATTCATGTCTTTTTTAAGCAAAAAACGACCTGACTTTACATTTTCAGGGTAGCTTCTTTTGTTGGCCACCATCTCAAAATCTTCAAAATTCTTGATATAGGGCTCTAATATTTTCTTTACATCGGTATAATTAGCTCCTGTAGGAACATACACGTACAATTCTTTCTTCTCGAATTTGGTATTGGCACTGAAGATTTTACTAATTAAAATAAATCCGTAAACCATTAAAACTGAAATTACGGCAACAGCAGCTAACGTGATGATTTTTTTTATGCTCAAAGTTTTAAATTTAAATGTGTTTGTTAATTAACTGAAACATTGCTTCGTCCTGATACTGGTTTTGGAGCAAAATCCAATCTTTCTTAATTCCTATTTTCTCAAAGCCAAATTTAGTAAAAAGAGCTACACTTGGTACATTTCCCACAGCAATATTTGCATATAATTGGTGCAAATTTAAATTGTGAAATGCATAGTTAATTAAAAGCCCTAATGCCTCAGATCCAACTTTTTGATTTCTATTTTCATCCTTTTGAATGACAATTCCAATACCTGCCCTGTTATTTTTCGGATCAAATTCAAACAAATCAATTAATCCAATCGCCGGAAAGTCCTGATCCTGACAAATAGCCAAACGCAGTTGCTTGGCCTCGTAAATATCCTGTTGTGCATTTTCAAGATACTGGCGTATCAAAAACCTGCTGTAAGGGGTTTGTGTGTTACTCACTTCCCAAATGCTTTCATCATTTTCCATAGCATACACAAATTCCAAATCATTGGGTTCTAATGCACGCAGATAAATCGAGTCGCCTTTGAGTGTTATCATTTAATTGTAAATTGTTGATTGTAGATTTCTGATTTTTGTGCTTAAATTTCAATAGTTCCTTTGAAAACAAACTTAGCGGGTCCGGTCAAGAAAACGTTTGTAAAATGATCTCCTGATTTGTCAAAAGAAACAACCAGCTTACCGCCTTCAACATTCAAATTAATGGAAGTTTCATCGGTTAACCCAATAGCATTCATCGCGATTGCTACTGCGGTTGCTCCTGTTCCACAAGCTAAAGTTTCATCTTCAACACCTCTTTCATACGTACGCAATGAAAAAGTACTGTTGTCTACTTTTTTTACAAAATTAATATTGCTTCCTTTTTCGCCATACAACTCGCCATAACGAATTGCGGCACCATTTTCTTTGACATTGTAATGCTCTAAATCATCCACAAGCTGTACGTGATGTGGCGAACCTGTATTCAAAAAAGTATAAGCCTCTTTCTTTTGCACTTCATCAACATCAATCATTTGTAACGAAATAATAGCATCCTCTCCTACCGAAGCATGATGCAAACCGTCGGTTGCAATAAAAGTAGTTTTATCGTCAATTACCCCCAACTGATTGGCAAAAGCAACCAGACAACGACCACCATTTCCGCACATCGAACTCTGATTTCCATCTGAATTATAATAGACCATTCTAAAGTCAGTGTCGGTATCATTTTCCAGCAAAATAAGTCCGTCTGCACCTATCCCGAAACGTCTGTCGCACAGGCGTTCAATTAATTTAATATTGTCTTTTGGAAAGAACTCTGATCGGTTGTCAATCATGACAAAATCGTTCCCTGTACCCTGATATTTATAAAATTCTATTTGCATTTTTTTCTCATTAATAACCACAAAAGTACGAACAAATAATTAATGAAATGTTAATCAATGTTAAAGAGCGTTAAACCGTTTTTCCAAATAATTTTTTGAAGTATTTTTACGTTAAAATAACCAATAATATAAACTGCAATATGAAAAGATTTTCAACCTTGTTTTTAGTTTCACTGCTTAGTGGTGCGACTACCCTTGGTGCTTACAAATTGTTATTTGAAAGCAACAATTCTTTTTTTGGAAGAGGAAATTCTGTTGTTACTCTTGCCCCCAATTCATTTGGAAGAAACGTAGCTTTATCTGCTGAAACGGTTGATTTTACAGCGGCCGCAGACAAAACCATTCACACTGTTGTACACGTAAAAAATGTTTCGCGAAGAACAGTCAGCAATCCGATGATGGAATTTTTCTATGGTTATGGAGGTCAACAGCAGCAAGAGCAAGTTGGAACCGGATCCGGAGTTATAATTTCAGAAGACGGATACATTGTAACCAACAATCACGTGATTAAAGATGCTACAGAAATTGAAATCACACTGAACAATAAAAAGTCATACAAGGCTAAATTAATAGGTACCGATTCTAAAATGGATATCGCTTTACTGAAAATTAATGCCGACGAAAAATTACCTTATACCGCATTTGCCAATTCTGATTCTGTAAAAATCGGAGAATGGGTTTTGGCCGTGGGAAATCCGTATAACTTAACTTCCACTGTTACGGCCGGAATTGTTTCGGCGAAAGCCAGAAATCTGGACACCAACGGAATCCAGTCTTTCATTCAGACCGATGCTGCGGTAAACCCCGGAAATAGTGGTGGTGCCTTAGTCAATACCAGAGGAGAATTGATTGGGATTAATACCATGATTTCTTCTATGACCGGTTCTTATGTAGGTTATTCGTTTGCCGTTCCGTCTAATATTGCCCGAAAAATAATCGAAGACATTATGGAATTCGGAAATGTACAAAGAGGTATCCTGGGGGTTGAAGGTGGCGAATTGAACAGTACCGCTTCTAAAGAGCTAGGAATTACAGAGACACAAGGTTTCTACATTAGTAAGGTATCCAAAAACTCCGGTGCCGAAAAAGCCGGACTTGGTAAAGGAGATATTATCGTGAAGCTTGACGACCAAAATATTGCAACTTATGCAGACCTGTCAGGTTACATCAATACAAAACGTCCAAATGATGTCGTTAAAGTGACCTATATTAAAGATGGAAAAACAAAAACAGTTCCGGTAACTTTAAGTAAAAATGAATTTTTCAGTACTGAATTTAAGGGAATTGAATTAGAAAATATCGATGCTGCGGATAAAAAGAGATTCAAAATTGACTATGGTGTAAAAATCAGAAGTATAACGAATGAAAATTTAATGCAGTATCAAAATGAGCTGCAAGGTAATATCATACTAAGTATTGATAATGTAAAAGCAACCAATATCGAAACGGTTTCTAAGTTATTAAACAGAAAAAATGAAGGACAAAGCGTACGTCTTGAAATGATCAGTAAGTCAGGTGAAATACTTAGAATTATTATTTAAGTCTTCGTTTATAGTCGCAGTTTACAGTCGCAGTTTACAGTCACTGTTCTCAGTTTTTTTGCACTGAAAACTGAAAACTGCGACTGAAAACTCAAAAAAAGTCATCTTAGAAATAAGGTGACTTTTTTTATTTTCATCCAAATACGAAGCTGCATTTTTGTTAATCGGAGCCCTCTTTTTTACTCCTCGAAAAAAATTATTTTTTACAGCCAATTCAAAAATAAATCATAAAATAGTTTACGAAATCGATTGAAATGGGTACTTTTGCGCAAAATTTAAAAATAGTCGTGTATTTATTTTTTCAATTTAATCAATTATGAGCAAAAAATCTTTGTACCAAAAAGAGGTATCATTACAAGTCGACCGAAGAAGAGCTGGTGTCGAATTAATTAAAATCATAAGCGATTTATGGTATGACAAATCCATCGAAATGGTTCTATTCAAAAACCAATTACTGGATAAAAATGTCAGCGATATTATCAATTTGCATCAATATGCCGGTGAATTTGTAGGGAAGCCTATCACCATTTTTGATTCAGTTGAAATCGCCAGAGTTGTTTTGTCTTTAGATCTTCCGCCTGCTAAATTAGATCTTGGAAAACTAACTTATGAATATCGTTTGGAAGATGAAAAATATCCTGATGCGCGATATTTTGTAATCGAGAAATTGAAAGAAGCAAAATCTTCAGAAGAAATTCAACCAAAAGATGTTGTTTTATATGGTTTTGGAAGAATTGGCCGTTTATTAGCCAGAGAATTAATGTCTAAAACCGGAAAAGGAAATCAATTGCGATTGAGAGCAATTGTTACCAGAGATAAAAATGATGCTTCAACATTAGAGAAAAGAGCTTCTCTATTGCGATACGATTCAATTCACGGAGATTTTCAGGGATCAGTTACTGCCGATCCAAAAAACAATGCATTGATTATCAACGGAACCACCGTACATATCATTACTGCAAATTCACCAGAAGAAATTGATTATACGTTATACGGAATCAATGATTCATTGGTAATTGATAATACAGGAGCTTTTACTACAGAAGAAGCTTTAAGAAGACATTTAACTTCTAAAGGAGCCAGTAAAGTTTTATTGACTGCCCCTGGAAAAGGAGTTCCAAATATTGTTCATGGTGTAAACCATAACGAATACAATCCTGACGAAATTGATATTTTCTCAGCTGCTTCCTGCACCACAAATGCAATTACGCCAGTTTTAAAAGCTGTCGAAGATACATTAGGTGTAGTAAAAGGACATTTAGAAACTATCCATGCTTATACAAACGATCAGAATTTGGTCGACAATATGCATAAAAAATACCGTCGTGGAAGAGCAGCAGCTTTAAATATGGTAATTACCGAAACTGGTGCCGGAAGTGCTGTTGCAAAAGCATTGCCATCATTGGAAGGAAAATTAACTTCGAATGCGATTAGAGTTCCTGTTCCAAACGGTTCTTTGGTAGTTCTTAATTTAGAAGTTAAAAAAGCAACTACGATCCCGGCGATCAATAAGATCATGAAAAAATACGCTTTAGAAGGCGAATTGGTAGAACAAATCAAATATTCATTGAATAACGAATTGGTTTCTTCTGATATTGTAGGAACTTCAGCTCCTTCAATTTATGACAGTAACGCTACAATTGTTTCTAAAGACGGGAAAAATATTGTATTATACATTTGGTACGATAACGAATACGGTTATAGCCACCAGGTAATTCGTTTGGCAAAATACATTGCCAAAGTAAGACGTTTTACTTACTACTAGGATATACCAAAACCATCCATACTGCAAAAGCCATCAAGTTTTCCTGATGGCTTTTGCTTTTTTAATTATAAGCGAGCTCAATTCTACTCTCTTAAAATAGATTCACATCACTTCCTTAAATTATATTGGTAAAACCGTAGTGCTCTTTACTTCAGAAATAACAAAAACAGTATTAATAAGAGAAACCTCGGGAAGGACAGATAATTTTTTTTGATGAAAATGATGATAGCTTTCCATATCAGGAATGATCACTTTTAACATATAATCAAAATTTCCCGAAACATAGTTACACTCAACCACTTCCGGCAAGTTTAAAATCGACTGATTGAATCCTTCCGACGTATCATAAGTCTGTTTGGTTAGCGTGACTTGGCAATACACCGTCAGATTGTTACCTAGTTTTTTCTTGTTTAAAATAGAAACATACTTCTCTATAACCCCCTCTTTTTCAAGACGTTTGACCCGATCATGAACAGGTGTCAGGGACAGGTTTATTTTGTTTGCGATATCTTTTAAAGTATAATGCGCATTTTCCTGTAAAAGTCGTAAGATTTTCTTGTCAATATCATCTAAAGCCATAACGAAATCGTTTTCATTGATTAATAAAATTTAGTCATTTTTTCTTTTTAGAGGCAATTTAATTTCCTTAAACAGTATATTTTTCTGTAAAAGTAAAAAATAAAATAATATTTTCTTATTTATTACTCATTAATCAATAATATATTCTCTATCTGTAGTTTTGTAAAACAATTTCAACAAAAAATAAAAAAGATAACAAAATGATAATAGGTGTTCCAAAAGAAATCAAGAATAATGAGAACCGTGTAGCATTAACTCCTGCAGGAGTTTCTGAAATGAAAAAACACGGACATACTGTTTATGTACAAGCTACTGCCGGTCTAGGAAGTGGTTTCGCTGACGAAGAGTATGCAAATGCAGGTGCGGTAGTTTTAGGAACTATTGAAGAAGTATATGCAATTGCTGAAATGATTATTAAAGTAAAAGAGCCAATTGCTTCTGAGTATCCATTAATCAAGAAAGATCAATTATTATTCACTTATTTCCACTTTGCTTCATCAGAACCATTAACTCACGCTATGCTTGAAAAAGGTGCTGTATGTTTGGCTTACGAAACAGTTGAAAAAGCAGATCGTAGTTTACCATTATTAGTACCAATGTCTGAAGTAGCCGGACGTATGGCTATTCAACAAGGTGCAAAATACCTTGAAAAACCATTAAAAGGAAGAGGAATTCTTTTAGGAGGTGTTCCAGGTGTACCACCAGCAAAAGTATTGGTTTTAGGTGGTGGAATCGTAGGAACTCAGGCTGCTAAAATGGCTGCTGGTTTAGGTGCTCAGGTAACTATCATGGACTTAAGCTTACCACGTTTACGTTATTTAGATGATATCATGCCAGCTAACGTGAACACAGAAATGTCTAACCACTACAACATCACAAAAGCAATCGCTACAGCTGATTTAATTGTTGGTGCAGTTTTAATTCCAGGAGCAAAAGCACCTCACTTGATCACTCGTGATATGTTAAAATTAATGCGTCCGGGAACTGTTGTTGTTGACGTAGCTGTAGATCAGGGTGGATGTATCGAGACTTGTACTCCTACAACTCACGAAAACCCAACTTTCATCATTGACGATATTGTTCACTATTGTGTAGCTAATATGCCGGGAGCTGTTCCTTACACTTCTACTTTAGCTTTAACAAATGCAACTTTACCATACGCTGTACAATTAGCAAACAAAGGATGGGAAAAAGCTTGTAATGAAAACGAAGAATTGAAAAAAGGATTAAACATCGCTAATGGAAAAATCCTTTACAAAGGAGTTGCAGAAGCTTGGAATCTACCTTTCAACGAAGAATTAGTGTTAACAAACGCATAGGTGTTAACATTAAAATAAGTGCTTACTAAAACACTATCAAAAGGCTTTTCTTAATTGAGAAGCCTTTTTTTACACCCACAAAAAAACCTGTCATGAAAAACAAGACAGGTTTTTTTATTATTTTATAAGTATGAACTATTTTTCATCCAAAACTTCCTGCAATACTTTTGCTTCGGTTCCATTTGGAAAAGTTACTTTAATTTTTTGTGCTATTGTCGGAGCAATTTCTGTAATCGCTTTTTTATCATAGGATTCTCCTTTTTTAATGTGCCATCCATAAAAAATAGCAGGAACGTGAGTATCATAACTATAAGGCGTTCCGTGTGAGGTTCCTGTATTAGAATATTCGATATCTCCAGGTTTATCCAAAATAATTAAGTCTCCATTTTGAGTGACATCGTAACCTTTTGCCACAAAATCAAGGTAATAATCTTTACCGGAATTGGCTAAAATTTCTTCCTCTGTATACACTCGCTTCACCTGAGGCTGTGAAATCAGAAACTCTTTGAAAATCTGTTTTACTTTAGTTAATTCAAGTCCTTTTTTCTTAAGAACTGGTTTATTCAAAAACACATTAAAGTTGGAATAATTTAAAATTAAATCCACACCAAATGTTTTTACAGAGAAATCCTGCAAACTCTTTTTTACTTCCTTAGCAGGATAATTATTCACATTATATTTTCTGTCTTTTAAGTAAATTACATTTTCAGCCCCTGCGTGATCTGCTGTTAAAAATAGTAAGTAGTTGTCTTTCCCAACAGTCTTGTCTAAATAATTCAAAAAGTCAGCGATTGTCTGATCCAGTCTCAAATACGTATCCTGAAGCTCCATTGATCTTGGCCCAAGTAAGTGTCCTACGTAATCTGTAGAAGAAAAACTAACCGTTAAGAAATCTGTAATACTATCTTTTCCTAATTCTTCTTTCTCGATAGCTTTCATAGCAAACTCTGCTAATAAATCATTCCCGTAAGGTGTAGCTCTTAAGATTCCGGCATCATTCTTTTCATACATATTCTTTAAATCATAAGGAAAAACCGGAGCAGCACTTCCGTATAACTTTCCTTCATAAGGATTATTATCCGGTAAACTCTCGTTATAAACCGAAGCTGGCTTAAACAAATCCCATCCCTTATTGATATATGGCATATAATGTTTTTCATTATTGAAATCTGAAACCCATTGCGGTAACTTTTCACCGTAGAAAGTACTCGAAATAAACGAACCTGTCTTACTGTACCAAAAAGCCCAGTTTGCAAAATGCCCAGCCGGCAAGATCGCTCCACGGTCTTTAAGACTCATACCAATCACCTTTCCTTCAAAATTAGTTGCCATTCTCACTTCATCGGTAATAGTAGTGCTTTGCAGGTTTTTAGGCGACATAGCCCCTTCTTCTACCGTACCATCTCCTACTGTTTTCACACCTGCATCATCCGTACAATACGTTTCCTTACCAAGCGTTCTGCTAAACCATTCATTCCCAACAATTCCATGAGTTGCAGGCGTAGTTCCGGTATATATAGAAGCATGCCCGGGCGCAGTATAGGTAGGCATATAATTATAATGCATATTTTGAAAAGTATATCCATTATTCATCAATCGTTTAAATCCATTAGACGAAAAATCATCTGAGAACCGATACAAATATTCCATTTTCATCTGGTCTACCACAATACCTACCACCAACTTAGGGCGCTGTTGAGCACTTAAATTTGAGATTACAAATAGTGTCAACAATACAATAGTTTTTTTCATACTTAAATTATAATGTTTCAAACAAAAATACTGATTCACTTTTAAAAAAAACTACCATACCAACTTAAAAAACTAAAATCGACTATAATTTAACAGAATCAAAACTAATAAGATAACTATGGCGTTCCCCTCCGGGTCGGGCTGTCCGCTAAATCTTTTGCGATAAAAGTTTTTGGAGATTATAAGAAGATTAAAGGTGTCACAAAAGGATACCGCTGCCATCCCTAACGCAGTTCACGGTAAACAGAATAAATCCGTT